>NZ_QKZD01000016.1:0-99056 GCF_003253945.1 Pseudomonas sp. 2848
CGGGCTTCGCCAGCGACTCCATCTGGAGGGAGTCGCTGGCGAAGCTATGTCTGAAAGGATCTTTCTAAAAAAATCCCCTCAAGACAGTTGCTCCCGCATGTGCCGTGTAACGCGACGAAATGCCAGCACCTGGCCATTGCCCCGGCACCGCCGTCAATGGGATGATTCGTATTTGCAATGTATTCTCATCAAGGCAATCCCGTGTCCCCCAAGCTCCTCCTCGCCGAAGACGATCCCCGCCTGCGCCAGGACCTGGAACACCACTTCCTGCGCCGTGGCTTCAGTGTTCAGGCCTGCGAGAACGGCACCCAGGCCTTGAATGCGATACACCAGACACACTTCGACCTGCTGCTGCTAGACATCATGCTCCCGGGTGTCGACGGCCTCAGCCTGCTCGACGAACTGCGCCGGCACCAGGCCGTGCCGGTGATGCTGATGTCGGCCCTGGGTGCCGAGCAGGACCGCATCAGCGGTTTCACCCGTGGCGCCGACGACTACCTGCCCAAACCCTTCAGCCTGGCCGAGCTCGATGCCCGGGTCGACGCCCTGCTGCGCCGGGTGGCGCTGGACCGGCGCCCGCCCGCTCCGCGCAATGCCTGCGCATTGGACTTCGACACGGCCAACCATGATGTCGCGCACCATGGCCAGAACGCCGGGCTGACCGGTTCCGAGTACCGCTTGCTCGCGACCTTGCAGGCCCACCCCGGCGAGGCGCTGAGCAAGGCCTTCCTCTACCAGAGCGTCCTGCACCGGGCCTACACCCGCCTCGACCGTGGCCTGGACGTGCATGTCTGCAACCTGCGCCGCAAGCTCGCCGCCATCGGTGCGGGGCACCTGGAAATCCAGGCCGTGCGCGGCCAGGGCTACATCCTGGTCGACACGGAAAGCGCCTGATGCGCCGGCATCCGCTGCTATGGAAACTGGCGCTGCTGCAGGTGTGCTTCTGCCTGCTGCTGACCTGGCTGATCTGGACCTGGGGGCTGTCGGTGGAGCGCAGCACCTACTTCCTCGCCCCCGCCGACCGGGTGTACCTGGCAGGCTTCGCCGAACAGGCCGAGCAGGCCTGGCGCACAGACGGCGCCGACGGCGTGGAGCGCCTGCGCCGCCGGCTGCAAGCCGAGGAGGACACCTGGGTCGCCATCATCGGCCCGCACCTGCAGAGCCTCGGTTCCACCCCGCTGAGCGCCGAGGAGGCCAGCCGCCTGACCTTCATGCGCAAGCTCGACTGGCCCATGAGCCGGCGCCTGCAGGACGAGTTGCCCTATGTGAGCATCGAGTTCCCCAGCCGCCCCCAGGACGGTCGCCTGGTCATTCAGCTCCCCGAGCACCTGCTGCCGACCGGGTTGACCCCCTGGACCCACGTGATCACCCACGGCGTGGCCCCTGCCCTGCTCGCCTTGTTGCTGGGCCTGGCGTTGTACCGCCACCTGGTCGTGCCCCTCAACCGCCTGCGCGACCGCGCCGACGCATTGCGCGCAGACGACCTGGACGGCCCCGGCCTGCCCCTGCAGGAGCGCCGCGACGAACTGGGCGAACTGGCCCAGGCCTTCGAGCACATGGCCGTGCGCCTGCGCAGGAGCCTCGACCAGCAACGCTTGCTGTTGCGCACGCTGTCCCACGAACTGCGCACGCCACTGGCGCGCCTGCGCATCGCCCATGACAGCGGCCTGCCCGCGGAGCAGTTGCGCCAGCGCCTGGACCGGGAAGTGGACGACATGCAGAAACTGCTGGAGGACACCCTCGACCTGGCGTGGCTGGACACCGAGCAGCCGCAACTGGCGACCGAGCCGGTGCTGGTGCTCTCGGTGTGGGAAGCGCTGGTGCAGGACAGCTGCTTCGAGAGCGGCTGGGCGATGGCGCGACTGCCCTGCTCGCTCGGCCTCGACTGCGTGGTGCAGGCCCACCTGGACAGCCTGGCCCAGGCCTTGGAAAACCTGCTGCGCAACGCCATCCGTCATTCGCCCGCCGGTGGCCAGGTCAGCCTGGAGGGCTGGCGCGAGGGCACGCACTGGCACCTGTGCCTGCGCGACCACGGGCCTGGGGTGCCGGAGGCGGAGCTCGAAGCGATCTTCCAGGCCTATCGCCGCCTGCCCGGCAGCGGCGCCGGTTTCGGCCTGGGCCTGGCCATCGCCCGGCGCGCCATCGAGCTGCAGGGCGGACGGCTCTGGGCGAGCAATGGCTACCCTGGGTTGTGCCTGCACCTGCTGCTGCCCGCGGCCGAAAGTGTTTAGAAAGTTAATGCGCTTTACTCTCAAATAAGAGCTATTACCATCTGTGATCTCTTGAAATCAGCCCGCCGCGCCGGAGATCACACATGTCGCCCCGCCCGCTTTGCCTATCACCCTTCCTGCTGCTGTCCAGCTGCCTGCTGAGCAGCGCCGTGCACGCCGCCAACCAGCCCGCACCGATCGAGTTGGAAAGCCAGAACGTGGTGGCCACCGCGCTGGAAGAGACCAAGCAGGCGCCCGGAGTGTCGATCATCACCGCCGAAGACATCAAGAAGCGCCCGCCGGCCAACGACCTGTCGCAGATCATCCGCACCATGCCGGGGGTCAACCTGACCGGCAACTCCACCAGCGGTCAACGCGGCAACAACCGTCAGATCGACATTCGTGGCATGGGGCCGGAGAACACCCTGATCCTGGTCGATGGCAAGCCGGTCAGCAGCCGCAGCTCAGTACGCTACGGCTGGCGTGGCGAACGCGACTCGCGCGGCGACACCAACTGGGTGCCGGCCGACCAGGTCGAGCGCATCGAAGTGATCCGCGGCCCGGCGGCGGCACGCTATGGTTCCGGGGCCATGGGTGGGGTGATCAATATCATCACCAAGCAACCGGCGGGCGAGACCCACGGCAACATGACCGTGTACCAGAACTTCCCGCAGCACGGTGACGAAGGCGCCACCAAGCGCGTGAGCTTCGGCCTCAACGGCCCACTGACCGACACCCTCAGCTATCGGGTGTACGGCAACGTGGCCAAGACCGACGCGGACGACTGGGACATCAACGCCGGCCACGAGTCCGCACGCTCCGGCACCCAGGCCGGCACCCTGCCCGCCGGCCGCGAAGGCGTGCGCAACAAGGACCTCAACGGCCTGCTGAGCTGGCGCCTGACCCCGGAGCAGACCCTGGAACTCGAAGCCGGCTTCAGCCGCCAAGGCAACCTGTACGCGGGCGATACGCAGAACACCAACTCCAATGCCAACGTCAAAAGCATGCTGGGCAAGGAAACCAACATTCTCTACCGCGAGAATTTCGCCATCACTCACCGTGGCGACTGGGACTTCGGCAGCAGCATGGCCTTCCTGCAATACGAGAAGACCCGCAACCAGCGCATCAACGAAGGCCTGGCCGGTGGCACCGAAGGTATCTTCAGCAACACCGACTTCTACACCTCGACCCTGCGCGACCTGACCGCCCACGGCGAGCTCAACCTGCCACTGCACGCCTGGCGCGACCAGACCCTGACCCTGGGCAGCGAGTGGAGCCAGCAGAAGCTCGACGACCCCAGCGCCAATACCCAGACCACCAGCGAAGGCGGCAGCGTGCCCGGCCTGACCAGCAGCGGCCGCAGTACCAGCAGCCAGGCGCAGATCTTCTCGCTGTTCGCCGAGGACAACATCGAACTGCTGCCCGGCACCATGCTCACTCCGGCGCTGCGCTTCGATCACCACAGCATCGTCGGCGACAACTGGAGCCCGTCGCTCAACCTGTCCCACGCGCTGAGCGACACCCTGACGCTGAAGGCCGGCATCGCCCGCGCCTACAAGGCGCCGAACCTGTACCAGCTCAACCCCGACTACCTGCTCTACAGCCGTGGCCAGGGCTGCTACGGGCAGAGCACCAGCTGCTACCTGCAGGGCAACGCGCACCTGGAGGCCGAGACCAGCGTCAACAAGGAACTGGGCATCGAGTTCCAGGACAACGGCTGGGTCGCCGGCCTGACGTACTTTCGCAACGACTACAAGAACAAGATCGACTCGGGCCTGAGCGGCATCGGCCAGGCAGCCGGTGGCACCGGCGCCAACGCCAACGCCACCCTCTACCAGTGGGAGAACATCCCCAAAGCGCTGGTCGAGGGCTTCGAGGGCACCCTGACCATCCCGCTGAGCGAACAGCTGAAGTGGAGCAACAACTTCACCTACATGCTGCAATCGAAGAACAAGACCACTGGCGAGACCCTGTCGGTGACCCCGGCCTACACCCTCAATTCGATGCTCGACTGGCAAGCCTCCGACGACCTGTCGCTGCAGCTGAGCGTGGCCTGGTATGGCAAGCAGACGCCGAAGAAGTACGACTACCAGGGCAAGCGGGTCACCGGCACCGCCAACGACCAGGTGGCACCCTACGCGCTGGTCGGCGCCAGCGGCACCTATGCGCTCACTAAAAACCTGAGCGTCACCGCCGGCATCGACAACCTGTTCGACAAGCGCCTGTACCGCGCCGGCAACGCCCAGGCGGTGAACGGGATCGAGGGCGCGGGCGCGGCCACCTACAACGAACCGGGCCGCACCCTCTATACCAGCCTGACCGCCTCCTTCTGAACCTGTGCCGCCGCGACGCCATCGACGCAGCGGCGGCCTGCCCTGGACGCTACAAGGAGTACGCCCGATGAAGATTCTTCCGCTCGTACTGGCACTGGCGATGACCGCGCCCGCCTATGCGCGCCCCCAACCTGAGCAGAAAATGGACCGCACCCTGCTGCAGCGCCAGGACCTGGCCTATCGCTTCAGCCACCTTGACCTGGACTCGGCGGACGGCCGGCGCCACTACCGCCTGTGGGTGGGAAAACCGCTGCACCCTGCACCTGCCAGCGGTTACCCGGTGCTGTGGATGCTCGATGGCAATGCCGCCATTGGTGCCCTCGAACCGCAACAACTGGAGCAGTTGGCGAGCGGGCAGGCCCCCCTGCTGGTTGCCATCGGTTATCAGACCGACCAACGCATCGAGCGCAGTGCCCGCACCTACGACTACACCCCCAAGGTGCCAGGCCGGGTTGACCAGCATGACCCACTGACCGGCCAGCCCAGCGGTGGTATCGACGGGTTTCTCGACTTGCTCGAGCGACGCATGCGCCCGATGGTCGCCACGGTCGCGCCCATCGATCCACAACGGCAAACCCTCTGGGGCCATTCCTATGGCGGGCTTGCTGTACTGCATACGCTGTTCACCCGCCCAGGGATGTTCAGCAGCTACGCGGCTGCCAGCCCATCGTTGTGGTGGAATGACGGTGCCATCGTCGCAGAGGCGCAAGGGCTGCACATGAGCGACAGTCGGCCGAACCTGCTGCTGATGCGAGGCACCGACGAGCCTGACGAGCCACACGGCTCACCGGGCGACGAGAGTGGCAAAGCGCTGCATGACCTCGCCGGCGCACTGGCGCAGGTGCCAGGGCTGCAGGTTCGCTACGAACGCTTCCCGGGGTTGGGGCACGGCCCGATGCTGGCAGCCTCGCTGCGTAGGGTGGTGGAAGGGATGTACAGGTAAGGGTCGCCCGCAGGCGCCGGCCAATCACCTGGCCAGCGCCTCACCCATCAGGCCTGGCGAGCAGGCTCGGGCGCTGGCCGGACCGGCGTCTCGATGAGGCTTCTCCACTGCTCGATGATGGTTTCCGGCACACCCAACGACTTGCGCAGCGCCTCGACCCGCTCCACCGGGTAATTCGCGAAACGCTCGTTCATGAAGTCGAGGTTGGGGTTCTTGCCACTCTTGTCACCATCGCAGACACGGTACAGCGTCACCTTGGTTTTCCAGGTGCACGGCAGCAGCACACTACGCTCGAGTTCATCGTCAAGCCACCCATAGCGATGACAGCTGGTACCCCCAGTATCACCCGGCGCGCACATGTTGCGCACATCATGGCTGATCTTCGCTTCACGGTCCTTGATGATCCGCGGCCACAGCTCGGCGGCGAACTCGGCGTACATCTTCGCGGCCCTGGCAACCGTGCCGGTCTTGGGCTGGCCATAACTGGACTGCAGCGGGCTGCGTAGCGTGCCATCGCGTCCCAGGCCGTTCGGATCGACAAAAGCCATCTCCTGGAACAACGCCAGTTGCACACCGGCGGCAATCAGGAACACGCCAAAACCGAGCTTGGCGTACTTCTCGTTCATCAGCGTGCCCAGCATCCCGCCCGGGCCGGAGAGGTAAGTGGTCTCGTACTTCTGCAACAGCGCGAACAGTTGTTTGCGATCCTCCAGCAGCGTGAAATCGAGTGATTCCTTGGCCGGCAGGTATTCGGTCTCCAGATGCTGCTGGATGCTCTTGATCGAGCCGTCGATGCTGTCGATCAGGCTCTGCTGCAATTCACCACCGACAATCCGTTTGAGCTCAACATAGACCTGGTCGAAGTAGCTCGGCACGCCTGGCGGAAAGGCCTGCTCGAACAGTGCCTTGCCAATTGCACCACCGACAGCGGAGGCCAGGGACGTGGCCAGCTTGCCACCCAGCTCACCGAATGCCGCTGCAACGACATCCGTCGAGCTCAGCTCCAGATCCGCTGCTGGCGAGCTCACCGGGCCAACTGCCTCGATGAACAGCAACTGGCCATCCTGCCCCACCACCACATCCTTGAACAGGTACACCAATTGCCCATAGTTGGTAGTGCGCAACAGTGCCACCGAACGGACACGACAGCCGTTGTATGGTTTGCCGAGAAACGCAAAGCTCTCCTCCAGCAAGGTTTCGCCTTCCAGCAATGGCGTTTGGCGCTCCACAGCCTGGCGGATGCAGGCAGTGCGCGCGGCATGCTGCCTGAGCACCGAATCGCGCAACGTCGGCAAGGTATCGGCCGAGGTGAGCGGGATAGCGGCCATCAGCCTGGTCATCTGCTGCAGACGCTCTTCATCCACGCCCTGCTCGCCATACTCTGCGAGGTAACGCAGCAGGTGTTGACGGGCATAGTCCGGTGGCGCCTCGGCCTGCACTTTGGCAATGCCGAAGAGGAAACTCACGTTGGTGACCTGATCGAGCTCTTTCGCTGCCTGCATGACGACTCCTGTGTCACTTCAATCAACCGGGTGGGTGCGGAAAATCGTGAACTGCTGGGGTTCGAGTGGCACGGTCGGGCCCTGAACGGCTGACCGGAAAACAAATAGATATCAAAGAGCCACCACCAATACCGGAATCCGTTTGAGTCGGCAATACGCCTGTGACACTCGGTCGAGCACCCGAATAGCTGGATTCAGGGCAGCCCATGCGGGTACCCAACCCCGTGGCACACGGTCGCTGCGACAGCGATGCAGTGCGCAGTTCCTGCGACGCGCTGCGTTGGACGATGCCGCGCAGGTGCCCATCCAGCTGGCCGCTGTCGCCCGCTTCAACCTTTCACGCACACTACCTGACGCAGGGTGTGCACCACTTCGACCAACTCCCGCTGGGCCTGCATCACCGCATCGATGTCCTTGTAGGCCATCGGGATCTCGTCGATCACATCCTTGTCCTTGCGGCACTCCACATGGGCGGTGGCGCGCTGCTGGTCCTCGACGGTGAAGCGGCTCTTGGCCTTCGTCCGGCTCATCACCCGGCCCGCGCCATGGCTGCACGAGCAGAACGATTCCTCGTTACCCAAGCCGCGAACGATGAAGCTCTTGGCGCCCATCGAGCCCGGGATGATGCCCAGCTGGCCCTTCTGCGCCGACACCGCGCCCTTGCGGGTCACCAATACCTCGCGGCCGAAATGCTGCTCTTTCTGCACGTAGTTGTGGTGGCAGTTGACTGCTTCGAGGCTGGCCTCGAACGGCCTTCCCAGCACCTTGCGGGTGGCGGCGACCACCGCCTGCATCATCAGTTCGCGGTTATGCCGGGCGAAGTCCTGCGCCCACTCCACCGCCTCGACATAGTCGGCGAAATGGCGGCTGCCTTCCTCGAAATACGCCAGGTCGCGGTCCGGCAGGTTGACCATGTGCTGGCGCATGTCGGCCTGGGCCAGTTCGATGAACAGGTTGCCGATGGCGTTGCCGACGCCACGCGAGCCGCTGTGCAGCATGAACCAGACGCGGTCGGCCTCGTCCAGGCAGACCTCGATGAAGTGGTTGCCGCCGCCCAGTGTCCCCAGGTGTTGGCGGTTGTTGGTCTTCTCCAGGCGCGGATGCTTGTCGGTGATTGCCTTGAAGCGCCCGGCCAGGCCGCTCCAGACCTGGTCGGCGTGGTTCGGCACGTTGTCCCAGGCACCCTGGTCGCGACGGCCGAAGGTCTTGCCATGGGGCACGGCCTTCTCGATGGCTGTACGCAGGCCATGCAAGTTGTCCGGCAGGTCACGGGCATGCAGCGAGGAGCGCGCGGCGATCATGCCGCAGCCGATGTCCACGCCCACCGCCGCCGGGATGATCGCGCCCACGGTGGGGATCACGCTGCCGATGGTCGAGCCCTTGCCCAGGTGCACATCCGGCATCACCGCCAGGTGCTTGAAGATGAACGGCATCTTCGCCGTGTTCATCAGTTGCTTGCGGGCGTCGTCCTCGACCGGCACACCGTCGGTCCACAGCTTGATCGGCTTGCCGCCCGCCACTTCGAGTATGTTCATTACCTTGTTCCTTGTTGCGTACGTCGTGTCGCAAAGGGTCAACCCGCCTTGAGACTGACCATGCCATTCAATACCTGATCCAGGCCACCGAACACCGAAATCCGGTCGATGCGCTCGGCCACCCGCTCCAGGGTTTCCAGCTCTTTGAGGCGCAGGGCCGTGGGGTTGCCTTCCATCACCTTGGCGGTGTTGAGCAGCGAGCGGGTCGCCTGGGTTTCCTCACGCCGGCGGATCACGTTGGCCTGGGCAGCCTTCTCTGCCTCCACTACCTGCGCCAGCAGGGTTTTCATCTCGCCCGGCAGGATGATGTCGCGCACCCCCAGGCTGCTCACCTCCAGGCCACTGTCTTGCAGGTGCGCCAGCAGGTGCTCGGTGACGCTACCGTCGATGGACTGCTTGTCTTCCAGCAGTTCGTCGAGGGTGCGGGTGCCCACTGCGGCACGCAAACCGAACTGCAGTTCGCGGTACAGGTGCTCCACCGGTTTGCTCATCTGCCCGTGGGCGCCGAGTACATCGGTGTAGCGCCAGTTGGCCACCAGGCTCAGGCGCAGGCTGACCTTGTCGCGGGTGAGGATCTCCTGGCCGTTGACCTCCAGCGCCTGCAAGCGAGTGTCGACCATCTCCACCGCTACCTGGCTGCCGCAGCGCCAGTAGCCATGGCGGCCCGGCTCGAGCAACCCGGCTACCATGCCGTCGATCTTCAGCACACCGACATGGAACGCCGGCACCAGCGCCAGCAGCACCAGGTCCGTGCCGGCCACGCCGGGGCGGTTCAGGCGGACCACCAGTTCATCGTCCAGGCGCCGGCCCTGATTCAGGTCGATGCGCTGCAAGCCATGCTCGACCTGGCCTTTCCAGTACAGGCGGCGACTGTCCGGTGCCAGCAACTCGACCAGGCGGCCGTTCTCGAAACGCAGGCCGGCCTCGTGCTGCGCCAGGTCCATGGCTTCGAAATGCTGCTCGACCAGAGCTGGTTCATGCCCACGCAGGTACTGCGCCAGCGGGTGGTCGAACAGCGGGGATTGGAGACTGAAGGTGGTCACCGTCAGCCGGTCTTGCCAGTCGAAACGCTGGTACTGGCCAGGCTCGAGAATCGAGACGAAGTCGCCTTCGCTCATCAGCAGGCCACGTTCGTTCTTCTTCACCACAAAGCGTTTCAACAGTTTCATCATGCTCATCCTTTTATCAATGTCCTTGGTTGCGGGTGGTCGCCGACTCACCGAGCGCCGTGGGCGAAGCCTGGCGGAGTCCGGGGCCGGGAGTGTTGCTCCGGCGGCCTCCATCGTTGCGCCAGGCCCGGCCCACGGGCCGGGTGAGCCAGCGGTGGCCCAGGCGTCCTTCGCAAAAGCGGACCATCCTGGCCCTGGTTGCGTTGCCTGTGCCCCACCTGCGGGTGTTGCGGTTGTAGCTACCGTGGAGGGTAGTGCCGGGACTTGGCCCGGCGAGCGCCTCGCAAGCCTGTTTACAGGCTTGCGCCGCAGTGACCGGTCGTTGCGGCGGCGGCATGCACGACACCGACACCTGAGGGTGGGTACGTGCACCGGCGGGGGTTGATATCCCCTGACCCGAGGGCCTGCCTGGCGATGCGGTCGAAAGGGGTATAGCGAGCGGCGTGCCAGTTTTTTATCCGACACTCAAAATATTTATTAACTAACTGATTTATAACGATTTAATTTCAATTTACGATTTCAACGGCACACTGCAATGGTCATGACGATTCCAATTTTCATATACCATTAGATACCTATTTATCTTGCTGGATAATCACGGATGACCAAGCCTCTCGTCGCCATCGGCTTTCTCGGCACCACCCTCGATCGCAACGGCAAGGGCGCCGCACGCTGGAACCGGTGGAGGCCGACCATCAGCCTGTGCCAGCAACCCGACCTGCCTCTTGACCGCCTGGAACTGATCCACGACCCCGGCGCACGCGACCTCGGCCTGGCCGAGCGAATCCGCGCCGACATCCAGCAGGTCTCGCCCGGCACCGAGGTGCGCCTGCATCCTCTGGCGCTGCGCAACCCGTGGGATTTCGAGGAGGTCTACGGCGCCCTGCACGACTTCGCCAGCGGCTACAGCTTCGACACCGAGCACGAGGACTACCTGGTGCATATCACCACCGGCACCCACGTCGCGCAGATCTGCTGGTTTCTGCTCACCGAGGCGCGCTACCTGCCGGCGCGCCTGGTGCAGACCTCGCCCTCGCGCAAGCACGACGAAAACAGCGACCCGGCCGGCATCGCCACGCTGATCGACCTCGACCTGTCGCGCTACGACCCGATCGCCTCGCGCTTTCGCCGGGAACAGGTCGAGGGGCAGTCGCTGCTCAAGTCCGGCATCGCCACGCGCAACCCCGGGTTCAACCGCACCATCGAGCAGATCGAACGGGTCGCCCTGCGCTCGAAGGCGCCGATGCTGCTGGTCGGCCCGACCGGCGCCGGCAAGTCGTTCCTGGCCCGCCGCGTCCATGAGCTCAAGCGCGGTCGTCACCAGTTGGGCGGTCGCTTCATCGAGGTGAACTGCGCCACCCTGCGCGGCGACGGCGCCATGTCGACCCTGTTCGGCCATGCCAAAGGCGCCTTCACCGGCGCGCAGAACGCCCGCGACGGCCTGCTGCGCGCCGCCGACGGCGGCATGCTATTCCTCGACGAAATCGGTGAGCTGGGCGCCGACGAACAGGCCATGCTGCTCAAGGCCATCGAAGAAAAGCGCTTCTTCCCGCTGGGCGCCGACCGTGAGGTGGAAAGCGACTTCCAACTGATCGCCGGCACCCACCGCGACCTGCGCGCCAAGGTCGCCGACGGCTCGTTCCGCGAAGACCTGTTCGCCCGCATCAACCTGTGGACCTTCGCCCTGCCGGGCCTGGCCCAGCGGCGCGAGGACATCGAGCCGAACCTGGATTTCGAGTTGCAGCGCCACGCCCGTGAGCAAGGCCGCCAGGTGCGCTTCAACCTCGAAGCCAAGCGCCGCTACCTGGCCTTCGCCCACGCCAGCGAAGCACGCTGGGCCGGTAACTTCCGCGAGCTGTCGGCATCGATCACGCGCATGGCGACCCTGGCCGACAGCGGGCGCATCGACGAGGCACTGGTCGAGGAAGAGATCGCTCGGCTGCGCTATGCCTGGGGCCTGGAATCGGCAACCGAGCCGCTGCTGGCCGGCCGCGAACTGGACCTGTTCGACCAGGTACAACTGCAGGCGGTGATCGATGTGTGCCGCCGCGCCCAGAGCCTGTCCGAGGCCGGGCGCCAGCTGTTCGCGGTATCACGCCAGGAGAAGGCCAACCCTAACGACGCCGACCGCCTGCGCAAGTACCTGACGCGGTTCGGGCTGGATTGGCAGCAACTAAAGTCGTAGGGCTTGCCATCAGACTGGCTCGGTACGGTATGCTTGCCCAGTCTTCAGGGCGGGGTGAAAGTCCCCACCGGCGGTAAATCGAAAGATGAGCCCGCGAGCGCCCCGGCCATGCCGGGGGTCAGCAGATCTGGTGAGATTCCAGGGCCGACGGTCATAGTCCGGATGAAAGAAGGCGTTTGGCAGGGGCCGTCCAGGCGCCCTTGCGCGCGCATTTTGTTCGCCCCGAGACGTTCATCGATCATTCACGAGGAGCGTTTCATGTCCACCCCGCTTAACAAGCAATTCCCCAACGTCAGCGCCGCCATCGCCGCCTTCCAGGCCGGGCGCCCCGTGCTGCTGCTCGACGACGACGACCGCGAGGACGAAGCCGACATCGTCGCTGCCGCCGAGAACCTTTCGCTGCAGACCATGGCCATGATGATCCGCGATTGCAGCGGTATCGTCTGCCTGTGCCTGGACGAAGCCACCGTCGACGCCCTGCAGCTGGCGCCGATGGTGCAGAACAACCAGGCCCGCCATGGCACCGGCTTCACCGTCACCATCGAAGCGGCCGAAGGGGTCAGCACCGGCGTGTCGGCCCAGGACCGCATCACCACCATCGAAGCCGCGCTGCGCTCCACCGCGCAACAGCGCCACATCGTCAGCCCCGGCCATGTATTCCCGCTGCGCGCCCGTGACGGCGGCGTGCTGGCCCGTCGTGGCCACACCGAAGGCTCGGTGGACCTGGCCCGCCTGGCCGGCCTGCGCCCGGCGGCGGTGCTGTGCGAACTGATGAACCCCGATGGCAGCATGGCCCGGGGCGAGCAGGTGGCGGTGTATGCGCGGCAGTACAACCTGCCGGTGCTGACCATCGAGGAGCTGGCGCGCTATCGCGAGGCGATGGTTGAGCTGGAGGCCGAGCCGGCCTGATCCAAAGGCATCGCGGGGCAAGCCCGCTCCCACGCCAAGTACCAAGGTGCTTCGTGGGGGCGGGCTGGCCCCGCGATGAGGCCAGGCCTCAACGCAACCCCAACGGCCCCTTCAGATACTCATACAACCCCGCCGCACTCTTGCGATAGCCATCGGCTGTCAGATGGACAAGATCAGGCCGCGCCAGCCCCTGCGCCTGCCAGCCGGCGATCGAGCACGGCCCGCCCATGAACCCCTGCCAATCCCAGAACAGCGCCTTGTGCTTGCGCGCCATCTGCTTCTGGATACGGATCACCGAGGCCAGCGGTTGCGGCTGGCGCGCCGCGCAACTGCGCGCCTTGCGCTGCTTGATCGAGTCCGGCGGGCCGACCAGCAGTATCGCCGCCTGCGGCAGGTCTTTGCGCACGCCCGTAAGGGTCGCCTCCAACTGCGCCTGGTACAGCGCCAGGTCGAGCTTGTCGTCGAACGCCTCATTGGTGCCGTAGGCCAGGATCACCAGGTCCGGCCGCACGGCCTTGAGGCTGTCGCGCCAACCCGCCTGCCACTTGTCCACCACCTCCAGGCGCGCGCCGTTGATGCCCAGCGTCGAATAGATCACCCCGGCATTCTTCTGCCCCTGCAGGTACCAGCCACCCAAGGCGACGCCACGGCCACCCTCCACCGTCAGTTGCACCGGCAGGCCGACATTGGCGAACGCCGGGCTGAAGCGCCACTGGCCGTTGCTGGCCGGCAACACCCGGCGCTGGCCGCCATTGACCAGCAGGCTGGCACTCCCGCTGGACTGGTACAACGCCGAGACCTTGTAGCGCTGACGGTCTTCGTCACGCGCCTGCAGCATCACGCTGGAACGGTTGGCCTGCGGCAGCGAAAGGTAGCCGCCCAGCGGAAACTGATGGCTCTGCTGGTTGCGCGCCGACACCAGCTCCCACTGGCGCTTCTCGCTCTTGATGATCACTCGGTCGTTACGGATCCCCGGCACCGGCGAGGCCGGCACCAGGCCAATGCCACCGTCGCCGTAGCGTGCCTGCAGCAGGCGGCGCAGCTCGCCGCTGAACAGGTCGGCGGCGGTGTGCGAATCACCCAGCTGGACGATGGCAACCGGGGCACGCCCGGCATTGCGCAGCTTGCCGGCGAGCAGGGCGACGTTGCCGTCCTGGCGGCTGGCGGGCGCGGCGGTGGGCCGCGCCGCGGGCTGGGCGCTCACGCTGTTGGCGCCGGTGCTGCAACCCGGCGCGGCGCTGATCAGCAGGGCCAGGCCCAGCAGGTGATGCCATTGGCGCATCTCAATGTCCTGTTACGGTCAGGCCTGGAAAGCTGATCAGCGACAGTATCTGCTCGGCGATCATCTTCTGGCCTGTGATGGTGAAATGAATGCCGTCGTCGACCCGCACCTTCACCCGCTTGCCCTGCGCGGTCTGCACCGTGTACGCGAAGCTGGCGTCGGCGTAGCCGAGGATCGGGTTGGCCGACACGTAGTACTGGCCGTACAGCGCGGTCTGCTCCTGGTAGAGCCCGCTGAGGTAACCCATGGCGGTGGACAGCCGCGCCTTCTCCATGTTCGGCGGCCCGACCCAGATAACCTGCACGTTGTGCGTGCGGGCCTGCTCGAGGATCGAATCGATCCGGGCGCGATAGGCCACCTCCCATTCCGGCGACTTGAAGCGCAGGAACGGCTTGCCTTTGCCCTGGGGCATGTCCCACGGGTCGTTGGGGCCGAGGAACACCACCATCAGGCGCACGTTCGGTTCGTGGTCGAGGGTCTCGGCCACGGTCTTCGGCCAGTTGAAGAAGCCCGGGTAGGCAAGGCCGGTGCTCTGCTTGCTGAGGTTGACGGTACGGATCTGGTAACGCTTGCGCAAGCTGTTGGCCAGGTGCGGGGCAACGCCCTGCATCAGCGAATCGCCGACCAGGAACACCTCGTCACCAGCGGCCAGGGAGGCCACGGTGCCCGGTTGCAGCAATACCGGCGCCGGGGCGGGTGCTGGAGTTGCCGCTGGCATTGGCGCTGACGCCGGCACTGCCGCGACGGACGGGGTTACAGCGACGGGCGGGGGCACGTGAACAGGCGCCGGCGTGTGCGCCGCACCGTGCGGCAGCGGTTTGGCCAGCGCCGCCGGGGTCTGCAGGTCGACCGAGACCACCGGCATCGGCGCGGGCAGGACCTCGGGCAGCGGCGCTTCGGCTACCTGCGGCGCCGGCTGCAGGCGCTCGAGCAGCTCGTCACGGCGGGCCTCCAGCAGCGCCGTCAGTTGCGCCCCCGTGCGCCAGGCCGGCATCTGCCCCAGCAGCGGGATTTCGCAGCTCTGGTGGTACTTCTGCTGGCAGTAGAGTTTGATCGAGTCCTGGTTCAGCCAGAACAGCAGTGCGGTGGTGACCACGATCGCGTACAGGCCGCGGGCAGCGCCCATCTGTACCTGGAACAGCTGTTTGCTATCAGAAGCTTGCATAGATGAACCCCGGCACGCCCGACTGCGAAGCGAAAATCACCAGCGACACACCGACCCCGAGCGGGATCGGGTACAGCTGCCACGGCAGGCGCTGGAAGGCCGCGCCACTCTGGCGCAGCAGCGCCAGCCATTGTGGATAACTGACCACGAACAGCACGCAGGCCAGCAGCATCAGGCCCGTGGCACTGTTCAGGCCCACCAGGCTCAGCTGGGCGATGTCGCCGAGCATCTCCAGCGCGCCCTCCAATGTCGGGCTGCGGAAGAAGATCCAGGCGAAGGCCACGTAGTGGAAGGTCATCAACCGCGCCAGCAAGCCCGATCCCGGCAGATTGGCGAACCCCGGGCACCACTGGCTGAACAGCTTGGAGATAGCCAGGCCCATGCCGTGCAGCGCGCCCCAGATGATGAAGTTCACGCTCGCCCCGTGCCACAGCCCGGACACCAGCATCGCCAGCAGCATGTTCAGGTTGCCGCGCCATACGCCCTGGCGGTTGCCGCCCAGCGGGATATAGACGTAGTCGCGGATGAAGCGCGACAGGCTGATGTGCCAGCGCCCCCAGAACTCCTTGAGGTTGTGTGCGGCATACGGCGCGTCGAAGTTGTCCGGCAGGCGGAACCCCAGCAACAAGGCGATGCCGGTGACCAGGTTGGTGTAGCCGCTGAAGTTGAAGTAGATCAGCAGGCTGTAGCCGTACACGCTCAACAGCACCTGCTCGGGGGTGGCGCTGCCTGGGGTGTCGAACACCGGGTCCACCCACTCGCTGCCCAGCCAGGCACTGAGGAAGAACAGCTTGACCACCGCCATCGCGATCAGCCCCAGTGCCCGCTGCGGCTCCAGCACCTGGCGCATGGCCGGCGGGCGGATCTGCGGCAGCATATGCAGGGCGCGGTTGACCGGCCCGGCCACCAGGCTGGGGAAGAACGCCAGGTACAAGGCCAGGTCCAGCGGCGCCGACGGCGCCAGCTCGCGCCGGTTGATCGACACCAGGTAGCTGACCGAATGGAAGGTATAGAACGACAGCCCGATCGGCACCAGCACTTCCAGCAACGGCAGCGCCACGTCGAACCCGGCGGTGGCCAGTGCGGCCTGCGCGCCTTCGACGAAGAACGCCTGGTACTTGAACAGGTAGAAACAGCCCAGCACCAGCGTCAACAGCAGCACGCGGCTAAACCAGCGCCCAGGGTAGCGCCCCGCCAGCAGGCCGAGCAGGTACACCAGCACACTGTAGCCCAGCAGGATGTAAAGCGACTGCAGGCTGAAGCTGGCCACCAGGCCATAGCTGGCCGTCAGCAGCAGCAGGTTCTGCAGCCGGACACTCCAGCACAGGCTCCAATAAAGCAGGAAGAACAGCGTGAAACAGAGGCCGAATTCGATCGAGAGGAAGCTCACAACGTAGTCCATTACATGACGTCGGGGAGGGAAGCCGCTGGCCTGCGGGCCAGAGCGCGCGGATTATGGCAGAGGGCCGCCACCCCCACAATTCGATTGCTTCGCAGATTGCAAGACGGGCCGTCGGGTACAAGTGCAACAAAATGCGACGAACCCGCCCTGCAATTTGCTCCCCCTGCCCCGCTCTGCTAGTGTCGCGCCGTTCTGGACACCACCGAGACTGTCGCCATGGCCCGCAAAAAAGCCTCCATCGATTTCGAACAATCCCTCGCCGACCTGCAAGCCCTGGTCGAGCGCCTGGAGAACGGCGAACTGTCGCTGGAAGAGTCGCTGGCCGCCTTCGAGCAAGGCATCGCCCTGACCCGCGATTGCCAGGGCGCCCTGGCTCAGGCCGAGCAGAAGGTGCAGATCCTGCTGGAGCGTGACGGCGAGCTGGCCGCGCAACCGTTCGACGCGGAGCCCGAGGCATGATCGCCCAGTACCAGGCAAGCGCCCAGGCCCGGGTCGACGCGGCCCTGGAACCCTTGTTCCAAGCCCCCTCAAAGGAGCTCGAGCGTCTCTACGCGGCCATGCGCTACAGCGTGATGAACGGCGGCAAGCGTGTGCGCCCGCTGCTGGCCTACGCCGCCTGCGAGGCCTTCGGTGTGCCGGCGGAGCAGGCCAACGGCGCCGCCTGCGCGGTTGAGCTGATCCATGCCTACTCACTGGTACACGACGACCTGCCGGCCATGGACGACGACGACCTGCGCCGCGGCCAGCCGACCACCCACAAGGCCTTCGACGAAGCGTGCGCGATCCTCGCCGGCGACGGTTTGCAAAGCCTGGCCTTCAGCGCCCTGCTCGATACGCGCCTGAGCCCGCAGCCCGACGCCATCCGCCTGCAGATGGTCCAGGCCTTGGCCAAGGCGGCCGGCCCTGCGGGCATGGTCGGCGGCCAAGCCATCGACCTCGGCTCGGTGGGCCTGAAGCTCGACCAGAAAGCCTTGGAGTACATGCACCGGCACAAGACCGGCGCGCTGATCGAAGCCAGCGTGCGCCTCGGCGCCCTGGCCAGCGCCCGCGCCGGGCAGGTCCAGCTCGATTTGCTGCAGACTTATGCACAGGCCATCGGCCTGGCGTTCCAGGTGCAGGACGATATCCTCGACGTGGAGAGCGACACCGCCACCCTGGGCAAACGCCAGGGCGCCGATATCGCCCGCGACAAGCCGACCTACCCGGCGCTGCTCGGGCTGGAGGCGGCCAAAGCCTATGCTCTGGAGCTGCGCGACCAGGCGCTGGCCGCGCTGGCAGGCTTTGGCGAGAATGCCGAACCACTGCGGGCGCTGGCCCGCTACATCGTCGAACGCCGCCACTGAGGCACCCGTGGGAGCATCGGCGCACCGCCGCTCCCACGCTGATCAACGACACCTTGGCCACACCCGACTGAATGGGCAGCTTTTCCTACAATGGGGTAAACTGCCGCGTCTTCACACCTATAACGACTCGCCTGATGCCCACGACGTTTCAAGAGATCCCCCGCGAACGCCCGGTCACGCCGCTGCTGGACCGCGCCGACACGCCCGCCGGCCTGCGCCGGCTGGCCGAAGCCGACCTGGAGACCCTGGCCGACGAGCTGCGCCAGGACCTGCTCTATACCGTCGGGCAGACCGGTGGGCATTTTGGTGCGGGCCTGGGCGTCATCGAGCTGACGATCGCCCTGCACTACGTCTTCGACACCCCGGATGACCGGCTGGTGTGGGACGTCGGCCACCAGGCCTACCCGCACAAGATCCTCACCGGCCGGCGCGAGCGCATGCTCAGCCTGCGCCAGAAGGACGGCATCGCCGCCTTCCCGCGCCGCAGCGAGAGCGAGTACGACACCTTCGGCGTTGGCCACTCCAGCACCTCGATCAGCGCCGCGCTGGGCATGGCCATCGCCGCCCGCCTGCAGAACGACCCGCGCAAGTCGATCGCGGTGATCGGCGACGGCGCGCTGACCGCCGGCATGGCCTTCGAGGCGCTGAACCACGCCCAGGAAGTCAACGCCGACATGCTGGTGATCCTCAACGACAACGACATGTCGATTTCGCGCAATGTCGGCGGCCTGTCCAACTACCTGGCCAAGATCCTCTCCAGCCGCACCTACGCGAGCATGCGCGAAGGCAGCAAGAAAGTGCTGTCGCGCCTGCCCGGTGCCTGGGAAATCGCCCGCCGCACCGAGGAGTACGCCAAAGGCATGCTGGTGCCGGGCACGCTGTTCGAGGAACTGGGCTGGAACTACATCGGCCCGATCGACGGCCACGACCTGCCGACCCTGATCGCCACCCTGCGCAACATGCGCGACCTCAAGGGCCCGCAGTTCCTCCACGTGGTGACCAAGAAGGGCAAGGGCTTCGCCCCGGCCGAGGTCGACCCGATCGGCTACCACGCCATCACCAAGCTGGAGCCGGCCGACAAGCCGGTCGCGCCGAAGAAGACCAGCGGCCCGAAGTACGCCTCGGTGTTCGGCCAGTGGCTCTGCGACATGGCCGCCGCCGACAATCGCCTGGTGGGCATCACCCCGGCGATGAAGGAAGGCTCGGACCTGATCGACTTCAGCGAACGCTACCCGGAGCGCTACTTCGACGTCGCCATCGCCGAGCAGCACGCGGTCACCCTGGCCGCGGGCATGGCCTGCGAGGGTGCCAAGCCGGTGGTGGCGATCTACTCGACCTTCCTGCAACGCGCCTATGACCAGCTGATCCACGACGTGGCGGTACAGGACCTCGATGTGCTGTTTGCCATCGACCGCGCCGGCCTGGTCGGCGAGGACGGCCCGACCCACGCCGGCGCCTACGACCTGTCCTACCTGCGCTGCATCCCCGGCATGCTGGTGATGACCCCGAGCGACGAGAACGAGCTGCGCAAGATGCTCAGCACCGGCCACCACTACAAGGGCCCGGCCGCCGTGCGCTACCCACGCGGCACCGGCCCGAATGCGCCGATCAGCGGCGATCTGGAGCCACTGGACATCGGCAAGGGCGTGGTCCGCCGCCAGGGTGGCAAGGTCGCCCTGCTCGTGTTCGGCGTACAGCTGGCCGCAGCCCTGCAGGTGGCCGAGCAGATCGATGCCACCGTGGTCGACATGCGTTTCGTCAAGCCACTGGACGAGGCACTGGTGCTGGAAATGGCCGCCAGCCATGAGCTGCTGGTGACCATCGAAGAGAATGCCATCATGGGTGGCGCCGGCGCAGCGGTCGGCGAGTTCCTCGCCCGCGAAGCGGTGGTCAAGCCGCTGCTGCACCTGGGGCTGCCGGATATCTATGTCGAGCATGCCAAGCCTGCGCAGATGCTGGCCGAGTGCGGGCTGGATGCGGCAGGGATCGAAGCCTCCGTCAAAACCCGAATGGCCAAGCTCGGACTGTAAGGCCGTATCGCGGGGCAAGTCGCGGCGGTGCGCCGATGGGACTTGCCCCGCGATTGCAATGGAACTGCCCCATGAAGATCCGCGCCCTCCCCCTGCTCTGCCTCCCCGCCGCCGCCCTGGCAGCCGAACCTTCCCGCGATGACGCCCTCAAGCTTCCCGACGTGCTGATCAGCGCCAGCCGCCAGGTCGAGTCGCGTACCGCCACCAGCGCCGCCAACACGGTGTTCACCCGTGCCGACATCGACCGCCTGCAACCCAGCAGCGTCACCGATCTGCTCGCCCGCGTGCCCGGCGTGCAGGTCGCGCCCACCGGCGGTCGCGGCAGCCTGCCGGGCATCTTCGTGCGCGGCACCAAGGCCGCCCAGACCCTGGTGCTGGTTGATGGCGTGCGCATCGCCAACGCCACCTCCGGCGACAGCGGCCTGCAGTTTCTCGGCATCGACCAGATCGAACGGGTGGAAGTGCTGCGCGGCTCGCGCTCGGCGGTTTACGGCAGCGACGCCATCGGCGGGGTGATCCAGATCTTCACCCGGCGTGGCGAGGGCCAAGGCCTGCAACCGCGCCTGCGCCTGGCGGCCGGCAGCAACCAGACCTGGCAGCGCAGCCTGGGCCTGTCCGGTGGCGATGGCGCGACCCGCTTCAACCTCGGCGCCAGCCTGGACGAGACGGCCGGCATCGATTCGACCGGGCCGTCGTATGCCAGCGATGGCGACCATGACGCCTATCGCAACCGCTCGCTGAACCTGAGCTTGAGCCACAGCTTCAACGAGCGCTTCGAAGCGGGCTTGAACCTGCTCGACAGCCGTGGGCGCAGTGAATACGACAATCCTTATGGGCGGCTGGATGAAACCACCTATCTGAGTTATCCACAGCAGCCCTACACCGATTTCAGCGTCAGCAGCCTGGGCACCTGGTTCGACGCCCAGCTGAGCGACACCTGGCACTCCAGGTTGGAACTTGGCCACAGCGAAAACCGTGACGACAAGCGTGACAAGATGAGCGACGAGCGCTTCATCTACAACACCTACCGTGACCAGGTCACTTGGCAGAACGATTTCACACTCGACGAGCGCAACCAGCTGATGCTGGGTGGCGACTGGTACCAGGACCGCTTCCACGGTACGGCGAACTTCAGCGAGGACAGCCGCTGGAACCGCGCAGCCTTCGCCCAGTACCGCTTTGCCGGGGACAGCTTCTCGAGCGAACTGGGTGTACGCCAGGACCGTAACCAGCAATTCGGCGACCAGACCACCTGGAATGCCAGCCTCACTGTCCCGCTGAACCCTCGCAACGACGTGCTGCTCTCCTACAGCGAGGGCTTTCGCGCCCCGACCTTCAACGATCTCTACGATGTGCAGTACGGCAACCCGGACCTGCGCCCCGAGCACTCGAAAAGCTACGAACTGCAATGGCGCAGCCAGCTGGCCAGTGATACACGGCTGGAAGCCTCGCTGTATCGCACCGACCTGCGCGACGCAATCAACTACGACCCCGAGCGTAGGCGGCCCGGCAATGTCGAAAATGCGCGAATCAATGGCATGGAGCTGTCGCTGCAGCAGGAATGGGCCGGTTGGACCTCTCAGTTGGGCCTAAGCCTGGTCGACCCGCGTGACCGGGAAAGCGGCCATACCCTTCAACGCCGCGCTCGTCGCACGTTGAGCCTGGATGTGGATCGACAATTTGCTCGCTACAGCGTGGGGGCCAGCTGGCAGGCCGTCAGTGGTAGCTACGACGATCCGTCCAACAATCGGCGCATGGGGGGCTATGGGTTGCTCGGCCTACGTGGCGGCATGGCCCTGACAGACGAGGTGAAGGTGGAGCTGAAGCTGGACAATCTGCTGGACAAGCAATACAGCCGCGCCCTCTACAGCTACGACGGCAGTTGGCACGGCTATCGCGAAGAAGGACGCACCTGGCTGTTGAGCCTTACCTGGACACCGGCGCTCTAGCATCGAGCAACGCACACAGCCGAGCAGTGGCCTCGATCATCTGCCCGCTGGGCCGCTCCAGGCCCTTGTCCGGCACCACCAGCAAACGCTCGCCCTTCACCGCGCTCAGCCGCGGCCAGTTGCGCCAACTGGCCAGTTGCGCCTCATCGCCCGCCAGGATCACCTCCGGGTCGCGCAGCAACACCGACTCCACACTGACCTGCGGGGCGGGCTGGGCCAGGTCATCGAACACATTGCGCGCCCCGCACACGCGCAAGGCGTCGCTGACCACCTGGCGGCCACCCAAGGTGTACAGCGGCTTGTCCCAGACCTGGTAGAACACCCGCAGCGGCGCCTCACGCCGGTAGCGGTCGCGCAGCCCCTGCAACCGCTCACGCAGGCTGGCGGCATAGGCGCGGCCTTGCTGGTCACGGCCAATACGTTGGGCGATGGCTTCGATCTGGTCGATCAACTGGTCGAGGTTGCCGGGCTCGCCGCTGAACGTGGCGATGCCCAGGCGCCTGAGCTGGTCGCGCTGGGCTGGCGGCACGCTGCCGGGCCACAGCAGCAAGAGGTCGGGCTCAAGGCTTAACAGGCGCTCCATGTCGAGCTGGCCATGGCGGCCGACGGAAGGCAACCGGGCCAGCGCCGGCGGACGCTCGCCGCCATCGAGCACACCGACCAGCAACTCGCCGGCTCGTAGCTCCAGGACAATCTCGGTCATCGACGGCGCCAGGCTGACCACCCGCGGCGCGGCCTCGGCCACGGCGCCGAGACACAGCAGCAAAAACCCGGCGAACAGCGCCCGCATCAGCCGAGCTGGCGTGGGATGCGATAGAGGTACAGCAGCACCACGGTGGACAGGGCGAGGAGAATCTGCGGTACCGCCTCCAACCCGACCAGCACCGACAGCGCGGCAACCCAGGCCGGGAAGCAGGCGAACAGCATGGCCAGGCGGCGCACGCGGGCCAGCTCGATCCAGGCCGCCGGTTCTTCGGCGCTGCCCAATACCTTATCGGTGGCGATCAACGCCCGCTTGTACGCGCTGAAGCGCGGCAGGCTGAGGAACATGCTGGCGGCACCGGCGATGAACAGCGGCATGGCCAGCACCGGGATCAGCGCCTCGCCGTCACCAAAGGCCCAGGCCATCACCGGCAGCGGCAGCAACCCCACGGCCAGATACTGCCACCAGGCCAGCGCCAGCCGCCGCTTCACCTCTGTGCGCGTCACGCCTGGGGCACCTCGCCCTGGTGCTTGTTGCCCATCATGTGGCCGAGCTTGTCGGCCTTGGTGGCCAGGTACAGGCGGTTGTGCGGGTTGTGGCCAGTGTGCAGCGGCACGCGCTCGGCGACCTTGATGCTCATGTCGGTCAGCGCCTTTACCTTGCGCGGGTTGTTGGTCATCAGACGCAGCGACTTCACGCCCAGGTGCTCGAGCATCGGCAGGCACATGGCGTAGTCACGCTGGTCGGCGGCGAAGCCCAGGCGCTCGTTGGCCTCGACGGTATCGGCACCGCCGTCTTGCAGTTCGTAGGCGCGGATCTTGTTCAGCAGGCCGATGCCACGGCCTTCCTGGCGCAGGTACAGCAGTACACCCCGGCCTTCACGGGCGATGGCCTGCAATGCGGCCTCCAGCTGCGAGCCGCAGTCGCAACGCTGGCTGAACAGCGCATCGCCAGTCAGGCATTCGGAGTGCAGACGCCCCAGCACCGGCTCGCCGTCGGCGATATCACCCAGGCTGAGCACCACGTGCTCGCGGCCAGTGGCTTCGTCGAGGAAGCCATGCATGGTGAAGGTCGCAAAGGGAGTCGGGAGTTTCGAGGCGGCAACAAAGACGACGGGCACGTTGTGCTCCTGGGCAGTAGGATTTTTCAGATCGGCCGATTGTATCAGCAGCCCGGCGCAGGTGCGCAGGAGGAATATCGTGGCTTAAGATCGAAAAGTTAGATGCATATGGCCGCACACCGGCCCCTGCGGGAGCGGACTGCGGGGCATTTATTGATGAGGCAGGTGATCATCCGTAAACGGATAAGGCTGCTTCCAGCGCTCAAAGATCGGCTTCAGCTCGCCGCTGCGCACCAGTTGCTCCATGCGCCGGTCGAACAGGTCGCGCAGGACTTTTCCCTGCTCACTGTGGGTGAAGGCCAGGTACAACGGCAGCTCGGCGACATGGGTGCGGCGAAAGCGCGTGGCATCGGGCGCCTGGCCAAGCACATAGTCGACCTCGGCGAGCGCATCGATGTAGAAGTCGACCCGGTCATGTTCGAGCATCGGCAGGATGCCCTCGCGACGCTGGATCTCGCGGAAGTTATGGATCCCGGGCAGATAGCTGGCGTAGTCGTAGCCGCGCACCCAGGCCAGCCGGTACTGGCCGATGGTCTCGAGCGTTGGCACCGGCTTGTCGACCAGGCCCAGGGCATAGATATGGTCCTGGTCGAAGTACCACTGCGGATACAGGTTGTCGGCGTTCTCTTCCTTGTAGGAGCCGACCCAGGCATCCGCCTCGCCGCGCTTCACCAGCCCGACGGCGCGGCTGTAGGGCGCGCTCTTGACCACGACCTTGACCCCGGCCGGCTCGAACACCTTGCGCAACACGTCCCAGGCCAGCCCGCTGCCATCGGCATTGGTGTAGTCGACCCACGCCTCGCTGACCAGACGCACCTGCGCCGGCGCCTCCTGGGCCATCGCACCCGGCCCCGCGACCAACAGCATCGATGCCAGCACCACAGCCTTCAGGCCCATCGCAACGCTCCCTGTATCAGGCCACCGCCCACACCAGAACCTGCATGCCCAGCCAGGCGAACACGCCGGCCAGGATATCGTCGAGCATGATCCCGAACCCACCATGCACATGGCGGTCGACCCAGCGGATCGGCCACGGCTTGAGGATGTCGAAGAAGCGGAACATCAGGAACCCCGCCAGCAGCCACTGCCAACCTTCCGGCACCAGCCACAGGGTGATCCACATGCCGACGATCTCGTCCCAGACAATGCCCTCGTGGTCGTGCACGCGCAAGTCGTTGGCCACCTTGCCGCACAACCACACGCCGAACAGCATGCTGATGCCCAGCAACAGCCAATAGCCCCAGTCGGGCAGCATCTGCCACAGCGGGATGAACGGCAGCGCCACCAGCGAACCCCAGGTTCCCGGGGCCTTGGGCAAAGTCCCGGAGCCGAAGCCGAAGGCGATGAAGTGCCACGGGTTGCGCCAGACCGAAGGCGGAACGAACTCCGCAGGCACCTGGTTGGGGTGGTCGGTCACGGTGTCTCCCTGAAATGTTGATAGCCCCGCTGCACGGGGGTGATGTCCTGGCCTTGCGGGTCACGCAAGGTCACGCCCTGGCCTTGCAGTACACGACCGATGACGTGCACCTCGCGGGCCAAGGCGGTCAGTGCGCTTTCCGGCAAGGTGAACGCCAGCACGTAGTCGTCACCACCGGTGAGCGCTGCATGCAAGGCCGCTTCTCTACCGAGGAAAGCCTGTAAAGGAGCAGACACGGGGACCTGCGCCAGGTTCACCTGCAGCGCAACGCCGGACGCCTTGGCGATATGCCCGCAGTCGGCCAGCAGGCCGTCGGAAATATCCAGCGCCGCCGTGGCCAGGCCGCGCAGGCGCTCGCCCAGTTGCAGTTGCGGCAAGGGCGACCAGTAATGCTCGAGCAATGGCCCGGCCACATCGGCAGCCGCCTCGCGTTCGCCCAGCACCAGCGGCAAGGCCCCCGCCGCGTTGCCCAGGAAACCACCGACACACAGCAGGTCGCCCGGCTGCGCGCCGCTGCGACGCAGCGCCTGGCCGGTCGGCACCCGGCCGAACACGGTCACGGTGATGCTCAACGGGCCGCGTGTAGTGTCGCCACCAATCAGGCTGATACCGCAGCGCGCGGCCATGCGGCCGAGGCCGTCGGCAAAGCCGGCAAGCCATTGCGCGCCGACCTGGGGCAGGGTGAGGGCAAGGGTGAAGCCGATGGCCGTGGCGCCCATGGCCGCCAGGTCGCTGACCGCCACGGCCAGCGAACGCTGGCCGAGCAGCAACGGGTCGCAGACTGCGGGGAAATGCACACCGGCCACGAGCGTGTCGGTGGAGATCGCCAGCTGCTCGCCGGCAGGCAGGTCCAGCAGGGCACAGTCGTCGCCGATCCCCAGGGCCACGCCCTCGCCGCCCTGCGCACAGGGCGCTGCGGCGAAGAAATGACGGATCAGCTCGAACTCACCCATGGCTCGTCAGCGCCGCGATCAGCGCTTGTTCGCCTTGACTTCCGCCTCACGCAGACGCGGAGCCAGCTTGTCGAGCACGCCGTTGACGAACTTGTGGCCGTCAGTGGCGCCGAACACCTTCGCCAGCTCCACACCTTCGTTGATGACGACGCGGTACGGCACGTCGACGCGCATCATGAATTCCCAGGTGGACAGGCGCAGCACGGCCAGCTCGACCGGGTCGAGCTCTTCCAGCGGCGTGTCCAGGCAAGGCTTGAGCGCCTCGTCGATCTCGGCCTTCTTCGCCGGGACCCCGTGCAGGATCTCGCGGAAGTAGGCGCCGTCGATATCGGTGAAATCGTTGTCGACCCGGAATTGCGCCTCGACCTCGTTCAGCGAATGCTTGGCCATGTGCCACTGGTAGAGCGCTTGCGTGGCGAGCTTGCGGGCTTCGCGACGCTTGGCGCTCTTCGAGGGCTTGCCGGCATCCGCGGGTTTTGGATCGCGCGGGTTGAAACGATCGCTTTCGTCGCTAATCACTTGGCCTCCAACTGCGCCAGCAGGCTGACCATTTCCAGAGCGGACAGGGCAGCTTCGGCACCTTTGTTGCCGGCCTTGGTGCCGGAACGCTCGATGGCCTGCTCGATGGAATCGACGGTCAGTACGCCGAAGGCCACCGGAACACCGAACTCCATGGACACCTGGGCCAGGCCCTTGGTGCACTCGCCCGCCACGTATTCGAAGTGCGGGGTACCGCCACGGATCACCGCGCCCAGGGCGACGATCGCGTCATAAGCGCCCTGTTGGGCGACTTTCTGTGCCACCAGCGGGATTTCGAACGCGCCCGGGGCACGGATGATGGTGATGTCGCTTTCGCTGACGCCGTGGCGTACCAGGGCATCGACTGCACCGCTTACCAGGCTTTCGACGACGAAGCTGTTGAAGCGGCCAACCACCAAAGCATAGCGACCTTTGGGGGCGATGAAGGTACCTTCGATGGTCTTCAGGGTCATTCCGGAGTTCTCATCTTCAAGAGCGAGGCCGCGCTGTGGCGGCCTCGGGAGGGTTTTGACTCGAGCTTAAGGGCGATCAGGCCGCCTCAAGTCACTCGGAGGGCACGTATTCTACAACTTCCAGATCGAATCCGGATATCGCATTGAACTTCATCGGCGAACTCATCAGGCGCATCTTGCGCACACCGAGGTCGCGCAGGATCTGCGAACCGGCACCGACGGTGCTGTAGGTGGTGGGAGCCTTGGGCTGCGCATCGCCCGCGCTTTCGCGGATGTGCGCCAGCAGCACGTCGCCGTCCAGCGGGTGGCCCAGCAGCAGGACCACGCCGCTGCCGGCCTCGGCCACCGCGGCCATGGCCGCGCGCAGGCTCCAGCGCCCCGGCTGCTTGACCAGCAGCAGGTCGCGCAGCGGGTCCATGTTGTGCACCCGTACCAGGGTCGGCTCTTCGGCGCAGATCTTGCCGAGCGTCAGGGCCATGTGCACGTCGCCTTCCACCGCGTCACGGTAGGTGACCAGGTTGAATTCGCCCAGCTCGCTCTCGATCGGCTGCTCGGACACGCGCTGCACGGTGCGCTCGTGGATCATGCGGTAGTGGATCAGGTCGGCGATGGTGCCGATCTTCAAGCCATGCTCGGCAGCGAACACTTCCAGCTCGGCGCGGCGCGACATGGTGCCGTCGTCGTTCATCACCTCGCAGATCACCCCGCTTGGCTCGAAACCGGCCATGCGCGCCAGGTCGCAGGCCGCCTCGGTGTGGCCGGCACGGGCCAGGGTGCCGCCGGGCTGGGCCATCAGCGGGAAGATATGCCCAGGGCTGACGATGTCCTCGGCCTTGGCGTCCTTGGCCGCAGCCGCCTGCACGGTGCGGGCGCGGTCGGCGGCGGAGATGCCGGTGGTGACGCCTTCGGCGGCCTCGATCGACACGGTGAACTTGGTGCCGAAGCCCGAACCGTTGCGCGGCGCCATCAGCGGCAGCTTCAGGGTTTCGCAGCGCTCGCGGGTCATCGGCATGCAGATCAGGCCACGGGCGTGCTTGGCCATGAAATTGATGTGCTCGGGCAGGCAGCACTCGGCCGCCATGATGATGTCGCCTTCGTTCTCGCGGTCTTCGTCATCCATGAGGATGACCATTTTGCCCTGGCGGATGTCTTCGACCAGTTCTTCGATGCTGTTGAGCGCCACGCGGCACCCCCTTCTCAATCAGGATTTCAAGAAGCCGTTGGCGGCCAGGAAGCTTTCGGTGATGCCACTGCCTTTGCTCGGCTCGGCGGCCTTGTCGCCCAGCAGCAGACGCTCCAGGTAACGGGCCAGCAGGTCGACCTCAAGGTTCACCCGACGCCCTGCGCGGTAGTCGGCCATGATGGTTTCGGACAGGGTGTGCGGGACGATGGTCAGCTCGAACTCGGCGCCATCGACTTCGTTGACCGTCAGGCTGGTGCCGTCGACGGTGATCGAGCCCTTGTGGGCGATGTACTTGGCCAGCTCCTTGGGCGCACGCACGCGGAACTGGATGGCGCGGGCGCTATCGGCGCGCGAGACGATCTCGCCGACACCGTCGACGTGGCCGCTGACCAGGTGGCCGCCCAGGCGGGTGGTCGGGGTCAGGGCCTTTTCCAGGTTGACCCGGCTGCCGCTCTTGAGGTCGATCATGGCCGTGCGCTTGAGGGTCTCGACGCTGACGTCGGCCCAGAAGCCGTCGCCGGGCAGCTCGACGGCGGTCAGGCACACGCCGTTGACCGCGATGCTGTCGCCAAGCTTGACGTCGGCCAGGTCGAGCTTGCCGGTCTCGACATAGACACGCACGTCACCGCCCTTGGGGGTGAGGCTGCGGATGGTGCCAATGGATTCGATGATGCCGGTGAACATGCTGTTCTCCTCAAGTACGGGCTGCGCGAAGCAAGCCAGGCATTATACGCCGGGGGCCGGCAGGGGGATGGCAGTGACTCGCCAGTCATCGCCGACCGCGCGCATGTCGGTAATCTTCAGCCGCGGCGCCTCGCTCATTTTCGACAACGGCCAGTCCAGCAGCGGACGGGCATCGGAGCCGAGGAAGGTGCCGGCGACGAACAACTGGTACTCGTCGACCAGGCCCTGGCGGGCGAAGGCGCCGACCAGGCCGGCGCCGGCTTCCAGGAGGATTTCGTTGACGCCGCGCCCGGCCAGCACCCGCAGCAGGGCCGGCAAGTCGACGCGGCCGTCGCTGCCGGGCAGGTCGAGCAGCTCATGACCGGCGGCGGCATAACGAGGGTCCTCGCCGGCGGCGGTCACCACCAGCGCCGGGCCGGCCTGGAAGAACGGCGCGTCCAGTGGCAGGCGCAGCCGCCCGTCGATCAGCACGCGCAGCGGCGGGCGCGACACGGCCAGGGCGGTGAGCGCCTCATCCAGGCCCAGTTCTTCGCCACGCACGGTCATGCGGGCGTTGTCGAACAGCACGCTTTCGGCGCTGGTCAGCACCACGCTGGACCGGGCGCGCAGGCGCTGGACCGCGGCACGGGCGGCGGGGCCGGTGATCCACTGGCTCTCGCCACTGGCCATGGCAGTGCGACCGTCCAGGCTCATCGCCAGCTTGGCGCGCACGAATGGCAGGCCGTGCTCCATACGTTTGAGGAAGCCTGGGTTGAGGGCGCGGGCCTCGGCTTCGAGCACCCCGCTGGCGACCTCGATGCCGGCCTCGCGCAGACGGCGCAGGCCATTGCCGGCCACTTGCGGGTTGGGGTCCTGCATGGCCGCCACCACCCGCGCCACCCCGGCGTTGACCAGGGCTTCGGCGCACGGCGGCGTGCGCCCATGGTGGCTGCAGGGCTCGAGGGTGACGTAGGCACAGGCGCCTCGGGCGCGCTCGCCGGCCTGGCGCAGGGCGTGAACCTCGGCGTGCGGCTCGCCAGCACGCACATGCCAGCCCTCGCCGACCACCTCGCCATCGCGCACGATCACGCAGCCCACGCGGGGGTTGGGGTGGGTGCTGTACAGGCCCTTGCGGGCCAGTTCCACGGCCCGGGCCATGTAGTGGGCGTCGAGAATGGTTTGGCTGGACATGCTTACTCTTTGGCTGGCTCGCGGGCCAGGCGGTCGATTTCTTCGCGGAATTCGTCGAGGTCCTGGAAACGCCGGTAGACCGAGGCGAATCGGATGTAGGCCACTTCGTCGAGCTTGCGCAGCTCGGCCATCACCATCTCACCGACCACCAGCGATTTCACTTCACGCTCGCCGGTGGCACGCAGGCGGCTCTTGATGTGCGCCAGCGCCGCTTCCAGGCGCTCGACGCTGACCGGGCGCTTTTCCAGCGCGCGCTGCATGCCGGCCCGCAGCTTGTCCTCATCGAAGGGCTGGCGCGTGCCGTCCTGCTTGATCAGCCGCGGCAGCACCAGCTCGGCGGTTTCGAAGGTGGTGAAACGTTCGCCGCAAGCGACGCACTCGCGACGGCGACGCACCTGTTCGCCCTCGGCGACCAGGCGCGAGTCGATGACCTTGGTGTCGTTGGCGCCGCAAAACGGACAGTGCATGGTGGCAGGCAACAAAAAAAGGGAGGGCCATGGTAGCGCATTGCACTGGCAAGACAAGCCAAAGGGTTTACCATCCATGCAAATCTGCCCGTGAAGGACGACCCCATGTACCCTCGAGCGCTCGTCGTGCTGTGTTGCGCCGCCCTGCTCGCCGCCTGCGGCAGCGACCGCCCCAAGCCGGAACAGGCCCCGGCGCCGGTGCCGGCCAAGGTGGCGAAGAAGACCGAACCCCTGGGCCCGCTGCCGGCCTACCAGCGCGAGCTGAGCGGTACCCTGATGGAAATCCCGGCAGGTGCCGATGTGGAGCTGGCCCTGCTGGTGATCGACGAGCGTGGCCGCCCGCAGCAACTGCTGGCCAGCAGCACCCTGAGCGGTACCGGCCAGGCCCTGCCCTACCGCCTGCGCTTCAACCCCGAAGCCTTCCCGGCCGGCGCCCGCGTCGAACTGCGCGGCCGCGCCAGCCGCTCCGGGCAACTGATCCTGCACCTGCCTCCGGTACCCATCGCCCAGGCCCAGACCCAGGCCACCGGCCCGCTGCGTTTCGAAAAGGCACCGTAGATGGCCCCGTTGGCCCTGCAGCAGGCCTTGAGCGGCCTGATCGGCGAAGCACGCCTGATCGTCAGTGAACTGCCCGAGTGCGACCTGAAACTCTGGTTGATCGACGACCAGAACATGGATCGCGCATTCAGCAGCGAGGAAACCCGGCGCATTCTCGAAGAGCCACCCTACTGGAGCTTCTGCTGGGCCAGCGGCCTGGCCATGGCGCGCTACCTGGCCGAGCAACCGCACTGGGTGCGTGGCAAGCGCGTGCTGGACTTCGGCGCCGGCTCCGGCATCGCCGGGATCGCCGCCGCCCGGGCCGGCGCGCTGGAGGTGGTGGCCTGCGACCTCGACCCGCTGGCCCTGGACGCCTGCCGCGCCAACGCCGCACTGAACGGCGTGACGCTGGGCTACAGCAGCGATTTCTTCGCCGAGGCCGACCGCTTCGACCTGATCCTGGTCGCCGATGTGCTCTACGACCGCGCCAACCTGCCGTTGCTGGACGCATTCCTCGGCCGTGGCCGCCAGGCGCTGGTGGCCGACTCGCGCGTGCGCGATTTCAACCATCCGCTGTACCGCCCGCTCGGCGTGCTGGAGGCGCTGACCCTGCCGGATCTGGCCGAGCCGCACGAATTCCGCCGGGTCAGCCTGTACCACGCCAGCCGCGAGCCCTTATAGTGGGGGCATTCACGGATTTGCGAGAGTTGCGATGAGCCAAGCGCCAGTTAACCAAAGCCTGCCCTATATCTTCGATGCCACCGATGCCAACTTCCAGCAACTGGTCATCGAGAACTCCTTCCACAAGCCGGTGCTGGTCGACTTCTGGGCCGAATGGTGCGCGCCGTGCAAGGCGCTGATGCCGCTGCTGGCGAAGATCGCCGAGGGCTACCAGGGCGAGCTGCTGCTGGCCAAGATCAACTGCGACGTCGAGCAGCAGATCGTCGCCCAGTTCGGCATCCGCAGCCTGCCGACCGTGGTGCTGTTCAAGGATGGCCAACCGGTCGACGGCTTTGCCGGCGCGCAGCCCGAGTCGGCCATCCGCGCGATGCTCGAACCCCATGTGCAGATGCCCGCGCCGCCCGCCGCCGCGCCGCTGGAGCAGGCCAAGGCGCTGTTCGCCGAGAGTCGTTTCAGCGAGGCAGAGGCCCTGCTGCAGGTGCTGCTGGGTGAAGACAACAGCAATGCCGAGGCGCTGATCCTCTACGCCCGCTGCCTGGCCGAACGCGGCGAGCTGGGCGAGGCCCAGGTGGTGCTCGACGCGGTCAAGACCGATGAGCACAAGGCCGCACTGGCCGGCGCCAAGGCCCAGCTGACCTTCCTGCGCCAGGCCGCCAGCCTGCCGGAAGCCGCGGAGCTGAAGAGCCGCCTGGCGCAGAATCCGCAGGATGACGAAGCAACCTACCAGCTGTGCATCCAGCAGTTGGCACGCCAGCAGTACGAGGCCGCGATGGATGGTCTGCTGAAGCTGTTCCAGCGCAACCGCGCCTACGAGAACGGCCTGCCGCAGAAGGCGCTGCTACAGGTGTTCGAGCTGCTGGGCACCGAGCATCCGCTGGTCAGTGTGTACCGCCGCAAGCTCTCTTCCGCGTTGTTCTGAGGCTGCTGGGGCCGCTGTGCGGCCCCCTCATCCCACCCAGCGATACACCGGCGCATCCACGCCACTCTCCACCTTCACCTCACTGCTATGGCGCAAGCGCACCAGCAGCCGCTTGCCTGCCGCCACGCTTCCGGCCAAACCTTCCAGACGCTCCAGCAGCTCCGGACCACCCATCTGACCCGCCTGACGCAGCACCTCACGCGCCGCCGCCCACTGTCCGTCATCCTGTCGAGGTGCCGGGTTGGCGCTGACCGGCGCAGCTTCCACCGGGGCCTGAATATCCATTTGACGCCCCAGCTGCGCCCATTCATGCGGCTCCAGCTCGACAGTCAGGTCCACCGGCCACTCGCCGATCTGTCCACGAATTCTCACGATAATTTCCTTGTTTCCAGGCTCGATTGCGCCATGCTCCCACGAACATGAAACCTGTGCCAGGCAGTCTGGCGGCGCCAATAAAAATTGTTATAACATCACAAATTCATCCCAAGCCGCCTGTGGAGCCGTCCATGCGTCGTCTGTTGCTCGCCCTGCCCTTTGCCCTGCTTCCCCTGGCCGTGGCCCATGCCCACGACGATCACGACCATGATCACGATCACGCCCATGGCACCCTCGGCGCCCATGAGCACGGCGTGGCCAAGCTCAACGCGGCACTCGACGGCAACGTCCTCGAGCTGGCGCTGGACAGCCCGGCGATGAACCTGGTCGGCTTCGAACACGCCGCCAGCAGCGACGCCGACAAAGCCAAGGTCACCGCCGCCCGCCAGCAGCTCGAACAACCCCTGAAGTTGTTCGGCATCGCCCAGGCCGCCGGTTGCAAGGAGGAGGCCCAGGAGCTGGAAAGCCCGCTGTTCGGTAATGCCCCCGAGGCTGGCGGCGAGGCGCACCAGCACGCCGACATCGATGCTCGTTACCAGCTAACCTGCGCCACCCCGGGCAAACTCACCCAGATCGACCTCGCCCACCTGTTCAAAACCTTCCCGCAAACCCAGAAGATCAACGTGCAACTGATCGGCCCGAATGGCCAGAAAGGCGTGGAGGCCACCCCCGCCAAGGCCGTGGTCAAGTTCTGAATGAGCCGGCCGCTGATCGAACTGCATGACCTGGTGTTCGCCTGGCCTGGCCAGGCGCCGCTGCTGGAGATCCCGGCGTTTCGCCTGGAGCCCGGCGAGGCGTTGTTCCTCAAGGGTCCCAGCGGCAGTGGCAAGACCACCCTGCTCGGCCTGCTGGGCGGGGTCAACCGCCCAGGGCAGGGCAGCATCCGCCTGCTCGGCCAGGACTTGGCGACCTTGGGCCAGGGCGCACGCGACCGCTTCCGGGTCGATCACACCGGCTACATCTTCCAGCAGTTCAACCTGTTGCCGTTCCTCTCGGTGCGCGAAAACGTCGAGCTGCCCTGCCGCTTCTCGAAAAGCCGTGCCGTTCGCGCCGCCCAGCGCCACGGCAGCATCGACCAGGCCGCTGCCCAGTTGCTCGCCCACCTGGGCCTGGACGACCCGGCCCTGCTCGCCCGCCGCGCCGACAGCCTGTCGATCGGGCAGCAGCAGCGGGTCGCCGCGGCCAGGGCGCTGATCGGCCAGCCCGAGCTGGTGATCGCCGACGAGCCGACCTCGGCCCTCGACGCCGACACCCGCGAGGCGTTCATCCGCCTGTTGTTCGACGAATGCCGCGACGCCGGCGCAAGCCTGCTGTTCGTCAGCCATGACCAGAGCCTGGCGCCGCTGTTCGACCGCCACCTGTCCCTGGCCGAGCTCAATCGCGCCGCCAAGCCCCGGGAGGCCTGATGTACCTGCTTCGCCTTGCCCTGGCCAGCCTGGCCAACCGCCGTTTCACCGCCCTGCTCACCGCGTTCGCCATCGCCCTGTCGGTGTGCTTGCTGCTGGCCGTCGAGCGGGTACGCACCGAAGCCCGCGCCAGTTTCGCCAGCACCATCAGCGGCACCGACCTGATCGTCGGTGCCCGTTCGGGGTCGGTGAACCTGCTGCTGTACTCGGTGTTCCGCATCGGCAATGCCACCAACAACATCCGCTGGGACAGCTACGAGCATTACGCCAAGGATCCACGGGTGAAGTGGGCGATCCCGATTTCACTGGGCGATTCGCACCGTGGCTACCGGGTGATGGGCACCAGCGCCGACTACTTCAGCCATTACCAGTTCGGTCGCCGCCAGCACCTGGCACTCGACCAGGGCCGGGCGTTCGCCGACGATCCGTTCGAAGTGGTGCTGGGCGCCGAAGTCGCCGAGGCCTTGCACTACAAACTGGGTGACAAGCTGGTACTGGCGCACGGCGTGGCCGCCATCAGCCTGGTCAAGCACGACGACAAGCCCTTCACCGTGGTCGGCGTGCTCCAACGCACCGGCACCCCGGTGGACCGCACCCTGCACATCAGCCTGGCAGGGATGGAAGCGATCCACATCGACTGGCACAACGGCGTCCCGGCCCGTGGCGCCGGGCGCATCAGTGCCGAGCAGGCCCGCGCCATGGACCTGCAGCCCACCGCCATCACCGCCTTCATGCTCGGGCTCAACAGCAAGATCGCCACGTTCAGCCTGCAGCGCGAGATCAACGAGTACCGTGCCGAGCCCCTGCTGGCGATCCTGCCCGGCGTGGCCCTGCAGGAGCTGTGGAGCCTGATGGGCACGGCCGAGCAGGCATTGTTCGTGGTGTCGCTGTTCGTTGTGCTCACCGGTCTGATCGGCATGCTCACGGCCATCCTCACCAGCCTCAATGAGCGCCGCCGGGAGATGGCCATCCTGCGTTCGGTCGGTGCCCGTCCCTGGCATATCGCCGGGCTGCTGGTGCTCGAGGCACTGGCCCTGGCATTGTCGGGCATCGCCACCGGGCTTGGCTTGCTGTATGCCGGCATTGCCCTGGCGCAGGGCTATGTGCAGGCCAACTACGGGCTGTACCTGCCATTGGCCTGGCCAAGCGCCCATGAGTGGACGCTGCTGGCTATCAGCCTTGGCGCGGCGCTGCTGATGGGCAGCGTGCCAGCCTGGCGTGCCTACCGGCAGTCGCTGGCCGATGGCCTGTCGATTCATCTTTGAGAACCTTCATGACCGCGACGTCCATGGACAACAGGCAGGCCCCCACTGCTTGGCTTTACCTGTTACTGGCAGTGGTTTTGCTGGCATCCACGGTGTGTGCCGCCGAACCTCGTGAACTGGACTGGCCCGCGCTGATCCCCGAGGGTGCGCCGATCATCCCGCCGCAGCTGACGCCGCTGCACGACCTGTCGCAGATCAGCGACGCGCTGGCTGCCGAGGCCGCCCCCGCCGCGCGCCAGCAGGCACCCAACGCACCGGTGGTGAAGGCCTTGGACGGCCAGCCCGTGAAGATCCCCGGCTACATCGTGCCGCTGGAGGTCAGCGACGAAGGCCGCACCACCGAGTTCCTCCTGGTGCCCTACTTCGGCGCCTGCATCCACGTGCCACCGCCACCCTCGAACCAGATCGTGCACATCTTCAGCGAGATGGGCGTACGTATCGAAGACCTCTATCAACCCTACTGGATCGAAGGCACGATGCAGGTCAAGGCGTCCAGCAGCGAGCTGGCCGATGCGGGCTATCAGATGGAAGCCGAGAAAATCTACGCTTATGAGCTGAAGTGAGAACTGTGCACGCCCGTTTGAAGAGGCTTCGTTGAGCTGGGTCAAACTTTCTGTTTAGTCAGCTTCGTACCATTGGACTACTCGATTACTCACGTCCTCTGGGAGCTTCCATGAACAAGTCCTTGCTCAGTGCCTCGCTCGTCGCGTTGGCGCTCGCAGCCCCTGTTGCCCACGCCCACCAGGCGGGGGATTTCATCCTCCGCGCCGGCGCCATCACCACCGCGCCGAACGAAAGCAGCGGTGACATCAAGCTCGATGGCGCCAAGGTCTCGGGCACCAAGGCGACCCTGGACAGCGACACCCAGCTGGGCCTGGCCTTCGCCTACATGCTCACCGACCACATCGGCCTGGAACTGCTGGCCGCCACGCCGTTCCAGCACAAAGTCGGCGTCAAGGGCCTCGGCCCGGGCCTGGATGGAAAGCTGGCCGACATCAAGCAACTGCCTCCGACCCTGTCGCTGCAGTACTACCCGATGGAACCTAGCTCCAAATTCCAGCCCTACGCTGGCGTGGGCATCAACTACACGATGTTCTTCGATGAAGACCTGAGCAGCAACCGCAAGGCCCAGGGCTTCAGCAACATGAAGCTGAAGGACTCGGTAGGCATCGCCGGCCAACTGGGCATGGACTACATGCTCACCGACAACCTGCTGCTCAACGCCGCGGTCTGGTACGTCGACATCGACACCAAGGCCAGCATCGATGGCCCGAGCGCCCTGGGCGTCGGCAAGACCAAGGTCGACGTGGACGTCGATCCATGGGTCTACATGGTCGGCATCGGCTACAAGTTCTGATCCGCAGGCAAGCCCGTTCCTTCTGGAGCGGGCTTGCCCCGCGCCGCCTCGCCCCACCACAGGTACCCCCAGTAGCTCCAGGCAACCGCGCTTATCCCCGCTCCCACCCCGCACACCGCCACCCAGCCCCACTGCCCGTACACCCAGGTTGCCACGACCGCCCCCACCCCGCTGCCGACCGAATAGCAGCACATGTAGGCGCCGATCAGCCGGCTGGCCATCTCGCCGCGCCCCGCCAGCAACAGGCTCTGGTTGGTCACATGCACGGCCTGCACGGCCAGGTCCAGCATCAGCACCCCAATCACCAGCGCCAGCAATGACTGCTCCAGGTAGGCGCTGGGCAGCCATGACAGCGTCAACAGCCCGAGCGCCCATCCGCTCACCCGCCGGCCATGCCCTTGATCCGCCAGGCGCCCGGCACGCGACGCCGCCAGCGCGCCAGCCACGCCGGCCAGGCCGAACAGCCCGACCTGTGTATGGTCCAGAGCCAGGGGCGCGGCGCTCAGGGGCAACACCATCGCGCTCCACAGCACGCTGAACGCCGCGAAGATCAGCACCGCAAACACACCGCGCTGACGTAGCAGACGGTCATGCCGGTACAAGCGCAGCACTGAAACCAACAGTACCCGATAGCGCTGCCTCGGCCCCTGCGGCTTGACAGCAGGCAAGCGCCAGGCCAGCAACAACGCCATGGCCAACGCCAGCCCCGCCGCCACGACGTATACGCCGTGCCAGCCCAGCAGGTCAGCCAGTGCACCCGAGACCAAGCGCGCTGACAGGATCCCCAGCACCACGCCACTGGTGACAGTCCCCACCGCCTGCCCCTGCTGAGCTGGCGTGGCCAGTGTGGCGGCATGCGCGACCATCACCTGCACCACCACCGCAGCCAGGCCGACCATGGCCATCGCCGCCAGCAACATGGCCCAGTCCACGGCAAACGCCACGGCCAACAGCGCGCCGGCCGATGCCAGCAACTGGCCGACAATCAGCCGGCGGCGATCGATCAGGTCGCCCAGCGGCACGATCAGCAACAGACCCAAGGCATAGCCGGCCTGGGTCATGCCCACCACCAGGCCGGCGCGCGCAGCGCTTACGCCGAGGCTCGCGGCCATGGCCTCCAGCAGCGGCTGGGCGAGGTACACCGTGGCCACGGCCAGGGCGCAGGCGGCAGCCAACAACAGCGTCAATCCGCGGGTGAGCGGTGGCATCAGCAATCCCTCCAAATCTGGTTTCAATTTAAAACCATGGAACTGGATTTCTAGCAAACATGGTTTTATTCTGCAACCAGATCACACCCAAGGAACACCTCATGCTCGACGAGAACAACCAGCAATGCCCAGTGGCCCGCGCCCTGGAGGTGCTCGGCGAGCGCTGGGCGCTGATGATCCTGCGCGATGCCTTCGATGGCCCGTGCCGCTTCAGCGAATTGCAGAAAAACCTCGGGCTGGCGAAGAACATCCTCGCTTCGCGCCTGAAACTGCTTGTGGAGGCCGGGCTGCTGGCACAGCAGCCTGCGTCCGATGGCAGTGCCTACAAGGAATATGCGCTGACGGAAAAGGGCCGTTCGGTGTTTCCGATCGTGATCGGCTTGCGCCAATGGGGAGAGCGCTACCTGTTCACGGCGGGAGAGTCACGCTCGCAGCTGGTCGACGATCGCGGCCAGGGTCTGGAGACGTTGCAGGTGCGGGCGCGGGACGGGCGGGCGCTGGGGCCGGAGGATTGCCGGCGGCGGGTGATCCGGCATTCGTGACGTCATCGCGGGGCAAGCCCCGCGAGAGGCTCAAGCTTTGCCGAGCAAGCGGGCCAGGCCTTCGACAAACGGCGTTGGCTCGGGAAATGCGAAACGTGCCAGCAAACGCGAGTTGTCCGCCCGCGAATGGCGGATGTCCCCCGACCGTGCCTGGCCGTAGCTGATTGCAGGCAAGCCGCCCACCACCTGTTCCAGCGCCTTGAGCAACTGGTTCAGCGAGGTCGCCTGGTTCAGGCCGATGTTTACCGCGCCCTCTTCCACCGCCTGCTGCTCAAGCGCCTGCACCATTACCTGGACCAGGTCACCGACAAACAGGAAGTCGCGGGTCTGCTCGCCATCACCGAACACCGTGATCGGTTTGCCACTGGTGGCGCGCTCGCAGAAGATGCTGATCACCCCGGAATACGGCGAGGAAGGGTCCTGGCGTGGCCCGAAGATGTTGAAGAAGCGGAACACCACCGGCTCCAGCCCGTGCTGGCGGCGGTAGAAGTCCAGGTACTGCTCGCTAGCCAGCTTGTCCACCGCGTAGGGGGTCAGCGGCGCCTTGGGGGTATCCTCGGCAATCGACTGGCCTTCGCCGTTGTTGCCGTACACCGCCGCGCTGGAAGCGAACAACACGCGGCGGATGCCGTTCAGGCGCATCGCCTCGCACACGTTCAGCGTGCCGATGAAGTTGCTCTGGTGGGTTTTCACCGGGTCTTCCACCGAGGCCTGCACCGAGGCCACCGCGGCCAGGTGCACCACCGCCTGGCAGCCACTGGCGGCATGGGCCACCAGCGCGGCATCGGCGACATCGCCCTCGAGCAGTTCCAGGCGCGGGTGGCCAAGCTGCAGGTTGTCGCGCTTGCCGGTCGACAGGTCGTCGAGGATACGCACCGCGTAGCCTTTCTCCAGCAACGCATCGCACAGGTGCGAGCCAATGAAGCCGGCACCGCCGGTGATCAGGATGGGGGCGTCAGCCATGTCGGTAGAATCGGTCCAGTAGGGGCGGCAAGCCGGCGCGCCAGGCGCGTGGCTTGATGCCGAAGGTATGAAGGATCTTCTTGCAGGCCAGTACCGCGTGTTGCGGCTCCTCGCTAGCATCCGGGCGGGCGGCGTGGGCCTGGGCGGTGGGCGCCTGCACGGCCAGCTTGCGCCACTGGGTGGCCTCGGTAAGGATCGCCTGGCCGAGCACCAGCGGCGTGGTAGCCTCGTTGCCGGCGTAGTGGTAGGTCCCCCACAGCGGCGCCTGGCAATCGAGCTGCTTGAGCACCGAGAGGATCACCCGTGCCGCGTCGTCCACCGGTGTCGGGTTGCCGCGGCGGTCATCGGCCAGCAGCAACTCCTGGGGCTGCTCGGCACGGGTCAGGAAACGCCCGAGCGCGCCATCGAGGCTTTCATCCAGCAGCCAGCCGAAACGCAGCAGCACATGCTGCGGGCAGGTGGCGCGCACGCTCTGCTCGATACGCCACAGCGCCTGCCCACGCAGGCCGAGCGGCACCGGCTCGTCCTTCTCGCTGTAGGCCGTGGCGCGCGAGCCATCGAACACCCGGTAGCTGGACGGCTGCACCAGGATCATCTCGTGGTGCTGGCACAACTCGGCGAGCCGCTCCACCGCCCGCTCCTGCTGAGCCAGGCGTTGCTCGCTGACCGACTCGGCCTGGAACCAGTCAAAGTAGTAGGCCAGGTTGATCACGGTGTGCGGGCGCTGCTCGTCGAGCAGCAGGGTCAGGCTGGCCGGATCCCAGCCGTTTTCCGGAGGGCGAGGCGCCAGGAAAGCGATATCTTCCTCGGCCCCGAGACGAATCAGCGCTTGCCCGAGGGCATTGCCACCACCCAACAGCATCAGGCGCATACGCATAGAGTCAACAGGTCCGGTCTGGTCGATGGAGGAAAGGGTTCATTTTGCTGTTTCCGACAGGGGAAGTCCAACCCAGGCAAGGCCTGGCGCGCGCCGCGTGCCGATTCGAACCGGTCGGGCGGGTGTTCCGCCTTTGCCGACAGCTACTTATACTGCGCATGGCCTGTTCAAGGAGATCAACATGGATGCCGAGCCGAACACCGCGCTGCGCGCCAGATGGCAATACGACGAACCCGCTCCCGGCCCGGAACGCTTCATCGACGAGGCTTTCGACGGCTATCGGCAACAGGCTCGCCTGCTGCTCCCGGCACATGAGTGCGCCCCCACGGTCTTCGTGGTCGGCGGCGCCCGCTCCGATTTCACCCGCCTGAACCCTTTGCTCTATCGCCTGCAACAGCAGGGGATCGGTTCGCTGACCGGCAACCTCTCCGGCCACAGCCTGGCCAGCGAGCCTGGTGCAAAGGACGCGTCGTTGGCCAGCAATCTGCAGGAAGCCCTGCGCTTCCACCAGCATCTGGACGCGCGCAGCGACACCCTGGTCGGCCACAGCCTGGGCGCCGCCATCGCCCTCAAGCTGGCCGCCCAGCGCCCCAACGTGCGCAAGCTGGTGCTGATCTGCCCGGCGGTCTATCCCGATGCAGCCCATGTCGCCCCCTTCGGTCCGGCCTTCAGCGAAGCGATCCGCAAGCCTTATGCGTTCCTCGATTGCGACAGCTACGCCTTCCTGCGCCAGTTCCAGGGCCGGGTGCTGCTGGTAATCGGCGAATATGACGGGCTCAACTCCAAGGTGCACGGCCAGGGCCCCGGCACCTCGGCCGGCACCCGGCGCCTGGCGGGAGTCGAGCGCTACAGTCCGATCCCCGAGGAGGTCACCCACGCCTTGCTGCGTTCGGTGCCGGCGCCCCATGTGGAATGCCTGATGCTCACCGACTGCGACCACGGCATCGCCGCGCACCTGCGTGACCGGCCACAGGTGGCGGATCAGGTGGCCGACGCGGTGGCGGCGTTCATTCTCGATTGAATTCGGTGGAGCGCTGCTGTCCTTGCGTGGGAGCGGGCTTGCCCCGCGATCGCGTCTGATCGGGCGACCCTCGTTGGTCGTGCCGACGCTATCGCGGGGCAAGCCCGCTCCCACGCTGGTGACGCTGTCGAAGGGCTGGGCAATCTCCAGCAGGTCGTGATGGTGGCTACTCGATCTCGAACAACCCGTTGCTGATCATCCCTGCACTGAGGCGGTCGCGGATATCGTCGTCGATGCGCGGATCGTCCGGGCGGTACAGCTTGATCTGCCGGAAGGCGTTGATGCGGTTGATCTCCTCGCCCAGGTACTCCCACACCACCCGGGTGCAGGCCGGGTTGCGCCGGTCACCGCTGGAAACCCCGGTCTTGAGACCGTTCAGGCGGCTGATACGGCTCTTGAAACTGGGGATGAGCACGGTCTGGCTCATCTCGTTGAGGGTCAGCGACTCGTAGTCGATCAGGAACATCCGGTCCTGCAGCTGGAACGCCGCGCCCAGGTAGCGGCAGCGCACCTCGGCATGCCGGTCGAGGCCGCTGCTGCGCTCCTGGCGTTCCTGACGCTCGAACAGGAAACTGCCGCGCTCCTCCCACAGGTGCACCAGCGACACCAGGATCGAACCGGGCACCGACATGCAGTTGGAGTATTCGAAGTAGTAGCCGCAATAGCGCGAGAGGTTGCCGGCTTCTTTATGCAGTGGCTTGAACAGCTCGCTGATGGGGTCGTCCTGGGGGCCGACAGGCTGCTGCTGGTTGCGTGCACCGATCAGGCGAGCGAACTGCTCGGGCGGCAGGCCCAGCTCGTAGTCCTCCACGCCGAAGAAGTCGCCGATACGCTTGAGGTTGTAGGCCGTCGGGCGGCTCTGGCCGCTCAGGTACTTGTTGAACTGCGCCCGATTGATCGACAGCTGCCGGCAAACCTCGGAGATAGAGCGGTAGTGGCTGCAGGCCAATTTGAGGTTGATAGCGAAATGATCGCCCATGATACGCGGGTCCAGGTGATGCGAGTGGCGCCATTCTAGCATCAAGTCGCACCAAAACAGAGCAACCCGCGAAATTGTAACCATAGTTGTCATGGCCAACCATGCGCCCCCAATGAATAGCGGTGCGCCTGCCGTCCGCTGGTCTTTCCATGCGAAGAATAAGAATCGAGGTCATTTTCCAATGCTCGAAGCACTCAACGATTTCCTTTCGGGGAAACTCCTCATCGTGCTGATCGTCGGACTCGGCGGTTACTTCACCATCCGCTCGCGGTTCGTCCAGTTCCGCCACTTCGGCCACATGTTCGGCGTCTTCAAGGAATCCCTTCGCGGCCAGGCAGGCCAACTGAGCTCGTTCCAGGCCCTGATGCTGAGCCTCGCCGGCCGCGTCGGCGCCGGTAACATCGCCGGTGTCGGTATCGCCGTGACCCTCGGCGGCCCAGGCGCCGTGTTCTGGATGTGGGTCACCGCACTGGTGGGCATGTCCAGCAGCTTCTTCGAATGCACCCTGGCCCAGGTCTACAAGCGCGCCGACGGCGACGGCCTGTACCGCGGCGGCCCGGCGTACTACATCCAGCACGGCCTGAAGCTGAAAAGCATGGCCATCGTGTTCTCGATCCTGCTGCTGGTCACCTACGGCTTCGCCTTCATCGGCCTGCAGTCGTACACCGTGACCCACTCGCTGCAGAACGCCTTCGCCTTCGATCCCAAGCAAACCGGCATCGTCCTCGCCGTGCTGCTGGCCATCACCTTCATCGGCGGCATCAAGCGCATTGCCGCTGTGTCCGACCTGCTGGTACCGGTCAAGACCCTGGCCTACATCGGCGTGACCCTGTACGTGATCGGCACCCAGATCGAACACGTGCCAGCCATGCTGGAAACCATCTTCAAGAGCGCCTTCGGCCTCGACCCAGCGTTCGGCGGCCTGCTCGGCAGCGCCATCGTCATGGGCGTGAAGCGTGGCGTGTTCGCCAACGAAGCGGGCCTGGGCAGCGCGCCGAACGTGGCCGCCGTCGCCGCCGTGAAACACCCGGGCGCCCAAGGCGTGGTCCAGGCCTTCAGCGTGTTCCTCGACACCTTCGTGATCTGCACCTGCACCGCGCTGCTGATCCTGCTGTCGGGCTTCTACACCCCGGGCTTCGAAGGTGACGGCATCGTCCTGACCCAGAACTCGCTGGCCGCCGTGGTCGGTGACTGGGGCCGCATCTTCGTCAGCGTCGCGCTGTCGCTGTTCGTCTTCACCTGCATCCTCTACAACTACTACCTGGGCGAGAACAGCCTGCAGTTCCTCAGCCGCAACCGTGCCGTGCTGATGACCTTCCGTGGCCTGGTGCTGGCGCTGGTAGTGTGGGGTTCGACCCAGGACCTGTCGACCGTCTTCGCCTTCGCCGACATCACCATGACCTGCCTGGCCTTCGTCAACCTGATCGCCCTGGCCATGCTGTTCAAGGTCGGCCTGCGCGTGATGCGCGACTACGACGCCCAACGCAAGGCGGGCATCAAGCAGCCAGTGTTCGACTCCAGCAAGTTCGCCGACCTGGACCTGGACCGCGCCGCCTGGCCGGCCAACCCGCAGGCTGAAACAGCCGCTGACAAAGCCGCCGCCCCGGCGCCAGCGCAGCACTGATACCCTGCCCTGCCCTGCCACAGCCGCCCCGCCCGGGGCGGTTGTCTCTTTCTTCGCGCGGCTTTGTACAAAAAGTCGCCGAGCGGCGATCAGGCAAGGCGAAAACAGGCGAGGAACGGTCGGAGTCGCGCTCGACTTTACGAGTTGTAAATGAGCATTCCGAGCCTGTTTTCAACGCCGCCTGATCGTCGCGCAGGCACTTTTCGTGCAAAGCCACATCGCTACGGAATCCTCCCATGCGTCCAGTCAAGAATCTCCTCGTCCTCTACACCGGCGGCACCATCGGCATGCTGCAGACCGCCGAAGGCCTCGCGCCGGCCGGTGGCTTCGAAGCGCGCATGCGCGAACACTTTGCCGCCTGCGGCGATGCGCCAAAGGTGCAATGGGCGCTGCGTGAACTGAACCCGCTGATCGACAGCGCCAACATGCAACAGGCCAACTGGCTGGCGATGCGCGATGCCATCGTCGAGGCGGTCGAGCGCGACGGGCATGACGGCGTGCTGGTGCTGCACGGCACCGACACCCTGGCGTACAGCGCCGCTGCCCTGTCGTTCCTGCTGCTGGGCCTGCCGGTGCCGGTCCTGCTGACCGGTTCCATGCTGCCGGCCGGCGCCCCGGACAGCGATGCCTGGGCCAACCTGGTCGGCGCGCTCAATCTGTTCGAAAACGGCCTGGAAGACGGCGTGCAGCTGTATTTCCATGGCCAGTTGCTGCACGGCTGCCGCGCCTCGAAACTGCGCAGCGAAGCCTTCGACGCCTTCACCGTGCTGCCGCGCCATCGTGATGGCGAGCGTGCCCCGCAACTGCCGGCCCGCCTGGACTACCGCCAGCCACGCCAGCCGGTCAAGTTGGCGGTCATGCCGGTGTTCCCGGGCCTTGCGGCCGAACACCTGCGCGGCCTGTTCGACAGCGGCATCCAGGGCCTGGTGCTGGAGTGCTACGGCAGCGGCACCGGCCCGTCGGATGACCAGGCGCTGCTCGACGCACTGCATGACGCTCGCCAGGGCGGCGTGATGATCGTTGCCATCAGCCAATGCCCGGAAGGCTCGGTGGTGTTCGACACCTACGCCGCCGGCAGCCGCCTGCGCGACACCGGGCTGGTCAGTGGCGGCGGCATGACCCGCGAGGCGGCGCTGGGCAAGCTGTTCGCGTTGCTGGGCTCGGGGCTGGATGTACAGGCGGCGGAGCACTGGTTCGCGCTGGACCTGTGCGGCGAGCGCGCCTGATTCGCAGATCTTCCGTTCGCCATCGCGGGGCAAGCCCGCTCCCACAAATCCGTGGGAGCGGGCTTGCCCCGCGATCGTTTCAGCATCTGGAAAAGTGGCGGAAGGCAGCGGGAGTCGAACCTGCCCGGGAACGGCTGCCGTCCCCAACCGGGTTTGAAGCCCGGCCGCGCCACCGGGCGCGATTGCCTTCCTTGAAATCAGGGCCCGTGTTGCGGTTGGGCCAGGGCGCTGTCGACGCGAATGTGACGCAGGTCGCCAACTCGTCGGGTCAGGCCGATGCGGTCGAAGTACTCGAGGATCTGCACACTGCGCTTGCGACCGATGGCCAAACCATCGCGAAACGCCGCGACCTGCACTATCGGCGAAGTCGCAGCCTGGCGCAACAGCAGCTCCGCCATGCGCCTGAGCGTCGCCTCCGGGTAGAACAGGTCACGCACCACCTGATGCACAAGGCCCAACCGGGCCAGCTTGCGCAACAACAGCCGGACATCAGCCTCTTCGCAACCCTCCTCGCCGGCCAGGGTCCGTACCCAGGGCGGGTCGAACTCACCTGCCAACAAGCGCGGCAACAGACGCTCCCACAACGCGTTGTCCGCGGCGCTCAACTGGACCCGGTGGTCCGGCAGGTGCAACCAGGGGCCGCTGCTGCTGATCGCACCTGCGCCCAGCAGCTCATCGAGCAAGCTGACAAACGCGGGGCGCTCCAATGGCAAGGCGGTAAAGCGGCGCAAGCGGTCCCGGTCCGGGCCAAGCTGGTCGGGCTCTTGCGCATGGAACTGCGCCAGACGCTCCAGCACCTGTCGCTTGAGTGCCTGCCACTGTAAGTGATCGAACAACAGCTGACCTTGACGGGTGGCAATCACCAGCACCGAATCCGGCAACTGCCAGGTCTCGCGCAAGCGGTTGAACTGGCGCTCCAGACGCCGGGGCTCGAGACCGCCGGGGGCCGCCTCGAGCAGGGCCGACAACGCTTGCTCGAGATTGTCGGCGTCGCGCAGCACCTGCAACTGACGCAAGCGCGCTTCGCTGCGCCGTTGCCGACTCGGGGCGAACGGGTCGAGCACACGCCCACCACCCAGCGTGCGCTGGGCCCGTTGGTCACGCAGCACCAGGCGATCCCCATGCACCGCCTGCAGCGGGGCATTGAGCAGCAACTGGGCGAACATGCGCTGGCCGGCGGCGAGCCGCTCACCTTCGAGCAAGGCAACCCGGGCGGTGACATCCTGGGTGCCCAGGTGCACGTGCACTGCGCTGAAATGCTCGAAGGCGCGGGTTTCACCCGGCAGCAGGGTGAAGTCGATATCGACCCGCACGCTGGGCGCATGCAGCCACTCCGGCACAAGCCAGTCGCCACGATGCACCTGCTCGGCCGAGAGCTTTTCCGCGCTGATGTTCAAGGCCACCCGCTGCCCGGCTGCGGCGACCAGGGCTGCCTGGTTCTGGGCATGCAGGCCACGCACCCGCACCGCTTTGCCGGCCTTGCCGAGCAGCAAGGTATCGCCGACGCTGACCTGCCCGGCCAGCGCCGTGCCGGTGACCACGACTCCCGCTCCGGAAACCGCGAAAGCTCGGTCTACCGCCAGCCGGAAACCGCCACGCACGCTGCGCTGGCGAACATGCGCTTCAGCCGCCAGCAAAGCCTCGCGCAGGGCGTCGATGCCCTCGCCGGACAGGCTCGAAACCGCAAACTGCCTGGCCCCGGCGTAGGGGCCGGGCGCGAGCAGTTCGGTGATCTGGGCCCGGACTTCACTCAACCGCGACGGCTCGACCCGGTCGCACTTGCTGATCACCACCAGCGCATGGGGAATCCCCAGCAACGCGATGATCGAGAGGTGCTCACGGGTCTGCGGCATCACCCCATCGTCGGCGGCCACCACCAGCAGTACCAGGTCGATGCCATGGGCACCGGCCAGCATGTTGTGGATAAACCGCTCGTGGCCCGGCACATCGATGAAGCCTGTCAGCGGCGCCCCTTGCGCCAGCGCCGCGTAGCGATAGCCGAGGTCGATGGTCATGCCCCGGTCGCGCTCCTCCCGGCGGGTGTCGCCGGCCTGGCCGGTCAGGGCCTGGAGCAGCGCGGTCTTGCCATGGTCGATGTGGCCGGCAGTCCCGACAATCACTGCACCGCCCCCAGTTGCAACGCCGGCAGTTGCGCCAGCCACTGGGCCTCGTCGTCCAGCTGGCGCAAGTCAAGCCACAGGGCATCGTCGTCGATACGACCGAGCACCGGCACCGGCAGGTCGCGCAACGCACGCTCGAGCACATGCAGGCTGCGCCCGCGCAGTTTCTTCGACACCTGCGGGCGCAGGCACAGCGCCGCGCTGGGCAGCCGCGCCACCGGCTGGCTGCCGCTGCCGATCATGCCCATTGCCGGCTCGACGCTCACCACCCATTGCGCGCCGAGACGAGCAGCCAACTCGGGCGCCAGGCGCTCGGCCTGGGCGGCGATCTCGGCTTGCGCACGGGTCAGCAGGCGCAGGCTGGGCAGACGTTCGGCCAGGCGATCGGGGTTGCGATAGAGTTGCAGCACCGCCTCCAGCGCGGCAAGGGTGATCTTGTCGACCCGCAGGGCACGCTTGAGCGGGTTCTTCTTGATCTTCGCGATCAGTTCCTTGCGCCCGACGATGATCCCCGCCTGCGGGCCGCCCAACAGCTTGTCGCCGCTGAAGGTGACGATGTCGGCGCCGTCGGCCAGCGCCTGGCGCACCGTCGGCTCGGCCGGCAGGCCCCAGCGGGTCAGGTCAAGCAGGCTGCCGCTGCCCAGGTCTTCGAGCAGCGGCAACTGATGATCGTGGGCGATGCGCGCCAGCTCGGCGGTGGGTACCTGGGTGGTGAAGCCCTGGATGCTGTAGTTGCTGCAATGCACGCGCATCAGCAGCCCTGTGCGCGGGTTGATCGCGCCTTCGTAGTCGCGGGCGTGGGTGCGGTTGGTGGTGCCGATCTCGTGCAGCTTCACCCCCGCGCGGGCCATGATGTCGGGGATGCGGAACGCACCGCCGATCTCGATCAACTCGCCGCGGGAGATGATGCCCTCCTTGCGTGCGCCCAGGCTGTTGAGCGCCAGCAGCACGGCGGCAGCATTGTTGTTGACCACGGTGACGGCTTCGGCGCCGGTCAGCTCGCGGATCAGGCCTTCGATCAGGTCGTCGCGGTCACCCCGCTTGCCGGTGGCCAGGTCGAACTCCAGGTTCAGCGGATAGCGGGCGGCGACCTGCATCGCCTCCACTGCCTCCTCCGGCAGCAGGGCGCGGCCGAGGTTGGTGTGCAGCACCGTACCGGTGAGGTTGAAGACCCGGCGCACCTGGCTGCGCTGCTGGATGGCCAGGCGCTCGCCCGTGCGCCCGAGCAGAACATCGGCGCTCAGTTCCACGGCGCTCAGCTGACCCAGACGGGCCGGTTCGCGCAGGTCGTCGAGGAGCTGGCGCAGGGTGGCCAGGGTAGCGTCGCGGCCATGACGGTCGAGCAGCGGCTGGCAGGCAGGGTGGCGCAGCAGGGTGTCGATGGAGGGCAAGCGTGGGGTGTCGCTGGCGGGGCTTGGAGACATGCGGTACTACCTGTGACTGATCCGTTGTCTGTTCGGGCCCTGTCGCGGGGCAAGCCCGCTCCCACGCAATACAGGTACAGCGTGGGAGTGGGCTTGCCCCGCGAGAGGCCTCAACTCGATTGCAGTGTAGACACTACCCCGGTGCCAACATAAGGTTCGGCGCCAGCCGATGGAAGCCCTCCTCGTCCAGCCGCATATCCAGCGCCAGGCTCGCCAGGTCATCGGCCAACGGCTCGGCCGCCGCGTCGTTCTCCAGGTAGCTCTGCTTCAGGTAGCCCTGGCACCCCGGACAGCACTCGGCGCGCAGCGGTGCCTTGCCCGGCGCATGGCGGTCATCCTCGAGGCTGCTGTAGCGCAGGCCCTTGCTCGACTCGCAGTACACGCACTTGACCCGCACCACATGCCATTCGCAGGCACACAGCGAACAGGCCAGGTAGCGCAGGCCGTTGTGCTTGCCGCGATTGCGCACCACACCGGCCATGGCCGGCGAGCCGCAGGCCGGGCACTGGGCCAGGCTGCCAGCGGGCTTGAGCTCAGGCTCTGGCAGCGTCAGCAACCAACTCGACCAGGCGGCCTGCAACGCCGCGCCCAGGAAGGGCACCAAGGCCGCCGGTACGGCATCGTACTGGCCACCGAGCAGCGCGATGGCCCAGCCCTTGCGCTGTTCGTCACCGCTCTCGCGCAGGCTGCCCAGCGCCGCTGCCAGTGGCCCTTCGGGCGCCGGTTCGAAGTGATCGAGCAGCGCTTGCAGCCACACCAGCCACTGCCCTTCGCGCACCAGGCCGTCCGCTGCCAGGGGTGGCAGGCCATGACTTATGCACAGGCGCTGACGCTCCTCGGCTACCGGCAAGCCACCGGGCGGGTTATCCACAAGCTGCTGCTGGATCCGGCACAGGCGCGCGACCAGATGCAGATACTCGCCAAGGGCATTGCCCTCGGCCAGCTGCTCCAGGCGCGCGGCCCGCACTGCGAACAGATTGGCGGGCGGCAGATGCAGGAACGGCGGCATTACCGCCGACGCTTCGATCTGCCCGGGTTCGAGAATCGTGCTCAAACGCTCATCCTTCTTTTCTACCGTGAGTGTGCGGCGTCTTGTCGCCGGTGACTTCCCGGTACCACAGTTCATGGTGCTTGCGCGCCCAGGCGCGGCTGACCCAGCCATGCAGCATCGCGCCGATCGAGCCCTTGATCCAGATCCCGGCGTAGATGTGCACGATGATGCTGAGGATCAGCACGAACGCCGCCAGGGCATGCAGCAAGGTCGCCAGTCGGATAGCACCGATATCAAAGTAATGGCTGAACCAGGCCCGCCAGATCACCACGCCGCTGACCAGCAGCACCAGCATGCACGCCAGCAAGGTCCAGAACAGCAGCTTCTGCCCGGCGTTGTACTTGCCGATCGGCGGCACGCCCTCTTCCTTGTTGAGCATCACCCGGTCGATGCGGCGCAGCCACAGGCGGTCGTTGGCGGTGATGAAGTTGGCGCGCCAGAAGCGCAGCACCAGGCCAAGGAAGAACACGAACATGGCCACGCCGATGAACGGGTGGAGGATCCGTGTCCACGGCCCGCCGCCGAACAGGTGGCTGAGCCAGAACAGCGCCGGGTGGAACAGCGCCAGCCCCGACAGGCCGGCCAGCACGAACAGGATCGCGACGATCCAGTGGTTGCTCCGCTCGTTGGCGTTGTAGCGCAGGATAGGCTTGTTGTCGTTCATGGCCGCTGCTCCCCCTGCCCGCCCGGGCGGTTCGGATCATAGACATGCACCGCCGGGTCCACCTGGTGGACATCGTTATCCACAGGTGCCGGATGCTCATCCTCCTCGACCCGCTGCGGGCCGACACGTACGTAGTGGAAGAACCCGGCCAGCACCGCCGCGCCCATGGCAAGCAGCGCCAGCGGCTTGCTGAAGCCCTTCCACAGCCCGACCAGCGGGCTGATCACCGGTTGGTCCGGCAGACCGGCGTAGATCCGCGGCGTATCAGCATGGTGCAGCACGTACATCACGTGGGTGCCGCCGACACCGTCCGGGTCGTACAACCCGGCGTTGTCGTAGCCCCGCGACTTCAGGTCGACGATGCGCTCATCGGCGTGCACCTTCATCTCCTCCTTGCTGCCGAAGACGATCGCCCCGGTCGGGCAGGTCTTCACGCAGGCCGGCTCCAGGCCCACGCTCACACGGTCGGAACACAGGGTGCACTTGTACGCCTTGTGATCCTTCTGCGAAATGCGCGGGATGTTGAACGGGCAGCCGGTGATGCAGTAGCCGCAACCGATGCAGTGGTCCTGGTTGAAGTCGACGATACCGTTGGCATGCTTGATGATCGCCCCCGGGCTCGGGCACGCTTTCAGACACCCCGGATCGGCGCAGTGCATGCAGCCATCCTTGCGGATCAGCCACTCCAGGTTGCCGTCGTCGCGCTCGTGCTCGGTGAAGCGCATCAGGGTCCAGGTTTCGGCACTGAGGTCCTGAGGGTTGTCGTAGGTGCCATGGTTGTGGCCAACCTCGTCACGCAGTTCGTTCCACTCCGAACACGCCACCTGGCAGGCCTTGCAGCCGATGCACTTGGTGGTGTCGATCAGCTTGGCGACTTCCTGCTGCTGGCGTACCGAGGGCGGCACGGTGGTGGTGGCCGAGCGGGCAATGATGTCTTGGCTGGCCATCAGAGTTTCTCCACTTTGACGAGGAACGACTTGGACTCCGGCGTCTGCGTGTTGCCATCCCCGAGGAACGGCACCAGGGTGTTGGTCAGGTAACCGTGCCGCGTGGCGCCGGTGAAGCCCCAGTGCAGCGGGATGCCGATCTGGTGCACGGTCTGGTTGTTGACCTGCAGCGGACGGATCCGCTTGGTCACCACCGCCACCGCGTCGATATGCCCGCGCTTGCTCGACACCCTTACCCGGTCACCGGCCTTGATGCCCTTCTCGTTCGCCAGCACCTCGCCGATCTCGACGAACTGCTCGGGCTGGGCGATGGCGTTGAGCCGGCAATGCTTGCTCCAGAAGTGGAAATGCTCGGTCAGCCGGTAGGTGGTCGCGGCGTGCGGGAACTCGTCGTGGGTACCCAAGGTGTCCCACACCGAATCGAAGATCCGCCCGGCCGGGTTGCTGGTGGCCTTCTTGTTCTGCGGGTGCAGCGGGTTGATGCCGATCGGTGTCTCGAAAGGTTCGTAATGCTCGGGGAACGGGCCCTCGGCCATCTTGTCGATGGCGAAGAAGCGCGCCACACCCTCGGGGTTCATGATGAACGGATTCATCCCCGCTTCCGGCGGCGAGTCGACCTTGAAGTCGGGCACGTCGGTGCCGGTCCAGGCCTTGCCGTTCCACCACACCAGGCGCTTCTTCTCCGGGTCCCATGGCTTGCCTTGCGGGTCGCTGGAGGCGCGGTTGTAGAGGATGCGGCGGTTTGCCGGCCAGGCCCAGGCCCAGTTCTGCACCTGGTGCATGCCATAGGGATCGCTGTTGTCGCGACGGGCCATCTGGTTACCCTGCTCGGTCCAGCTGCCGGCGAAGATCCAGCAGCCCGACGCGGTGCTGCCGTCATCCTTCAACTGCGCGAAGCCGGCGAGCTGTTGCCCTGCCTTGAGCGTGGCACCGGTGGCGTCGGTGAGATCACTGACCGCCCAGCCGTTCATCTCCTTGGCCAGCTCTTCGGGGGATGGCTCCTCAGGGACCTTGTACGGCCAGCTGATGTTGAGCAGTGGGTCCGGATAGGCGCCGCCCTCGGCCTGATAGCGCTTGCGCAGGCGCAGGAACAGCTCGCTCATGATGTGCACGTCGGTACGGGTCTGGCCCGGCCCATCGGCGCCCTTCCAGTGCCACTGCAGCCAGCGGCTGCTGTTGACCAGCGAACCGTCCTCTTCGGCGAAGCAGGTGGTGGGCAGGCGGATCACCTCGGTCTGGATGTTGGCCGTGTCGACGTCGTTGAACGGGCCAGCGTTGCGCCAGAACTCGGAGGTCTCGGTGGCCAGCGGGTCCATGATCACCAGCCACTTGAGCTTGGCCAGCGCGGCGGTGACGCGGTTCTTGTCCGGCAACGCGGCGATCGGGTTGAAGCCCTGGCACATGTAGCCGTTGACCTTGCCCTGGCCCATCATCTCGAACATGCGCAGCACGTCGTAGGCCGGTACGTCGAGCTTGGGCAGCCAGTCATAGCCCCAGTTGTTCTCCGCCGTGGCATTGGCGCCGTACCAGGCCTTCATCAGGCTGACGTGGAACTTGCCGTAGTTCTGCCAATACGACAGCTGCCCGGGGCGCAGCGGTTTGGAGGCACGCTTGTCGATGTAGCTGGCGTAGTCCTGCTCGGCGTCGCCGGCCAGCGTGAGGTAGCCCGGCAGCGAGTTCGACAGCAGGCCCAGGTCGGTCAGGCCCTGGATGTTGGAGTGTCCGCGCAGGGCGTTGACCCCGCCACCGGGCATGCCGACGTTGCCCAGCAGCAACTGCACCATCGCCGCGCTGCGGATGATCTGCGCGCCGATCGAGTGCTGGGTCCAGCCCAGGGCATAGAGGATCGTCATGGTCTTGCCCGGCACCGAACAGGTGGCGATCTCTTCCCAGACTTTCATCATCTGGTCCTGGGGCATGCCACAGGTCATGCTCGCCAGCTCCGGCGTGTAGCGGCTGTAGTGCTGCTTCATCAACTGGTACACGCAACGCGGGTGCTGCAGGGTCGGGTCGACCTTGGCAAAACCGTCCTCGCCCAGCTCGTAGCCCCAGCCGGACTTGTCGGCATACACGCGCTTGGCCGCGTCGTAGCCGCTGAACAGCCCGTCCTCGAAGCCATAGCTCTCTTTGACGATGAACGACACATCGGTGTAATTGCGCACGTACTCGTGCTGGATCTTGTCGTTGCTCAGCAGGTAGTTGATCAGCCCGCCCATGAAGGCGATGTCGCTGCCGGTACGAATCGGCGCGTAGTAATCGGCCACCGAGGCGGTACGGGTGAACCGCGGGTCGACCACGATCAGCCGCGCCTTGTTGTGCGCCTTGGCCTCGGTCACCCACTTGAAGCCGCACGGGTGCGCTTCAGCGGCGTTGCCGCCCATCACCAGGACCAGGTTTGCGTTGGCGATGTCAGACCAGTGATTGGTCATCGCGCCACGGCCGTACGTCGGGGCAAGACTTGCCACCGTCGGGCCGTGTCAGACACGCGCCTGGTTATCGAACCCCAGCATGCCGGTCGCACGGATCACCTTGTGCGTCAGGTAGCCCGCTTCGCTGGAAGCGGCGGACGCGGCGAGGAATCCGGTGGTGAGCCAGCGGTTGACCGTCTGGCCCTGGGCATTCTTCTCGATGAAGTTGGCGTCGCGGTCCTGTTTCATCAGGTCGGCGATGCGGTCGAGGGCTTCGTCCCACTCGATGCGGGTCCACTCGTTGCTGCCCGGCTTGCGCACCTCGGGGTACTGCAGGCGGCTCGGGCTGTGGATAAAGTCCAGCAGGCCCGCGCCTTTCGGGCACAAGGTGCCGCGGTTGACCGGATGGTCCGCGTCGCCCTCGATATGGATGATGTTCTGTTTGACGTTCTTGCCCGCGTCACCCTGGCTGTACATGATCAGGCCGCAGCCGACCGAGCAGTAGGGGCAGGTGTTACGGGTCTCTTTGGTGTGCGCCAGCTTGAAGTGGCGCACCTGCTCGGCGAACGCGGGGGTCGGGGCCATGCCCAACGCCGCAAGGCTCGAGCCTCCAAGGCCGACGGCGGCGACCTTGAAGAATTGCCGACGGTTGAGGTCCATCGTGCACTCCTGATCAGGTTCTCGGGCGCACGGGACTTGGCCGGCGCCTCAGGGACTTCACGGTGGCGGTGGGTAGAGACCGCCAACTGTTAAGCCTAGTCAAGAATCTGGGAAGTGGGGTGATCTGGATCAGGTTGTAAGTAAATCGCCACTTTATTTATACAGGTGCAGAAGTACAGCGCCCGCCAGCACCAGGGCCACCCCGACGACCTGTAGCAGGGACAGACGCTCGCGGTAGAACAGGAAGCCAAGAATGGCGGCAATGCCTCCAGACAAGGTGCTGATCACCGTAACGACTGCGATCGAGCCATGCAGCGCGCCCCAGGAAAACGCCGAGAACCCCCCCCAGATTGAAAAGACTGGCACCACACAAGGTCCCCCAGGTCTTGAGCCTGACCGTAATCTGACCTCGAAACATTCGCAGCGCTGCGGGCAGCAGGAACAGAACACCCACCCCATAGCCGAGCGCCAGCATGTTCACTGGCCCCAGCTCCGGTAATACGTATTTTCCCTGGACCCAGAAGCTGATGCCATACAGCAGCGCGGCTAGCAGGGCGAAACCGACTGACAGACGACTGCCCGCAGGCGCTTGCCCAGTGCCGCCCTTTGCCTCACGGCTGGCCAGGACCACGCCCAGAAAGCAGGTCAGCAAGCCGAAGATCTGCCAGGTGCCCAGCACCTCGCCCCCCAACCACGCCAGCAACGTGGTGAACACGCCATAGGAAGTCACCAACGGCGCCACCACCGATGTCTGGCCGATCGCGAACGCCTTCGAAAGCGCCAATGCGCCGCTCAGGGTACACAGTGCCGCCATACAGGCGAACAGCAGCACGCTCGTCGGGGCCGCGACCATCTTGGTGAGCTGCTGAGAAGATCCGGCAATGATGAGCCCCATCAACAACAGCCCCAACAACTGCCCGAAGAATACCGCCCGCCTTACGCCGACCGCTCGGGCATTCATGCCAACCAGAAAGTCGGTGGCCCCCCAGAGTGCGGCAGCCAGCAGTCCCATTAGTACATCCATGCCTCAATTCCTGAATGGAAGGGGGGTGACGATAGATAGCCATTACCTCTCTCCAAGTAAAGTTCAGGTACTTAAAGGAAGCCTTGCATCGGCAATGGCAAGATCCCGCATCACAATCACAGTTAGACAGCATGGCTGTGCTTGCCCCTTATCAGGCCTGCCTGCAAGACAGATCATCTAAATACCTGCATAACTATAAAGCCGCCAATAGTTGTAATAGGGCCCGGATACATCTGTACATATTGAATCAGACTCGGTCCAACTCCCCGATCATATGAAATGATTTCCGGCCCGAAGATCAGCGTCACAACACCTACTGCGCGACTCTCATACCGATGGACCACACAACCCAGCCGTTGTAAGTCTCATCACCTGCCTCACCCTAGAGATTGGTGGCGTAGACGTCCTCCGAACCCTCTACACATAGTCTCCGGCAATAGAATTCAACTGCATGTCGATTTCCTGCTTATCTTCAGCGGTCATCTTTACACCCCAGCAGAGAAAGTCCAACAGCTTAAACCACGCCTCTCTCCTGGCCACCCCAAAAAGTAAATTCAGAACCGTCCTACATAACTATTTACTAAGTATTTCGCTTATGCACCATGCATTTCAAAATGCCAAACCAACATCTCGGATCAATCTCACCCCTTGGAAACACACAAAACTACCAGAGTGACGGTGCTTAACCACCGAGTAGCTGAACGGCTATCTTTAAACAGGATGAGATGGCGCAAGCAGTAGCAGAGCAAAATGCCCCTACACAACATTAGGAAAGGTCTTACACCAAGTGTACGAACTTGCTTGCTAGGTTGGTAGTACACATGGACGAGGTATTTATCATGAACGTGAAACGGTCACTCGGCAGCCTTCTGCTCGGCGCCGCGATACTCCCCTCCCTCACCGTGGCAGCCTCTCTGAACAATGACGCCGCGCCTCAAGTCACCGCCGAACAAGCACGCTCCATCGTCAATGCCGCTGAACGCGCCGCCCGCGCCCAAGGCTTCGCCATCGTCATCAGCATCGTCGACAACCACGGCAACCTGAAGCATTTCCACCGCATGGACGGCACCAGCAGCGGCAGCATCCAGGTCGCGCAGCTCAAAGCCGCTACATCTGCACGCTTTCCACTTTCATCCCGCTCGCTGGGTGAACGCAGCGCTGGGTTGCCAGCCAATTCCTACGCTTCGCTGCCCGGTTTCACTTTGCTGGAAGGCGGGTTGCCAATCATTGATGCGAACGGCAGGCATATCGGCGGTATAGGCATCAGCGGAGCAACACCAGAGCTTGATGCACAATTTGCCCAGGCGGCGCTCGAAGAAAGCTGACAGGCAAAAAGAAACCCGCTTCATGCCTGAAGCGGGTTTCTTGTCACAGCTCCGTTCACCTGTGGTACCTAGTGCCCACAGGAAAGGATCAGAACGGAATATCGTCGTCGAAGCTGTCGAAGTCAGCGGCAGGCTGCGGAGCCGGCTGTTGCGGCGCTGGGCGCTGCGGCGCTTGTTGCGGGCGCTGGGCCTGTTGGCGTGGGGCCTGGTTGTACTGTTGCTGCTGACCGCCCTGGTTGTAGTTGTTGCCACCACCCTGGTTGTACTGGTCGCCACCGCCCTGCTGGCCCTGCGGACGACCGCCGAGCAGCTGCATGGTGCCGTTGATGTCGACGATGATCTCGGTGGTGTAGCGCTTGATGCCGTCCTTTTCCCACTCGCGGGTCTGCAGCTTGCCCTCGATGTAGCACTGCGAACCCTTGCGCAGGTATTCGCCGGCGATTTCGGCGACCTTGCCGAACAGCGAGACACGGTGCCACTCGGTGCGCTCGACCTTCTGGCCCGACTGCTTGTCGGTCCACTGCTCGCTGGTGGCCAGGCTCAGGTTGGTCACGGCGTTACCGTTGGGCAGGTAGCGGACTTCGGGATCCTGACCGCAAGTACCGACCAGAATGACTTTGTTAACCCCACGGGCCATAACGTTCTCCTAGGCTTCGCACGCCGAAGAGGCTGGGTTCACCAGACGCTCGAGGGTCGCACGGTCCAAAATTTTCGTATCCAGTTTGATATAGATGGCGGCTTCTTCTGCCACCACCACAGCGTCGGTCACACCCGGCACGGCCATCAGGCGCTCGGTCAGCCCGGCTTCCCGGACCGCTTCCGGCGTCAGCGGCATGCGCAGGCTGGTCACGTACGGCGGCTCGTTCATGCGCAACGCCGTCAGCAGCCAGAAGGCGCACAAGCCAGCGCAGCCGAGGAACACCATGCTCAAGCCACCGTGCTGGAACAACCAGCCACCGAGGATGCCACCCAGTGCCGCGCCAAGGAACTGGCTGGTGGAGTAGACCCCCATCGCCGTGCCCTTGCCGCCGGCAGGCGACACCTTGCTGACCAGCGAAGGCAAGGATGCCTCCAGCAGGTTGAATGCAGTAAAGAATACCACGGTGCCGATCACCAGTCCGCGCAAGTTGTCAGCCCACTGCCAGAAGAACACCTCCACCAGCAGCAGGACACCGACCGCGCCGAGCAACACGCGTTTCATCTTGCGCTTCTTTTCCCCGTAGATGATGAAGGGGATCATTGCAAAAAATGAAACCAGCAGCGCGGTCAGGTACACCCACCAGTGCTGCTCCTTGGGCAGCCCGCCGCGCTCGACGAAGGCCAGCGGCAGCGCCACGAAGCTGGCCATCAGGATCGCGTGCAGCACGAAAATACTGATGTCCAGGCGTAGAAGGTCCGGATTGCGCAGGGTCGGGCCGAGGGCCTGACGGGCGACACCGGACTCGCGATGACTCAGCACACTGTGCGAGCTGGGCACGACGAAAGCGATCAGCGCGATGCCGACCAGGGCAAGTCCTGCAGTGGCCAGGAACAATCCTGACAAACCAAAGGCGCGGGTCAACAGCGGGCCGACCACCATCGCCACGGCGAACGACAAGCCGATGCTCATGCCGATCATGGCCATGGCCTTGGTCCGGTGCTGTTCGCGGGTCAGGTCGGACAACAGCGCCATGACCGCCGCGGAAATCGCCCCCGCGCCCTGCAGGATGCGCCCAGCGATAACCCCCCAGATCGAGTCGGCCTGGGCCGCCAGCACACTGCCCAGGGCGAAGATCACCAGCCCCACATAGATCACTGGCCGGCGACCGATGCGGTCGGAAATCACCCCGAACGGAATCTGCAGCACCGCTTGCGTCAGACCATAGGCGCCGATGGCCAGGCCGATCAGTGCAGGCGTGGCGCCGGCCAGGTCCATGCCGTAGGTGGCGAGCACCGGCAGCACCATGAACATGCCCAGCATACGAAAGGCAAAGACCAGGGCCAGGCCGCTCGCGGCGCGGGTTTCGCTGCCACTCATGCGCTCGTTGTGGGTGTCGTGCATGGATTAACCTCGTGTGAACCGGCGGCGATTCTATCAGTCCGACGCCTTGACGGCATATACGCGACGCTTTGCCGCGTACTGGCAGCGCGCCGTATACTGCTTTGTTTATGCCCGCCGAGCGAGGCCGTAGTGGACAAGATCCTGATCCGTGGGGCGCGTACCCACAACCTGAAGAACATCGACCTGACCCTGCCCCGGGACAAACTGATCGTGATCACCGGCCTGTCCGGGTCCGGCAAGTCCTCGCTGGCGTTCGACACGCTGTACGCCGAAGGCCAGCGCCGCTATGTCGAGTCGCTGTCGGCCTATGCCCGGCAGTTCCTGTCGATGATGGAAAAACCCGACGTCGACACCATCGAAGGATTGTCGCCGGCCATCTCCATCGAGCAGAAGTCGACCTCGCACAACCCGCGCTCGACCGTCGGCACCATCACCGAGATCTACGACTACCTGCGCCTGCTCTATGCCCGCGTCGGCACCCCACGCTGCCCGGACCATGACATCCCGCTTGAGGCGCAAACGATCAGCCAGATGGTCGACCTGGTGCTGGAAAAGCCCGAAGGCAGCAAGCTGATGCTGTTGGCGCCGGTTATCCGCGAGCGCAAGGGTGAGCACCTGGCGGTGTTCGACGAGCTGCGCGCCCAGGGTTTCGTACGCGCCCGGGTCAACGGCAAGCTGTACGAGCTCGACGAGTTGCCCAAGCTCGACAAACAGAAGAAACACAGCATTGATGTGGTGGTAGACCGTTTCAAGGTCCGCGCCGACCTGCAGCAGCGCCTGGCCGAGTCCTTCGAGACCGCGCTCAAGCTGGCCGACGGCATCGCCCTGGTAGCGCCGATGGACGACGAGGAAGGCGAAGAAGTGATCTTCTCGGCGCGCTTCGCCTGCCCGGTGTGCGGCCACGCGATCAGCGAGCTGGAGCCGAAGCTGTTCTCCTTCAACAACCCGGCTGGCGCCTGCCCGACCTGCGATGGCCTGGGGGTCAAGCAGTTTTTCGACACCAAGCGCCTGGTCAACGCTGAGCTGACCTTGGCCGAAGGCGCGATTCGCGGCTGGGACCGGCGCAACGTCTATTACTTCCAGATGCTCGGCTCGCTGGCCGCGCATTACGGCTTCAGCCTGGAGGAACCGTTCGGCGAGCTGTCCGCCGAGCACCAGAAGGTCATCCTGCAAGGCAGTGGCAAGCAGAGTGTCGACTTCAAGTACCTCAACGACCGTGGCGACATCGTCAAGCGCTCGCACCCGTTCGAAGGCATCGTGCCGAACCTTGAGCGTCGCTATCGCGAGACCGAGTCGGCCACCGTGCGTGAAGAGCTGGCCAAGTTCCTCGGCACCCAGCCCTGCCCTGATTGCCGCGGCACCCGCCTGCGCCGCGAAGCGCGCCACGTCTGGGTGGGTGAGAAGACCCTGCCGGCAGTGACCAACCTGCCGATCGGCGAAGCCAGCAATTACTTCGGCGCGCTGAGCCTCACCGGCCGCCGTGGCGAGATCGCGGCGAAGATTCTCAAGGAAATCTGCGAACGCCTGCAGTTCCTGGTCAACGTCGGCCTCGACTATCTGACCCTGGACCGCAGCGCCGATACCCTGTCTGGCGGCGAGGCCCAGCGTATCCGCCTGGCCAGCCAGATCGGCGCAGGCCTGGTGGGCGTGATGTACATCCTCGACGAGCCCTCGATCGGCCTGCACCAGCGCGATAACGACCGCTTGCTGGCAACGCTCAACCACCTGCGCGACCTGGGTAACACGGTGATCGTGGTCGAGCACGACGAGGACGCCATCCGCCTGGCCGACTACGTGGTGGACATCGGCCCGGGCGCTGGCGTGCATGGCGGGCAGATCGTCGCCGAGGGCTCGCCCGAGGAGGTGATGGCGCATCCCGACTCGCTGACTGGCAAATACCTGTCCGGACGCAAGAAGATCGTCGTGCCGGCCAAGCGCACCCCGCGCAACAAGAAGCTGTCGCTCAAACTCAAGGGCGCGCGCGGCAACAACCTGCAGAACGTCGACCTGGAAGTGCCGATCGGCCTGCTGACCTGCGTGACCGGTGTGTCCGGCTCGGGCAAATCGACGCTGATCAACAACACCCTGTTCCCCCTGGCCGCTACTGCGCTAAACGGGGCAAGCAGCCTGGAAGCGGCGCCGCACGCCAGCGTCGATGGCCTGCAGCACCTGGACAAGGTGGTCGATATCGACCAGAGCCCGATCGGCCGTACGCCACGGTCGAACCCGGCTACCTACACCGGCATCTTCACGCCGATCCGCGAGCTGTTCGCCGGGGTGCCGGAATCGCGTTCGCGCGGATACGGCCCAGGGCGCTTCTCGTTCAACGTCAAGGGTGGGCGCTGCGAGGCCTGCCAGGGCGACGGCCTGATCAAGGTGGAGATGCACTTCCTGCCGGACATCTACGTGCCGTGCGACGTGTGCAAGAGCAAGCGCTACAACCGCGAAACCCTGGAGATCAAGTACAAGGGCAAGAACATCCACGAGGTGCTGGAAATGACCATCGAGGATGCCCGCGAGTTCTTCGACGCGGTGCCGGCCCTGGCGCGCAAGCTGCAGACCCTGATGGATGTGGGCCTGTCGTACATCAAGCTGGGGCAATCGGCGACCACGCTGTCGGGCGGCGAAGCGCAGCGGGTCAAGCTGTCCCGCGAGCTGTCCAAGCGCGACACAGGCAAGACCCTGTACATCCTCGACGAGCCGACCACCGGCCTGCACTTCGCCGATATCCAGCAACTGCTGGACGTGCTGCACCGCCTGCGTGACCACGGCAACACCGTGGTGGTCATCGAGCACAACCTGGATGTGATCAAGACCGCCGACTGGCTGGTGGATTTGGGGCCGGAAGGTGGGTCCAAAGGCGGCCAGATCATTGCCTGTGGCACGCCAGAAGAGCTGAGCAAGATGAAGCAGTCGTACACCGGCCACTACCTCAAGCCACTGCTGGAGCGTGACCGGGCCTGAGTGGAGTCGCTGACATGAAAAAGCCCCTGGTACCGTCGGTGGCAGGGGCTTTTTCGTAGGGCTGTGGATAACTTACATCTGCGACTGCAGGTAGTTCTCCAGGCCGATCGCCTTGATCAGACCCTGCTGCTTCTCCAGCCAGTAGGTATGATCTTCTTCGGTGTCGGCCAGCTGCGCGCGCAGGATGTCGCGGCTGATGTAGTCCTTGTGCAGTTCGCACAGCTCGATGCCCTTGCACAGCGCGGCACGTACCTTGTACTCGAGCTTGAGGTCGGCCTCGATCATCTCCGGCACGGTGCTGCCCACTTCCAGGTCGTCGGCGCGCATGTCCGGAGTACCTTCGAGCATGAGGATACGGCGCATCAGGGCATCGGCGTGCTGCGTCTCTTCTTCCATCTCGTGGTTGATACGTTCATAGAGCTTGGTCAGGCCCCAGTCTTCGTACATGCGCGAGTGAATGAAGTACTGATCGCGTGCTGCCAGTTCGCCCTTCAGCAACGTGACGAGATAGTTGATTACGTCCGGGTGACCTTGCATCGCCCTGCTTCTCCGTGTGAATACGTCAATAGGGCTAGTGTGAACCAGGTTTTGCTCGCGGTCACTGAAAAACGCGCAATTAGAAGCAAAAAATCGGCTAAACAGTAGTGATATTCATTGAAAAACCGCCCAAATGAGGGCGGTTCTTCTTATCACTTCGACTTAGCCGAGATTCACGCCCAATGCCTTGGCAATCCCTTCGCCGTAGGCCGGATCAGCCTTGTAGAAGTACTGCAGCTGACGCTGGATGACATCGTCGCTGACACCGGCCATGGTCCCGGCGATGTTGTTGATCAACAGCGCCTTCTGCTCATCGCTCATCAGACGGAACAGTGCCCCGGCGTGGCTGTAGTAATCGTTGTCCTCACGGTGATCGTAACGATCCGCCGAGCCGTTCAGGGCCAGTGCGGGCTCGGCATGCCGCGGCGATTGCTTCGGCGCGCTTGCATGGCTGTTGGGCTCGTAGTTAGGAGCGCCGCCGTATGCGCCGATGGCCATGGAGCCGTCGCGTTGGTAGCTGTTCACCGGGCTGCGCGGCGCATTGACCGGCAGTTGCTGGTGGTTGGTGCCTACGCGGTAGCGATGCGCATCGGCATAGGCGAACACACGCCCCTGCAGCATGCGGTCTGGCGACAGGCCAACCCCGGGGACCATGTTGCTGGGCCCGAACGCCGCCTGCTCAACCTCGGCGAAGTAGTTGAGCGGGTTGCGGTTGAGCTCCAGCACACCGACTTCGATCAACGGGTAGTCCTTCTGCGACCAGGTCTTGGTCACATCGAACGGGTTTTCGTCACGGCTGGCCGCCTCGGCCTCGCTCATCACCTGGATGCACACGGTCCAACGCGGGAAATCGCCGCGCTCGATGGCCTCGAACAGGTCACGCTGGGCGTAGTCCGGGTCGCTCCCGGCCAGACGGGCGGCATCAGCCGGCGCCAGGTTCTTGATGCCTTGCTGGGTCTTGAAGTGCCATTTGACCCAGCTCCGCTCGCCCTGGGCGTTGATCAGGCTGTAGGTGTGGCTGCCGAAGCCGTGCATGTGGCGGTAGCCATCGGGAATGCCGCGATCGGAGAACAGGATGGTGACCTGGTGCAGTGCCTCGGGCGAATGCGACCAGAAGTCCCACCTCATTTGCGCGTTCTTCAGGTTGGTCTGCGGGTGGCGCTTCTGGGTGTGGATGAAGTCAGGGAACTTCAGCGGGTCGCGAATGAAGAACACGGGAGTGTTGTTGCCAACAATGTCCCAGTTGCCTTCCTCGGTGTAGAACTTAACCGCAAAACCACGCGGGTCGCGTTCGGTATCCGCAGAGCCGCGTTCGCCGCCCACGGTGGAGAACCGCAGGAACGTTTCGGTCTGCTTGCCGATGCTGTCGAACAGCTTGGCACTGGTGAGCTCGGTGATATCGCGGGTGACGGTGAAGGTACCGTAGGCGCCGGAGCCCTTGGCGTGCACGCGACGCTCCGGGATGTTCTCGCGGTTGAAGTGGGCAAGCTTCTCGAGCAGGTGGAAGTCGTCGAGCAGCAGCGGGCCACGAGGGCCTGCGGAACGGGAGTTCTGGTTGTCGGCTACGGGTGCACCGCTGGCGGTAGTGAGAATCTTGCTCATGGGCTCTCCTGATCGGTCTTGAATTGCCGGCTAATCGGCTTGAGGAGAGTATTGTCGAGCGAGGTTACAAGGACAAATTCATTAAGTGACTTATATCAATAGAAAATAACAATTCACCAGACAACAAAAAACCGGGCCTAGGCCCGGTTTCTTGTAGCAGACAGAACGTCTTACTCGGCAGCTTCTACAGCACCACCGACCGGACGATCAACCAGCTCGACGTACGCCATAGGCGCGTTGTCGCCAGCGCGGAAACCGCACTTCAGGATACGCAGGTAGCCGCCCTGACGGGTGGCGTAACGCTTGCCCAGGTCGTTGAACAGTTTGCCAACGGCGGACTTCGAACGGGTACGGTCGAAGGCCAGACGACGGTTGGCAACGCTGTCTTCCTTGGCCAGGGTGATCAGCGGCTCGGCAACGCGGCGCAGTTCCTTGGCTTTCGGCAGGGTGGTTTTGATCAGCTCGTGCTCGATCAGCGACACAGCCATGTTCTGGAACATAGCTTTGCGGTGAGAGCTGGTACGGCTCAGGTGACGTCCACTTTTACGATGACGCATGATTCATTCCTTACCAAACACAACGTTCGGTGATTACGACGATCAGGCAGTCGCCTTGTCGTCTTTCTTAAGGCTTGCAGGCGGCCAGTTGTCGAGGCGCATGCCGAGAGACAGACCACGGGAGGCCAGGACGTCCTTGATTTCAGTCAGGGACTTCTTGCCCAGGTTAGGAGTCTTCAACAGCTCTACTTCGGTACGCTGAATCAGGTCGCCGATGTAGTAGATGTTCTCCGCCTTGAGGCAGTTGGCCGAACGTACAGTCAGTTCCAGGTCGTCAACCGGGCGCAGCAGGATCGGATCGATCTCGTCTTCCTGCTCGACCACAACCGGCTCGCTGTCACCTTTGAGGTCGACGAACGCGGCCAGCTGCTGTTGCAGGATGGTCGCGGCACGACGGATAGCCTCTTCAGGATCCAGGGTACCGTTGGTTTCCAGATCGATGACCAGCTTGTCCAGGTTGGTACGCTGCTCAACACGGGCGTTCTCGACCACGTAGGCGATACGACGCACCGGGCTGAACGAGGCGTCCAGCTGGAGACGGCCAATGCTGCGGCTTTCGTCTTCGTCAGTCTGACGGGAGTCGGCCGGCTCGTAACCGCGACCACGAGCTACAGTGAGCTTCATGTTCAGGGCGCCGTTGGACGCCAGGTTCGCGATTACGTGATCGGGGTTGACGATCTCGACATCGTGATCCAGCTGAATATCGGCAGCGGTAACCACCCCCGAACCCTTTTTCGACAAGGTCAGCGTAACTTCGTCACGACCGTGCAGTTTGATAGCCAGGCCTTTCAGGTTCAACAGGATTTCAATGACGTCTTCCTGTACACCTTCGATCGCGGAGTACTCGTGGAGTACGCCATCGATCTCGGCCTCGACTACTGCACAGCCAGGCATGGAGGACAACAGGATGCGGCGCAGCGCGTTGCCCAGGGTATGGCCGAAGCCACGCTCGAGAGGCTCGAGCGTGATCTTGGCGCGGGTTGGACTGACAACCTGCACGTCGATGTGACGGGGTGTCAGAAACTCATTTACCGAAATCTGCATGGATGCACCTATTTTCTAGCCCTTACTTGGAGTAGAGCTCGACAATCAGGTTTTCGTTGATGTCGGCGGACAGGTCGCTGCGAGCAGGAACGTTCTTGAAAACGCCCGACTTTTTAGCAGCATCCACATCAACCCACTCAACGCGGCCACGCTGGGCGCACAGTTCAAGGGCTTGAACAATGCGCAGCTGGTTCAGCGACTTCTCGCGAACCGAGACCACGTCACCCGGACGAACTTGGTAGGATGGAATGTTTACAGTCTTACCGTTGACGCTGATCGCTTTGTGCGAAACCAGCTGACGGGACTCGGAACGAGTCGAGCCGAAGCCCATACGGTAAACGACGTTATCCAGACGGCACTCGAGCAGTTGCAGCAGGTTCTCACCGGTTGCGCCTTTTTTCGAGGCAGCAGCTTGGTAGTAACCGCGGAACTGACGCTCCAGAACACCGTAGATACGACGGACTTTTTGTTTCTCGCGCAGCTGAGTACCGTAGTCGGACTGACGGCCACGGCGCTGGCCGTGGATACCTGGGGCTGCTTCGATGTTGCACTTCGATTCCAGAGCGCGAACGCCGCTCTTCAGGAACAGGTCAGTGCCTTCACGGCGAGACAGTTTGCATTTTGGACCAATGTAACGTGCCATTTATCTGTCTCCTGATTACACGCGACGCTTCTTCGGCGGACGGCACCCGTTATGCGGGATTGGCGTCACGTCGGTGATGCTGGCGATCTTGTAGCCGCAGCTGTTCAGTGCACGAACGGCGGACTCACGACCTGGACCTGGACCCTTGACGTTCACGTCGAGGTTCTTCAGACCGTATTCCAGCGCAGCTTGACCAGCACGCTCAGCAGCGATCTGTGCTGCGAACGGGGTGGATTTGCGCGAACCACGGAAACCCGAACCACCGGAAGTAGCCCAGGACAGTGCGTTGCCCTGACGGTCGGTGATGGTCACGATGGTGTTGTTGAAAGACGCATGGATGTGGGCGATGCCATCAACCACTGTCTTTTTGATTTTTTTACGAGGACGAGCAGCAGGTTTTGCCATGTCTATATTCCTGGGCGATTACTTGCGGATCGGCTTACGCGGGCCCTTACGGGTGCGTGCGTTGGTCTTGGTGCGCTGACCGCGAACCGGCAGACCTTTACGATGACGCAGGCCGCGGTAGCAACCCAGGTCCATCAAGCGCTTGATCTTCATGTTGATGTCACGGCGCAGGTCACCTTCGGTGGTGAACTTCGCGACTTCGCCACGCAGGGTTTCGATTTGCTCGTCGCTCAGATCCTTGATCTTAGCGGCTGGGTTTACACCAGCATCCGCACAGATCTTCTGTGCAGTTGTGCGACCGACACCATAGATGTAGGTCAGCGAGATAACAGTATGCTTGTTATCTGGAATGTTGACGCCTGCAATACGGGCCATTCAGTGGGACTCCAATTGACAGCTACCTACGCCCCGGAAGCCAAGAAATAGGGCGCGAGATAATATCGCTGTAGAAACGAATAATCAACCCAGCAGCACACTAGCTGCTGGGTTTGAAGCGCGGATCACACTCAGCCTTGGCGCTGCTTGTGACGCGGTTCCGCGCTGCAGATCACGCGCACGATACCTTCGCGACGAATGATCTTGCAGTTGCGGCACAGCTTTTTCACCGATGCACGAACTTTCATTACCGACTCCTCGAACCTTAAGGGGCTAAATCAGCGCAGCAGACCGCTGCCGCCGTAGCCTTTCAGGTTGGCTTTCTTCATCAGGGATTCGTACTGGTGCGAAACGAGGTGCGATTGTACTTGGGACATGAAGTCCATCACAACCACTACCACAATCAGCAACGAGGTCCCGCCAAGGTAGAACGGCACGTTTGCTGCTACCACCAGGAACTGGGGCAGAAGGCACACGGCCATCATGTAAAGAGCACCGAACATGGTCAAACGGGTCAGAACGCCATCAATGTAGCGCGCCGACTGCTCACCAGGACGGATACCCGGAATAAAGGCACCGGACTTCTTCAGGTTTTCCGCTACGTCTTTCGGGTTGAACATCAACGCTGTGTAGAAGAAGCAGAAGAAAATGATCCCTGCACTAAACAGCAGAATGTTCAACGGCTGACCAGGAGCGATCGACTGCGAGATGTCCTGCAGCCAGCCCATACCTTCAGACTGACCGAACCAGGCACCCAGCGAAGCCGGGAACAGCAAGATGCTGCTCGCGAAAATGGCCGGAATTACGCCCGCCATGTTCACTTTCAGCGGCAGGTGGCTGGTCTGCGCAGCGAAGACCTTGCGGCCCTGCTGACGCTTGGCGTAGTGAACGGCGATACGACGCTGACCACGCTCGATGAACACCACGAAGCCGATAATCGCTACTGCCAGCAAACCGATTGCGACCAGGGCGAAGATGTTGATATCGCCTGTGCGTGCAGACTCGAAAGACTGCCCGATTGCTCTCGGAAGACCGGCAACGATACCTGCGAAGATCAACATCGAGATACCGTTGCCCACACCGCGCTCGGTGATCTGCTCACCCAGCCACATCATGAACATCGCGCCCGCCACGAAGGTGGAGACGGCGACGACATGGAAGCCGAGGCCAACAGAAAACGCCACGCCCTGGTTGGCCAGGCCAATGGACATGCCAATGGCTTGAACCAGCGCCAGGATAACGGTGCCGTAGCGGGTGTACTGGCTGATCTTGCGACGGCCAGCTTCACCTTCCTTCTTCAACTGCTCCAGCTGCGGGCTGACAGCGGTCATGAGCTGCATGATGATCGATGCCGAGATGTACGGCATGATCCCCAGTGCAAAGATGCTCATGCGCTCCAGCGCGCCGCCGGAAAACATGTTGAACAAGCTAAGAATGGTCCCCTCATTCTGCCGGAACAGATCCGCGAGACGGTCCGGGTTAATGCCTGGTACCGGGATGTGCGCGCCAATCCGATAGACGATGATCGCCATGAACAGAAAACGCAGACGAGCCCAGAGTTCCGACATCCCGCCCTTACCGAGCGAAGAGAGAGCACCTTGCTTAGCCATTTATTCCTCGAACTTGCCGCCAGCTGCTTCGATAGCCGCACGTGCACCTTTGGTGACGGCGATACCCTTGAGGGTGACTGCGCGAGTGACTTCGCCCGACAGCATGATTTTCACACGCTGTACGTGCTGGCCGATCACGTTGGCGTCCTTCAGGGACTGAACGGTGATCAGATCGCCTTCCACCTTGGCCAGCTCGGACAGACGCACTTCGGCGCGGTCCATGGCTTTCAGGGAAACGAAGCCGAACTTCGGCAGGCGACGGTGCAGCGGCTGTTGACCGCCTTCGAAGCCTGGAGCGATGGAACCACCGGAACGGGAGGTCTGACCTTTGTGACCACGGCCACCGGTCTTACCCAGACCGCTACCGATACCACGGCCCGGACGGTGCTTCTCGCGACGGGAACCCGGCGCTGGACTCAGATCATTGAGTTTCATCGATTAACCCTCGACCTTCAGCATGTAGTAAGCCTTGTTGATCATCCCGCGGTTCTCGGGAGTATCCTGGACTTCTACAGTGTGACCGATACGACGCAGACCCAGACCCTTCACGCACAGCTTGTGGTTAGGGATACGGCCCGAGACGCTCTTGATCAGCGTAACTTTGACGGTTGCCATGATCAGCGGATCTCCTCAACAGTCTTGCCGCGCTTGGCAGCAATGGACTCAGGGGATTGCATGGCTTTCAGACCCTTGAAGGTGGCGTGAACCACGTTCACCGGGTTGGTCGAACCGTAGCACTTGGCCAGGACGTTCTGAACACCAGCAACTTCCAGGACGGCACGCATTGCGCCGCCGGCGATGATACCGGTACCTTCCGAGGCAGGCTGCATGTACACCTTCGAGGCGCCGTGGGCGGCCTTGGTGGCGTACTGCAGGGTGGTGCCCTTCAGGTCAACCTGAATCATGTTGCGACGAGCAGCTTCCATGGCTTTCTGGATCGCGGCAGGTACTTCGCGCGATTTGCCACGGCCAAAGCCAACACGACCCTTGCCATCACCTACCACGGTCAGCGCGGTGAAGGTGAAGATACGGCCGCCTTTAACGGTTTTGGCTACGCGGTTAACTTGAACCAGCTTCTCGATGTAGCCTTCGTCGCGCTTTTGATCGTTATTTGCCATAACTTAGAACTCCAGCCCGCCTTCACGAGCAGCATCAGCCAGCGCCTTGACGCGGCCATGGTACTTGAAGCCGGAACGGTCAAAGGCAACTTGAGATACACCGGCGGCTTTCGCGCGCTCAGCTACCAGCTTGCCAACCTTAGTGGCCGCGTCGATGTTGCCAGTGGCGCCATCACGCAGTTCTTTGTCCAAGGTAGAGGCGCTTGCCAGAACCTTGCTGCCGTCGGCCGAAATGACCTGGGCATAGATGTGCTGCGAGGAGCGGAACACGCACAGACGCACGGCTTCGAGCTCGTGCATTTTCAGGCGTGCTTTGCGAGCGCGACGCAGTCGAATAACTTTTTTGTCGGTCATTTGCTAGGCCCTACTTCTTCTTGGCTTCTTTACGACGGACTACTTCGTCCGCGTAACGCACACCCTTGCCCTTGTAAGGCTCTGGCGGACGGAAACCGCGGACTTCAGCGGCCACCTGACCCACCAGCTGCTTGTCGATACCCTTGATCAGGATGTCGGTCTGGCTTGGGGTTTCAGCGGTGATACCGGCTGGCAGTTCGTAATCCACTGGGTGCGAGAAGCCCAGAGCCAGGTTCAGGACGGTGCCTTTGGCCTGAGCTTTGTAACCAACACCGACCAGCTGGAGCTTGCGCTCGAAGCCTTGGCTTACGCCGTGGACCATGTTGTTCACCAGGGCGCGGGTGGTACCGGCCATGGCGCGAGCTTGCTGGTCACCGTTGCGAGCGACGAAACGCAGCTCACCAGCTTCTTCGGTAACTTCAACAGACGAGTGAACGTTCAGTTCGAGAGTGCCCTTGGCACCCTTTACCGAAAGCTGCTGACCGGCGAATTTGACTTCGACGCCTGCTGGCAGCTTAACGGGGTTCTTAGCGACGCGAGACATGCCTATCTCCCCTTAGAACACTGTGCACAGAACTTCGCCGCCGACACCGGCAGCGCGCGCAGCGCGGTCAGTCATCACACCTTTGTTGGTGGAGACGATAGACACGCCCAGGCCGCCACGTACTTTCGGCAGCTCAGAGACGGCCTTGTACTGGCGCAGGCCAGGACGGCTGGTACGCTTCAGTTCCTCGATGACCGGACGGCCTTCGAAGTACTTGAGTTCGATCGACAGGGAAGGCTTGGCTTCGCCGTTGACTTCGTAGCCAGCGATGTAGCCTTCGTCTTTCAGTACTTTGGCAACCGCGACCTTCAGGGTAGAAGAAGGCATGCTTACGACAGACTTTTCAGCCATCTGGGCATTACGGATGCGAGTTAGCATGTCCGCTAACGGGTCCTGCATACTCATGGGCTAGATGCTCCTGATACAAGAATTATTAGCCTTGCGGCTATCACAACCACCCGAACAGGCAGGGCAAAAAACCCGGGCTCAGGTGAGCCGGTCATTCTAGACACAAGGCAGAAACGAAACAAGCCCCATATAGGGGCTTGTTTCAATGCGAGGTCACCGGCGGTCGGAAGATCGCCCCCCTTCCACCGGTGGTCACGCCAACCGGGATTACCAGCTGGCCTTGACCAGACCCGGCACGTCACCACGCATGGCGGCTTCGCGCAGCTTGTTACGACCGAGGCCGAACTTGCGGTACACGCCGTGCGGACGACCGGTGATGCGGCAACGGTTACGCATGCGCGAAGCGCTGGCGTCACGTGGTTGCTTCTGCAGGGCGACAACGGCAGCGAAACGCTCTTCTGGAGAGGCGTTCAGGTTGACGATGGTCGCTTTCAGCTCGGCACGCTTTTTGGCGTACTTGGCTACCGTGAGCTGACGCTTCAGCTCGCGGTTTTTCATGCTCTTCTTGGCCATTTTCCTACTCCAATCAGTTGCGGAACGGGAACTTGAAAGCACGCAGCAGAGCGCGGCCTTCGTCGTCCGAACGAGCAGTGGTGGTCAGGGTGATGTCCAAACCGCGCAGAGCATCGATCTTGTCGTAGTCGATTTCCGGGAAGATGATCTGCTCTTTCACGCCCATGCTGTAGTTGCCACGACCATCGAAGGACTTGGCATTCAGGCCGCGGAAGTCGCGAACCCGAGGCAGGGAGATCGCCAGCAGGCGGTCCAGGAATTCGTACATCTTGTCGCTACGCAGGGTCACCTTGACGCCGATCGGCCAGCCTTCACGGACTTTGAAGCCCGCGATGGATTTACGAGCGAAAGTCACGACCGGCTTTTGACCGGTGATCTTTTCCAGGTCGGCAACAGCGTGCTCGATGACTTTCTTGTCGCCGATCGCTTCGCCCAGACCCATGTTCAGGGTGATTTTGGTAACGCGCGGAACTTCCATCACGTTCGACAGCTTAAGTTCTTCCTTAAGCTTGGGAGCGATTTCGTTCCGGTAAATCTCTTTCAGTCGTGCCATGGTCTTCTACCTAGCAGTGTTCAAGCATCAACCGCTTTTTGGGTCGACTTGAAGACACGAATTTTCTTGCCTTCTTCTACTTTGAAGCCAACGCGGTCAGCCTTGTTGGTTTCGCTGTTGAAGATGGCAACGTTGGAAGCGTGCAGTGGCGCTTCTTTTTCGACGATACCGCCCTGAACGCCCGCCATCGGGTTAGGCTTGGTATGACGCTTGACCAGGTTCACGCCACCGATGACCAGACGGTCATCAGCCAGAACCTTCAGCACCTTACCGCGCTTACCCTTGTCTTTGCCGGCGATCACGATGATCTCGTCGTCACGACGAATCTTTTGCATGTCGGATCTCCTTAGAGCACTTCAGGGGCGAGCGAAACGATCTTCATGAACTTCTCGGTACGAAGTTCACGGGTCACTGGCCCGAAGATGCGAGTACCGATCGGCTCTTGCTTGGTGTTCAGCAGAACAGCAGCGTTGCCGTCGAAACGAATGATGGAACCGTCAGCGCGACGTACACCGTGACGGGTACGGACGACAACAGCGGTCATCACCTGGCCTTTTTTGACCTTACCGCGAGGAATTGCTTCCTTGACGGTAACTTTGATGATGTCACCGATACCGGCGTAACGACGGTGGGAACCGCCGAGCACCTTGATGCACATGACGCGACGAGCGCCGCTGTTATCGGCCACATCGAGCATGGATTGAGTCTGAATCATAAAATTTCTCCGACCCCTAGCCCTTAGACTTCAACAGCGCGTTCGAGGACTTCAACCAGTGCCCAGGACTTGGTCTTGGCCAGCGGACGGGTTTCACGGATGGAAACCTTGTCGCCGATCTTGCACTGGTTGGCTTCGTCGTGCGCGTGCAGCTTAGTCGAACGCTTAACGTATTTACCGTAGATCGGGTGCTTTACGCGACGCTCGATCAGAACGGTGATGGTCTTGTCCATTTTGTCGCTGACGACACGGCCAGTCAGCGTACGGACGGTTTTTTCAGCTTCAGCCATGATCACTTACCTGCCTGCTGGTTGAGCACAGTTTTCACGCGAGCGATGTCACGCTTAACTTGCGAGAGCAGGTGCGACTGCCCCAACTGGCCAGTTGCTTTCTGCATGCGCAGATTGAACTGGTCGCGCAGCAAGCCGAGCAGTTGCTCATTCAGTTGCTGTGCGGATTTTTCACGAAGTTCATTCGCTTTCATCACATCACCGTCCGCTTAACAAAGGAGGTGGCGAGTGGCAGCTTTGCAGCAGCCAGGGCGAAAGCTTCGCGCGCCAGCTCTTCAGAAACACCCTCGATCTCGTACAGGACTTTGCCTGGCTGAATCTGGGCAACCCAGTATTCCACGGAACCCTTACCTTTACCCATCCGCACTTCGAGAGGCTTCTTGGTAACCGGCTTATCCGGGAACACACGGATCCAGATCTTGCCGCCACGCTTAACGTGACGGGTCAGGGCACGACGTGCCGACTCGATCTGGCGAGCGGTGAGACGACCGCGGGCGACAGCTTTCAGCGCGAACTCGCCGAAGCTGACCTTGCTACCGCGCAGTGCCAGACCACGGTTGTGGCCGGTCATCTGCTTGCGGAATTTTGTACGCTTTGGTTGCAACATTTGGCGTACCCCTTACTTAGCAGCTTTTTTACGAGGCGCTGGTGCTTGCGGCTTCAGCTCTTCCTGGCGACCACCAATAACTTCGCCTTTGAAGATCCAAACCTTCACACCGATCACACCGTAGGTGGTGTGAGCTTCGTAGGTGTTGTAGTCGATATCGGCACGCAGGGTGTGCAGGGGCACACGACCTTCGCGATACCACTCGGTACGTGCGATCTCGGCGCCGCCGAGACGACCGCTCACCTGGATCTTGATGCCCTTGGCACCAATACGCATGGCGTTCTGCACGGCGCGCTTCATGGCGCGACGGAACATTACGCGGCGTTCCAGCTGCTGGGCTACGCTCTGAGCAACCAGCATGGCGTCGAGTTCCGGCTTGCGGATCTCTTCGATGTTGATGTGCACAGGCACACCCATCTGCTTGGTCAGGTCCTGACGCAGCTTCTCAACATCTTCACCTTTCTTGCCGATAACGATACCGGGACGAGCGGTGTGGATGGTGATGCGTGCAGTTTGAGCCGGACGATGAATATCGATACGGCTAACGGACGCGCTTTTTAGTTTGTCTTGGAGGTACTCGCGAGTTTGCAGATCCTTGAGCAGGTAATCTGCGTAAGTCGCGCCGTCTGCGTACCAGACGGAGGTGTGCTCCTTGACGATTCCCAGGCGAATGCCAGTGGGATGTACTTTCTGACCCATCTGATCGACTCCGTTACTTGTCCGCAACCTTGACAGTGATATGGCAAGACCGCTTGACGATGCGATCAGCACGGCCTTTGGCACGTGGCATGATGCGCTTCAGCGAACGCCCTTCGTTGACGAAGACGGTGGAGACCTTCAGGTCATCAACGTCTGCGCCTTCGTTGTGTTCGGCGTTGGCAACGGCCGACTCGAGGACTTTCTTCATGATTTCAGCGGCTTTTTTGCTGCTGAAGGCCAACAGGTTGAGCGCTTCGCCCACCTTCTTCCCGCGGATCTGGTCGGCGACCAAGCGGGCTTTCTGGGCGGAGATGCGAGCGCCCGACAACTTAGCGGCTACTTCCATTTCCTTACCCCTTAACGCTTGGCTTTCTTGTCAGCCACGTGCCCGCGGTAGGTGCGGGTACCGGCGAACTCGCCCAGTTTGTGGCCGACCATGTCTTCGTTCACGAGAACTGGGACGTGTTGGCGACCGTTGTGTACCGCGATGGTCAGACCGACCATTTGTGGCAGGATCATCGAACGGCGCGACCAGGTTTTAACTGGCTTGCGATCGTTCTTCTCCACCGCCACTTCGACCTTCTTCAACAGGTGAAGATCGATAAAAGGACCTTTTTTCAGAGAACGTGGCACTGTCGTATCCCTCTAGTTACTTGCGACGACGGACGATCATGTTGTCGGTACGCTTATTACCACGGGTTTTGGCACCCTTGGTTGGGAAGCCCCATGGCGATACCGGATGACGACCACCGGAGGTACGACCTTCACCACCACCATGCGGGTGGTCAACCGGGTTCATGGCAACACCACGAACGGTTGGGCGAACGCCGCGCCAGCGTTTGGCACCAGCTTTACCCAGCGAACGCAGGCTGTGCTCGGAGTTCGAGACTTCGCCCAGGGTCGCACGGCACTCAGCCAGGACTTTACGCATTTCACCAGAGCGCAGACGCAGGGTCACGTAGACGCCTTCACGGGCGATCAGCTGAGCCGAAGCACCAGCGGAACGTGCGATCTGAGCACCTTTACCCGGCTTCAATTCGATGCCGTGAATGGTGCTACCTACTGGAATGTTGCGCAGTTGCAGGGAGTTACCGGCCTTGATTGGGGCCAGAGCACCTGCGATCAGCTGGTCGCCAGCACTCACGCCTTTAGGGGCGATGATGTAGCGACGCTCACCGTCTGCGTAGCACAGCAGGGCGATGTGAGCAGTACGGTTTGGATCGTATTCGATACGCTCGACAGTGGCTGGGATGCCATCTTTGTCGTTGCGACGGAAGTCGACCAGACGGTAGTGCTGCTTATGACCACCACCCACGTGACGCGTGGTGATGCGGCCATTGTTGTTACGACCACCAGACTTCGATTTCTTCTCGATCAGCGGTGCGTGAGGAGCGCCTTTGTGCAGCTCCTTGTTGACCACCTTGACCACGAAACGGCGGCCAGGGGAAGTCGGTTTGCATTTAACGATTGCCATGATGCACCCCTTCCTTACTCAGCACTGCTGCTGAAATCGAGATCTTGGCCTGGCTGAAGGGAGACGATCGCCTTCTTCCAGTCATTACGCTTGCCCAGACCACGTGCGGTACGCTTGGTTTTACCCAGAACGTTAACAGTCGACACGTTTTCAACTTTTACGTTGAACAGGCCTTCGACAGCTTTCTTGATTTCCAGCTTGGTTGCATCGGTAGCAACCTTGAATACGAACTGGCCTTTTTTCTCAGCCAGAACGGTAGCCTTCTCGGAAACGTGCGGGCCAAGGAGGACTTTGAATACGCGTTCCTGGTTCATCCCAGCAGCTCCTCGAATTTCTTCACGGCCGAGACAGTGATCAACACTTTCTCGTATGCGATCAGACTGACCGGGTCGGAACCTTGAACGTCACGTACATCGACGTGCGGCAGGTTACGAGCAGCCAGGTACAGGTTCTGATCAACAGCGTCCGAAACGATCAGTACGTCGCTCAGACCCATGCCGTTCAGCTTGTTCAGCAGATCTTTGGTTTTCGGTGCTTCGACAGCGAAGTCCTGAACCACGACCAGACGGTCGCTACGCACCAGCTCGGCGAGGATGGAGCGCAGGGCTGCGCGGTACATCTTCTTGTTGAGCTTCTGCGAGTGATCTTGAGGACGAGCTGCGAAGGTTACACCACCGCCACGCCAGATCGGACCACGGGTAGTACCGGCACGAGCACGGCCAGTACCTTTCTGACGCCATGGGCGCTTACCGCCACCGGCCACGTCAGAACGGGTCTTCTGCTGCTTGGTGCCCTGACGGCCGCCGGCCATGTAGGCCACGACTGCTTGGTGTACCAGCGTCTCGTTGAATTCGCCACCGAAAGTCAGTTCGGAAACTTCGATCGCCTGAGCGTCATTTACATTAAGTTGCATGTCAGTTTCCCCTTACCCGCGAGCCTTGACAGCTGGACGCACAACCACGTCGCCGCCAGTAGCGCCTGGAACGGCACCCTTGATCAGCAGCAGGTTGCGTTCAGCGTCTACGCGTACTACTTCCAGGGACTGCACAGTCACGCGCTCAGCGCCCATGTGACCGGACATTTTCTTGCCCTTGAATACACGACCAGGAGTCTGGCACTGGCCGATGGAGCCAGGGACACGGTGCGATACGGAGTTACCGTGGGTGTTATCTTGACCACGGAAGTTCCAGCGCTTGATGGTACCGGCGAAGCCTTTACCTTTGGACTGACCGGTTACGTCTACCAGCTGGCCTGCAGTGAAGAGTTCAGCTTTGATCAGATCGCCAGCCTGGAAATCGCCTTCTTCAAGACGGAACTCCCAGACACCGCGACCAGCGGCAACGTTGGCCTTGGCAAAGTGGCCTGCCTGAGCGGCGGTCACACGCGAAGCACGACGCTCGCCGACAGTGACTTGCACTGCACGGTAGCCATCAGTTTCTTCGGTTTTGAACTGGGTGACGCGATTCGGCTCGATCTCAATGACCGTGACCGGAATGGAGACACCTTCTTCGGTGAAAATACGGGTCATGCCCGCTTTCCGACCGACTACACCAATAGTCATGTTGTAAACCTCATGAGTGTACGGGGCTTTCACCCGCTATGGCCGCCCATTTCAGAGCGTTACACGACCAGACCGAAGTCTTAGCCGAGGCTGATCTGTACTTCCACGCCGGCCGCCAGATCGAGCTTCATCAGCGCGTCAACGGTTTTATCCGTTGGCTGGACGATGTCCAGAACACGCTTATGAGTGCGAATCTCGTACTGGTCACGCGCGTCTTTGTTGACGTGCGGAGAGACCAGAACGGTGAAACGCTCTTTGCGGGTAGGCAGTGGAATTGGACCACGCACTTGTGCACCAGTACGTTTCGCGGTTTCCACGATTTCCTGGGTGGATTGGTCGATCAGGCGATGGTCGAAAGCCTTCAACCTGATACGGATTTGCTGATTTTGCATTGGATTTCAGACTCCAGGCTGTTCCCAACGGACGCACTACGCCCGCTAAAAGGAGGCGTGATTCTATAGACGCCCCAATTTAGTGTCAACCCAATAAAAAAAGCCCCCGCTGAGCGGGGGCTTTTTCAATCGGTCGAGTGATTACTCGATGATTTTGGCTACGACGCCGGCGCCGACGGTACGACCGCCTTCACGGATGGCGAAACGCAGACCGTCTTCCATTGCAATGGTCTTGATCAGGGTGACAGTCATCTGGATGTTGTCACCTGGCATTACCATTTCAACGCCTTCCGGCAGTTCGCAGTTACCGGTCACGTCAGTGGTACGGAAGTAGAACTGAGGACGGTAGCCTTTGAAGAACGGAGTGTGACGGCCGCCTTCTTCCTTCGACAGGACGTAGACTTCTGCGGTGAACTTGGTGTGCGGCTTGACCGAACCTGGCTTGACCAGAACCTGGCCACGCTCAACGTCGTCACGCTTGGTACCACGCAGCAGAACGCCGCAGTTCTCGCCAGCACGACCTTCGTCCAGCAGCTTGCGGAACATCTCAACACCGGTGCAGGTGGTGGTGGTGGTGTCACGCAGACCAACGATTTCCAGGGCGTCCTGAACGCGGACGATACCACGCTCGATACGACCGGTAACAACGGTACCACGACCCGAGATCGAGAATACGTCTTCGATTGGCATCAGGAACGGCTGGTCGATGGCACGAACTGGCTCAGGGATGTAGGCATCCAGAGTTTCTACCAGCTTCTTGACAGCGGTAGTGCCCATTTCGTTGTCGTCTTTGCCTTCCAGCGCCATACGAGCCGAACCAATGATGATCGGGGTGTCGTCGCCTGGGAAGTCGTAGGTGGACAGCAGGTCGCGAACTTCCATCTCGACCAGTTCCAGCAGCTCAGCGTCGTCTACCAGGTCAGCCTTGTTCAGGAAGACCACGATGTACGGAACGCCAACCTGACGGGACAGCAGGATGTGCTCACGGGTTTGTGGCATCGGACCATCGGCGGCCGAGCAAACCAGGATCGCGCCGTCCATCTGGGCAGCACCGGTGATCATGTTCTTCACGTAGTCAGCGTGACCTGGGCAGTCAACGTGAGCGTAGTGACGAATGTTCGAGTTGTACTCGACGTGCGCGGTGTTGATGGTGATACCGCGAGCTTTTTCTTCCGGAGCCGAGTCGATCTTGTCGAACTCAACGACGGCCGAACCGAAAACTTCGGAGCAGACGCGGGTCAGAGCTGCAGTCAGAGTGGTCTTACCGTGGTCAACGTGGCCGATGGTGCCGACGTTAACGTGGGGAAGGGAACGATCAAATTTTTCTTTAGCCACGACAGTGAACCTCTTGCCTAAAGGGGATTAGCCTTGTTTTTTAACGAGTGCTTCGACGATGTTCGACGGAGCTTCGGCGTATTTGGAGAATTCCATGGAGTAGCTTGCGCGACCCTGAGACATGGAACGAACGTCGGTTGCGTAACCGAACATCTCTCCGAGCGGTACCTCAGCAGTGATTACCTTGCCGGACACCGAGTCTTCATTACCCTGGATCATCCCACGACGACGGCTCAGGTCACCCATCACGTCACCCAGGTAGTCTTCCGGGGTTACAACTTCGACCTTCATGATCGGCTCAAGCACCACGCCACCGCCCTTCTGGGCCAGTTGCTTGGTCGCCATCGAAGCGGCGATCTTGAACGCCATTTCGTTGGAGTCGACGTCGTGGTACGAACCGTCGAATACCGTAGCCTTCAGGCCGAGCAGCGGATAACCGGCAACAACGCCGTTTTTCATCTGCTCTTCGATACCCTTCTGGATCGGGGCGATGAATTCCTTAGGAATCACACCACCAACGACTTCGTTGGTGAACACCAGACCTTCGGTGATGTTGCCCTTCTCGTCAACGTCCGGCTCCGAGAAACGGATCCAGCAGTGACCGAACTGACCACGACCACCCGACTGACGAACGAACTTACCTTCGATCTCGACGTTGGATTTGGTGATCTTCTCGCGATACGAAACCTGCGGCTTGCCGACGTTGCACTCGACGTTGAACTCGCGCTTCATGCGGTCAACGAGGATGTCCAGGTGCAGCTCACCCATACCGGAGATGATGGTCTGGCCGGTTTCTTCGTCGGTCTTGACGCGGAACGATGGGTCTTCCTGGGCCAGCTTGCCCAGCGCGATACCCATCTTCTCCTGGTCAGCCTTGGTCTTCGGCTCTACGGAGAGCGAAATCACCGGCTCAGGGAAGTCCATACGCTCAAGGATGATCGGCTTGTCGGCATTGCACAGGGTGTCACCAGTGGTGACGTCCTTCATGCCGATCAGAGCAGCGATGTCGCCTGCACGTACTTCCTTGATCTCTTCACGCTGGTTGGCGTGCATCTGCACCATACGACCGACGCGCTCTTTCTTGCCCTTGACCGAGTTGATGACGGAGTCACCGGAGGTCAGGAAGCCCGAGTAGACGCGGACGAAGGTCAGAGTACCCACGAACGGGTCAGTGGCAATCTTGAACGCCAACGCCGAGAACGGCTCGTTGTCGTCAGCAGGACGCTCGTCGTACTGCTCCGGAGTAACTTCATCCTTCGGCACGTCGATCAGATCAGGGTGGATACCCTTGATCGCAGGGATCTCGGTTGGCGCAGGCAGGAAGTCAATAACGGCGTCGAGAACCAGGGGAACGCCCTTGTTCTTAAACGAGGAACCGCAGACAGCAGGAACGATCTCGCTCGCCAGGGTACGGGCACGCAGACCAGCCTTGATGTCTTCGACGGACAGGTCACCTTCTTCAAGGTACTTGTTCATCAGCTCTTCGTTGGCTTCGGCAGCAGCCTCGACCATGTTGCTGCGCCATTCGTTGGCCAGGTCCACCAGCTCGGCAGGAATCTCTTCCTCGCGGTAGGTAGTACCCTTGTCGTCGTCGTTCCAGTAGATGGCTTTCATCTTGATCAGGTCAACCTGACCCTGGAAGTCGTCTTCCGCACCGATAGCCAGCTGGACCGGAACCGGGGTGTGACCCAGGCGGTTCTTGATCTGACCGACAACGCGCAGGAAGTTGGCACCGGCACGGTCCATCTTGTTCACGTAGACAACACGTGGAACGCCGTACTTGTTGGCCTGACGCCATACGGTTTCGGACTGCGGCTCAACGCCGGAGGTACCGCAGAACACAACGACCGCGCCGTCGAGTACACGCAGCGAACGCTCAACTTCAATGGTGAAGTCAACGTGGCCGGGGGTATCGATGACGTTTACGCGATAGTTGTCGTACTGACCACGGGAACCTTTCCAGAAGGTGGTAACGGCAGCGGAGGTAATGGTGATACCGCGCTCCTGCTCCTGCACCATCCAGTCGGTGGTCGCGGCGCCGTCATGCACCTCGCCCATTTTGTGGCTCAGACCTGTGTAGAACAGGATCCGCTCGGTAGTGGTGGTCTTGCCCGCGTCAACGTGGGCACAGATACCAATGTTACGGTAGCGGTTAATTGCTGTAGTACGAGCCATAAAGCCCTCGCAAAATGATTGATGCTTGAATTAGAAGCGGTAGTGCGAGAACGCTTTGTTGGCTTCAGCCATACGGTGAACGTCTTCACGCTTCTTGACTGCAGCACCTTTGCCTTCGGCAGCATCCAGCAGTTCACCGGCCAGGCGCAGAGCCATCGACTTCTCGCCGCGCTTGCGGGCGTAGTCTACGAGCCAGCGCATTGCCAGAGCGTTACGACGGGACGGACGAACTTCAACCGGGACCTGGTAAGTGGCACCGCCGACACGGCGGGACTTTACTTCGACCAGCGGAGCGATGGCGTCGAGAGCTTTCTCGAAGATTTCCAGGGGGTCGCTGTTCTTGCGTGCTTTGACTGCATCCAGGGCACCGTAAACGATGCGCTCGGCCACAGCCTTCTTGCCGCTTTCCATCACGTGGTTCATGAACTTGGCGAGGATCTGGGATCCGTACTTCGGATCGTCCAGGATCTCACGTTTTGCTGCTACACGACGTCTTGGCATGATAAGCCCTCAAACGGTCTTCAGGTTAGCCCGGGACGTGGGTCTTCGACCCCTGCCCGACCTTACTCTTATCGACTCAAAAAAATGGATATGTGCAAACGGCCGATTACTTCGGACGCTTGGTACCGTACTTCGAACGACCCTGGTTACGGCCTTTGACGCCCGAAGTATCCAGAGAGCCGCGAACGGTGTGGTAACGAACACCTGGCAAGTCTTTTACACGGCCGCCACGGATCAGGACGACGCTGTGCTCTTGCAGGTTGTGGCCTTCACCACCGATGTACGAGGAAACCTCGAAACCGTTGGTCAGACGCACACGGCATACTTTACGCAGTGCCGAGTTAGGTTTTTTCGGCGTGGTGGTGTACACGCGGGTGCACACGCCACGACGTTGCGGGCAGTTCTGCAGCGCAGGAACGTCGGACTTCTCGACCGAACGCTTACGCGGCTGACGTACCAGCTGGTTGATAGTTGCCATCTACTAGCTCCACTGATTGTCTTGCGACTCTATTGTCTTGCAAGAAAGCCAAAAATTGGCGAGACGGAGCCTCACCAAATTTAAGGGTACAAAAGTCTAAAGAGGATCTTGCACCCAGTCAAGACGAGGCCCCGGCCCTCCTCGCCCGGTCATCGGCAACAAATCATGTCGCCGATGCCCGCTCGAGGCTTGCCGGGGCCCTGCCCTGTACTTAATTACCGCTGGAATTCAGCGCTTCGGTCAGTGCGGCTTCCACCTCACTGGCGCTCACACGCAGCGGTTTGTCGGCATCACGGCGACGCTTGCGCTCGCTGTGATAAGCCAGACCGGTACCGGCCGGGATCAGACGACCCACGACCACGTTCTCTTTCAGGCCGCGCAGGTAGTCACGCTTGCCGGTTACCGCCGCCTCGGTCAGTACACGGGTGGTTTCCTGGAAGGAAGCCGCCGAGATGAACGATTCGGTGGACAGCGAAGCCTTGGTGATACCCAGCAACACGCGGGTGAACTTGGAGATGAACTTGTCTTCGCCGGCGAGACGCTCGTTCTCTACCAGGACCTGAGTCAGTTCCATCTGGTCGCCCTTGATGAAGCTGGAATCGCCCGACTCGGAGATCTCGACCTTGCGCAGCATCTGACGCAGGATGGTCTCGATGTGCTTGTCGTTGATCTTCACGCCTTGCAGACGGTAAACGTCCTGGATCTCGTTGACGATGTACTTCGCCAGCGCGCTTACGCCCAGCAGACGCAGGATGTCGTGCGGATCGCTCGGGCCGTCGGAGATGACTTCGCCGCGGTTGACCTGTTCGCCTTCGAAGACGTTCAGGTGGCGCCACTTCGGAATCAGCTCTTCATACGGATCGCTACCGTCGGTCGGAGTGATGACCAGGCGACGCTTGCCCTTGGTCTCTTTACCGAACGCGATGGTGCCGCTGACTTCAGCCAGGATCGAGGCTTCTTTCGGACGGCGCGCTTCGAACAAGTCGGCAACGCGTGGCAGACCACCGGTGATGTCACGGGTCTTCGACGTTTCTTGCGGGATACGCGCGATAACGTCACCGACGCCGATCTGGGCACCGTCAGCCACGCCGACGAGGGCGTTGGCCGGCAGGAAGTACTGGGCAGGTACGTCGGTACCTGGCAGGTACAGGTCCTTGCCATTGGCGTCGACCATCTTGATCGCCGGACGGATTTCCTTGCCTGCGGCAGGGCGATCCTTGACGTCCAGAACTTCAATGTTGGTCAAGCCGGTCAGTTCATCGGTCTGACGCTTGATGGTGATGTTTTCTTCCATGCCCACGAAGGTCACGGTACCTTTCAGCTCGGTAACGATCGGGTGGGTGTGCGGGTCCCACTTGGCGACGATGGCGCCAGCTTCGACCTTGTCACCTTCCTTGACCGAAATCACGGCACCGTAAGGCAGCTTGTAACGCTCACGCTCACGACCGAACTCGTCGGCAATCGCCAGCTCGCCGGAACGCGATACGGCAACCAGGTTACCGTCGGCACGCTCGACCTGTTTCAGGTTGTGCAGGCGCACCATACCGCCGTTCTTCACCTGGACGCTGTCGGCAGCCGAAGTACGGCTTGCAGCACCACCGATGTGGAACGTACGCATGGTCAGCTGGGTACCCGGCTCACCGATCGACTGTGCAGCGATAACGCCGACAGCTTCACCGATGTTCACCTGGTGGCCGCGCGCCAGGTCACGACCGTAGCACTTGGCGCAGATGCCGTAGCGGGTTTCGCAGTTGATCGGCGAACGCACGACGACTTCGTCGATGCTGTTCAGCTCGATGAATTCGACCCACTGCTCGTCTACCAGGGTACCGGCCGGAACGATGACGTCCTCGGTGCCTGGCTTGAATACGTCACGGGCGATGACACGACCCAGTACGCGCTCACCCAGCGGCTCGACAACGTCGCCGCCTTCGATGTGCGGGGTCATCAGCAGGCCCTGGTCGGTGCCGCAGTCGATCTCGGTCACGACCAGATCCTGGGCGACGTCTACCAGACGGCGAGTCAGGTAACCGGAGTTCGCGGTTTTCAACGCGGTATCCGCCAGACCTTTACGAGCACCGTGAGTCGAGATGAAGTACTGCAGTACGCTCAGACCTTCACGGAAGTTCGCGGTGATCGGCGTCTCGATGATCGAGCCGTCCGGCTTGGCCATCAGGCCACGCATACCGGCCAGCTGACGGATCTGAGCGGCGGAACCACGCGCACCGGAGTCGGCCATCATGTACATCGAGTTGAAGGACTCTTGCTCGACTTCCTTGCCCTCGCGATCGACTACCTTCTCTTTCGAGAGGTTGGCCATCATCGCCTTGGACACTTCGTCGTTCGCCTTGGACCACAAGTCGATGACCTTGTTGTACTTCTCGCCCTGGGTGACCAGGCCGGAGGCGTACTGGCTCTCGATTTCCTTCACTTCGTCGGTAGCGGTACCGATGATGCGGGCTTTTTCGTCCGGGATAACGAAGTCGTTAACGCCGATCGAAACGCCGGAAATGGTCGAGTAGGCAAAACCGGTGTACATCAGCTGGTCAGCGAAGATCACGGTCTCTTTCAGACCCACCACGCGGTAGCACTGGTTGATCAGCTTGGAGATCGCCTTCTTCTTCATCGACTGGTTGACGACGTCGAACGGCAGGCCGGCCGGTACTACCTGGAACAGCAGCGCACGGCCGACGGTGGTGTCGACGATACGGGTGTTCTTGGTGATGCTGCCATCACGGTCTTTCACGGTTTCGTTGATACGAACCTTGATTTTCGCGTGCAGGGCGGCTTCGCCGGCGCGGAATACGCGGTCGACTTCCTGCAGGTCGGCGAATACGCGACCTTCGCCCTTGGCGTTGATGGCTTCACGGGTCATGTAGTACAGACCCAGTACCACGTCCTGCGACGGAACGATGATTGGCTCACCGTTGGCTGGCGACAGGATGTTGTTGGTCGACATCATCAGCGCGCGCGCTTCGAGCTGGGCTTCCAGGGTCAGCGGCACGTGAACGGCCATCTGGTCACCGTCGAAGTCGGCGTTGTACGCGGCGCAGACCAGCGGGTGCAGCTGGATAGCCTTACCTTCGATCAGTACCGGTTCAAAGGCCTGGATACCCAGACGGTGCAGGGTCGGCGCACGGTTGAGCAGTACGGGGTGTTCGCGGATCACCTCGGCGAGAACGTCCCACACCTCCGGCAGCTCGCGCTCGACCATCTTCTTGGCAGCCTTGATGGTGGTCGCCAGACCACGCATTTCCAGCTTGCCGAAAATGAACGGCTTGAACAGCTCGAGGGCCATCTTCTTCGGCAGACCGCACTGATGCAGACGCAGGGTCGGGCCTACGGTAATTACCGAACGACCGGAGTAGTCCACGCGCTTACCGAGCAAGTTCTGACGGAAGCGACCCTGCTTACCTTTGATCATGTCGGCCAGGGACTTCAGCGGACGCTTGTTCGAGCCAGTGATGGCGCGACCGCGACGGCCGTTGTCGAGCAGGGCGTCGACCGCTTCCTGCAGCATGCGCTTTTCGTTGCGCACGATGATGTCCGGCGCCGACAGATCGAGCAGGCGCTTCAGACGGTTGTTACGGTTGATCACCCGACGATACAGGTCGTTCAGGTCGGAGGTCGCGAAGCGGCCGCCATCCAGCGGTACCAGCGGACGCAGGTCCGGCGGCAGTACTGGCAGGACGGTCAGTACCATCCACTCAGGCAGGTTGCCCGAGCCCTGGAAAGCTTCCATCAGCTTCAGGCGCTTGGACAGCTTCTTGATCTTGGTTTCCGAGTTGGTCTGCGGAATTTCTTCGCGCAGGCGGCCGATCTCGTGCTCCAGGTCGATAGCGTGCAGCAGCTCGCGGACAGCCTCGGCACCCATGCGGGCGTCGAAGTCGTCACCGAACTCTTCCAGCGCTTCGAAGTACTGCTCGTCGTTCAGCAGCTGGCCCTTCTCGAGGGTGGTCATGCCCGGATCGATCACCACGTAGCTCTCGAAGTAGAGCACGCGCTCGATGTCACGCAGGGTCATGTCCATCAGCAGGCCGATGCGGGACGGCAGCGACTTCAGGAACCAGATGTGGGCAACCGGCGAGGCCAGTTCGATGTGCGCCATGCGCTCACGACGAACCTTGGCCAGGGCAACTTCAACGCCGCACTTCTCGCAGATCACGCCGCGGTGCTTGAGGCGCTTGTACTTGCCGCACAGGCACTCGTAGTCCTTGACTGGGCCAAAGATCTTGGCGCAGAACAGGCCGTCACGCTCAGGCTTGAACGTACGGTAGTTGATGGTTTCCGGCTTCTTGACTTCACCGAACGACCACGAACGGATCATTTCAGGCGACGCCAGACCGATGCGGATGGCGTCGAACTCTTCGACTTGACCCTGGTTTTTCAGCAAATTCAGTAGGTCTTTCAAGGCCTTTCCTCCTGGCGGAGCAGGGAGTGGGCATTACCTGCCCACTCCCCTCGCGTCACGTGTTATTCGGTTTCCAGATCGATATCGATACCGAGGGAACGGATCTCTTTGATCAACACGTTGAAGGACTCGGGCATGCCCGGCTCCATACGGTGATCGCCATCCACGATGTTCTTGTACATCTTGGTACGGCCGTTCACGTCGTCCGACTTCACTGTGAGCATTTCTTGCAGGGTGTATGCCGCGCCGTATGCTTCCAGCGCCCACACTTCCATCTCCCCGAAACGCTGACCACCGAACTGCGCCTTACCACCCAGCGGCTGCTGGGTAACCAGGCTGTAGGAACCAGTGGAACGCGCGTGCATCTTGTCGTCCACCAAGTGGTTCAGCTTGAGCATGTACATGTAACCAACGGTCACCGGACGCTCGAACTTGTTGCCGGTACGGCCATCGAACAGCACCATCTGGCCGCTCTCTGGCAGATCTGCCAGTTTCAGCATGGCCTTGATCTCACGCTCCTTGGCACCGTCGAAGACTGGAGTGGCCATCGGCACGCCCTTCTTCAGGTTGTTCGCCAGGGCGATGATCTCTTCGTCGGTGAACTCTTCCAGGTTCTCCTGACGACCACCGATCTCGTTGTAGATCTCGGTGAGGAAGGTGCGCAGTTCAGCGGCTTTGCGCTGCTCTTCGATCATGCGGTCGATCTTCTCGCCCAGGCCCTTGGCCGCGAGGCCCAGGTGGGTTTCAAGGATCTGACCGACGTTCATACGCGAAGGTACGCCCAGCGGGTTCAGTACGACGTCGACCGGAGTACCGTTGGCGTCGTGCGGCATGTCTTCGACCGGCATGATTACCGAGACGACACCCTTGTTACCGTGACGACCGGCCATCTTGTCACCCGGCTGGATGCGACGGCGGATTGCCAGGTAGACCTTGACGATCTTCAGTACGCCCGGAGCCAGGTCATCGCCCTGCTGCAGCTTGCGCTTCTTGTCTTCGAACTTGTCGTCCAGCAGGCGACGGCGATCGACGATGTACTGCTGAGCCTTTTCCAGCTGCTCGTTCAGTGCATCTTCGGCCATGCGCAGTTTGAACCACTGGCCGTGCTCCAGACCGTTCAGCACGTCGTCGCTGATCACGGTGCCTTTCTTCAGGCCCGCGCCACCGTCAACCACCTGGCCGTTCAGAGCCGAACGCAGACGCTCGAAGGTCGCGCCTTCGACGATGCGGAACTCTTCGTTGAGGTCCTTGCGGATCTCGTCCAGCTGCATCTTCTCGATGGCCAGGGCGCGGCTGTCGCGCTCGACGCCATCACGGGTGAAGACCTGTACGTCGATGACGGTACCCTTGGTGCCGGTCGGCACACGCAGGGAGGTGTCTTTGACGTCGCTGGCCTTCTCACCGAAGATCGCACGCAGCAGTTTTTCTTCCGGAGTAAGCTGGGTCTCGCCTTTCGGAGTGACCTTGCCGACCAGAATGTCGCCAGCGCCGACTTCGGCACCCACGTAGACGATACCGGCTTCGTCCAGCTTGTTCAGCGCAGCTTCACCGACGTTCGGGATGTCCGCGGTGATTTCCTCTGGGCCAAGCTTGGTGTCACGGGCCACACAGGTCAGTTCCTGGATGTGGATCGTGGTGAAGCGATCTTCCTGAACCACACGCTCGGACAGGCAGATGGAGTCTTCGAAGTTGAAGCCGTTCCACGCCATGAACGCGATGCGCATGTTCTGACCCAGTGCCAGTTCACCCATGTCGGTGGACGGGCCGTCGGCCATGATGTCGCCACGCGCAACCTTGTCACCCTTGCTGACCAGCGGACGCTGGTTGATGCAAGTGTTCTGGTTGGAGCGGGTGTATTTGGTCAGGTTGTAGATATCCACACCTGCTTCACCGGTCTCGACTTCGTCGTCGGCAACGCGCACGACGATACGGCTGGCGTCGACCGAGTCGATCACACCACCGCGGCGAGCAACCACGCAGACACCGGAGTCACGGGCAACGTTGCGCTCCATGCCGGTACCTACCAGCGGCTTGTCGGCGCGCAGGGTCGGTACAGCCTGACGCTGCATGTTGGAACCCATCAACGCACGGTTGGCGTCGTCGTGCTCGAGGAACGGAATCAGCGACGCGGCAACCGAAACTACCTGCTTCGGCGAAACGTCCATCAGGGTGACGTCTTCCGGCGCCTTGACGGTGAATTCGTTCAGGTGACGAACAGCTACCAGCTCATCGATCAGCTGCTTCTTGTCGTTCATCGCGGCCGAAGCCTGGGCGATCACGTGATCGGCCTCTTCGATGGCGGACAGGAACACGATGTCGTCGCTGACCACGCCTTCCTTCACCACACGGTACGGGCTTTCCAGGAAGCCGTACTGGTTGGTGCGAGCATAGGCCGCCAGGGAGTTGATCAGACCGATGTTCGGACCTTCAGGGGTCTCGATCGGGCACACGCGGCCGTAGTGGGTCGGGTGTACGTCACGGACTTCGAAGCCTGCACGCTCACGGGTCAGACCACCCGGGCCGAGTGCGGAAACGCGGCGCTTGTGGGTGATCTCGGAAAGCGGGTTGTTCTGGTCCATGAACTGCGAGAGCTGGCTGGAACCGAAGAACTCTTTCACCGCTGCCGCAACCGGCTTGGCGTTGATCAGGTCCTGCGGCATCAGGCCTTCGCTTTCAGCCATCGACAGACGCTCTTTGACCGCGCGCTCAACACGCACCAGGCCAACGCGGAACTGGTTCTCGGCCATCTCGCCGACGCAACGGACGCGACGGTTACCCAGGTGGTCGATGTCGTCGACGATGCCTTTGCCGTTACGGATATCGACCAGGGTCTTGAGGACCTCGACGATGTCTTCCTTGCTCAGCACGCCCGAACCTTCGATCTCGGTGCGACCGATACGACGGTTGAACTTCATGCGGCCAACGGCGGACAGGTCGTAACGCTCGGCGCTGAAGAACAGGTTGTTGAACAGGGTCTCGGCGGCGTCCTTGGTTGGCGGCTCGCCTGGACGCATCATGCGGTAGATCTCGACCAGCGCTTCCAGTTGGTTGCTGGTGGTGTCGATCTTCAGGGTGTCGGAGATGAACGGACCGCAGTCAATGTCGTTGGTGTACAGCGTCTCGACGCGAACGACCTGGGCCTTGGCGATCTTCACCAGCAGGTCGGTGGTCAGCTCGGTGTTGCACTCGGCAATGATCTCGCCGGTAGCCGGATGCACGATCGCCTTGGCGGTGGTGCGACCCAGTACGTACTCCAGCGGAACGTCCAGCTCTTTCACGCCAGCCTTTTCCAGCTGGTTGATGTGGCGCGCGGTAATACGGCGGCCTTGCTCGACGATGACCTTGCCGCTGTCGTCATGGATATCCATGACCGCAACTTCACCACGCAGACGCTGAGGCACCAGTTCCAGGCTGAGTTTCTCGCCGGAAAGGTGGAACACGTTGGTGGTGTAGAAGGTGTTCAGAACCTCTTCGGTGCTGTAACCCAGGGCACGCAGCAGTACCGAGGCCGGCAGTTTGCGGCGACGGTCGATACGTACGAACACGCAGTCTTTCGGGTCGAACTCGAAGTCCAGCCACGAACCGCGGTAAGGGATGATGCGCGCGGAGTACAGCAGCTTACCGGAGCTGTGCGTCTTGCCACGGTCGTGGTCGAAGAACACACCAGGCGAACGGTGCAGCTGGGATACGATCACACGCTCGGTACCGTTGATAACGAAGGTACCGTTTTCAGTCATCAGGGGAATTTCACCCATGTAGACTTCTTGCTCTTTGATGTCCTTGATCGCTTTATTCGACGATTCCTTGTCGAAGATGATCAGGCGCACCTTCACCCGCAGCGGGACCGCGAAGGTCACACCGCGCAGGACACATTCCTTCACATCGAAAGCCGGCTCGCCCAGGCGATAGCCGACGTACTCCAGGGCAGCATTGCCGGAGTAGCTGATGATCGGGAATACCGATTTGAAGGCCGCATGCAGACCGACGTCGCGGAACTGATCCTTGGATGCTCCCGCCTGCAGGAATTCGCGATACGAATCCAGCTGGATGGCCAGGAGGTACGGCACATCCATGACGTCCGGCAACTTGCTAAAGTCCTTGCGGATACGTTTTTTCTCAGTGTATGAGTAAGCCATCAGCATTCCCCAGCTTGGTCACCTGCTTGTTTGGCATCTCCCGGCGGGAGCAGCCAGAAAATCGTGCAAACCCTTTGGTTTGCGCCACCCTCTTGGGTGTCTTGCAGCTCGTTATCGGGGCCGACCTGATCGGCCACCAATAACGGAAAAAGGCCGGTGGCATAAGCCACCAGCCATCAGCCCTTCGCTTGACGCTCGGGCTGGCATCGCAAAGTCGAAATTACTTCAGCTCGACTTTAGCGCCTGCTTCTTCCAGCTTCTTCTTAGCGTCTTCAGCGGCTTCTTTCGAAACGCCTTCAGCTACAACCTGAGGAGCGCCATCGACTTTCTCTTTGGCTTCTTTCAGGCCCAGACCAGTCAGCTCGCGAACGGCCTTGATCACGTTTACTTTCTTGTCGCCGGCTTCAACCAGAACAACGTTGAACTCGGTTTGCTCTTCAACAACGGCAGCGGCAGCAGCTGGGCCGGCAGCGGCAACAGCAGCGGTAACGCCGAAGGTTTCTTCCATTGCTTTGATCAGCTCAACAACTTCCAGAACGGTTTTCTGGCCGATTGCTTCGATGATTTGCTCGTTAGTCAGAGACATGACTTAAATCCTGTATTGGGGTGACAGCCTACGCAGCTATCAAATTAAACGTATGATTTGAAAGAGTTTCCGGTGCCTTAGGCAGCGGTGGCTTCTTTCTGGTCGCGAATGGCTGCCAGGGTACGGGCCAGCTTGCTGGTAGCGCCTTGGATCACGCTCATCAGCTTCGCGATGGCTTCGTCGCGGGTCGGCAGGGTAGCCAACACGTCGATCTGGTTCGCTGCAATGAACTTGCCGTCAAACGCAGCTGCCTTGATCTCGAACTTGTCCTGACCCTTGGCGAACTCTTTGAACAGACGAGCAGCTGCGCCCGGGTGTTCGTTGGAGAAAGCGATCAGGGTCGGGCCAGTGAAGGCGTCGTTGAGGACACTGAATTCAGTGTCGGCAACAGCGCGCTTGAGCAGGGTGTTACGTACGACACGTACGTATACGCCAGCTTCACGAGCCTCTTTACGGAGTCCGGTCATTGCGCCTACAGTCACACCACGGGCATCAGCCACGACAGCGGACAGAGCGACTTTGGCAGCCTCGTTGACTTCAGCGACGATGGCCTTCTTGTCTTCGAGTTTAATTGCCACGGGTAAAACTCCTGCTTGTTACCGTTTCATCTGGCCGAAGCCGGATGTCGTTTTGGTGTCTGATTCGGTAAGGAACCGGGAGCACCATCTGCGTAGGCTGGTTGTTTAAGGCTTGCGCCGCCTACGGTCTTGGATAGCCCCCGCCAGGCAGGGACCCCAATTTTTGCTGCCGGCGAGCTTACACCCGCCGGCATGGTCTTACACGTCCAGCGAGCTCTGATCGATGATCAGACCTGGGCCCATGGTAGTGCTCAGGGTAACGCGCTTGACGTAGATACCTTTCGAGGAAGCCGGCTTGATACGCTTCAGATCAGCGATCAGGGCTTCAACGTTTTCCTTCAGCTTGCCAGCTTCAAAGCCGATCTTGCCAACGGAGGTGTGGATGATACCGTTCTTGTCGGTACGGTAGCGAACCTGACCAGCCTTGGCGTTTTTCACGGCAGTGGCTACGTCTGGGGTAACGGTACCGACTTTCGGGTTAGGCATCAGGCCGCGAGGACCCAGAACCTGACCCAGCTGACCTACAACACGCATGGCATCAGGCGATGCGATGACGACGTCATAGTTCAGGTCGCCGCCTTTCATTTCGGCAGCCAGATCGTCCATACCTACGCGGTCAGCGCCGGCAGCCAGAGCGGCTTCAGCAGCCGGGCCCTGGGTGAAGACAGCAACACGTACGGTCTTGCCAGTGCCGTGCGGCAGCACGGTAGCGCTACGTACGACCTGGTCGGATTTACGCGGGTCAACACCGAGGTTGACGGCGATGTCGTAGGACTCGACGAACTTGGCAGCAGGCAGCGAGGCCAGCAGAGTTGCCGCTTCTTCGAAGTTATAGGCCTTGCCTGCTTCGATTTTTTCGGCGATTGCCTTTTGGCGCTTGGTCAGCTTAGCCATTACACACCCTCCACGTTCAGGCCCATGCTGCGGGCAGAGCCAGCGATGGTGCGTACAGCAGCGTCCAGGTCAGCGGCAGTCAGGTCAGCCTGTTTGGCTTTCGCGATGTCTTCCAGCTGAGCGCGGGTAACGGTACCGACTTTAACGGTGTTCGGACGAGCCGAACCACTGGTCAGGCCAGCAGCTTTCTTCAGCAGAACCGAGGCAGGGGTGCTCTTGGTTTCGAAGGTGAAGCTACGGTCGCTGTAGACAGTGATGATCACTGGAGTCGGCAGACCTGGCTCTTGACCCTGAGTACGGGCGTTGAAGGCCTTGCAGAATTCCATGATGTTAACACCGTGTTGACCCAGTGCTGGACCAACGGGTGGGCTTGGGTTGGCCTGGCCGGCCTTTACTTGCAGCTTGATGTAAGCCTGAATCTTCTTAGCCATGAGCTACTCCAAAATCGGGTACAAACGCCAGATGGCTCCCCGGATGACTTGCGTTTTATCCCAGTGACGACAAAACCCCGCAGCACATAGGGCTGCGGGGTATGGGATGCTTCGTCCTGCTAGACCTTCTCGACCTGGCCGAACTCGAGCTCCACCGGAGTAGAGCGACCGAAAATGAGCACTGCAACCTGCAGGCGGCTCTTTTCGTAGTTAACCTCTTCGACGGTGCCATTGAAGTCAGCAAACGGACCATCAACGACTCGAACCACTTCACCCGGCTCGAACAACGTCTTCGGCTTCGGCTTGTCACTACCATCGGCAACGCGACGGAGGATGGCCTCGGCCTCTTTATCAGTGATCGGCGCAGGCTTGTCTGCGGTACCACCAATGAAACCCATGACCCGAGGGGTGTCCTTGACAAGGTGCCAAGTCCCTTCGTTCATTTCCATCTGGACCAATACATAGCCAGGGAAGAATTTGCGCTCGCTCTTGCGCTTCTGGCCGTTACGCATTTCAACGACTTCTTCGGTCGGGACCAGGATCTCGCCGAATTCGTCTTCCATGCCAGCCAGCTTGACGCGCTCGATCAGGGAGCGCATCACATGCTTCTCGTAACCCGAGTAAGCATGCACTACGTACCAACGCTTAGCCACGGGACACCCTTAGCCAACAATCAAGGAGACCGCCCAACCGAGCAGGGAGTCGAGACCCCACAGCAGCAGTGCCATAACCAGAACAACAGCCACGACAATCAGCGTGGTCTGAGTGGTTTCTTGGCGGGTCGGCCACACGACTTTACGGATCTCGGTCCGCGCTTCCTTCGCCAGCGTGAAGAACGACTTACCCTTCGCAGTCTGCAAGGCAACGAAGCCTGCAACCGCAGCCAGGGCGAGAAGTGCAAGAACGCGGTACAGGATCGGCGAGGCGGAGTAATACTGATTACCCACAACGGCGACAACCACCAAAGCCACTACAGCCAGCCACTTGAACAAGTCGAAACGCGATTCTTGGGCTTCAGTTTTGGGAGTCATCGGGGAGGATCCTGTAAGAAGAAAGCCAATCACACCGAGGTGAATGGCAGGTCAGGAGGGAATCGAACCCCCAACCTACGGTTTTGGAGACCGTCGCTCTGCCAATTGAGCTACTGACCTGTAACGCTGTATCAGGCCGGCCATTATACCGGCCTGATCAAGTAAATCAACTACTTATTCGATAATTTTTGCTACGACGCCGGCGCCGACGGTACGACCGCCTTCACGGATGGCGAAACGCAGACCGTCTTCCATTGCAATGGTCTTGATCAGGGTGACAGTCATCTGGATGTTGTCACCTGGCATTACCATTTCAACGCCTTCCGGCAGTTCGCAGTTACCGGTCACGTCAGTGGTACGGAAGTAGAACTGAGGACGGTAGCCTTTGAAGAACGGAGTGTGACGGCCGCCTTCTTCCTTCGACAGGACGTAGACTTCTGCGGTGAACTTGGTGTGCGGCTTGACCGAACCTGGCTTGACCAGAACCTGGCCACGCTCAACGTCGTCACGCTTGGTACCACGCAGCAGAACGCCGCAGTTCTCGCCAGCACGACCTTCGTCCAGCAGCTTGCGGAACATCTCAACACCGGTGCAGGTGGTGGTGGTGGTGTCACGCAGACCAACGATTTCCAGGGCGTCCTGAACGCGGACGATACCACGCTCGATACGACCGGTAACAACGGTACCACGACCCGAGATCGAGAATACGTCTTCGATTGGCATCAGGAACGGCTGGTCGATGGCACGAACTGGCTCAGGGATGTAGGCATCCAGAGTTTCTACCAGCTTCTTGACAGCGGTAGTGCCCATTTCGTTGTCGTCTTTGCCTTCCAGCGCCATACGAGCCGAACCAATGATGATCGGGGTGTCGTCGCCTGGGAAGTCGTAGGTGGACAGCAGGTCGCGAACTTCCATCTCGACCAGTTCCAGCAGCTCAGCGTCGTCTACCAGGTCAGCCTTGTTCAGGAAGACCACGATGTACGGAACGCCAACCTGACGGGACAGCAGGATGTGCTCACGGGTTTGTGGCATCGGACCATCGGCGGCCGAGCAAACCAGGATCGCGCCGTCCATCTGGGCAGCACCGGTGATCATGTTCTTCACGTAGTCAGCGTGACCTGGGCAGTCAACGTGAGCGTAGTGACGAATGTTCGAGTTGTACTCGACGTGCGCGGTGTTGATGGTGATACCGCGAGCTTTTTCTTCCGGAGCCGAGTCGATCTTGTCGAACTCAACGACGGCCGAACCGAAAACTTCGGAGCAGACGCGGGTCAGCGCTGCAGTCAGAGTGGTCTTACCGTGGTCAACGTGGCCGATAGTGCCGACGTTAACGTGAGGTAGCGAACGATCAAACTTTTCCTTAGCCATCGATACAGTCCTCCGCAGAAGAAATAGTCATACCGCTGATAAAACAAAGGCAGATATTTTCATATCTGCCTTGTTTATATGGAGCTCTTGAGCGGACTTGAACCGCTGACCTCACCCTTACCAAGGGTGTGCTCTACCAACTGAGCTACAAGAGCGAAACACTTTGCGCAACAACAGCAAACTTGGAGCGGGTAGCGGGAATCGAACCCGCATCATCAGCTTGGAAGGCTGAGGTTCTACCACTAAACTATACCCGCGGAGCTTGCAGCTCTCGCTAAAACTGGTGGAGGGAGAAGGATTCGAACCTTCGAAGCTCTCGCAACGGATTTACAGTCCGTCCCCTTTGGCCGCTCGGGAATCCCTCCAGATGTGGCCGGCATTCTATTCGGCTGCCGCCCCAGTGTCAAGCGTTTTTTCAAATTTTTTCAATCAAATCTGAAACTTAGCTGCTTTGACACTGCCTCCAGATCTACCACCTAAGTGATGTTCCCTGTGAAGCGGGCGCCATTCTATCAAGCTATTCAGCAGTTGCAATACCCTCGCACAAAATAATTTTGTGTTTTAAGTCTTTGAAATCCTTGGAAAGAGTCGAGAGCACAGCTGGGTCCAGCAAACGCTCGCTTTCCGGGGCAACCTTGAGCCATAGCCCCTCGGCACCCGGTAGCTGACCAACCACTGGCAGGGCAGCGATATCCAGACTGACCAGCCGCTGACGCAAGGCCTCGAGTTGCTCGGGCGCAGTCATCCCCCCAACAACCAGACATTCGTCACGGCGTCGGGCGGGCGCCGCAACTCCGGTTTCACGCAACAGGCGGATTTCCTGCTGGGAACCTTTGTACAAAGCCAACGGGGCGACTTCCTTGACCCTCAGGGGAGCTTCCTGCTGATGCCACACGTAATAAAAGACGTTGAGCACAACCAACAGCAGAAACAACCAGCGCATAGTCAGTCACCTCAGTTCAATGGACAGGCCATGGCCAAACCGACGAATACCAGGTCCGGCACGATCCGAGCCTTCGGCGCCGCCTCCTGCACCAAGGGCGCATCACCACCGGTCAGAAAGACAGTGAAGTCCTCACCCCAGATCGCCCTGGCCTGCTCGATCTGGGTACGGGCGAAGCCCTGGAGCATCAGCACACAACCACGCTCGACCGCCTCGACGGTCGAGCGCCCCGGCGCCAGGCTGTTCAGGGCGCGCTCGGCCGACGCATCGTCATAGCGAATACGCCGGGTATGGGTACGCAACTGGCTACGCATCAGCGGCATGCCCGGGCAGATGTAGCCACCAAGGTGCTCACCATTGGCCGCGACGAAATCGGCCTTGGCCGCAGTGCCGAAATCGATGACCAGGCAAGCACGCTTGGCCAGGTGATAGGCGCCCAGCGCCCCCAGCCAGCGGTCCATGCCCAGGCGCTGATAATCGTCATAGCCATTGCGCACGCCAGCCATTTCCCTCACAGGCTGGGCCACGTTTGCCTCGACACCGAACGAGGCCTGGATCAGCGCACACAGCGATGAAGTTTCCTCTTCACTGCGTACACTGACCATGCGGCAAGCAGTCAGACGCAGGCTCGAGAGCCCCGCGACAGCTGCGACCAATGCCTGGTCGGAGTCCACGATGCCACCACCGTTGATGGTGGCGTCGGCTGAATGGATGACGCGCCACTTGATAAAGCTGTTTCCACAATCGAGCTCAAGAATCATCACGCAACCTCAGGCTCAGCTCGCCGCCGCTGAAGCTCTTCTCCACACCATCGACCTCCAGACGCAAGCCGCCCTGGCCATCCACCCCCAGCGCGACGCCTTCGATACGCGAGGTGCCCGCGACAAGTGAAACTTTACGCCCCTGCCAAAGATGCGCCTGTTCCCATTCTTCCTGGAACGCAGCGAAACCATAGCGGCGATGGCGACCAAGCTCGTGTTGCAACTGCTGGCTGAGCACCGCCACCAGGTGGTTGCGATCCACCAATTGCCCAGCTTCGCCGCGCATAGAGGCCCATTGCTGATCGATCTGTTCGTTGCCCTGCATGTTTACATTGATACCAATACCCAGCACTACATGGCAGACGTCCGCAGGATCCCCGACCAGCTCCAGGAGGATCCCGGTGATCTTGCGCCCGCCGGCAAGGACATCGTTGGGCCACTTGAGCCCCACATCCTTTAGCCCGAACGCCTGCAGTGTACGCATTACCGCCAGGCCGACCACCAGGCTCAAACCCTCGAGCTGACGCATGCCACCATCGATGCGCAAGACCAGGCTGTAATAGAGGTTTTCGGCAAAAGGACTGACCCACGGGCGCCCGCGCCGACCGCGACCTGCACTCTGGCGCTCAGCCAGCACCAGAAACGGCGCAGCCTGCCCTTGCGCGACCAGCCTCAGCCCTTCGGCATTGGTGGAGTCGATGGTTTCGTGAATGAACACCGGCCATGGCTCGCCCTGGGAGAACTTGGCGATCGCCTGCGCTTCGAGCAGGTTCAACGGCGCCGCCAGCTGATAGCCGCGGCCACGGACCTTGTGAATGGTCAGGTTCAGTTCGCTCTCCAGGTGCTGCAGCTGCTTCCAAACGGCGCTGCGACTCACCCCAAGGGCGGCCCCCAGGGCTTCTCCGGAATGGAACCGGCCATCCTTGAGGAGGTTCAACAACTTCAGCATGCCAATCTCGACTCGAAATAAGGCTGGCATGATAGCCACGCCCCGAGGGCTTGCATAGGAAAAGGGCTACCGTTGGCATTGCAGGCGACGCGCTCCTACAAGGGAGCGCATCGACTTGCCAAAAGCACAAAAGACAAAACCCCTACCTGCTCGCGCAGATAGGGGTTTTGCGAAATGAATCTTGACGATGACCTACTCTCACATGGGGAAACCCCACACTACCA
>NZ_QKZD01000017.1:0-85689 GCF_003253945.1 Pseudomonas sp. 2848
GTGCTCTAGGGCACCGCCGGCTTGCAGTCTGCCATCCACCGCTCTCACCCCTTCAGTCTAAGAGCCTTTCAAGACACAAGCCGGCTTGCCGGCGAGAGGCCGGTGCAGGTAAACAAGCCAGTTGCTCCCACAGGTATGGCGCATGCCGGCATGCGACTTCTGCACAAACCCCACGCACTCAAGTAAACTGGCGGCCTTTTCGCGCAGCCTCGGGCTGCCCCTGTCGATTTACCAAAGGTGCCCGCCATGCCCTGGCTGCAAGTACGCCTGGCCATCAGCCCGGAACAAGCCGAAACCTACGAAGACGCCCTGCTTGAAGTGGGTGCTGTCTCGGTGACCTTCATGGACGCCGAAGACCAGCCGATCTTCGAACCGGACCTCAACACCACCCCGCTGTGGTCGCACACGCACTTGCTGGCGCTGTTCGAGGCCGATGCCGAGCCCGAGCAGGTGTTCGCCCACCTGCGCCTGCTGACCGGCGCCGAGCTCCCCGAGTACCAGGCCGAGGTGATCGAGGACCAGGACTGGGAGCGCAGCTGGATGGACAACTTCCAGCCGATGCGTTTCGGCCAGCGCCTGTGGATCGTGCCGAGCTGGCACGAAGCCCCGGAAAAGGACGCGGTCAACCTGCTGCTCGACCCGGGCCTGGCCTTTGGCACGGGCACCCACCCGACCACCGCGCTGTGCCTGGAATGGCTCGACGGCCAGCAGCTGCAAGACACGCAAGTGCTCGACTTCGGCTGCGGCTCGGGCATCCTGGCCATTGCCGCGCTGCTGCTCGGCGCCCGCCACGCGGTCGGCACCGACATCGACGTGCAGGCTATCGAGGCCTCCCGTGACAACGCCCAGCGCAACGGCATTGCCGACGACACGTTCGACCTGTACCTGCCCGAGCAGATGCCGGCGATGCAGGCCGACGTGCTGGTGGCCAACATCCTGGCCGGCCCGCTGGTAGCGCTGGCGCCGCAGCTGTCCGGCCTGGTGCGCCCCGGCGGCCTGCTGGCGCTGTCGGGCATCCTCGCCGAACAGGGCGAGGAAGTGGCCGCTGCCTATGCCGCCGACTTCGACCTGGACCCGATCGTCGTGCGCGACGGCTGGGTACGTATCAGTGGTCGCCGCCGCTAAGCGCGCCTAGACTCATCTCCTGCACAGCTTCCCGGACAGCCGCATGACCGACAGTTTCGTCACCCAGTGCCCGCATTGCCAGACCAGCTTTCGCGTCACCCATCACCAGTTGAGCGTGGCCCGCGGCGTGGTGCGCTGCGGCCAATGCCTGCAGGTGTTCAACGCGGCGAAGCAACTGCTGGAGCAGAACCGCGCCACGGCTGGCGAAGGCGACATTCGTGCGCCGGTGCCGGCAGTCGAGCCGGCCGTGCCAGCGCCCGCAGCCGTGCAACCGGAGGCCGCCCCGCCGGCACCGAGCGAAGACAACTGGACGGTCACGGCCGAGGAACTGGATGCCCTCGACCTCGACCAGGAACTGGCGCGCCTTGAACGGCGCAGCCCGGGTGATCGGCGCGCAGCTCCGGCCAAGGGCATGCTCCAGGCCCGCCGCGACGATCAGCTCGGCGATGGGCCTGGCGATGAACCGTTCGGCACCGCCACTGACGGCGACCGTGAGCCGGCGCAGGAGCGCGAGGACGCACCGATGCTGGTCGAGCAGGAGCCGCTTGACCTGGCACCGGCCGACGACGAGCGCACCGAGCCTACCCTCGGCGCGACCAGCCTCGATCTGGACGATGAACCACCAGTGCGCGATCGGACACTCGACGACGACCTCGACGAACCCTCGCGGCAGCTGTCCAGCCATGACGAACCGGTGCCGGAAAAGGGCCTTTCGGCGCTGGACGACGAGGTGCACAGCGCACCGTTCTCGGCCCGCGACGATGACCCCGACGAACATCCCGGGCAGCGCCTGGAACCGAGCCTGGCCGCCAAGCCCGAACGCTCGCGCAAGGAGCCGCTGGTCGACGTGGTCGACGACCCGTTGCAGTTGGGCTGGGAAAAGCCCGCCCCGAACTGGGGCAAGCGCCTGCTGTGGGGTTTCCTGACCCTGCTGGCCGCGGGCCTGCTGGCATTCCAGTACGTCTGGTTCCACTTCGACGAAATGGCCCGCCAGGACCAGTATCGCCCCTGGTTCCAGCAGCTGTGTCCGATGTTCGGCTGCCAGGTGCCGACCCGCGTCGACATCTCGCGGATCAAGAGCAGCAACCTGGTAGTGCGTAGCCACCCGGACTTCAAAGGGGCGCTGATCGTCGACGCGATCATCTACAACCGCGCGCCCTTCGCCCAGCCCTTCCCGCTGCTCGAGCTGCGCTTCGCCGACCTCAACGGCCAGCTGATCGCCAGCCGGCGCTTCAAGCCCAGCGAGTACCTGTCGGGCGAGCTGGCCGGGCGCGGCGAGATGCCCAGCCAGACGCCGATCCACATCGCCCTGGACATCCTCGACCCTGGGCCGAAGGCGGTGAACTACAGCCTGAGCTTCCGTTCGCCAGAATAAGCGACAGGCGGCAAGCTTCAAGCCGCAGGTAAAAGCCTGTCTGCAGGCCTCTTGCAGCTTGAAGCTCGCCACTTGGCACTGGGTGTCATAACGCCGCAACTGTTCAGATTTTATCCAGATTCATCTTTATCCGGTCATCGAGAGCGGGTATCATGCCATCCCTTTTTCGAACTCCAATGATTCGGCCCCACAACAGGGAACACCTATGTCGGCGGTACGCATCGGCCCTTACACACTGCAGAACAACCTGATCCTGGCCCCCATGGCCGGCGTCACGGACCAACCTTTCCGAACGCTGTGCAAACGCCTGGGCGCGGGCATGGTGGTGTCGGAGATGGTTTCCAGCGACATGCGCCTGTGGAACAGCCGCAAGTCGAGCCTGCGCCGCATCCACGAAGGTGATCCCGAGCCACGCTCGGTGCAGATCGCCGGTGGCGACGCGCAGATGATGGCCGAGGCGGCCCGGGCCAACGTCGAGGCCGGCGCGCAGATCATCGATATCAACATGGGTTGCCCGGCGAAAAAAGTCTGCAACAAGGCCGCAGGCTCTGCTTTATTGAGAGATGAAGCCTTGGTCACCGAAATCCTCCATGCCGTCGTCGGCGCCGTGGACGTACCGGTGACGCTGAAGATCCGCACCGGCTGGGACCGGGCGAGCAAGAACGGCCTGAACGTGGCGAAGATCGCCGAACAGGCCGGCATCCAGGCGCTGGCGGTGCATGGCCGCACACGCGCCGACCTGTACACCGGTGACGCCGAGTACGACACCATCGCCGCGATCAAGCAGGCGGTGTCGATCCCGGTATTCGCCAACGGCGACATCACCTCGCCGGAAAAGGCCCGGGCGGTGCTGCATGCCACCGGCGCAGACGGCCTGCTGATCGGCCGTGCCGCCCAGGGGCGGCCGTGGATTTTCCGCGAGGTCGAGCATTACCTGCGCACGGGCGAGCACCTCCCCGCCCCGGCGCTGGACGAAGTGGAACGCATTCTGCTGGAGCACCTGGCCGCGCTGCATGCCTTCTATGGCGATGTGATGGGCGTGCGGATCGCCCGCAAGCACGTTGGCTGGTACCTGGCAACCCGACCTGGCGGCAAGGAGTTCCGCAGCCAGTTCAACGCTTTGCAAGACACACAAGCGCAGTGCGCCAACGTTCAGGCGTTTTTCGCCGAACGTCGACAGAGCCTTGGGACAGAGGACGAACAAGGGGTGGCCGCATGACGATGATGACCGAGACATTAGTGAGTGGAACAACGCCCGTGAGCGACAACGCCAACCTCAAGCAGCACCTGAACACGCCGAGCGAAGAGGGCCAGACCCTGCGCGACAGCGTCGAGAAGGCACTGCACAACTACTTCGCCCACCTGGAAGGCGCTACCGTCACGGACGTGTACAACCTGGTGCTCTCGGAAGTCGAGGCGCCGCTGCTCGAATGCGTGATGAACTACGTCAAGGGCAACCAGACCAAGGCCAGCGAGATGCTCGGGCTCAACCGAGGCACGCTGCGCAAGAAGCTCAAGCAGTACGATCTGTTGTAAGGCCAGAACCCCAACCAAAAAGGCGCTCATGCAAAGAGGCGCCTTTTTTGCTGACTCCACCGCGTTATGGAATCTGAAATGACCGACCAGACTACCCGCCTGCCGATCCGCCGCGCCCTGATCAGCGTCTCCGACAAGACCGGTATCCTCGAATTCGCCCGTGAGCTGCAACAGCTCGGTGTCGAGATCCTGTCCACCGGCGGCACCTACAAGCTGCTCAAGGACAATGGCGTGAACGCGGTGGAAGTGGCCGACTACACCGGCTTCGCCGAAATGATGGACGGCCGGGTCAAGACCCTGCATCCGAAGATCCACGGCGGCATCCTGGGCCGTCGCGGCACCGACGACGCCATCATGAACGAGCATGGCATCAAGCCGATCGACCTGGTCGCGGTCAACCTGTACCCGTTCGAAGCCACCATCAGCAAGCCGGGCTGCGACCTGCCGACCGCCATCGAGAACATCGACATCGGCGGCCCGACCATGGTCCGTTCCGCGGCGAAGAACCACAAGGACGTGGCCATCGTGGTCAACGCCAGCGATTACGCCGGCATTGTCGAAGGCCTGAAAGCCGGCGGCCTGACCTACGCCCAGCGCTTCGACCTGATGCTCAAGGCCTTCGAGCACACCGCCGCCTACGACGGCATGATCGCCAACTACATGGGTACCATCGACCAGGCCAAGGACACCCTCTCCACCGAAGACCGCAGCGAGTTCCCGCGCACCTTCAACAGCCAGTTCGTCAAGGCCCAGGAAATGCGCTACGGCGAGAACCCGCACCAGAGCGCGGCGTTCTACGTCGAGGCCAAGAAGGGCGAGGCCAGCATCTCCACCGCCATCCAGCTGCAAGGCAAGGAGCTGTCGTTCAACAACGTGGCCGACACCGACGCCGCGCTGGAGTGCGTGAAGAGCTTCGTCAAGCCGGCCTGCGTGATCGTCAAGCACGCCAACCCGTGCGGCGTGGCCGTGGTGCCTGAGGACGAAGGCGGTATCCGCAAGGCCTACGACCTGGCCTACGCCACCGACACCGAGTCGGCGTTCGGCGGCATCATCGCCTTCAACCGCGAGCTGGATGGCGAAACCGCCAAAGCCATCGTCGAGCGTCAGTTCGTCGAAGTGATCATCGCCCCGAAAATCTCCCAGGCCGCCCGCGAAGTGGTGGCTGCCAAGCAGAACGTGCGTCTGCTGGAGTGCGGCGAGTGGCCAGCCGAGCGCGCCGCCGGTTGGGACTTCAAGCGCGTCAACGGTGGCCTGCTGGTGCAGAGCCGCGATATCGGCATGATCACTGCCGACGACCTGAAGATCGTCACCAAGCGTGCGCCGACCGAGCAGGAAATCCACGACCTGGTGTTTGCCTGGAAAGTGGCCAAGTTCGTCAAGTCCAACGCCATCGTCTACGCCAAGCAGCGCCAGACCATCGGCGTCGGCGCCGGCCAGATGAGCCGCGTCAACTCCGCGCGCATCGCCGCGATCAAGGCCGAGCATGCCGGCCTGCAAGTGCAGGGCGCGGTAATGGCCTCGGATGCGTTCTTCCCGTTCCGTGATGGCATCGACAACGCGGCTAAAGTGGGTATCAGCGCCGTGATCCAGCCAGGTGGTTCGATGCGCGATGCCGAAGTCATCGCCGCCGCCGACGAGGCCGGTATCGCCATGGTATTCACCGGCATGCGCCACTTCCGCCACTGATTATGGCAATCGGCCGCACTGAAGCAGGCATCTGCTGCGTTGGGGCCGGTTCCGCTGATGCTCATTGCCATAAGGCAACTGCGCTTATCGGAACCGTCCCCGCCTTGCATCTACCTGTTTCATTGCGACCTCGTACAGCGAGGGGCGCTGCCTCTCGTTCGACAGATTTCGAGGTTTTGACATGAAAGTTTTGATCATCGGCAGCGGCGGTCGCGAACACGCCCTGGCCTGGAAAGTCGCCCAGGACCCACGGGTCGAGAAAATCTTCGTGGCGCCGGGTAACGCCGGCACCGCCAGCGAAGCCAAGTGCGAGAACGTCGCCATCGACGTCACTGCCCTGGAGCAACTGGCCGACTTCGCCGAGAAGAACGTCGACCTGACCATCGTCGGCCCGGAAGCGCCGCTGGTCATCGGTGTCGTGGACCTGTTCCGCAGCCGTGGCCTGGACTGCTTCGGCCCGACCAAGGGCGCGGCCCAGCTGGAAGGCTCCAAGGCCTTCACCAAGGACTTCCTGGCCCGCCACAAGATCCCGACTGCCGACTACCAGAACTTCACCGAGATCGAGCCGGCCCTGGCCTACCTGCGTGAGAAAGGCGCGCCGATCGTGATCAAGGCCGACGGCCTGGCCGCCGGTAAAGGCGTGATCGTCGCCATGACCCTGCAGGAAGCCGAAGACGCCGTGCGCGACATGCTCGCCGGCAACGCCTTCGGTGAAGCCGGTTCGCGCGTGGTGATCGAAGAGTTCCTCGACGGCGAGGAAGCCAGCTTCATCGTCATGGTCGACGGCCACAACGTGCTGCCAATGGCCACCAGCCAGGACCACAAGCGTGTCGGCAACCAGGATACCGGCCCGAACACCGGCGGCATGGGTGCCTACTCCCCTGCCCCCGTGGTCACTGCCGACGTGCACCAGCGCGTGATGGACCAGGTGATCTGGCCGACCGTGCGCGGCATGGCCGAGGAAGGCAACGTCTACACCGGCTTCCTGTATGCCGGCCTGATGATCGACAAGGCGGGCAACCCCAAGGTCATCGAGTTCAACTGCCGCTTCGGCGACCCGGAAACCCAGCCGGTCATGCTGCGCCTGGAGTCGAGCCTGGTGCTGCTGATCGAAGCCGCCTTCGCCAAGGCCCTGGACAAGGTCGAAGCGCAATGGGACCCGCGCCCGAGCCTGGGCGTGGTGCTGGCCGCCGGTGGCTACCCGGGCGACTACGCCAAGGGCGCCGTGATCAGCGGCCTGGACGCCGCCGCCAAGCTGCAAGGCAAGGTGTTCCACGCCGGCACCGCGCTGAAGGACGGCCAGGTGGTCACCGCCGGTGGCCGCGTACTGTGCGCCACTGCCATGGGCGACACCGTCGAGGCCGCCCAGCAGCAGGCCTACCGCCTGGCCGAGCAGGTCAAGTGGGACGCCAGCTTCTACCGCAACGACATCGGCTACCGGGCCATCGCCCGCGAGCGCGGTGAGCAGCAGTAAAAGTGCAGCCAACGGTCGTGCCGCTCCCGGCGCACGGCCTTCGGCTCGTCGTCAAGGCCCCGCCGGGGCCTTGCCTTCGCCTTGGCGCGCCGCGCATAGTGGTTATCCGGCACATTAGCTAAGAAGGGATTTCGTCGTGCGTCGGCTTCGGATTGCCATAGCCCTGATCGTCAGCCTGCTGACCCTGCTCTGCCTGCTCCCGGCACACGCCGAACAGGCCGCGGGCTGGTCGGCGCTGCTCGATGAACAGGCCAACCTGCAGCTGTCCGACGTGCGCTCCGAACGCTACCGCAACCAGTTCAGCCCATTGGCCCTCGAAGAACTGGATGCCGCCCTCCCCGACCAGGCCCTGTGGTTGCACTACCGCCTGGATCCGAGCGACCAGGAACAACTGGTACGCATTTTCGCCCCCGACCTGTCACGCCTGGACCTCTACGCCCTGGAAGGCGGCAAACTGCTGCGCCAGTTGCACCATGGCCGGCAGGGCGACGGCCTCAGCCCCACCCTGCGCGGCAGGGACCACGTGCTGCCACTGCCGCACAGCAACCAACCATTGGATATCTACCTGCGGCTGGTTTCCGAACACCAGCTGCGCCCGGCCATCACTGTCGAGACCACCGCCCACGCCGCCGCCGACCAGCGCCAGTCGCTGCTGTTCGGCCTGTTGTTCGGTGGCCTGGTGATGCTGATCCTGCACAACCTGATCCGCTTCGGCTACACACGCTCCAGCACCACGCTGGTACTGGCGCTGTACCACGGCCTGATGATGCTCAGCGCGCTGATCCTGCTCAACCTCAGTGGCCCCTGGTGGCACCTGTGGCACAGCGCGCAGACCCCGGCGGCCTACCTGACGCTGGTGCTGGCAGGCCTGGCCGGGTTGTACTTCACCCTGCACTTCTTCTCCCCCTGCAGTTCGGCGCGGCTCAATCGCCTGCTGCACATGGAAATGGTGGTGGCCGCGGTCAGCGGCCTGGTGCTGCTGTTCGTCGACACCCTGCCGCTGAACCTGATGACCTACGCCCTGCTCGCCCTGGGCAGCGTGAGCATGCTGCTGGTCAGCGGCTATCACTGGTACAAAGGCTACGGCCCGGCGCGCCTGTTCGCCGTGGCGATGCTGGTGTTCAACCTCGGCGGCCTGGTGCTGTTGCCGGCCCTCCTGGGCCTCACCCGCACCTCCACGCCCTGGTTGCTGTGCATCCTCATGGCGCTGACCGTGGTCAGCGGCCTGCTGCTCAACCTGGCAGTCAGCGAGCGCCTGCGCCGGATCAGCGAGGAGCGCTTTCGCGCCAGCCGCGCCCTGGCCGCCAGCGATGCCGAGATCAACGCCAAGGCCGAGTTCCTGGCCAAGATCAGCCATGAGATCCGCACCCCCATGAACGGCGTGCTGGGCATGACCGAGTTGCTGCTGGGCACGCCGCTGTCGGTCAAGCAGCGCGACTATGTGCAGACCATCCACAGCGCCGGCAACGAACTGCTCACCCTGATCAACGAAATCCTCGACATCTCCAAGCTCGAGTCGCGGCAGATCGAGCTGGACGACGTGCAGTTCGACCTCAATGCCCTGATCGAGGACTGCCTGAACATCTTCCGGGCCAAGGCCGAACAGCAGAATATCGAGCTGATCAGCTTCACCCAGCCACAGGTGCCGCGGGTGGTCAGCGGCGACCCGACGCGCCTGCGCCAGGCCTTGTCGAGCCTGCTGGACAACGCCCTGAAGAACACCACCCAGGGCGAGATCCTGCTGGTGGTGGCCCTCGACCAGCGTGGCGACAGCCCGCGCCTGCGCATCGCCGTGCAGGACAGCGGCGAGCCCATGCCGCCGGCCGAGCGCGACGCCTTGCTGCAGGCCGAGCTGCACAGCCGCCACTTCCTCTCCAGCAACAAGCTCGGTGGCCACCTGGGCCTGGTGATCGCCAAGCAACTGATCGGCCTGATGCAGGGCGAGTTCGGCATCAAGACCAGCACCAGCATGGGCAACACCCTGTGGCTGACCCTGCCGCTCGACCCGCTGCGCCTGGAGCAGCCGCCCACCGACCTCGACGGCCCGCTGCGCGACGCCCGGGTACTGGTGGTGGACGACAACGACACCTGCCGCAAGGTGCTGGTGCAGCAATGCAGCGCCTGGGGCATGAACGTCAGCGCGGTGCCGTCGGGCAAGGAGGCGCTGGCCTTGCTGCGCACCAAGGCGCACCTGCGCGACTATTTCGACGCGGTGCTGCTCGACCAGAACATGCCCGGCATGACCGGCATGCAGTTGGCGGCCAAGATCAAGGAAGACCCGAGCCTGAACCACGACATCCTGGTGGTCATGCTCACCGGCATCAGCAATGCGCCGAGCAAGATCATCGCCCGCAACGCCGGGGTCAAGCGCATCCTCGCCAAGCCGGTGGCCGGCTACACGCTCAAGACCACCCTTGCCGAGGAGCTTGCCCTGCGCGGCCGTGAGCAGGCCGCACCGCCGCTGCCGGTCGGTACCCCGGTGCCGCTGGACCTGCCCGGCGACTTCCGCATCCTGGTGGCCGAGGACAACAGCATCTCGACCAAGGTCATCCGCGGCATGCTCGGCAAGCTCAACCTCGAGCCGGATACCGCCAGCAACGGCGAAGAGGCCCTGCAGGCGATGAAAGCCAAGCACTACGACCTGGTCCTGATGGACTGCGAGATGCCGGTTCTCGACGGCTTCTCCGCCACCCAGCAGCTGCGCGCCTGGGAGACCGCCAACCAGCGTCCGCGCACCCCGGTGGTGGCATTGACCGCGCATATCCTCAACGAGCACAAGGAACGCGCGCGCCTGGCCGGCATGGACGGGCACATGGCCAAGCCGGTGGAGCTGTCGCAGTTGCGCGAGCTGGTGCAGTTCTGGGCGGGGCAGCGCCAGGCGGTGTCCGACGACACCACGCAGATCCTGTAGGCGCTACCTCAGCTGCGAGGCAGCCACCACAGAATCCGGCACCCGCGTCGCGAGTGATCGCGGCTGAAGCCGCTGCTACAGGTTCCATGCTATACAGGTGCCACCCATTCCCGCCGCGGACCCAGCGCCATGCTCCATGAGTTGTTCAGCGTCTACCTGAAAATGCTCGTGCTCTACAGCCCGTTCTTCGTGCTCTCATGTTTCATCGGCCTGACCCGCGGCCACTCCAGCAAGGAGCGCAAGCAACTGGCCTGGCGGGTAGCCATTGCCACGCTGGTCGCCAGCGTGCTGCTGTACCTGTTCGGGCGGGTGATCTTCGGGGTATTCGGCATCACCGCCGACGCCTTCCGCATCGGTGCAGGCTCGGTGCTGTTCATCTCGGCGCTGGGCATGGCCCAGGGCAAGTCGGCGGTGCAGACCGACAACGTGCAGCAGGACGTGACCATCGTGCCGCTGACCATCCCACTCACCGTCGGCCCCGGCACCATCGGTGCGTTGCTGGTGATGGGCGTGGGCCAACCGCACTGGGACGACAAGCTGCTGGCCATCGTCAGCATCGCCCTGGCCAGCTTCACCGTGGGCCTGGTGCTGTATCTCTCGCACCGTATCGAACGGATCCTCGGCGACCAGGGCCTGCAGATCGTCAGCCGCCTGATGGGGCTGTTCGTCTGCGCCCTCGCGGCGCAGATCATCTTCACCGGGATCAAGGGTTACCTGCTGCCCTGACCCCGGCTGCGCTCAGGGCTTGGCGGGGTACCAGCGCGGCGTGTACACCCACTGGCCGCCATCGGCACGGGGGAAGGTGCAGGTGGTCGAGGAGCCGACCAGCACCATGGTGCGCATGTCGACCATCTCCGGCAGCAGCTCGCCCAAGGTCACCACCCGCAGGGTCTGCCCCGGCCGGCCGATATCACGGCCCAGCACCACGGGGGTGCCTGCACCGCGATGGCGGCGTACCACATCCAGCGCCATACCCAGCTGATGAGGGCGGGCCTTGGAGATCGGGTTGTAGAACGCCAGCACCAGATCCGCCTGGGCCGCCAGGTCGAGGCGCTTCTCGATAATCGACCAGGGTTTGAGGTTGTCCGACAGCGACATCACGCAAAAATCGTGGCCCAGTGGCGCCCCCGCCTGGGCGGCGGTAGCCAGCGAGGCCGAGACGCCAGGCAGGATCTCCAGCTCGACGCGCTGCCAGGCCGGGTCACTGGATTCGTGGAGCGCTTCGAGCACCGCGGCGGCCATGGCGAACACGCCCGGATCGCCCGATGACACTACCACCACCGAACGCCCTTGCGCCGCCAGCTCGAAGGCATGCCGAGCACGTTGCATCTCTTCGCGGTTGTCGGTGCAGTGCAGCACCTGATCGTCGCGGAAGGGGCCGGCCATGCGCACGTAGGTTTCGTAACCCAGCACATCCTGCGCACGCGCCAGCTCCGCCTTGACCGCCGGCACCATCAGCTCGGCGGCACCAGGGCCCAGGCCGATCACGGCCAGGCGACCACGGCGACGGCCAACGCGGTCGATGTCGACAGGTGCTGCGCAAGCACCGTGGGCGAGCCCCGCCGACGAACCTACACGCGCTTGCGGCACTGCATCAGCCAGCATTCGCTCCAGGCTTTCGGCGGCCGGGGCGAAGCGCAGGGCAACATTCAGTGCCCGTGCAGCTTCGTGCAGGGCCGGCTCCGCCATCTCGGCTTCGCTCGCCAGCAGGCAGGCCAGCGCGGGCTCGGCGATGTTCGCCCGCAGCAGTTCCTCGCGTACCTGGTGCGCCAGGTCGGCGCTACCGGCCGTGACCGCCACCACCACGCAACGCGCATGGATCAGCAGTTCGTCACGGCTGGCCGGACGCAGTGCGCTGCCCACGTGGATAGTGCGCTGCGCCTCGTCACTGGCGGGCAGCTGGACGTGTTCGAGCCATGGCGCGTCACCTTCGACACGCACCGCCTCGCCCGCCAGCAGGTCGGAGACGAAGCGCTTGCCCTGCTCCAGGTCCGCCAGTGCGTAACCCTCGGGCGGGTTGAGCAGGCAGGTGCCGAAGCGCAGTTCGCCACTCGTGGTGATCGCCGCGCTCACACCCAGCGCCTCACCGATCTCTCGGGCCATGATATTGACCCCACCCAGGCCACCGAGCAGCGGCACCACGGCGCTGCCGTCCTCGGCCACCACCAGTACCGGTGGCTCGACGCCTTTTTCGCTCAACAGCGGCGCCAGGGTGCGAATGACGATACCCGCCGCGCACAGGGCGATGATCGGCGTGTCCTGCTGGTACAGCGCACGCAGGGTGTCGCCAAATGCTGCGTAGTATACGTCGGCCCCTTCCACGCGCCCTTCCAGGCCATGGATCAGCGCCTGTGGATAACAGGCCTGGATACGCCGCGCGGTGGCCAGGCTGCCCGGGCCGAGAATGACGATTGCCGGAGCCTTGTTCATCCCTGCCATTTCTCACCCGGCACGATGATCAGCGAGAAGTATGGCGAGGACTGTGGGTCGACCTCGTCCAGCGCGACGATCTTCTGGTTGGCCATCGTCGCCCGCTCCACGTACAGCGCACGGCTATCCATGCCCAGTTCGGCGAGCACCTGGCGCACCTTGGGGAAGTTGCGTCCCAGTTTCATGATCACTGCGGCGTCGGCATCGGCCAGACGGCGCTTGAGTTCCTCATGGGGCAACACGCCGGAAAGCACGGTGAGGGTCTGGTTGCGATACACCAGCGGCGCTCCGAGCACCGAGGCGCCGCCGAGCATCGAGCACACGCCCGGGATCACCTGGGCCTCATAGCGCGAGGCCAGGCGATCATGCAGATACATGTAGGAGCCGTAGAAGAACGGGTCGCCCTCACAGATCACCGCCACGTCACGGCCGGCATCCAGGTGTTCGGCCACCTGCACGCTGGCTTCGTCGTAGAAGTCGCTGATCACCTGTTCATAGGACAGTGGTGCCGGCAGCGCCTCGGTGGTCACCGGATACACCAGGGGCAACAGGGTCTGTTCGGCTTGCAGGTGCGCTTCGATGATGCCGAAGGCGTTGCCGCGCTTGCCCTTGGCGACGAAGTACGCCACCACCGGCGCCTCGCGCAGCAGGCGCAAGGCCTTGACCGTGATCAGTTCGGGGTCGCCCGGGCCCACGCCCAGGCCCAGCAGTCGTCCGCGTGCCTGCATCATTCCACCTCCGTGGCCAGGGCGTTGACTGCCGCGGCGGCCATCGCGCTGCCGCCCAGGCGGCCCTGCATGATCACGAACGGCACGCCGCGGCTGTCGGCGGCGAGCATCGCCTTGGATTCGGCGGCGCCGACGAAGCCAACCGGGAAGCCAAGGATCAACGCCGGCTTCGGTGCGCCGGCATCGAGCATTTCCAGCAGGTAGAACAGCGCGGTCGGCGCGTTGCCGATCACCACCACGCTGCCTTCCAGGTGCGGGCGCCACAGCTCCAGGGCCACGGCGGAACGGGTGTTGCCTTCGGCCTTGGCCAGGTCCGGCACGCTCGGGTCACGCAGGGTGCAGATCACCGGGTTGTTGGCCGGCAGACGGGCGCGGGTGATGCCTTCGGCGACCATGTGCGCGTCGCAGAGGATCGGCGCGCCCTTGGCCAGGGCCTCGCGGCCGGCACTGCCGGCGCCTTCGGAGAACTGCAGGCCATCGATGGCCTCGACCATGCCGCAGGCATGGATCACGCGCACGGCGAGCTTTTCAAGATCGGCGGGGATCCGCTCGAGCCGGGCTTCCTCGCGGATGATGCGGAAGGAATTGCGATAGATCTCCTGACCATCGCGGATGTAGTCAATCATCAAGGTGCTCCGTCGGCAGGTCGAGCATGGCGCCTGCTTCTTCTGGGGTGAGGTCGGCGCCGCGCAGCCTGCCGAAGCCCGGCTGGCGCGCATCGCGCAAGTAAAGGTCATAGCGGCCCGGGGCGCGGGCCAGCAGGGTGGCCGGGGCCGTGTGGGCCATGGCGCAGGAACGTGGGCAGGCGGACAGGTGCACGCTGCCTGGGGCGCCGTGGTGCAGCAAGCCGGCCAGGGTCACGGCATCGGCCTTGGTGTCGGCCTGGCCCTTGGCGCAGCCGCCGGAGCCAGTGCAGGCGACGACCCGCGCCAGCGGGTGCTCGCTGTGACACAGCAGGCCCAGGGCTGCAAGGTGTTCGCGGGCAGGCTCCACATGGGCCGGGTTCAGGTTGGTCAGTACCAGGCTTTGCCAAGGCGTCAGGCGCAAGCTGCCATCGCCCCATTGGCGGACGACATGGGCGGCGCCGCGCAGCATGGCCGGGGTCAGGCGACCAAGGGGTGGCGCGACGCCAAGGGCCACGCCCTGGCGCTGGGGCAGCACGCCAAGCCAGGCACTTGTCGTTGCCGGGCGCTGCAAAACCAGCAATGAGGTGTCGATTTTCAGGGGCAGCCCTTCAAGGAAGTGCTCCACCGGGCACACCTGCAGCAATTGACGCATGCGCGACTGCTCAGGCGTCGCCAGGTCGAGGAAGCGCTCCAGCACTGCACGCACCAACGCCAGCCCCTGCTCCACCGGCACCGCGCCCAGCGCCTGGCCATTCGACAGGCTGCTGGCGAGCCCGAACCGCAACCAGATCCGTCCTTCGCGTTGCATCGCGGACAGCCACAGATCATGGGCGTGCTCGAGCATCGCCAGCGCTTCGCCGCCATCGAGTTGCATGGCGAACTTGGCCGACAGCTTGTGGAGCCTGGGTGTACTTTCCAGCAGGTCGAGAATCTGCCCGGCCAACGGTCGGGTGTCGAACACCATCGCCGGATCGAGCCCAGCCAATGGGCTGACCATGAGGTTGCGCACATCATCACCGGCCGCGTCACGCGGGCCGAGCCCGGCAGCCAGCAGATGCTCGACCAGACCCCGGTGATCATCACCGATGCCGCGAATCTGCAGATTGGCCCGATTGGTCGCCTCGATCACCCCTCCGGCAAAACGCTCGGCGGCGTCGGCCACGGCATCGGCCTGGTCGGCCAGCAGCAGGCCACCGGGCAGCTTGATCCGGCAGATGCCACCATCGCGCGCGGCGACGATGCGCCACAACCCCGGGCAGGCCGAGGGACGGGGCGAAACTTCGGGGGGCAGGGGCGGCGTCAAGGGGGCATCCGGCAATCGTGAAAGTGCGCTTCAGTGTAGAAGGCGCGGTATTATGCCTGCTTTGTCCGGCGGCATGAAAAACCGGTGGTCGAACGCCCCGCGATCAATAAACGGTATGAGGAACAGATGGCCCCCTGGCTGACAGTAATAGGCATCGGCGAAGACGGCTTCAGCGGCCTGGGCAAACAGGCCCGGCGCGCCCTGCTAGCGGCCACGCGAATCATCGGTGCCCCGCGCCAGCTGGCCCTGTTGCCCCGCTGTGTGACCGCCGAGCAACTGCACTGGCCCAGCCCCTTCTCCCTGGCCCCGGTCCTGGCCCTGCGCGGTGAGCCGGTATGCGTATTGGCCAGCGGCGACCCGATGTTTTACGGCGTCGGCGCCAGCCTGGCGCGCCAGCTGCCCGCCGAGGAACTGCAGGTGCTGCCGATGCCCTCCTCCTGCGCCCTGGCCGCCGCCCGCCTGGGCTGGCCGCTGCAGGACGTGCAGGTGGTCTCGGTGGTCGCCCGCCCGCTGGCGGCGCTCAATGCCCACCTGTACAGCGGCATGCGCCTGCTGGTGCTGAGCAACGACGAAGGCAGCCCGGCGGCCATTGCCGCGCAGCTGCGCGAACGTGGCTTCGGCCCCAGCCGTCTCCAGGTGCTCGAACACCTCGGCGGCCCACAGGAACGAACGCTGAGCGGCACCGCCGACGATTGGCCACATAACGGCATCGCCCCGCTCAACCTGGTCGCCATCGAATGCCAAGCCTCGCCTGATACCCCACGCCTGCCTCGCGTGGCCGGCCTGCCTGACAGCGCCTTCCGTCACGACGGCCAGCTGACCAAGCGCGACGTGCGAGCGATTACCCTGGCCCGCCTGGCACCGCAACCCGGCGAACTGCTGTGGGACGTAGGCGCCGGTTGCGGCTCCATCGGCATCGAATGGATGCGCGCCCACCCCAGCTGCCGCACCCTTGCGATCGAGGCGGACGAAGGCCGGCAGGGCTTCATCGAACACAACCGCGACACCCTCGGCGTGCCCGGCCTGCAATTGATCCGCGGCAAGGCACCCGAAGCGTTGGCCGGGCTGGAACGCCCGGACGCGATCTTCATCGGCGGCGGCGTCACCCGCGAAGGCGTGCTCGACCTGTGCTGGGAGCGCCTGCTGCCGGGCGGACGCCTGGTTGCCAACGCTGTCACGCTGCAAAGCGAGGTCGCCCTGGGGCAATTTCGCGACCAGCATGGCGGCGAGCTGACCCGTATCCATATCGCCCACACCCAGCCGCTGGGCAGTTTCGACACCTGGCGCCAGGCCCTGCCGATCACTTTGCTCGACGTGGTGAAACCCGTCGATGCGTGAAGAAACCCGCGAACAGCCCGCGCCCCTGCGCAGCGGCCTGACCACCGGCAGCTGCGCCACCGCCACCAGCCTGGCGGCGGCGCGCCTGCTGCTGACCGGGCAGCACAACGACGCGGTGCACATCACCCTGCCCAAGGGCAAGGTGGTGGAGATGCGCCTGGAGTTCTGCCATCTCAACGGCGAGACCGCCGAAGCCGGAACCCTGAAAGATGCCGGCGACGACCCCGATGTCACCCATGGCGCCCTGCTCTACAGCCAGGTGCGCCTGCTGGCCGAGCCCGGCATTCGCTTTGTCGCCGGGCAAGGCGTAGGGACCGTGACCCGCCCGGGCCTGGTGCTGGGCGTCGGCGAGCCGGCGATCAACCCGGTACCGCGCAGGATGATCGGCGACCACCTGCAACAGTTGGCCAGCGAATGCGGCTATGGCGGCGGTTTCGAAGTCACGGTCAATGTCCAGGACGGCGAGTCGCTGGCGCTGAAGACCATGAACCCGCGCCTGGGCATCCTCGGCGGGCTGTCGATCCTCGGTACCAGCGGCATCGTCCGGCCGTTTTCCTGCTCGGCCTACATCGCCTCGATCCACCAGGGCATCGACGTCGCTCACACCAACGGCTACACGCATATCGCCGCCTGCACCGGCAACGCCAGCGAAGACACCATGCGCCGGGTCTACAACCTGCCGGAGATCGCCCTGATCGAGATGGGCGACTTCGTCGGCGCCGTGCTCAAGCACCTGCGCAAGGTGCCGGTGCCGCGCCTCACGCTATGCGGTGGCTTCGGCAAGATCAGCAAGCTGGCGGCCGGGCACATGGACCTGCACAGCCGCCATTCGAGCATCGACCTGCCGCAGCTGGCGGGCTGGGCGGCGGCCATTGGCGCCGATACCACCCTGCAACAGGCCATCGTCAGCGCCAACACCAGCCAGCAAGCGCTGGCCCTGGCCCATGCCGCCGGTATCGCCCTGGGCGACGAGGTCTGCCGTCACGCCCTGCTCTTCACCCGCAGCGTGGTGCCTGCCCAGGTGCAGGTCGAAGTGTTCGCCATCGATCGCCAGGGCGGCATCGTCGGCAAGGCGGGCGTGGCATGAACGGGCGGATCCTGCTGCTTGGCGGTGTCACCGAGGCCATGGCCATCGCTCGCCAGTTGGGGCCGCAGCATGTCTACAGCCTCGCTGGCATCGGCCGTATTCCTCAGGACCTGACCTGCCAGGTGCGAGTCGGCGGCTATGGCGGCGCCGAAGGCCTGGCCGAGTACCTGCGCGCCGAAGGCATCGACCTGCTGATCGACGCCACCCATCCCTATGCCGCGCAGATCAGCCGCAACGCCGCCCTCGCCGCACGCAGCGCTGGCATTCCCTGCTGGGCCCTGCGCCGCCCGGCGTGGCAGGCGCAGCCCGGCGATGACTGGCGCGAAGTCGAGGACTGGGCCGGGTTGATCGAGGCACTGGCCCCGTTCGAGCGCCCCTTGTTCACCCTTGGCCGCGAACCCCTGCAACATCTGGACGAAATCCCCCCACACCAGTTCTGGACCCTGCGCGCCCTCGAAGCGTGTCCCGGCAATGAACGCTGTGAGGTGATCGGTGCGCGCGGACCATTCCTCATCGACGATGAGCGTGCCCTGTTCGAACGTCGACGGATCGACGTGCTGGTGAGCAAGAACAGTGGCAGCACGGCCACCGAGCCGAAGCTGGAGGTGGCGAGAGAGCGAGGTACTCCGGTGTTGATTCTCAAACGCCCAGAGCTTCCCGAGGTCGATCGGTTGTTCAGCTCTGTGACTGAACTGGTATCGGCACTTACGCGCTGACTTCGATGGCCCCTTGGCCCGACCGGAATCTCAGACGCTTCAACCTTCTCCGCAAATGGCCATTTGCCTCTCCACTGCCGTAAACTCTGCCCCCTCCCCCTGGAAGGCCCTGCTCATATGGAAATGCAATGGTGGATCTGGCTCGTCTTCGGCGTGGCCCTGATCCTGCTGGAACTGGTGCTCCCCACCTTCTTCATTCTCTGGTTCGGCATCGGTGCCGTGCTGGTGTCGTTCATTTCGCTGCTTGCTCCCGGCCTGCAACTCGATATGCAGGGCCTGCTGTGGGTGGTGCTCTCATCGATCACCACCGCCCTCTGGTTCAAGGTGTTCCGGCGCAAGAAGCCGGACGTGCGCTGGACCGCCGACAGCGTGATCGGCGAAGTCGGCCTGCTGACCAGCGCCGTGTCGCAGTTCCAGAAAGGCCGCGTGCGCTTCCAGAAGCCGATCCTCGGCAACGAGGAATGGACCTGCGTTGCCGACAGCGACATCCCCGCCGGCGAGCGTGTGCGCCTGGCCGCCATCGAAGGCAACACCGCCCGGGTCACCCGGGCCTGAATCCGCACTAAAAGGAAGTTCGCAAGCATGACCAGCCTCATCGTCGTCGCCACTCTCGCTGTATTCGTCCTGATCACCGTGTTCAAGGGCGTGCGCATCGTGCCCCAGGGCGAGGAATGGATCGTCGAACGCCTGGGCCGCTACCACAGCACCCTCAAGCCCGGCCTGAACATCGTCATTCCGTACATGGACGTGGTCGCCTACCGCCTGCCGACCAAGGACATCATCCTCGACGTGCAGCAGCAGGAAATCATCACCAAGGACAACGCGGTGATCGTCGCCAACGCCCTGTGCTTCGCCAAGGTGGTCGACCCACAGAAAGCCTCCTACGGCGTGCAGAACTTCTCGTTCGCCGTCACCAGCCTGACCATGACCTCGCTGCGCGCCATCGTCGGCGCCATGGACCTGGACGAAGCGCTGTCCAGCCGCGAGCAGATCAAGGCGCGCCTGCGCGAGGCGATGTCCGAGCAGACCGAAGACTGGGGCGTGACCGTGCGCTCGGTGGAGATCCAGGACATCAAGCCGTCGCCGAGCATGCAGACTGCCATGGAGCGTCAGGCCGCCGCCGAGCGTGAACGTAAAGCCGACGTGACCCGCGCCGAGGGCAACAAGCAGGCGGCGATTCTCGAGGCCGAAGCGCGCCTGCAGGCGGCCAAGCTGGATGCCGAGGCCCAGGTGAACCTGGCCGAAGCGTCGGCGCGGGCGATTACCCTGGTCAAGGAAGCCGTGGGTAGCGAGACCGTACCGGCCATGTACCTGCTGGGTGAGCGTTACATTGGCGCGATGGAGAACCTGGCGGCCAGCGACAATTCGAAAGTCGTGGTGCTGCCGGCTGACCTGCAGGAAACCGTGCGCGGCCTGATGGGGCGCGGCAAGGCCTGATATCACCTGGGGCTGCTGTGCGGCCCCAGGTGCGGCACTTCACCGCACCCCGGCTTTTTTACCTATACTCCGCCGTACAATAGCCATCACGATTCCTGACCGGATCTCTCCATGCCCCCACGTCGGCACATTGCCTGGATAGCCTGCCTTGCAGTGCTGTTCAACCTGCTGGCCATGCCGCTGTCCTCTGCCGCGCCCAAGGGCCCGGCCGAACAGCTGCTGTGGGGGGCTTTCTGCTCCAGCATGGCCAACAAGGCCAAGGTCGATGTCCAGGCCCTGGCCAAGATCGACCTGGGGCAGCAAAGCGACGACAGCGCCAGCATGATGAACTGCTGGTGCTGCCTGGGTGCAGCGCCACTGCTGGCCTTGCCCAGCTACCCGCCACAGTTGCACAACCCGCCGCTTCTGATCGCCGGGCACCTGCCGCACCTCGCCGACTACCAGCCCACGCCGCGCCAGCTCTGGCCCGCGCTCAATCCCCGTGCCTCTCCGTTGGTCTGAGTTCACTACGCTGTCCTTCAGAACCTGAACAGACCGGAGACTCACCCATGCTCAAGCAAGCCCTCGTCCTGGCCGCCCTGCTGCTGCCCGGCGCCTACGCCAACGCCCACGAGTACAGCGTCGGCGACCTGCACATCGCCCACCCCTGGTCGCTGGAGCTGCCGCCGAACGCGCCCAACGTCGCCGCCTACTTTGTCGTGCACAACAACGGCAAGGCCGATGACCGCCTGCTTTCGGTGAAAAGCCCCGTCACCGACGACGCCCAGTTGCACGAGCATGTGATGAGCGCCGCCGGCGCCATGAAGATGCAACATGTGCCCAGCGTGTTGGTCCCGGCCGGCAAGGATGTGGTGTTCGCCCCCAGCGCCTACCACGTGATGATCATGCAGCCCAAGGACCGCAGCCTGCTCACCGACGGCAAGCGCTTCCCGCTGACCCTGCACTTCGAGAAAGCCGGTGACGTCACGGTCGACGTCGCGGTGCAGAAGCAGCCGCCAGCCGAGCAGGCCGCAGTGCACGAACACACGCACTGACCGACTGACAGGCGCTCGCCATGAGCCTGCCGCGCTACAGCTCCGCCCGCAGCACCCGCCCTGATCGCAGGCGCGTCGGTGGCGGCTGGCTGAGCCTGTTCGCCATGTGGATGATCTTCATCGGCCCGCTGGTTTCCCAGTCGATGCCGATGGAGCACCACGCCGGCATGGCCATGCCCATGGACATGTCGATGAACATGCCCATGGCCCACGACGAGCACCATGGCCACGGCAACGATGGCCAGCTGCATGTCATGTGGGAGAAGTGCGGCTACTGCAGCCTGCTGTTCAACTGCCCCGCCCTGCCCCAGACCCTCAGCCCGCTGACAGCGGGCAGCCAGATCCCCCCTGTCCACCTCACCAATGCCACGCGCCAGGGCCATGCCCGGCAGGCTGTATTCCCCGGCGCCCGCAGCCGCGCGCCGCCCCGTTCGATCGTCGCCTGAACACAACGCGATAAACGCCCGAAGCCAGGAGGCTTCGCGCTGACTCATGACTGATCGACTGGAATCATTATGTCCGGCTGCACCCCTGTTTTTGCCCTTTCCCTGCGTGGGACCATCGCCGTACTGTGCGGCTCGCTGCTCGCGCCACTGGCCTTTGCCGTCGAAACCGGCCATGAAGGCCACATCCACGACACTGCCGAGCTGAGCCCGACGGTGATCACCGCCATCGCCCCGAGCTCGCCGCTGACCGTGGTCACCAACCCCAAGGACCCGCGCCAGCCCGTGCCGGCCAGCGACGGCGGCGACTACCTCAAGACTATCCCCGGTTTCTCGGTGATCCGCGCGGGCGGCACCAATGGCGACCCGGTGCTGCGCGGCATGTTCGGCTCGCGCCTGAACATCCTCACCAACGGCGGCATGATGCTCGGCGCCTGCCCGGGCCGCATGGACGCCCCGACCTCGTACATCTCCCCGGAAACCTACGACCGCCTCACCGTGATCAAGGGCCCGCAAAGCGTGATCTGGGGGCCGGGCGGCTCGGCCGGCACCATCCTCTTCGAGCGTGAGCCGGAGAAATTCGGCGAGCTCGGCAGCCGGGTCAACGGCAGCGTGCTGGCCGGCTCCAACGGCCGCTTCGACAAAGTCCTAGACGCTGCGGCCGGCAACCAGCTCGGCTATGTGCGCTTCGTCGGCAACCAGTCGCACTCGGACGACTTCGAAGACGGCAACGGCGACACCGTGCCTTCGCGCTGGGACAAGTGGAACGGCGATGTCAGCCTCGGCTGGACCCCGGACGCCGACACCCTGCTCGAGCTGACCGCCGGCAAGGGCGACGGCGAGGCCCGCTCCGCCGGGCGTGGCATGGACGGTTCGCAGTTCAAGCGTGAAAGCCTGGGGCTGCGCTTCGAGAAGGCCAACCTCGGCGAGGTGCTCGACAAGGTCGAGGCGCAGGTCTACTACAACTATGCCGACCATGTGATGGACAACTACACCCTGCGCACCCCGTCGGGCAGCGGCATGATGGGCATGCCCATGGTCAGCAACGTCGACCGCCGCACCATGGGTGCGCGGATCAAGGCCACCTGGCGCTGGGCTGACGTGCAACTGATCAGCGGCATCGACGCGCAGACCAACGAGCACCGCCAGCGTGGCGGCATGGGGGTCAACGCGCACAAGGGCCAGCCCTGGACCAAGGATGCCGACTTCCACAACTACGGCGCCTTCGGCGAGCTCACCTGGTATGCGACCGGCGAGGACCGCCTGATCACCGGCGCCCGCCTGGACCGCGCCTCAGCCCGCGACTTCCGCAAGGGCAGCGCCACCGAGGGCGACACCCGCGCCGACACGCTGCCCAGCGGTTTCGTGCGCTATGAGCATGACCTGGCGGCGATCCCCGCCACCACCTACATCGGCCTCGGCCACACCCAGCGCTTCCCCGATTACTGGGAGCTGTTCTCGCCCAAGCGCGCCCCGGCCGGCTCGGTGAACGCCTTCGACGGCATCAAGCCGGAGAAAACCACCCAGCTCGACTTCGGCATCCAGTATCGCGACGAGCGTCTGGAAGCCTGGGCATCGGGCTATGTTGGCCAGATCCGCGACTACATCCTGTTCGACTACCAACGCAACATGATGGGCAACCTCACCTCCCAGGCGCAGAACATCGACGCCCGCATCATGGGCGGCGAACTGGGCGCGGCCTACAAGCTGAGCGAGAACTGGAAGGCCGACGCCACGCTAGCCTACGCTTGGGGCAAGAACAGCAGTGATGGCAAGGCGCTACCGCAAATGCCGCCCTTGGAAAGCCGCCTGGGCCTGACCTACAGCCGCGACACCTGGAGCGTCGGCGCCCTGTGGCGCCTGGTGGCCGAGCAGAACCGCATCGCCCAGAACCAGGGCAACGTGGTGGGCAAGGACTACGACAAGAGCGCCGGCTTCGGCGTGTTTTCCCTCAACGGTGCCTACAAGGTGAACAACAACCTCAAGCTCAGCGCGGGCGTCGACAACCTGTTCGACAAGGCCTACGCCGAGCACCTGAACCTGGCCGGGAACGCCGGGTTCGGCTACCCGGCCAACAGTACCCAGCCGGTGAACGAGCCAGGCAGGACCTTCTGGACCAAGGTCGACTTCAGCTTCTGACAACAACAAACGGGCGCGGGACCTGACCGCGCCCACTTAAGGTCTACGGGAGGCTCTAATGAGCAAACCAAACGTTTCCTTCTACAATCTTGCGTGGCGCTGGCATTTCTATGCCGGGCTGTTCGTGGCGCCGTTCATGATCCTGCTGGCAATCACCGGGATCATCTACCTGTTCAAGCCACAACTCGACCCGTTGATGTACCGCGAGCTGATGGTGGTCGAGGCCGGCCATCACCGGCAGGCTGCCGACACGCTGCTGGCCAATGTGCGCCAGGCTTATCCCCAGGGGCAGGTTGGCCAGTACCTGCCAGCGATCAACGCCGAGCGCAGCGCGCAGTTCGTGGTGCATGACGGCGGGTGCGAGCTGAATGTCTTCGTCGACCCGTACAGCGGCAAGGTGCTGGGCGAGCAGGATGGCAAGCAGAACCTGCAGGCCATCGCCCGCGCCCTGCATGGCGAACTGATGGTCGGCACGGTCGGTGACCGGCTGGTGGAACTGGCGGCCGGCTGGGGCATCGTCCTGGTTGTGTCCGGCCTCTATCTCTGGTGGCCACGCGGGCGCAGCAGCGCGGGCGTGCTGTGGCCACGTTTCAGCGCGCGCGGCCGCTTGCTGTGGCGCGACCTGCATGCCGTTACCGGCTTCTGGGGTTCAGCCCTGCTGCTGTTGATGCTGCTCAGCGGCATGACCTGGACCGGACTGTGGGGCAAGCAGTACGCCGACCTGTGGAACCGCTTCCCGGCGGCCATGTGGAACGACGTGCCGAAGTCCGATAAAGAAGCGCGCGACCTCAACAGCGCCCACCGCCAGACCGTGCCGTGGGCGATGGAGAACACGCCGATGCCAGTGTCCGGCGCCCATGCCGAGCATGCCGGGCATCACATGATGGACCAGGCCCCGGCAGCGCCGCAGGTGAGCCTGCAGCAGGTCGAGGAGGTCGCCACCCTGCGCAAGGTCGAGCCGGGCTACAGCATCACCCTGCCGACCACGGCCGACGGTGTGTTCACCATCGCAGTGTTCGCCGACGATCCGCGCAACGACGCCACCTTGCATGTCGACCAGTACACCGGCCAAGTGCTGGCCGACGTGCGCTGGCAGGACTACAGCCCGGTGGCCCGCGCCACGGAGCTGGGGGTGATGCTGCACGAAGGGAAGATGTTCGGGCCGTTGAACCAGCTCGTCATCCTGCTGGTATGCCTGATGATCCTGCTGGGTTCGGTAAGCGGGCTGGTGATGTGGTGGAAGCGCAAGCCGGCCGGTGGGCTCGGCGTGCCGCCGCTGCGCCATGACCTACCGCGCTGGAAGACGGCGGTGGGGGTGATGCTGGTGCTGGGAATCGCCTTCCCACTGGTGGGGTTGTCCATGGTGGTGATGTGGGTGGTGGATAGCCTGGTGGTGCGGCAACGGGCCTTGGCCCGGGCCTGAGCCTTGCTTGGCTGTTCCGGCCTAATCGCCGACAAGCCGGCTCCCACAAGGGTGGATGCGATCCCTGTGGGAGCCGGCTTGCCGGCGATTAGGCCAGCCCTTGCAACCATTGACTCCAGTCATGTCGGGCATCGCGCCGTACCGCCAAGATCGTGCCGATCTGCCACACCCGCGATTGGAACGCGACGTGATAGCCTACTCGGCTTTCGCTCACAAAAAGACTGACCCTCAATGGAATGCAGCCTATGACCCGGACCTCCCAGACACCCTCCGAAGAGCAGCACCTGCAACGCAACCTGACCAACCGTCACATCCAGCTCATCGCCATTGGCGGCGCCATCGGCACCGGCCTGTTCATGGGCTCGGGCAAGACCATCAGCCTGGCCGGCCCGTCGATCATCTTCGTCTACATGATCATCGGCTTCATGCTGTTTTTCGTCATGCGCGCCATGGGCGAGCTGCTGCTGTCGAACCTCAACTACAAGTCGTTCATCGATTTCTCCGCCGACCTGCTCGGCCCCTGGGCCGGCTACTTCACCGGCTGGACCTACTGGTTCTGCTGGGTGGTCACCGGCATCGCCGACGTGGTCGCCATTGCTGCCTACACGCAATTCTGGTTCCCCGACCTGCCACAGTGGATACCGGCGCTGAGCTGCGTGGCCCTGCTGCTGTCGCTGAACCTGGTGACGGTGAAGATGTTCGGCGAGATGGAATTCTGGTTCGCCCTGATCAAGATCATCGCCATCATGGGCCTGGTCGCCACCGGCCTGTACATGGTCATCACCGGTTTCCAGTCACCGTCAGGCCATACCGCCACCCTGACCAACCTGTGGAATGACGGCGGCATGTTCCCCAATGGCCTGCTGGGCTTCTTCGCCGGCTTCCAGATCGCCGTTTTCGCCTTCGTCGGCATCGAGCTGGTGGGCACCACCGCCGCCGAAGCGAAGAACCCCGAGCGCACCCTGCCGCGGGCGATCAACTCGATCCCGATCCGCATCATCGTGTTCTACGTGCTGGCGCTGATCGCCATCATGGCGGTCACGCCATGGCGCGACGTGGTGCCGGGCAAGAGCCCGTTCGTCGAGCTGTTCGTGCTGGCCGGCCTGCCGGCGGCGGCGAGCATCATCAACTTCGTGGTACTGACCTCGGCGGCTTCGTCGGCCAACAGCGGCGTGTTCTCCACCAGCCGCATGCTGTTCGGCCTGGCCCAGGAGGGCGATGCACCCAAGGCGTTCGAGAAACTCTCGCGCCGCGCGGTGCCGGCCAACGGCCTGTACTTCTCCTGCACCTGCCTGCTGCTGGGCGCGGTGCTGATCTACCTGGTACCCAATGTGATCGAAGCCTTCACCCTGGTGACGACGGTGTCGGCGGTGTTGTTCATGTTCGTCTGGACGCTGATCCTGCTGTCGTACCTGAGCTACCGCAAGCAACGTGCGGCGTTGCATGAACAATCCACCTACAAGATGCCCGGCGGGCGCTTCATGTGCTACGTGTGCCTGGTGTTCTTCGCCGGCATCCTGGTGCTGCTGAGCCTGGAGGCCGATACGCGCTCGGCGCTGGTGGTGACGCCGATCTGGTTTGTGATCCTGGCGGTGACCTATCAGTTTGTGCGCAGCAGGCGTCAGCCGCGTACCGCCGTGCGTGGGGCGTCGAACAACTGATCCTGAACCCATCGCGGGGCAAGCCCGCTCCCACGCCTGCCGTGTGAGGTCGGCGTGGGAGCGGGCTTGCCCCGCGATGAGGCCCGCTAGCCTTGCTCCAACCCTTCAAGCACGGCTTCGGCCAGCGCCAGGCCTTTCTCCAGCGAGTTCTCCGTTGCCGTCAGCAAACTGCGCAACGGATCTGCGGCCTTCTCCAATGCCGCGGAATTGGTCTCATAGGCCGCCTTCAACGCCGCCACGGCGCACACCAGCGCATCCTCGCTATCGACCCCGGCCTGTACCGAGAGCATCGGCGCGTGGGCGTGATTGCAGGTGCCAAAGTGGGAACTGGCGGTGACCGGACGTGATTTGCGCGGGGTGAGGTTGACCAGCGATTCCTGGTTCATGGCTGCACCTCTCGATGAAAGGTGGCGATCTCGATAAATGCGAACGGTGGATCTGGAACGATCTTCTTGAGCATGGTGCATCTCCTTGCGGCTCTCCGTAATGACGCTCCGCACCCACACGCCAATATGGGTGGACGGAGCCGTGCGGGTTGGCGTGCCGGACAGAGAGAGCCGGTGAGCCCGAAGGCTCCCACACACGGCTCCGCCCATAACGGGTGCAGCCATGCAGGACACTGTTGAAAGTGCCCGCTCTCTGTATCCGGGACGCCAATCCCGAACCGCAGAAACTACTGCGGTGCGGCACGGTACTCAAGTACCGCTTATGTGTCAAAAGTGTTCATCGCCCCCGGCCCCAATCCTGTGCAGGCCTGTGCAGCAAGCACCATCCTGGCCCCTCCCCGCGCCCCGATTCGTCGCACAGCCGCTCTATCACGCACCTTCCATCGCTCGGCACAGCCTTTGCAATCTCCGACCTGGCCAACCCCCACCATCACATCGGAGTGAGCACATGAAGCGACGCAGTCTGATCAAGGCCTTCACCCTCAGCGCATCGATCGCCGCGATGGGCCTGAGCTGGAGCATCCAGGCCGCCGAGACCATCAAGGTCGGCATCCTGCATTCGCTGTCCGGGACCATGGCCATTTCCGAGACCTCGCTCAAGGACATGGCGCTGATGACCATCGACGAGATCAACGCCAAGGGTGGCGTGAACGGCAAGATGCTCGAACCGGTGGTGGTCGACCCGGCGTCCAACTGGCCGCTGTTCGCTGAAAAGAGCCGCCAGCTGCTGACCCAGGACAAGGTCGCGGTGGTGTTCGGCTGCTGGACCTCGGTGTCGCGCAAGTCGGTGCTGCCAGTGTTCGAAGAGCTCAACGGCCTGCTGTTCTACCCGGTGCAGTACGAGGGTGAAGAGATGTCGCCGAACGTGTTCTACACCGGTGCCGCACCCAACCAGCAGGCGATCCCGGCGGTGGAATACCTGATGAGCGAAGACGGCGGCAGCGCCAAGCGCTTCTTCCTGCTGGGCACCGACTACGTCTACCCGCGCACCACCAACAAGATCCTGCGCGCTTTCCTGCACAGCAAAGGCGTGGCCGACAAGGACATCGAAGAGGTGTACACGCCGTTCGGCCACGCCGATTACCAGACCATCGTTGCCAACATCAAGAAGTTCTCCGCCGGCGGCAAGACGGCGGTCATCTCCACGGTCAACGGCGACTCGAACGTGCCGTTCTACAAGGAACTGGCCAACCAGGGCCTGAAGGCTACCGATGTGCCGGTGGTGGCGTTCTCGGTGGGCGAAGAAGAGCTGCGCGGCATCGACACCAAACCGCTGGTGGGGCACCTGGCAGCGTGGAACTACTTCGAGTCGGTGGATAACCCGGTGAACCAGAAGTTCGTCGCCGACTGGAAGGCCTACGCCAAGGCCAAGGGCCTGCCAGGCGCTGACAAGGCGGTGACCAACGACCCGATGGAAGCCACCTACGTGGGCATCCACATGTGGGCGCAGGCCGCCGAGAAAGCCAAGTCCACCGACGTCGACAAGGTGCGTGAAGCACTGGCCGGGCAGAGTTTCAAGGCACCGTCGGGCTTCACCCTGACCATGGACAAGACCAACCACCACCTGCACAAGCCGGTGATGATCGGCGAGATCCAGGATGACGGGCAGTTCAGTGTGGTGTGGGAAACCGAGCAGCCGCTGCGGGCGCAGCCTTGGAGCCCGTTCATTCCGGGGAATGACAAGCGGCCGGATTATGCGGTGAAGGGCAACTGACGCTATCGCGGGGCAAGCCCGCTCCCACGCCGCCCCCATCATCTGACGAGATCGGCGTGGGAGCGGGCTTGCCCCGCGATGAATCCACTGCCGATTTTCCAGGACGCCTCGCATGCTCAGACTCCTGCTGACATTACTGCTGCTACTGCCCCTGGCCACCCAAGCCAGCGAAGGCGAATTCTTCCTCAGCGCCAAGCCCGCCGAACAGGCACGCCTGCTCGAAACCTGGGCCGCGCAACCCGACGCCGCACGCCTGCCGCTACTGGACAACCTGCGCCAGGGCCGCATCGCCGAAAACGACACCCGCAAACTGCGCCTGAACAACCGCCTGCGCGGCCTGATCGACAACGCTCTGGCCAGCCATCAGTTACTCAGCGACCAGACCAACGTGCGCCTGGCCGCCGCCCAGCAACTGCAAAAAAGCGCACAACCCGCGCAAATGGCCTTCCTCGACCGGCGCTTCGCCAGCGAACCCGACGCCGCCGTGCACGCTGCCCTCGGCCTGGCCCTGGCCAACCTTCAACTGGGCGCCAGCGAGCCCGCGGTACGCCTGGCCGCCGTGCGCCTGCTCGGCGAAACCGGTGACCCGCTGGCCCGCACCCGCCTCGAAGCGCTACTACAACCCGGCGCCGAAACCGACGCCGCCGTGCGCACCGCCGCCGAAACCAGCCTGGCCCAGGTGCAGCGCAAACTGCTGGTTGGCGAGTTGCTCGGCCAGGCCTTCAGTGGCCTGTCGCTGGGTTCGATCCTGCTGCTGGCCGCGCTGGGCCTGGCGATCACCTTCGGCCTGCTCGGGGTGATCAACATGGCTCACGGCGAGATGCTGATGCTCGGCGCCTACAGCACTTACATGGTCCAGGTGCTGCTGCAGCGCTACGCTCCGAGTGCCATCGAGTTCTACCCGTTGATCGCCCTGCCGGTGGCATTCGCCGTCAGCGCAGGGGTCGGCATGGCCCTGGAGCGCACGGTGATCCGCCACCTGTATGGCCGTCCGTTGGAAACCCTGTTGGCCACCTGGGGCATCAGCCTGATCCTGATCCAGGCCGTGCGCCTGCTCTTCGGCGCGCAGAACGTCGAGGTAAGCAACCCGGCCTGGCTGTCGGGCGGCGTCCAGGTGCTGCCCAACCTGGTGCTGCCGTACAACCGCCTGGTGATCATCGGCTTCGCCCTCGCCGTGGTGCTGCTCACCTGGCTGCTGCTCAACCGCACACGGCTGGGCCTGAACGTGCGGGCTGTCACCCAGAACCGCAACATGGCGGCCTGTTGCGGGGTGTCCACCGGGCGCGTGGACATGCTCGCCTTCGGCCTCGGCTCGGGCATCGCCGGGCTCGGCGGCGTGGCCCTGAGCCAGGTCGGCAACGTCGGCCCGGACCTGGGCCAGAGCTACATCATCGACTCGTTCCTGGTGGTGGTGCTCGGCGGCGTCGGGCAGCTGGCCGGCAGCCTGTGGGCGGCCTTCGGGCTGGGCATCGCCAACAAACTGCTGGAGCCGCAGATCGGGGCGGTGCTGGGCAAGATCCTCATCCTTGCGCTGATCATTCTGTTCATCCAGAAGCGCCCGCAAGGCCTGTTCGCCCTCAAGGGACGGGTAATCGACTAATGAACCAGCCATTGATTGTCACTGCCACGCGCAAGGCCGGCACCCGGGTGTCGCTGGCCGTCGGCGCCGTTGTCGTCCTGGTGCTGCTGGCCCTGCCGCTGCTGTCGCTGCTGCCCGACGGGCACGCGTTGCAGGTCTCGGCCTATACCCTGACCCTGGTGGGCAAGATTCTTTGCTACGCCATCGTCGCCCTGGCCCTGGACCTGGTGTGGGGCTATGCCGGGTTGCTGTCGCTGGGCCACGGCCTGTTCTTTGCCCTTGGCGGCTATGCCATGGGCATGTACCTGATGCGCCAGGCGGCCGGGGATGGTCTGCCGGGCTTCATGACCTTCCTGTCGTGGAGCGAGCTGCCCTGGTACTGGGCCGGCACCCAGCACTTCGCCTGGGCGCTGTGCCTGGTGGTGCTGGCGCCGGGGTTGCTGGCGCTGGTGTTCGGCTTCTTCGCCTTCCGCTCGCGGATCAAGGGCGTGTACTTCTCGATCATGACCCAGGCCCTGACCTTCGCCGGGATGCTGCTGTTTTTCCGCAACGAAACGGGCTTTGGCGGCAACAACGGCTTCACCAATTTCCGCACCATCCTCGGTTTCGACATCACCGCCCAAGGCACCCGGGCCGTGCTGTTCCTGCTCACGGTGAGCCTGCTGCTGGGCAGCCTGTTCCTGTGCTGGCGCCTGACCCAGAGCAAGTTCGGGCGCCTGCTCACCGCCGTGCGCGACGCCGAGAACCGCCTGATGTTCTGCGGCTACGACCCACGCGGTTTCAAGCTGCTGGTGTGGGTGCTCAGCGCCGTGCTGTGCGGCCTGGCCGGGGCGCTGTACGTGCCGCAGGTGGGCATCATCAACCCCAGCGAGATGTCGCCGACCAACTCCATCGAAGCCGCCGTGTGGGTGGCTTTGGGCGGACGCGGCACGCTGATCGGGCCACTGCTTGGCGCCGGCCTGGTCAATGGCATGAAGAGCTGGTTCACCGTGGCGTTCCCCGAGTTCTGGCTGTTCTTCCTCGGCGCGCTGTTCATCCTCGTCACCCTTTACTTGCCCAAGGGCGTGGTCGGCCTGCTGAAGAAAAGGAGCCAGCCATGAGAAGCGTGCCCCCGGTGCACCCGGAATTCATGCTGGAACCGATATTCGACCAGGTCGGCAGCGGTCGCGAGGCCATCGGCCTGGGCCGGCGCCGCGAGGCCGGGCTCGACACCCGCCACGGCACGGTGCTGAGCCTGGAGGGTATCAGCGTCAGCTTCGATGGCTTCAAGGCGCTCAACGACTTGAACCTGTACATCGGCGTCGGCGAACTGCGCTGCATCATCGGCCCCAACGGCGCCGGCAAGACCACGATGATGGACGTGATCACCGGCAAGACCCGCCCCGACAGCGGCAGCGCCTACTTTGGCGACACCCTCGACTTGACCCGCATGAGCGAGTACCAGATCGCCCAGGCCGGGATCGGCCGCAAGTTCCAGAAGCCCACGGTGTTCGAGGCGCTGACGGTGTTCGAGAACCTGGAGCTGGCCTTGAAGGCCGACAAGTCGGTGTGGGCCAGCCTGGCGGCGCGCCTGAGTGGCGAGCAGCGCCAGCGCATCGATGAGGTGCTGACCACCTTGCGCCTGCTGCCACTGGCCCAACGCCCGGCGGGTCTGCTGTCCCACGGGCAGAAGCAGTTCCTGGAGATCGGCATGCTGCTGGTGCAGGAGCCGCAGTTGTTGCTGCTGGACGAACCGGTGGCGGGGATGACCGACGCCGAGACCGAGTTCACCGCCGAGCTGTTCCGCTCGCTGGCGGGCCGGCATTCGCTGATGGTGGTGGAGCATGACATGGGCTTCGTCGGCAGCATTGCCGACCATGTGACGGTGCTGCATCAGGGGAGTGTCCTGGCCGAAGGGTCGCTGGCGCAGGTGCAGGAGGATGAGCGGGTGGTCGAGGTGTATCTCGGTAGGTAGGCCTCTGAAGCCCACTCCCACGCACAAATCACACAAGGGCAAGACATGCTGAAAATCGACACCCTGCACCAGTACTACGGCGGCAGTCACATCCTGCGCGGCCTGTCCTTCGAGGCCATGGTCGGCGAAGTCACCTGCCTGCTCGGGCGCAACGGCGTGGGCAAGACCACCCTGCTGCGCTGCCTGATGGGCCTGCTGCCAGCCCGCGAGGGCCGCGTGGAATGGGAAGGCAAGCCGATCACCACGCTCAAGCCCCAGCAACGGGTCCAGGCCGGCATCGCCTACGTGCCCCAGGGCCGCGAGATCTTCCCGCGCCTGACCGTGGAGGAAAACCTGCTGATGGGCCTGTCGCGCTTCCCCGCCCGTGAGGCACGGGAAGTGCCGGCGTTCATCTACGAACTGTTCCCGGTGCTGGAGCAGATGAAACAGCGCCGTGGCGGCGACCTGTCCGGCGGCCAGCAGCAACAGTTGGCCATCGGCCGCGCCCTGGCCAGCCGCCCGCGCCTGCTGATCCTCGACGAACCCACCGAAGGTATCCAGCCGTCGGTGATCAAGGAGATCGGCGCGGTGATCCGCAAGCTCGCCGACCGTGGCGACATGGCCATCCTGCTGGTGGAGCAGTTCTACGATTTCGCCGAGGAACTGGCCGACCAATACCTGGTCATGGCCCGCGGCGAGATCGTCCAGCGCGGCCGCGGCGAAAACATGCAGGCTGAAGGTGTGCGCGGCCTGGTTACCATTTAATCTGCAACCACTTCCCTTGCGAGACGCTGTCATGAGTTACCAGATCCGCGACGCCCTGATCGACGACGTGCCGGGCATCCTCGACATCTACAACGACGCCGTGGCCAACACCACGGCGATCTGGAACGAAACCCCGGTGGACCTGGCCAATCGCCGGGGCTGGTTCGAGGCCCGCGCGCAGCAGGGTTATCCAATCCTGGTCGCGGTGGATGACAGCGGCGTGCTCGGTTACGCCTCGTTCGGCGACTGGCGGCCGTTCGAGGGCTTTCGCCATACGGTCGAACATTCGGTGTACATCCGTGGCGACCAGCGCGGCAAGGGCCTAGGGCCCGTCCTTATGGAAGCGCTGATCGACCGAGCGCGTCTTTGCGACAAGCATGTGATGGTCGCCGCCATCGAGAGCGGCAATACCGCGTCGGTGCGCCTGCATGAGCGGCTGGGGTTCGTGGTGACCGGGCAGATGCCGCAGGTGGGCGTGAAGTTCGGCCGGTGGCTGGACCTGACCTTCATGCAATTGATGCTCGATCCTGGGGCACAGCCGTGAAGCCCGAGGGGCCGCCGTGCGGCCCCACAACGTTTACATCTGGGTAAACCGGCCCAACCGTTGGCGCAGCATGTGGTTCTCGCTGCGCAACTGCTGTACCTCTTCCAGCAGCTCAAGCGCCAGGGCCACCCCTTCCCACTCCAGCTCCAGCTGATCATGCAGCTTCACCGCACGCTTGAGGGTGACCGGCGCGCGGTCATCGAACACCCATTCCTCCGGCGTTCGCCCCGAAGGTTCAACGATGCCGTGCTCGACGATCTCGATCACGCAATCGGCCGTGAGGTCGGCTTCCTGGCAAAGGGTACGCATGTCCAGTTGAACGATCAGGGTGCTGCTCATGATCACTTACTCCATTGAGTCCTCGGGTTGAACGCGGCTTTCTCGGAGAGCTGGGTCCACAATGCGCGCGCTGCGTCATCGGATTGGGCAGGCATCACTACCTTGAGCTGGGCGTACAGGTCGCCGCGCTCGCCCTGCTTGTTCAACAGGCCCATGCCCTTGACCCGCAGGCGCTGGCCGCTCTGGCTGTCGGGGCGGATGGTCAGGTTGATCTTGCCGGTCAGAGTCGGCACGGCCACCTTGGCGCCGAGCGCCGCCTCCCACGGTGCCAGCGGCACGGTAATGATCAGGTCATGACCTTCGACATCGAACAGCGGGTGCGGTGCCATGCGGATGGTCAGGAACAAATCGCCGTTGGCCCCGCCGCCCACGCCCGGCGCGCCCTGGCCCTTGAGGCGGATGCGCTCGCCGTCGGTCACCCCGGCGGGGATCTTCACGTTCAGGGTCTTGGTGGTGAACCCGGTGCGCTGGCCGGCAGCGTTGGTCTGCGGCACCTGGAAGCTGATCTGCTTGGATTCCTTGTTCAGGGTTTCCTCGAGGAAGACCGCCAGTTCCAGTTCCACGTCCTGCCCTCGCCTGCCGGCACTGCGTTGTTGCCGGCCACCGCCGCCACCGAAGGGGTTGCCACCCCGGGCGCCGAAGATCGAGCTGAAGAAATCGGAAAAATCGCCACCTTCGAAACCACCGCCACCACCGCTGCGAGACTCCCAGCCAGGCGGCGCCTGGAACGGCCGGCCATGCTGGCCGCCGTATTTGCGGATCTCGTCGTACTCGGCGCGCTTGTCCTTGTCGCCAAGCACTTCGTAGGCCTCGTTGGCCTCCTTGAACTTGTCCTCGGCGTCACGCTCCTTGCTGACGTCGGGGTGATACTTGCGCGCGAGCTTGCGGTACGCGGCCTTGATCGCCTTGTCGTCCGCGCTCGCCTCGACGCCGAGTATCTTGTAATAGTCTTTGAAGTCCATCTATGGATCACCGATGTGAATGTACGTATTGCTACTGAAGATTGGGGTCAAGCATAGCCTTTCAAGGCTCATCCGGGGTTGCGCTATCGCAGACGACCGGTCTTGATTTAGCCGCAGAACGGCATAAACTGCGCGGCCGTTTTGCCTCCGGAAGCTTTCTCCATGTCTGACGTATCCCCGGCCCGTGCCCTCGGCATCGACTTCGGTACCTCCAACTCCACGGTCGGCTGGCACCGCCCTGGCGCCGAATCGCTGATCGCCCTGGAAGATGGCAAGATCACCCTGCCGTCGGTGGTCTTCTTCAACATCGAGGAACGTCGCCCGGTGTACGGCCGCCTGGCCCTGCACGAGTACCTGGAAGGCTACGAAGGCCGCCTGATGCGCTCGCTCAAGAGCCTGCTGGGCTCCAAGCTGATCAAGCACGACACCAGCGTGCTGGGCAGCGCCCTGCCGTTCAAGGACCTGCTGGGCATGTTCATCGGCGAGCTGAAAAAGCGCGCCGAAGCCGATGCCGGCCGCGAATTCGACCAGGTGGTGCTGGGCCGCCCGGTATTTTTCGTCGACGAAGACCCGGCCGCCGACCAGGAGGCCGAGGATACCCTGGCGGAAGTTGCGCGCAAGATCGGCTTCAAGGACGTGTCGTTCCAGTACGAGCCGATCGCTGCGGCGTTCGACTACGAGTCGGGCATCAGCCGTGAAGAGCTGGTGCTGATTGTGGATATCGGCGGTGGTACCTCGGACTTTACCCTGATCCGCCTGTCGCCCGAGCGCCACCTGGTGGCCGAGCGCCAGGACGACATCCTCGCCACCGGCGGCGTGCACATCGGCGGTACCGACTTCGACAAGCAGCTGAGCCTGCAGGGTGTGATGCCGCTGTTCGGCTATGGCAGCCGGATGAAAAGCGGCGCGCTGATGCCCACCAGCTACCACCTCAACCTGGCCACCTGGCACACCATCAACGCCCTGTATGCGCAGAAGTCGCAACTGGCCCTGGGCAGCATGCGCTACGACATCGAGGACACCCTGGGTATCGACCGCCTGTTCAAGCTGATCGAGCAGCGCGCCGGGCACTGGCTGGCGATGGAGGTGGAGGCCAGCAAGATCGAGCTGACCGAGCGCGACAGCCGGAGCATCGACTTTGGCCGGATCGAGCCGCAGCTGTCGGCCGAGCTGACCCGGGCACTGTTCGAAGATGCAATTGACGGTTTGCTCGAGCGCGTGCGCGGCAGCGTGAGTGAACTGCTGGCCAAGGCGGGCGTGAGCGAAAGCCAGGTGGACACGGTGTTCTTCACCGGCGGCTCCAGCGGCATTCCGGCGCTGCGCAACAGCGTGGCGGCGATGCTGCCCAATGCGCGGCATGTGGAAGGCAATATCTTCGGCAGCATCGGCAGCGGTCTGGCGATCGAGGCGCGCAAGCGTTACGGCGTGCTCTGATTCGAAGACCTTATCGCGGGGCAAGCCCGCTCCCACGCCAGGTTCTTGGCTGCTTTGGGAGCGGGCTTGCCCCGCGATGATCAGACCAGCTCAGCCCGCTTCAACTCACTCTTCAGGTAGGCGTAGTAGATCGGCCCGGCCACCACCCCCGGCAGGCCGAACGCCGCCTCGAACACCAGCATCGCCAGCAACAGCTCCCAGGCCTTGGCACTGATCTGGCCGCCGACGATCCGCGCGTTGAGGAAATACTCGACCTTGTGGATAACGATCAAGTACCCCAGCGCCGCCATCGCCACCCAGATCGACAGCGACAGGCCGACGATGGTGATCAGGGTGTTGGACATCAGGTTGCCGATCACCGGCAGCAGCCCGAGCAGGAAGGTCAGCACGATCAGGGTCTTGGTCAGCGGTAGGTGCACGCCGAACAGCGGCAGCACCACGGCAAGGAAGATGCCGGTGAAGAAGGTGTTGAGCAACGAGATCTTGATCTGCGCAAAGACGATGTTGCGAAACGCCTGCACCAGCAGGCTCAGGCGCTCGAACAAGGCCGCGGCCAGGGGCTTGCGCCGGGAAATGTCGGGGATGCGCTGCAGGGCGACGATGGCGCCGAGGATCATGCCGATCAACAGGGTCACGAACATGTGCGCCATGCCCTTGCCGACCAGCTGCAGGTCGCTCAGGTGGCTCTTGATCCACTCGCCGATGGCCACCTTGAACTCGGCGGCGCTGGCCGGCAGGTAGGCTTCGATGAACGGCGGCAACTGGCCACGGGCACGCTCGACCAGGCCCATGAACTTGTCCAGCGAGGCGCCGGGGTTCTCGGCCTCGTGCAGGAGGAAACTGAAGGCGCCGGCAATCAGCAGGGTGAGCGTGCTCACCACCAAGGTGCCGAGCAGCGCCACCGCCAGCCAGCGCGCACGCTGCCCGGCGATCAGCGGCTGCAGCCTGGGGGTGAGCATGTTGACCAGCTCGAACACCAGCAGGCCGGCGAGCAGGCTCGGCAGCAGCTTCAGGGGCAGCGCCAGCAACAGGCCGGCCATGACGATGATCCAGCTGGCCAGGGTGACCTGGCGGGGGGTGAAGGTCATACAGCCTCGACGGCAGACAGCGGAAAGTCCCGCAGTCTGCCAGCCTTCAAGGCAGAGGCATAGGCGCAGGTCATTTCTTCTTCAGGCAGTCGCTCATGAAGGTCTTGCGCTCGTCGCCCTTGAGCGCCTTGGTGGTGGCATCGGCGTTGCAGGTCTTCATCTTCTCCTGCTGGGTGGCGGCAGGCTTGGCCTTGAGGCAAGTGCTCATGAACGCCTTGCGCTCGTCGCCCTTGAGCGCCTTGGCGGTCGCGTCGGCGTTGCAGGTCTTCATCTTTTCCTGTTGCGCGGTGGCGGCGAATCCTTGCCCCGCGATCAACATGCCCAACACCAGCAGGGGTACGTGCAGCAGCTTCATGGAGTGGTCTCCTTGCCTGCGCGCCGGATGCGCGCTCGTCGCAGCTGAGTGTAGACAAGAATTTTTACATCTCTGTCCGCGCCCGCCGTCGGTACTGTTCCGGCGTGCACTGGGCCTGGCGCTGGAACATGGCGATGAAGGCCGAGGCGCTGCTGTAGCCGAGGTCGAAGGCGATGGCCTGGATCGCGGTGCCCGCCTCGAGCGCCTCGATGGCGCGCAGAAAGCGCAGGCGCAAACGCCATTCGCCGAAGCTCATCCCCAATTCACGCAGGAACTGCCGGGCCAGGGTGCGTTCGCTGACATGCACCTGCGCGGCCCAGTGGGCCAGCGGGCGGTTGTCGCCGGGCTCGCCATGCAATCCTTCAAGCACCTGGCGCAGGCTGTCGCTGCGGGCGAACGGCAGGTAGCAGGTCTGGGTCTGCGCCAGGTGCAACTGGTCGAGCAGCACCTGTGCCAGGCGCTGGTCACGCTCGTCCCGGGCGATGCGCAGGTCGCGGCGGGCGAAGTCGCCGAGGATCGCCTTGAGGATGTCGCTGATCACCAGGCTGCAGGGTTGCGCCGGCAGCCCAGCACACAGGCTGCGGTCAAGGTAGACCGAGCGGTAGACGATCGCCTGGGGGTTGTAGCAGCCATGCTCGGTATCCGGCGGCACCCACACGGCGTAGTGCGGCGGCGAAATGAAACGCTGGCCTTCGATGTCCAGGTGCATCAGGCCATGGGACGCGTAGTTGAGCTGGCCCCAGGGGTGACGGTGCGGGGCGCTGTGGGTGTCGGCGCCGAATTCGTCGTAGCGAAAGTACACCGGGGCAGGGAGCTGGTCGAAGCGCGGAATGTCGAGGTACTTGCGGGCCATGCTGTCTGCTTCGCGGGGTAGGTTGTCTGGATGGAAGTATAGGCATGCAAGCAGACAAGCGATAATACCCGCCGTCACACCCTCCCTGCAGGAGGGGGCGAGCCCGCTCCTGCAGGGGACACCCGTTACCTGAGAGTCCCAATGAACTACCTCTTCCCCCTCATCGCCATCCTCATCTGGGCCGGCAACACCGTGGTCACCAAGATGTCCGCGGGGGCCATCTTCCCGGCCGAGATCGGTTTCTACCGCTGGCTGCTGGCCGGCCTGTTGTTCACGCCGTTCCTGCTGCCCCAGGTCTGGCGCAACCGCGCGGCCATCCGCCCGCACCTGGGCAAGGTGTTCGTGCTGGGCGTGCTGGGCATGGCCATCTACCAGAGCCTGGCGTACTTCGCCGCCAGCATCACCAGCGCCACCAACATGGGCATCATCCTCTCGCTGATGCCGCTGATGTCACTGGCCCTGTCCATCGCCTGGCTGGGCCAGCGCCTGAGCTACGGCGCGCTGCTCGGCGCAATCGTGTCGTTCTTCGGCGTGCTCGAAGTCGTCTCGGCCGGGCAACCCGGCACGCTGCTGCACCAGGGCCTGAACAGTGGCGACCTGATGATGCTGGTGGCCACCCTCGCCTATGCGCTATACAGCTTCCTGCTGAAGAAATGGCAGCTGCGCCTGCCGCCGCTGCAATTGCTCTACCTGCAGGTGCTGGTGGCGATCCTGGTGCTGCTGCCGCTGTTCGTGCTGTCACCGAAGACCGGGCTGAACGGCCACAACCTCGGCCTGGTGCTGTATGCCGGCCTGCTGGCCTCGATGGTCGCGCCGCGGGTATGGATGCAGGCCGTGCATCGCCTGGGCCCGAGCCGCACCACGCTGTTCTTCAACCTGCTGCCGGTGGTCACGGCGGTGATCGCCGCCGTGGTGCTGGACGAGCAACTGGCCAGTTATCACCTGGTCGGCGGCTTGCTGACACTGGTCGGCGTGCTGCTGGCCGAGCGCTGGACAACGCCAGTACGGCGCACGGTCACAACCCCGCGGCCTTGAGCCGCGCGGCATGTTCGGTGAACAGCCGCACAGGCTCGGCGCCCTTGCCCACGGCGCCGAGGGACTGGTTGACGATGTCCAGGTGGTCGAGCGGATAGTCGTCGCCGATCACTTGGCCCAGGTGCGAGCTGAAACGCCCGACCATGCCGTCGCAGTGGCCCTTCTCGCGCACGAAGCTACGGGCGAACAGACGGCAGAAGCGATTGCTGCCGTCGAAGCGGTTCAACCCCTGGTCGGTGCGGCCCGGCTGCAAGGTGCCTGACCAGGAGTAGTAACGCACGCCGTTCACCTCGGCCGGCCCCTCGCCGCCCCAGACCTCGGGCAGCCCCTGTGGATAAGCCTGGTTGAACAGCGCCACCCCGGCGCTGGTCAGCGACTGGTGCGAGGCATGCACGTCGATCGGCAGCGGATCCCGGCGCCAGCCAGTCTCCAGCCAGCCCAGCAGCACGGCGAAACCATGCAGCACGGCCTTGAGGATGCGCCCCTTGGCAGAGTCGCCCGGCGCCGTGCGTTCAAGGTGGTCGGCCAGCTCCGAGCCATGGTTGGGGCCGGCCACCGAGGTCACCGAGGCCACCCGGTCTGGCCGCTTCGCCGCCGCATAGCGGGCACTGAGCGCGCCCTGGCTGTGGCCGATCAGATTGACCTTCTCGACCCCCGTCCGCTGGCAGATGTCCTCGATGATGATCAACAGCTGCTCGCCGCGCACCTCACTGGAATGCAGCGGCGATATCTGCACCGGATATACCTGCGCGCCGCCCCGGCGCAATGCCGGGACAATGCCGAACCAGTAGGGATACAGCAGTGCCCGCACGAAACCGAGCATGCCCGGCACCAGCACCAGTGGATAACGCGTGGCCAGTTCCTGACTCATCACCCTGCCCTTTTCCATGGACGACCGGCCCACACTACAGCGTGCCCTGCGTCATTCGCAATCGAACTCCCGGCGCGCTGCGCGGTTCCAAGCAGAACAGACCCTGAGCAAGGAGCGGGACCATGTACAAGCACACCCTGGCCATCCTTCTGGCAAGCGCGACCCTCGCCGCCTGCGGCAGCCGCCCGGAAAACCCGGTGGACTACGTCACCTACCGTGACGAGCCGCTGGTCAAGCAGGTGGAGCACGGCATGACCATGCAGAAGGTCATCGCCATCGGCGGCAGCCCGTCGAATGTCAGTGACCTGCCCCACGGCGGCACCTGCAACGACTACATCCTCAACCGCGATGGCCAGCAACAGCCCTATTACGTGCGCTTCGACGCCACCGGCCATGTCGACGCCAAGGGCTTCAAGACCTGCAAGCAACGCCAGGAAGACAGCGACGCCGTCCACGGCGCATGACACCCCATGACCACCCTGATCCTTTCGGAGATGAACATGAGCGTTGAACTGACCGATGTGAAAACCCTGCGCGAACGTGCCCGCCAGCATGTCGAGCAAGGCGCGGTGACCGAGGGTTACCACGCCGATCGCGAGAAGATCCTGCGCCTGCTCAACGAGTCGCTGGCCACCGAGCTGGTCTGCGTGCTGCGCTACAAGCGTCACTACTTCATGGCCAGCGGTATCAAGGCCAGCGTCGCCGCCGCGGAATTCCTCGAGCACGCCACCCAGGAAGCCGAGCATGCCGACAAGCTGGCTGAGCGCATCGTGCAGCTCGGCGGCGAGCCGGACTTCAACCCCGACAACCTGACCAAGAACTCCCATGCCCAGTACGTGGCGGGCAGTTCATTGAAGGAGATGGTGCTGGAGGATCTGGTGGCCGAACGGATCGCCATTGACAGCTACCGCGAGATCATCCAGTACATCGGCGACAAGGACCCGACCACGCGGCGCATCTTCGAGGACATCCTGGCCCAGGAAGAAGAGCACGCCGACGATATGTCGGATCTGTTGCAGGGGTTGTGAATAATGGGGGCGCGCAGCGCCCCTACTTCTTGGCCTTCACCGCCGCCGGTGCCTTGCCGGCGCGCATCTGCTGCAACAACGGCGTGCACTGGTTGGGCACATCGCCGCTGCTCGGCGCGATCAGCGCCAGCAGCCCCGCCGCCGGCCCCGCCACCACACCCAACGCCACCATCCCCGCACCACGCAGCGCCAGCGGCACTGCCTGCACACCTGCACTCGGTTTGGCGAAAGGCCCACGCACGTACAGCGGTGAGCGCAGTGAGAACAGCCGTAGCCCTTTCGATTCCGGGGTGATCTTCAGGTCCAGTTGCTCACTGGCGAAATTGGCCGTGCCGTCGATGTGGATAATGGCGTTCTCGGTATCGAAGACGAACAGGCGGGTGGTCGCCAGGCCCTCCTTGATGCCGACATCGGCCGCGGCACAGTTGATCTTCACTTCCTCATCGCCAAACAGCTTGCCGATCACGTAGTTGCCCACGTTGAGCCCGGCGATCTCCATCAGGCTGCGGCTGATGGCGCCATCGTTGATCAGCAGGCGCAGGTCGCCGTTGGAAGTGCCGAGCAACGCCGCCACCGAGTTGCCCCGGCCACTGATATCGGCGTCGCCGTTGAGCTCGCCGAAGCTGGTCTGCATGGGCGCGAAGCTGGGGAACAACTGCTTGAGCTTGAAGCCCCGGGCGGTGAGCTGGGCGCGCCCCTGCATCGGCGTGCTGCGCCCGTCCAGGCGGATGTTGGAATCGAGGCTGCCCCCGGCCACGCCGAAGCGCAGCGGTTCCAGGCGCAGCAGGCCATCCTCGAGAATCACATGGGCAGACAGGTCATTGAACGGTAGTTTCTCGCTGTGCACGATGCGCTTGCCGGCGAAGGTCACGTCGGCATCCATCGCCCGCCAGCGCTCGGTGCGGAACTCCTCTACCGGCAACACCTTGTTGGCCGGCTGCTTGCTGGCGCCGCCGCGGGCCTTCTGCTCGGCGTTGGAGTCGGCGCCGATCAGCGGTGCCAGGTCCTTGAACAGCAGTTGATTGGAGACCAGGTTGCCGGACAGTTTTGGCCGGGGCTGGCTGGCGACGAAGGCCAGGTCGCCGTGGATATCACTGTCGCCGATCTTGCCGTTGAAGCCTTCATAGCGGAAATGCGCGCCCTCGGCGGCATGCAGGTTGGCGCTCAGGTGGCCATCGGTGGCGTAGGGTGGGGTGTCGGGCAGGGTCACGCCGGTCAGCGGGTAGAGGTTACCCAGGCTGCTGCCGGAGAGTTTCAGGCGCAGGTCGAGGGCACCCAGGCTGCGCGGATCGGTCAGGGTACCGGCAAGGGCGACATGGGTATCGCCGATGCGCACGTCGGCCTGCAGCGGGAAGGGTTGGCTGGCATCCTGCAGCGCCAGCAGGCCGCCGATCTTGCCGGTGCCGGCCACCGCCTGGCCCTTGTAGCGCCCCTGGGCCTTGAAGCCGAAGGCATAGTCCTGGGCGTTGCCGGCCTTCTCGGCGCGGGCCTTGCCGACGATATCGCTGAACGGGATCGGCTTGCCCAGCGGGTCGACCTGCACCTTCATGCTGGTTTTCAGGGTCTGGTCGTCGAAGCTGACATTGCCCTGGTCGAAGCCGATCGCGCCGATGTCCAGCACCCACTTCGACGGCTCCTCGTGCTCATCCTTGGGCCCGAAGTCGAACACCCAGTTGGCCCGGCCATCGGCCAGGCGGGTGAGGCTGGCACTGGGCTTGACCAGGTCGATGCGCGGGATGCTGATGCGCTGGACGATCAGCGGCAGCGGCGCCAGGCGGAAGTCCACCCGCTCCAGCCCCACCATGCGCGGCTCCTTGAGCCATTCGGGGTTGCCCAGGGTGAGGTCTTCGGCGGTGAAGTGCGGCCAGGGCACGAAGGCACGCCAGCCGCCCTCCTCGGGTTCGGTGCGCCAGTGCACCGCGAGGTTGCCGTTGATCGCGAAAGGCCGGTGCAGGGCTTCGGAGACTTTCTCGTTGAGCAACGGTTTGACGCGGTTCCAGTCGAAGGTGGTGATCACCACCACCAGGATTGCCAACAGGGTGGCCAGGGTGGCGAAGGTCCAGACGATGATTCTGGCAGGGCGCGTCATTGCGTGATTCTCCTGACTGCATGGAAGGCGGCGCGACGATGGCACTCATTATGTCGGACTGATGAAAACCCGCCGGGTTTAATCCGCGCAGCATGATAACCAAGATTTTCCTGACGATTTTCTCAGCTTCTGGTCTACGGAGCGTGGCAGTGTTACCGGGGAGTCGGCGTGCCTCAATACTCGGCGCATCGCCAAAAACATTGAGCCAGAGCGCTCCACGCACAGTATCAATGCCGTCGATTGTTACCATTATCCTGATGAACTTTTCTCTGGAGTTACCGGGCGTAGCATTGGCTCCGTACCCACTTTCCAGCCCCCCAGAGGAGCACCGAATCATGAAACGCCATCTGCTGCTGAGCCTGACCCTGTCCGTACTTGCTGCCAACGCCTTCGCCCTGCCAGCCGAAGACCAGCACCTGAGCGCCGAATCGCGCTCCAGCACCATCACCGTCAGCCAACCGCTGAACACCCTGGCAGAAGGTGGCGCCGAGCGCCTGCAGGAACGTGCAGGCCGCGTGGCCGAAGGCGGTGCCGAACGCCTGCTCGAACGTAACAACCGTGTTGCCGAAGGTGGCTCTGATCGCCTGATCGAACGCAATGACCGTGTCGCCGAAGGTGGTTCCGATCGCCTGATCGAACGCAACGACCGTGTCGCCGAAGGTGGTTCCGATCGCCTGATCGAACGCAACGACCGTGTCGCCGAAGGTGGTTCCGATCGCCTGATCGAACGCAACAACCGCGTCGCTGAAGGTGGTTCCGATCGCCTCAACGAACGCAACAACCGTGTAGCCGAGGGTGGCTCGGATCGCCTGGTCGAACTCAGCCGTGTGAGCTGATCGCCATGGCCGAAAACAACAACCCTCCGTGCGGTAGCTGCTCCCCTCCAAGCCCGGTCCATTGACCGGGCTTCGTTTTTCTATCCAGAATGCCCAGCCGTACCGTCATAGAAGCCTGCCCCATGCTGCCGCGCGCCGAACAGAAGCTACAAACCCGCCAGGCCCTGCTGGATGCCGCCTGCCTGCTCATGGAAAGCGGCCGGGGTTTCGGCAGCATCAGCCTGCGCGAGGTGGCCAAGGCCGCTGGCATCGTGCCCACCGGTTTCTACCGCCACTTCCCCGACATGGATGCCCTGGGCCTTGCCCTGGTCGCCGAGGTGGACACCACCTTCCGCCAGACCATCCGCCTGGTGCGCCATAACGAATTCGAGCTGGGTGGCATCACCGATGCCTCGGTGCGCATCTTCCTCGACGTGGTCGCCGCCCACCGCGCGCAATTCCTGTTCCTCGCCCGCGAGCAGTACGGCGGCTCGCAACCGGTGCGCCAGGCCATCGCCCGCCTGCGCCAGGACATCAGCAGCGACCTGGCCACCGACCTTGCGCGAATGCCGCGCTGGCGGCACCTGGACGGCGCCGCCCTGGCGGTGATGGCCGACCTGGTGGTCAAGACCGTGTTCGCCACCCTGCCCGAGCTGATCGACAGCCCCGAACCGGGCCATGCACAGGCGCTGACGGCACAGGAAAAGATCACCCAGCAGTTGCGCTTCATTTTTGTCGGCGCTCGGCACTGGCAGGGCCTGGGCAATCCCGGCTGAGATTTTCGCCCAGGCCGGATCGTGGCAGCGGCGGTGCCCCACGAACCCCTTGTCACTTCTGCTACCATGGCGCCCTGCCCGACCGTCCACGAGCGCCACCATGTCCGACCCCCGTCCCGCACTGACCCGTTTCCAACAGCACTTCGCCGAGCGCATCGTGCCGCTGTGGCAAGGCCCGGGCTGGAACGCCGACATGGCCCTGCCGTACGAAGCCCTGGACACCCAGCACCGGCCACTGCCGGTGCAACGCTACCGGGCCATGGCCTGCGCCCGCCAGCTGTACCTGTTCAGCAGCCGCATCGAACAACCTGGCGCGGCCGAACGCGCTGCGGCATTGTTCCGTTCGTTGCAGAAGCACTTCCATGACGCCGAGCATGGCGGCTGGTTCTACAGCATCGACGCCCAGGGCAAGCCGCTGGACCGGCGCAAGGACCTCTACACCCACGCCTTCATCGTCTTCGCCTGCGCCCATTACCTGGGCAAGGTCGGCGAAGGGCTGGTGGAAGCCACGCTCAATGGCGCCCTCGAGGTGATCCACGAGCAGTTCGCCCGCGACGATGGCCTGTACGAGGCCAGCCTGGGTGAGGATTGGTCAGACCTGGGCAGCGGCCCGCTGCAGAACCCGCAGATGCACCTGGCCGAAGCCTTCCTGCAAGTGCTGGCGGTACGTGAGGATGAAGAGGTGCGTCACTCGCTGTTGCAGCTGTGCGACGGCTTGCAGGCGCAGTTCATCGAGCCGCAACACGGCCTGATGCTGGAGAAACCGCGCGGGGCTGTGGATAACTGGTTCGAGCCGGGACACCAGTTCGAATGGTTCTACCTGCTCGACACTTCCGAGTTGCTGCGCGGTACTGCGCTGCATGCCTCCATCGAGCGGGCCTTCGACTTCGCCGAACAGTGCGGCGTGAAGGATGCTGCAGTACTGGCGATGCTGGATGTGGACGGCAAGGTGATCGACGCGACACAGCGTATCTGGGCCCAGGCGGAGTACCTGCGGGCACTGGCCCTGCGACCGGGAAGCGAGGCGCGGCTGCTGGAGCAACTCACGGCGCTGGAGTCACGCTTCCTGCATGAAGGCGGCTGGCATGAGTGCCGCGATGGCGAGGGGGCAGTGAGCCGCCATGACATGCCTTCGACCACGCCCTACCACCTGGCGACTTGCCTGGAAGGCTTGCAGCGCCTGATCTGACACAATCGCGGGGCAAGTCGCATCGGCGCACCGCCGCTCCCGCGTCGTACAGGCATGGGAGCGGGCTTGCAGCGCATCAGCCCTTGAGCGAGCGATCGATCGAGAACCCTGCCCAGTCCTGGCTCACCGGCATCAGCTCAAGGCTGTTGATGTTGATATGCGCCGGCTGGTTGAGAATCCAGAAGATGGTCTCGGCGATGTCCTGCGGCTGGATCGGCTCGGCACCGGCGTAGGTGGCGTCGTACTTGGCCTGGTCGCCGCCGAAACGCACCAGCGAGAACTCGCTTTCGCACAGCCCCGGCTCGATGTTGCTGACCCGCACGCCAGTGCCGCGCAGGTCGCAGCGCAGGCTCAGCGAGAACTGGCCGACGAAGGCCTTGGTGCCGCCATACACATTCGCGCCCGGGTACGGGTAGTTGCCCGCCACCGAACCGACATTGAGGATTGACGCGCCGCGCCCGTGGGCGATCAGGCGCGGCAGCAACAGGCGGGTGGTATACATCAGGCCTTTGATATTGGTGTCGACCATGGTTTCCCAGTCGTCCAGGCTGCAGTTCTGCGCCGCATCCACACCCAGTGCCAGGCCGGCATTGTTGACCAGGCCCTGGAGCTTGTCGAAGCTCGGCGGCAGGCTGGCGATGGCGGCTTCCATGGCCTGGCGATCACGCACATCGACCACCAGCCCATGCACCTCGGTCTTGGCCGAGAGTTCTTGGCACAGCGCATCCAGGCGCTCCTTGCGGCGACCGGTGAGCACCAGCTTCCAGCCAGCATCGGCGAAACGGCGGGCGGTGGCCTCACCGAAACCGGAAGTCGCGCCAGTGATGAATACGGTGGACGTCATGCTCTTCTCCTTGGGTGTGCTCGGCAGGCCTTGCAGCATGCCCGGCGCAAGCGTTGTCGACAACCGTTTCAGCCACTGGTCAAAAAACGTACAGACGCTGAAAAGCCCCGTGATTGGGGGCTTTCGTCAGGCTATGCGCATCTTATCCACAAGGCTTTCCCCACAGATTGGGGGCAACTTGTCGGTTCCAGGGAACCTTTGCTTGCTGTGGACATCTGCCCGTGATGGCGCAACGCTTTCAACCTGCCGTCTGCGGCGGTCTGTCCAACGTTTTTTCACAGACTTATCCACAGAACTCAGATAGCTGTGGATGAACCGCGCTGCTGCTAAAAACCCTCGATAAATCATGCACAAGCAAGACCTGATCAAAAAACGAACAGATCCTTGGAGGCGTTGTTAAACAAGGGCTTGAGCAAGGTGCCACCATGTTTTCCACAGGCGGTTCCACATAATCCGTGGAAAGTTTTCCAGCTGTGGAAACAATGGCTTGCGTGGGGATTGTGGTGTGCTGCAGGAAAGATATGCGACAAGTTGTCCACATGTGCTGAAAGGCATAAAACGCATCGCGGGGCAAGTCGGGTTGCCGCACCGACTTGCCCCACGATTTACTTCAGTGCCCGCCCAGGTAGGCGTTACGCACCTCCTCGTTGACCAACAGCTCCTGCCCAGTCCCGGTCATGCGAATCTGCCCGTTGACCATCACATAGGCCCTGTCCGACAGCTTCAATGCATGGTTGGCATTCTGCTCGACCAGGAAAATGGTCATCCCGGTCTGCGCCAGCTCGCGCAGGGTCGAGAAGATCTGCTTGACCACGATCGGCGCCAGCCCCAGCGACGGCTCATCGAGCAGCAACAGCTTGGGCCGGCTCATCAGCGCCCGGGCAATCGCCAGCATCTGCTGCTCGCCCCCGGACATGGTCATGGCCCGCTGGTTGCGCCGTTCCTTGAGCCGCGGGAACAGCTCGTACATGCGCTGCATGTCCTGGTCGGCATGTTTGTCGCCGATCGGGATGGTGCCCATCATCAGGTTTTCCTCGACGCTCATGTCGGGGAACACCCGGCGCCCTTCCGGGGACTGGGCGATGCCATTGGACGCGATGTAGTGCGACGACTTGCGGGTGATGTCGGTGCCGCGATAGACGATCTGCCCGGATGCCGCGCGCGGCTGGCCGAAGATCGACATCAGCAGCGTGGACTTGCCCGCGCCGTTGGCGCCGATCAGGCTGACCGTCTCGCCTTCGTTGATGTGCATCGAGACCTTCTTCAGGGCCTGGATCGGCCCATAGAACACATCCAGGTCCTTCAGCTCGAGAATGGGCGCGCTCATGTCAGTTCCTCTTCGTCGGCACCCAGGTAGGCGGCAATCACCGTCGGGTTGTGGCGGATATCCTGCGGTGATCCTTCGGCAATCACGTTGCCGTGGTCGAGCACGACGATGTGGTCGGAGATGCTCATGACCATGCCCATGTCGTGCTCAATCAGCACCACGGTGATGTCATGCTCGTCGCGCAGCACACGGATCATGCGGCTCAGGGCCTCGGTCTCCTGGGGGTTGAGACCGGCAGCCGGTTCGTCCAGGCAGATGATCTTCGGCCGCGTGCACATGGCCCGGGCAATCTCCAGGCGGCGCTGCTGCCCGTAGGACAGCTCACCGGCCAGGCGGTTGGCGCAGTCCACCAGGTCGACCACCTCCAGCCAGTAGAACGCATGGTCGAGGGCATCGCTCTCGGCCTTGCGATAACCCGGGGTATTGAGCACCCCGGCCAGCAGGTTGCGGTTTACCCACATGTGCTGGGCCACCAGCAGGTTCTCCACCACCGACATTTCCTTGAACAGGCGGATGTTCTGGAAGGTGCGCGCCAGCCCGGCGCGATTGACCAGGTGGGTGCCGCCGAACATCTTGTAGTACAGGCGGTTGGCGAAGCGTGCCGGCGAAACGAAGTCCGCCGCCCGGAAGCGCTCGCCGAGCAGCTGGATGACGTTGGTGTGGCTGCCGCGCACGTTCAGCTCGATCCGCCCGCCGGTGGCCTTGTAGAAACCCGTGAGGCAGTTGAACACCGTGGTCTTGCCCGCGCCATTGGGGCCGATCAGGGCGAAAATCTGGTTACGCTTGACCTGCAGGCTGACATCGCTGAGCGCCTTGATCCCACCGAACTGCATCATCAGGTTGTCTACAGACAGAATGACTTCGTCGCTCATGGCGCCACTCCTTTACGCGGGACCACGCCGGTACGGCTGATGCGGATCAGCCCCCGCGGTCGCCAGATCATCATCAGCACCATCAGCACGCCGAACAGCAGCACACGGTATTCGGAGAAGCTGCGCAGCAGCTCCGGCGCCACGGTCAGCACGAACGCCGCGATCACCACGCCCACGGTCGAGCCCATGCCGCCGAGCACGACGATGGCGAGGATCAGCGCGGACTCGAAGAAGGTGAACGACGATGGGTTGACGAAGCCCTGGTAGGTGGCGAAGAACACCCCGGCAAGGCCTGCGGTGGACGCGCCGAGGGTGAACGCGGAAAGCTTGACCAGTACGTGGTTCAGGCCCATCGAGCGGCAGGCGATCTCGTCCTCGCGCAAGGCTTCCCAGGCGCGGCCCACCGGCATGCGGGTCAGCCGGTGCTTGATGTACAGCACCGCCAGCACCACCAGGAACAGCACCGCGTAGATGAACACGAACTTGAGGTTGGCGTTGTATTCGAAGCCGAAGAACTCGTGGATCGGCACCCCGCCGTCCTTGGCCCGGCGACCGAACTCAAGGCCCAGGAAGGTCGGCGACGGCGCCGGCATGCCGTTGGGGCCGCCAGTGAACGACAGCCAGTTGTTCAGCACCAGGCGGATGATTTCACCGAAACCGAGCGTGACGATGGCCAGGTAGTCGCCATGCATGCGCAGCACCGGGAAGCCGAGGATGCACCCCGCCAGCGCCGCGGCAATGGCCGCCAGTGGCAGCACGCTCCAGAAGCCCAGGCCCAGGTATTGATAGCCCAGCGCCAGGCCGTAGGCACCGATGGCGTAGAACGCCACATAGCCCAGGTCGAGCAGGCCGGCCAGGCCGACCACGATGTTCAGGCCCAGCCCCAGCAGCACGTAGATCAGGCCGAGGATGACCACGGTCAGCAGGTACTTGTTGGCGAAGATCGGGAACACGATGGCGATGACGATCAGCGCCGGGATGATGTAGCGCAGGCGCGACTTGTAGTTCGGCGCCAGCACATGCACGCCCGAACCGCCGCTGTCGAAGCCCTGGAGCATGCGTTGGCCGGTCGGCGTTTGCAGGAACAGGCTGAGGATGAATCGCCCGACCATCACGCCGCCGACCAGCCAGGCGACGCGGGCGGGTTCGGCGTTAAACGTGTAGCCATCGAGCACCACGCCGACGACGGGGCCGAAGACGATAAGGGCCAGCAGGCCGGCGACGAGGGTCTCCAGCAGGCTGCGTTTGAGGTCGAAACCCTTGGTTTGCGAAGCAGGGGCAGTATTGGCAGTGGACATGTTCACACCTTAGCCACGAGCGGGCGACCCAGCAGGCCTTGGGGACGGAAGATGAGGATCATCACCAGCAGCGAGAAGCTGAACACGTCCTTGTAGTCGGAGTTGATCAGGCCGGAGAACAACGACTCGGAAATCCCCAGGATGATCCCGCCAAGCATGGCCCCCGGCAGCGAGCCGATGCCGCCGAGCACCGCGGCGGTGAAGGCCTTGATGCCGATGATGAAGCCTGCGTAGAAATCGAAGGTGCCGTAGTTCATGGTGATCAGCACGCCGGCCAGCGCGGCCATCACTGCACCGATGACGAACACGTAGGAGATCACCCTGTCGGTGTTGATGCCCAGGATCGAGGCCATCTTGCGGTCTTGTTGCGTGGCCCGGCACATGCGCCCGAGCTTGGTGTACTTGATCACGTAGGTGAGCAGGCCCATGCCGACGAAAGCGGCCACCAGGATGAAGATCTTGGTGTAGGTGAGCTGCACGAAACCGGTGCCCACTTCGACGCGCATGGCGCCTTCGAGCAGGGTCGGCACGCCTTGCTGGCGGGCGCCCTGGCTGATCTGCGCGTAGTTCTGCAGGATCAGCGAAATGCCGATGGCGCTGATCAAGGGCGCGAGGCGAGTGGAGTTGCGCAGGGGTTTGTAGGCGATGCGTTCGATGGTGAAGCCATAGACGCCAGTGACGACGATGGTGAACAACAGCGTGCCCAGCATCAGCAGCGGAAACGACTCGATACCGAAGTAGGCCAGCAATGCCAGGCTGATCGCCGCGAGGTACGCGGAGATCATGTACACCTCGCCGTGTGCGAAGTTGATCATGCCGATGATGCCATAGACCATTGTGTAGCCGATGGCGATCAGGCCATAGACCGACCCGAGGGTCAGGCCGTTGACCAGTTGCTGCAGGAAAATACCATCCATAACGCAATCTCACCTGATTGAGATTGCACGAGCGCCGACCACGCAGGGCCCGGATGCAGCGGCCCTCGCAGCGCAGAACTGTGCACATCTACTGACAATGACAGGTACCGCGGGGCAACGGCCCGGGGCATCGCGCGCCCGGGCCGGATGCCGTTGTTATTGTTGTTTTTCCAGCTGGTGGTACTTGCCGTTGGCATCCCACTGGTAGACCACGTAGTCGGAGACGGTCAGGTCGCCCTTGCTGTCCCACTTCTTCTCGCCCATGACGGTCTTGACCGGATTGGCCTTGAGCCACTTGGCGGCGTCCTCGCCCTTGTTCGACTTGGCGCCGTTGAACGCGGCGGCCAGCGCCTGGACCGAGGCGTAGGCATACAGGGTGTAGCCTTCAGGCTCGGTGCCGTTCTTGCGGAATTCCTCGACCACCGCCTTGCTGTCGGGCAGCAGGCGCGGGTCGGCGCCGAAGGTCATGTACACGCCGTTGGTGTACTGGGCGCCGCCGGCGGTGGCCACCAATTCGTCGGTGACGATGCCGTCGTCGGACATGAATGCCACGTCCTTCAGGCCCTGCTCGCGCAGCTGGCGCACCAGCGGGCCGGCCTCCGGGTGCAGGCCGCCGAAGTAGACGACATCGGCACCTGCGGCGCGGATCTTGGTGACAACGGCGCTAAAGTCTTTCTCGCCGCGGGTCAGGCCCTCGTACAGCACCGGGGTGACGCCGCGCTTGATCAGCTGGGCCTTGGTGGCGTCGGCCAGACCCTGGCCATAGGTGTCCTTGTCATGCAGGACGGCCACTTTCTTGCCCTTGAGCACGTCGACGATGTAGTTGCCGGCGACGATGCCCTGCTGGTCGTCGCGGCCGCACATGCGGAACATGGCGTTCAAGCCGCGCTCGGTGACCTGCGGGTTGGTGGAGCCGGGGGTAATGGCGATCACGCCGGCCTCGTCGTAGACCTCGGAGGCCGGGATGGTGTTGGAGGAACAAAAGTGGCCGACCACACCGATCACCTTGTCCTGGTCGACCAGACGGTTGGCCACGGCCACGGCCTGCTTGGGCTCGCAGGCGTCATCGCCCTTGACCAGGACGATCTTCTCGCCGTTGACGCCGCCAGCCTTGTTGATCACGTCGGCCGCGGCCTGCGCACCTTTCATGTACTGCTCGCCAAACGCTGCGTTGGCTCCGGTCATCGGGCCCGCGACGCCGATCTTGATGTCGGCCTGAACATACGAAGAAACACCCAGTGCGGTGGCTACAGCCAGTGCCAGGAAACCTTTCTTGTAAAACGTCTGCGACATGAGGTGGTGCTCCTAGAATATTTTTTTTGGTTGGCACTACAACTTCTCAGCCCTGTGCTCCGAGCAAGGGCCGTGCCATTGGTTTGTCTTCCGGGAAAACACACGGTAAGGGCGGCGTGCAGGCGACCGGCGGCCTTTTCTTTATTGAGCGTGCAACCGTCTGCCGCACGACAAGTGACACCCACACGCCTAGACAAGGAGCAACCATCGCCCGCCATCATTGCAACCCTCGCAAGTGTTAACGTGCAACCGCGCTGTAACAGCGGACGTCACCGAACTGCACACCACTGGTGCGCGACTGCTACGGGGAGCACTGTTTGAAGGCTAGCTGTTGCGTGAAAAAATACCTGTCGGCGCCGAATGGCGAACGACGTGGGAGCGGGCTTGCCCCGCGATCCCGCCACATTCTGGACTAAAAGGCTGGCACAATACCGACCATTGCCCGCTTTGGAGCTTCCCCCTGATGAGCGAGAGCGCATTCGCCGAGCGCATCGTGCACAACCTGCTCGACACCGACTTCTACAAGCTCACGATGATGCAGGGCGTCCTGCACAACTACCCGGACGCCGATGTCGAATGGGAGTTTCGCTGCCGCAACGGCGAGGACCTGCGGCCCTACCTGGGCGAGATCCGCAACCAGCTCGAGCTGCTCAGCGAGCTGACCCTGGATGACGGCCAACTGGCCTTCCTCGAGCGCATCAGCTTCCTCAAGCCGGACTTCCTGCGCTTCCTGCGCCTGTTCCGCTTCAACCTACGCTATGTGCGCATCGGCATCGAGAACGACCAACTGTTCCTGCGCCTGAAAGGCCCATGGCTGCATGTGATCCTGTTCGAAGTGCCACTGCTGGCCATCATCAGCGAAGTGCGCAACCGCCACCTGCACCCACGCATGCGCCTGGCCGAAGCCCGCGACCAGCTATATCGCAAGTTCGACTGGCTGCGCGCCCACGCCAGCGACGACGAACTGGCCGAACTGCAGGTAGCCGACTTCGGCACACGCCGGCGCTTCTCCAGCCGCGTGCAGGAAGACGTGGTGCGGGTGCTGCGCGATGAGTTCCCGGGCCGCTTCGTCGGCACCAGCAACGTCGACCTGGCATGGAAGCTGGATATCAAGCCCCTGGGCACCATGGCCCACGAATGGATCATGGCCCACCAGCAGCTAGGCCCACGGCTGATCGACAGCCAGATCGCCGCCCTGGACTGCTGGGTGCGCGAGTACCGTGGGCTGCTCGGCATCGCCCTGACCGACTGCATCACCATGGATGCCTTCCTGAAGGATTTCGACCTGTACTTCGCCAAGCTGTTCGATGGCCTGCGCCACGACTCGGGCGAGCCGGTGGCCTGGGCGGAAAAGGCCATCGCCCATTATCAGAAGCTCGGTATCGACCCGATGACCAAGACCCTGGTGTTCTCCGATGGCCTGAACCTGACCCGCTCGCTGGAAATCTTCCGTGCCTTGCGCGGGCGCATCAACGTCAGCTTCGGCATTGGCACCAACCTGACCTGCGACATCCCCGGCGTGGCGCCCATGAACATCGTCCTTAAAATGACCGACTGCAACGGCTCGCCGGTGGCGAAGATCTCTGACGAAGCCGCCAAGACGCAGTGCCGCGACGAAAACTTCGTTGCCTATATGCGCCACGTATTCAAAGTCCCCAGCAAGGAGTAACCCATGCAAGCCTTTCAGCAAGAGATTGCCCAGGCGCTCAAGGTGCAGCCGCCGTTCGCCGATGCCGCCGCCCTCGAGCAGGAAGTGTCCCGGCGCGTGGCGTTCATCAAGGACTGCCTGGCCAATGCCCGGCTCAAGACCCTGGTGCTGGGTATCAGTGGCGGTGTCGACTCGCTGACCGCCGCCCTGCTCGCCCAACGCGCCATCAACGAACTGCGCGCCGAGACCGGCGACAAGGCTTATACCTTCATCGCCGTGCGCCTGCCGTACCACGTGCAGCACGACGAGCACGACGCCCAGGCCTGCCTGGAGGTGATCAAGGCCGACGAGGTGCACACCATCGACATCGCGCCAGCCGTAAAGGCCTTGGCGGCCGAGGTCGAGGAACTGAAAAACGGCTCGCCGACCCTGGTCGACTTCGTCGTTGGCAACGTCAAGGCGCGCACGCGCATGGTCGCCCAATACACCGTCGCCGGTGCCCGTGCGGGCCTGGTGATCGGCACGGACCACGCGGCCGAAGCGGTGATGGGCTTCTTCACCAAGTTCGGTGACGGGGCCTGCGACCTGGCGCCGCTGAGCGGGCTGGTGAAAAACCAGGTGCGGGCCATTGCGCGCAGCTTTGGCGCGCCGGAATCGCTGGTGGAAAAAGTACCGACCGCGGACCTGGAAGACCTCGAACCGGGCAAGCCGGACGAAGCGTCCCACGGCGTGACCTACCAGCAGATCGACGCCTTCCTGCACGGTGAGCCGGTGAGCCAGGAGGCGTTCGACATCATCGTCGCCACCTACCGCAAGACCCAGCACAAGCGCGAGCTGCCGTTCGCCCCTTGATCAGGCGTAGAAACAACTGTGGGAGCGGCCTTGCCCTGCGATGACGTGGTGGATTCACCATCGCCATCGCGGGGCAAGGCCGCTCCCACAGCGGTATTGCGTCAGGTTTTGATTACTTGACGACGACCTTGCCCTTCATCATCGAGATGTGGCCCGGGAAGGTGCAGAAGAAGCTGTAGTCGCCGCCGGCTTCCAGCTTGGCGGTGTCGAGCTTGATGGTGTCTTTTTCACCGGCGCCGATCATTTTGGTGTGGCCGATGATCGCGGCGTTGTCGGCCTTGATGTAGTCCTTGTCCAGGCCTTGCGACATGCCCTCTTTGGCGATGGTGTCCATGTCGGCAGTCTTGCTGATGACCAGGTTGTGGCCCATGACGTTCTTCGGCAGGCTGCCACCGTGGGTCAGTTCGATCTCAACGGTCTTGCAGCTCTTGTCGATGGTGAATTCCTTGGTGTTAAACATCATCTGGTCGGTCGAGTCGACAGTCACCTTGCAGTCGGCGGCAAAGACGGAGGCGCTGGCGAGGGTCAGCAGGGATACCGCTACAGCTTTCGCAAACATCATGAATCTCCTTGGCAGGGTTTTATCAATTGCGAGACTGCCTGAAAACCGGACGCCCGTACCTGATATGGGTCAAGGGGTGTCAAGTCGCCAGCCAGTAGATTTGTTCAATGGATTGTATACAACCAATCAAAGTGCACATCATGCCCTCTTAATGGACGATGAGACAACCTCTCAATTAGGAGCAATGTCATGACATTGAGCAGCATGATGCGCAGCCTGCTGGCAGCCTACGCCTGTGGCGCGGCCGGTTCGGCGGTCTGCGAGTTCGCCCGCCCCGAATGATCCCCTTGGAACCGACAGGCATGCGCCTTACCCTGTGCGCGCATGTAAAGGGAGATAAGCAATGCCTGTACGTTCCGTTTGTGTCTTCTGTGGCGCCAGCATCGGTGCCACCCCTGCCTACCGTGAAGCCGCCGTCGCCCTCGGCCAGGCCATCGCCCGCCGTGGCCTGACGCTGGTGTACGGTGGCGGCGCGGTCGGCCTGATGGGCACCGTCGCCGATGCCGCCATGGCGGCGGGTGGCGAGGTTGTCGGCATCATTCCTGAAAGCCTGATGAACGCCGAAATCGGCCACAAGGGCCTGACCCGCCTGGAGGTGGTGGACGGCATGCATGCGCGCAAGGCGCGCATGGCCGAACTCAGCGACGCCTTCATCGCCCTGCCGGGTGGCCTGGGTACGCTGGAGGAGCTGTTCGAGGTGTGGACCTGGGGGCAACTAGGCTATCACGCCAAGCCGCTGGGCCTGCTCGATGTGAATGGGTTCTATGCGAAGCTCGGCGGGTTCCTCGACCACATCGTCGAGGAAGGCTTCGTGCGGCCACAGCACCGGGCAATGCTGTTGCTCGGGGAGCGGCCGGATGAGTTGCTGGATGGGATGGACAGCTTCGTTGCGCCGGTGGTGCCGAAGTGGGTCGACAAGCAGCCTGATTGACCTGGAAGGGGCTGCTTTGCAGCCCCTTTTATGATCAGCGCGGAATGACCGGCTGGCGCGGCTTCTTGCCCTTGCCGCCACCACCCTTGGCCGCTTCCTTGCGCTCCTTGGCCGCCTGCTGGTTGCGGGCGAACGCCTCGGCCTTGGCTTTCTCGCGCTTGTCCCACGGCTTGCTGCCATCGCTGGCGCGCGGCGGCAGGCCGGTGTGCTGGGTGAGGATCTTCTGGTCCTTGCCCACCTTGTGGCTGCCGGCCGGGGTCGAGTTCTTGCGCCGCGCACTCTGGTAAGTGTCGGTCGCCGGCTGGTGCAGCGGGATCAGCTGGTGCTTGCCTGGCCCGATCAGGTCGGCGCGTCCCATGCGCTGCAGCGCCTCGCGCAGCATCGGCCAGCCCTTCGGATCGTGATAACGCAGGAACGCCTTGTGCAAGCGGCGCTGCTCCTCGCTCTTGACGATCTCCACCCCTTCGCTCTTGTAGGTGACCTTGCGCAGCGGGTTCTTGCCCGAATGGTACATGGCGGTGGCCGAAGCCATCGGCGACGGATAGAACGCCTGCACCTGGTCGGCGCGGAAGCCATTGCCCTTGAGCCACAGGGCCAGGTTCATCATGTCTTCGTCGGTGGTACCCGGGTGGGCGGCGATGAAGTAAGGGATCAGGTACTGCTCCTTGCCCGCCTCTTTCGAGAACTTCTCGAACATGCGCTTGAAGCGGTCGTAGGTACCGATACCCGGCTTCATCATCTTGTCCAGCGGACCACGCTCGGTGTGCTCCGGGGCGATCTTCAGGTAACCACCGACGTGGTGGGTGACCAGCTCACGCACGTACTCCGGCGACTCGACCGCCAGGTCGTAGCGCAGGCCCGAGGCGATCAGGATCTTCTTGACCCCCGGCAGGGCACGAGCCTTGCGATACAGCTCGATCAGCGAGCTGTGGTCGGTGTTGAGGTTCTCGCAGATGCCCGGGAACACGCACGAAGGCTTGCGGCAGTGCTTCTCGATGTCGTGGCTCTTGCAGGCGATGCGGTACATGTTGGCGGTCGGGCCGCCGAGGTCGGAGACCACGCCGGTGAAGCCCGGCACCTTGTCGCGCATCTCCTCGATCTCGTGCAGGATCGACTCGTGGGAGCGGTTCTGGATGATCCGGCCTTCGTGCTCGGTGATCGAGCAGAAGGTGCAGCCACCGAAGCAGCCACGCATGATGTTCACCGAGAAGCGGATCATCTCGTAGGCCGGGATGCGCTCCTTGCCATACGCCGGGTGCGGGATGCGCGCATAGGGCATGCCGAACACATAGTCCATCTCTTCGGTGGTCATGGGAATGGGAGGCGGGTTGAACCACACGTCCACCTCGCCATGCTTCTGCACCAGGGCGCGGGCATTGCCCGGGTTGGTCTCCAGGTGCAGCACGCGGTTGGCGTGGGCATAGAGCACCGGGTCGTTGCGCACTTTCTCGAACGACGGCAGGCGGATCACCGACTTCTCGCGGGTGACGCTGGGGCTGTCGAGGATCTGCACGACCTTGGCTTCGTTCGGGTCTTCCTGGTCGCCCTTGGCCTGCTCGATGGCACAGGCCTGGGTGTCCTGGGTGTTCACGTACGGGTTGATGATCTTGTCGACCCGACCCGGACGGTCGATGCGCGTGGAGTCGATCTCGAACCAGCCCTGCGGGGTGTCGCGACGAATGAAGGCAGTGCCGCGCACGTCGGTGATGTGCTCGATGCGTTCACCCTGGGACAGGCGCTGGGCGACCTCGACAATCGCGCGTTCGGCGTTGCCGTACAGCAGGATGTCGGCGCTGGCGTCGACCAGGATCGAGTGGCGGACCTTGTCCTGCCAGTAGTCGTAATGAGCGATACGGCGCAGCGAGGCCTCGATGCCGCCGAGCACGATCGGCACATGCTTGTAGGCTTCCTTGCAGCGCTGGCTGTACACCAGGCTGGCTCGGTCCGGACGCTTGCCGGCCAGGCCGCCTGGCGTGTAGGCGTCGTCGGAACGGATTTTCTTGTCCGCGGTGTAGCGGTTGATCATCGAGTCCATGTTGCCCGCCGCGACCCCGAAGAACAGGTTCGGCTCGCCGAGCTTCATGAAGTCGTCCTTCGACTGCCAGTTCGGCTGGGCGATGATGCCCACCCGGAAGCCCTGGGCCTCGAGCAGGCGGCCGATGATGGCCATGCCGAACGATGCGTGGTCGACGTAGGCGTCACCGGTCACGATGATGATGTCGCAGGAATCCCAGCCGAGCTGATCCATCTCCTCCCTGCTCATCGGCAGGAACGGCGCTGGACCGAAGCATTCGGCCCAGTACTTGGGATAGTCGTAGAGTGGTTTGGCTGCTTGCATGTCAGTGACCGGTTCTAATGTGCAGGAAAATCGCGGGCGCGGAATATAGCACAAATTTTGACCAAATCCGACGGTGGTGGTCGGATTCATCTGTAGCTTCCACTGGCCCTATCGCCGGCAAGCCGGCTCCCACAGGAGCGCTGCTGCCGGGGATAGGCTCGGTGATTACTCGTCGTCGTCGAAGTTGTACATGCCCGGTGCGAGGTTCTCGAAGCGGGTGTACTTGCCGATGAACGCCAGGCGAATGAAGCCGATGGGGCCGTTACGCTGCTTGCCGATGATGATCTCGGCCACGCCCTTGTGCTCGGTCTCGGGGTGATACACCTCGTCACGGTAGACGAACATGATCACGTCGGCGTCCTGCTCGATCGCACCCGATTCACGAAGGTCGGAGTTGACCGGGCGCTTGTTGGGGCGCTGCTCCAGGGAGCGGTTGAGCTGTGACAGGGCGATTACCGGGCAGTTGAATTCCTTGGCCAGCGCCTTGAGCGAGCGGGAGATCTCGGAAATCTCGTTGGTCCGGTTGTCACCGGCCGAACCCGGGATCTGCATCAGCTGCAGGTAGTCGACCATGATCATGGCGATCTCGCCGTGCTCGCGGGCCAGGCGGCGGGTGCGCGCACGCATTTCCGATGGGCTGATGCCGGCGGTATCGTCGATGAACAGCTTGCGGTCGTTCAGCAGGTTGACCGCCGAGGTCAGCCGCGGCCAGTCGTCGTCGTCCAGCTGACCGGAACGCACCTTGGTCTGATCGATGCGCCCGAGCGACGACAGCATACGCATGATCAGCGATTCACCGGGCATCTCGAGGGAGAACACCAGCACCACCTTGTCGCTGCGCAACACGGCGTTTTCCACCAGGTTCATGGCGAAGGTGGTCTTGCCCATCGACGGACGGCCCGCGACGATGATCAGGTCGGCGGCCTGCAGGCCGCTGGTCTTTTCGTCCAGGTCGGTGAAACCGGTGGACACGCCGGTGATGTCGCTGTCGGAGTTGAACAGCGTGTCGATACGGTCGATGGCCATGGTCAACAACTCATTGACCCCCACCGGCCCGCCGGTCTTCGGCCGCGCCTCGGCGATCTGGAAGATCTGCCGTTCGGCGTCGTCGAGGATCTCTTCGGCGTTACGCCCCTGCGGGTTGAAGGCGTTGTCGGCGATATCGGTGCTGATGCTGATCAGCTGCCGCAGCGTGGCCCGCTCGCGGATGATCGCGGCGTAGGCCTTGATGTTGGCCACCGACGGGGTGTTCTTGGCCAGCTCGGCAAGGTAGGCCAGGCCGCCGACCTGGGTGGACACGCCTTCCTTGTCCAACTGCTCGTGCAGGGTGACCACGTCGAACGGCTGGTTCGCATCCACCAGCTTGTGGATGGCGCGGAAGATCAGGCGATGGTCATGCCGGTAGAAGTCGCCATCCGACACCTGATCCAGCACCCGCTCCCAGGCGTTGTTGTCCAGCATCAGGCCACCGAGCACGGCCTGTTCGGCCTCGATGGAATGCGGCGGCACCTTCAGGGCAGCGGTTTGCAGGTCGAGTTGTTCGGGGGTGGTGATCTCGTTCATGGCCACGAAAGAATTCTGGAAGATGAAAAAGACAAAGGGCACGGCCTGCAAGACAGGACCGTGCCCGATGTTAACCGCCTGGCCCGCGAGGGACCAGCCGATTACGCAGCTTAGGCAGCTACGACAACCACACGTACGGTGGCTTCAACGTCGCTGTGCAGGTGCACGGCTACGTCGTACTCGCCAACCTGACGAATGGTGCCGTTCGGCAGACGAACTTCAGCCTTGGCCACTTCAACGCCGGAGGCGGTCAGGGCGTCAGCGATGTCGTGGGTGCCGATCGAACCGAACAGCTTGCCTTCGTCGCCAGCGGTGGCAGTGATGGTCACTTCCAGCTCGGCCAGTTGGGCAGCGCGGCTTTCAGCCGAAGCTTTTTTCTCTGCGGCGGCTTTTTCCAGCTCGGCGCGGCGTTCTTCGAACGCGGCCAGGTTGGCGGCGTTGGCAACGGTGGCCTTGCCGAATGGCAGCAGGAAGTTACGGCCGTAACCAGCCTTAACGTTTACTTTGTCGCCCAGGTTGCCCAGGTTGGCGACTTTTTCCAGCAGGATCAGTTCCATTTGGTAAAACCTCTTAACTTTTAACCTTCACCGTTCGCGGAGTCGTCACCCTGTGAAGGGGACTTGCGACCGCGAAAATCAATCAGGCTGTCGACAATGGCCAGAACCACGAGCAACGGATACATCAGCTGCATGAGCAGCGGCAACGTCACGTACATCCCCACCAGCCAGAAACCGGCCAGACGCCGTTGTGCCACCAGCCCGTGAATCAGGGCGATGCCAGCGAGCAGCAGCACCAGGCTGGACGCACTGGCCAGGACGATGAACTGAGACCCGATGAACGGGCCCAACACCATCAATGACACCAGCACCAGCATGGGTACCAGCGGCAGCCTCAGTTCGCGAAACTCGCGCCCGAAACCACCGGGGTTGTACAACGCAGCCTGCCAATAGCGCGCCAGCATCAAGGCCAGCAGGCTGAACAGCTGCAGCATTACCGCACTGGAAGCGACCAGCAAAGGGCCGATCAGCTCACCAGGTAGTACTGGTTGGCCCTCGAACTGCGGCAGGGCTTTTTCAAGCGCCTTGGCCAGCACCTCGAAGGTTTCGCGCATCACCGCATCCAGGATCAGGCTGTACAGCAAGCCTAATGCGACACTGGACAGCAGTACCCGGGTCCAGGAATGCCCGGCGCGCAACGAGGCGGCCAGACCCAGCGTTCCCAAAAGCACCAGCAAGGTGCTCGGTTCGCCGAAGAACCCCATGATCAACGCTGGCAAAAGGCCCCAGGCGATGACCGATGAAGCGTCCTTGAACCCGCGCCGCAGGAGCACAAGGCTCCCGGCAGCGGCACTCAACCAGAACAGCAGCGGCAGTACCGCGCTGATGACCACCACGAGGGTGGCCTGCACACGACCGCGCATGATGAAACTTGCCAACGCTCGCATGCTTATCCCTTGCTACTTAGTCGACGACCCGGTCTCAGCGGCCGTGGCTGTCGGTGTAGGGCAGCAGGGCCAGGAAGCGGGCGCGCTTGATAGCGGTGGCCAGCTGACGCTGATAACGAGCTTTGGTACCGGTGATGCGGCTTGGAACGATCTTGCCGGTTTCGGATACGTAAGCTTTCAGGGTGTTGAGATCTTTGAAGTCGATCTCTTTCACGTCTTCAGCAGTGAAGCGGCAGAATTTACGACGACGGAAGAAACGTGCCATGTAATAGGCTCCTCAAAAGGTCCGTGGATTACTCGTCAGCGTTATCGCTGTTGTCGCTGTCATTGCTGTCGTCGCCTTCGGCGCCATCAGCATGCTCAGGACGTTCACGACGCTCACGGCGCTCGCTGCGGTTCTCTTCTGCCTTGAGCATCTCGGACGGGCCGGTGACGGCTTCGTCGCGACGGATGACCAGGTTACGGATCACGGCATCGTTGTAGCGGAAGTTGTCTTCCAGCTCGGCCAGGGCCTTGCCGGAGCACTCAACGTTCAGCATCACGTAGTGAGCCTTGTGAACATTGTTGATTGCGTAGGCCAGTTGACGACGGCCCCAGTCTTCCAGGCGGTGGATCTTGCCACCATCTTCTTCGATCAGCTTGGTGTAACGCTCAACCATGCCGCCGACTTGCTCGCTCTGGTCCGGGTGAACCAGGAAGATGATTTCGTAATGACGCATGAATGCTCCTTACGGGTTAGTAGTCTGCCAGCAACCTGGTCAGACAAGGAGTGAATGACACTGTCTGTCTTGCCCTAGAGAGAAGGCACATGCGCGCCTGCCAGCTCGGCAAGGGGCGCAATTGTAGAGAAGCCGGGAAGGACAAGCAAGGAGGTTGGCGAATATTTGAACAGCCGGAAACATATTCGCCCAATAGGCCGCAAGCCTGAGAAACAACGTGGGAGCGGCGGTGCGCCGCTCCCACACACGATCAGATCAGCGCTTGACCTGACGCTGCCTCACGGCCTCGAACAGGCACACCCCGGTGGCCACCGAAACGTTCAGGCTGCTGACGCTGCCGCCCATCGGCAACTTCACCAGGAAATCACAGTGTTCACGGGTCAGGCGGCGCATGCCCTTGCCTTCGGCCCCCATGATCATCACCAGCGGACCGGTCAGGTCCTGCTGGTAGATTTCCTGCTCGGCCTCGCCAGCGGTACCGACCACCCACAGTCCGCGCTGCTGGAGTTTCTCCAGGGTACGCGCCAGGTTGGTCACGGCCACCAGCGGCATCACCTCGGCGGCGCCGCAGGCCACCTTGCGCACCACGCCGGTCAGGGTCGCGGACTTGTCCTTGGGGATCACCACGGCGGTCGCCCCGGCCGCATCGGCGGTGCGCAGACAGGCGCCGAGGTTGTGCGGATCGGTAACGCCATCGAGCACCAGGATCAGTGGCGGCGTCTCGGTGCGCTCGAGCAGCTCGTCGAGCATCGCCTCGCCCCATACCTGGCTCGGGCTCACGTCGGCGACCACCCCCTGATGCACACCTTCGACCCAGGCGTCGAGCTCACGGCGCTCGGCCTGGCCGACCTGGACGCGGTTCTGCGCAGCCAGCTCCAGCAGGGCCTGGATGCGTGGCTCACTGCGCCCTTCGGACAGCCAGATCTGCTTTACCCGCTTGGGGTGGTGTTGCAGCAGCGCCTGCACGGCATGCACGCCGTAGATCTTTTCCAGCTGACTCATGACTTGTTCTTGCCCTTGCGTGGCGCGCCGGACTTGGGCGGCCCCTTGCGATGCTTGGTCGGCTTGCCGGACGACTTGCCACCTTTTTCCGACTTGCCGCCGGCATGGCCGCTGGCACGCGCCTCGCCCATCAGCGCCTTCTTCATTTCACGGCTCTTGCGCACCTCGGCATTGCGCTGCACGGCGTCTTTCGGGAAGTACGCCTCGGAGGCCTCGCTCTTGCGGCTGCGCGGCTTGGGCGAAATCTTCGCTTCGGCGGCAGGCGCCTGCTCGGCCACCGGCTGCGCGGCAGCGCGTGGCTTGCGGCCGACCGGCGCGGTGACGGTCTTCTCCGACATTTCGAAGTCGATCTTGCGCTGCTCGAGGTCGACACGCATGACCTTCACCTCGACCGTGTCGCCCAGGCGGAAGCTGCGGCCGCTGCGCTCACCGGACAGGCGGTGATGCACCGGATCGAAGTGGTAGTAGTCACCCGGCAGGGCGCTGACATGCACCAGGCCTTCGACATAGATGTCGGTCAGCTCGATGAACAGGCCAAAGCCGGTCACCGCGGTGATCACACCAGGGAAGGTCTCGCCGACGCGATCACGCATGTACTCGCACTTGAGCCAGTTGACCACGTCGCGGGTGGCCTCGTCGGCGCGGCGCTCGGTCATCGAGCACTGCTCGCCCATCTGCTCGAGGCTGTTCTCGTCGTACGGGTAGATGCGCGCCTTGGGAATGCTCATGGCACCGGCACGCTTGACATGCGGGGTGTCGACCTTGGAGCGGATCACGCTGCGGATGGCGCGGTGCACCAGCAGGTCCGGGTAACGACGGATCGGCGAGGTGAAGTGGGTGTAGGCCTCGTAGTTCAGACCGAAGTGACCGTTGTTCTCGACGCTGTACACCGCCTGGCTCAGCGAGCGCAGCATGACAGTCTGGATCAGGTGGAAGTCCGGGCGCCCAGCGATGCTCGCCAGCAGCGCCTGGTAGTCCTTTGGCGAAGGATCCTTGCCTTTGTGCAGGCTCAGGCCCAGCTCACCGAGGAATGCGCGCAACTTCTCCAGGCGCTCGGGCGGCGGACCATCGTGCACGCGGTACAGCGCAGGCACATTGTGCTTCTGCAGGAACTCTGCCGTCGCGACGTTGGCCGCCAGCATGCACTCTTCGATCAGCTTGTGGGCGTCATTGCGCACGGTCGGACGAATTTCGTCGATCTTGCGGTCTTCGCCGAAGATGATCCGGGTTTCCTGGGTCTCGAAATCGATCGCGCCACGGGTGTGACGGGCCGCCAGGAGCACCTTGTACAGGGCGTACAGGCTCTTCAGGTCCGGCAGCACCGCGCTGTACTCCTCGCGCAGGGCCTTGCCTTCGCGGGTGCGGGAATGCTCGAGCATGCTGCTGACCTTGTTGTAGGTCAGGCGCGCATGGGAGTGGATCACACCCTCGTAGAACTGGTAGTCGACCATCTGGCCGGCCTTGTTGATGGTCATTTCGCAGACCATGGCCAGGCGATCGACGTGCGGGTTCAGCGAGCACAGGCCGTTGGACAGCTCTTCGGGCAGCATCGGCACGACGCGCTCGGGGAAGTACACCGAGTTACCCCGTTGCTGCGCTTCGGTATCCAGGGCCGAACCCAGGCGCACGTAGCTGGAAACGTCGGCGATCGCCACGTACAGGCGCCAGCCGCCGGAGAACATGCGCAGCTTGCCCAGCGGCTCGCAATACACCGCATCGTCGAAGTCGCGGGCGTCTTCGCCGTCGATGGTGACGAAAGGCAGATGGCGCAGGTCGATGCGCTTCTCTTTATCTTTCTCCTCGACTTCGGAGCGGAACTTGCGCGCTTCCTTGATCACCTCCTGCGGCCAGACATGCGGAATGTCATAGCTGCGCAGGGCGATGTCGATCTCCATGCCCGGCGCCATGTAGTTGCCGATCACCTCGACCACATCACCCTGCGGCTGGAAGCGCGGGGTTGGCCAGTGGGTGATCTTGATCGACACGAACTGGCCGATCTTGGCGCCGCCGTTGCGCCCGGCGGTGACCAGCACTTCCTGCTGGATCTTCGGGTTGTCGGGGGTCACATAGCCGATGCCGCCCTCTTCGAAGTAACGGCCGACCACGCTTTCGTGGGCGCGGGAGATGACTTCCACCAGCACACCTTCGCGGCGGCCACGGCGGTCCACCCCGGAAACACGGGCCAGGCCGCGGTCGCCGTCGAACACCAGGCGCATCTGCGACGGGCTGAGGAACAGGTCTTCGCTGCCATCGTCGGGAATCAGGAAGCCGAAACCGTCGCGGTGGCCGGACACGCGGCCACAGATAAGGTCGAGCTTGTCCACCGGGGCATAGGTGCCGCGCCGGGTATAGATAAGCTGACCGTCGCGCTCCATGGCACGCAGGCGGCGGCGCAGGGCTTCGATCTGGTCTTCTTCGTAAAGACCGAACTCTTCGGCCAGCTGTTCGCGGGCAGCCGGCTCGCCACGGTCGGCGAGGCGCTGCAGGATCAGCTCACGGCTGGGGATAGGGTTGTCGTATTTTTCCGCTTCGCGAGCGGCCTCGGGATCGAGGGATTGCCAATCGGCCATCAGAAGGGGTTCACCTTGGGGTATATAGATATGAATTCTGGCATAGGCGTATTGAAACCGGAAATGTCAGCCTTGGACAGCCCCGGCGTGGTATCCGCCGAACGGAAATAGGCGCGTGGAATCAACGGGTTGAATTTTTTGAATTTTTTTTCGGTCAGGGGCTTTACAGCCATCAGGAGCGTCCGTATAGTGCGCACCACAACGACGGACAACCCCGAAGTTGTAGTAGAGATGAACGACGCTGTAAAGCATCTTTTAATCTCGAATGTGTGCCCAGGTGGCGGAATTGGTAGACGCGCTGGTTTCAGGTATCAGTGACTTAACGGTCGTGGAAGTTCGAGTCTTCTCCTGGGCACCAAAAATTTTCAAGTAACAGATGACCAAGGATTTGTTACTACTGTGTGAAAGCAGACGAAAGTCGCCTTCAACAGACGATGCAAAGCTTTGCCCAGGTGGCGGAATTGGTAGACGCGCTGGTTTCAGGTATCAGTGACTTAACGGTCGTGGAAGTTCGAGTCTTCTCCTGGGCACCATACAAAAACCCACTAGCTTGCTAGTGGGTTTTTTCTTGCCTGCGATTTCATGTCGCCGGGCAGCCCCCCCCTCCTTCGTCTACCCATGAATTTCCCGTCATGCGCCCATTTGAGAAACAATTTCGTTTACCATTGTTTCCAAATATGTAGCCGTAAGCGAGGAAGCACCCGCATGACGATCCGCCCGCAACCGCTGATGCGCACCCTGGCCGCCGCAGTCCTGAGCCTGGTGATCGGCGCTCCGGCCGCCCTGGCAGACGAACCAGTCACGTTGACAATGTACAACGGCCAGCACAAGGAAATCGGTGAAGCCATCGCCAAGGCCTACGAGGCCAAGACCGGCATCCATATCAATATCCGCAAGGGCAGCAGCAACCAGCTCGCCAGCCAGATCATCGAGGAAGGCGAACGCTCGCCGGCCGACATCATCTATACCGAAGAGTCGCCACCGCTGAACAACCTGGGCGAACTGGGCCTGCTGGCGAAGATCGACGACGCCACCCTGAACATGCTGCCCAAGGAGTACGTGGGCGCCAACGGCACCTGGATGGGCGTCACCGCGCGCACCCGCGTGGTGGTCTACAACCCGAAGAAGATCGATGAGAAGGACCTGCCGACCACGGTGATGGATTTCGCCGGCCCCGAATGGGACGGCCGTGTCGGCTACGTGCCCACCAGCGGCGCCTTCCAGGAACAGGCGGTGGCCATCCTCAAGATGCACGGGCGCGAAGCCACCGAAGAATGGCTGACCGGCCTTAAAGCCTTCGGCAAGACCTACACCAACAACATGGTCGCGCTGAAGGCCGTGGAGAAGGGCGAAGTCGCCGCCGTGCTGGTGAACAACTACTACTGGTACGCCCTGGAGCGCGAGCGCGGCAAGCTCGACTCCAAGCTGTACTACCTGGCCGACGGCGACGCCGGCAACCTGGTGACCATCTCCGGTGCTGCCGCGGTCAAGGCCAGCAAGCATCCGAAAGAGGCCCAGGCCCTGCTCAACTGGATGGCCAGCGAAGAAGGCCAGCGCGTGATCACCCAGACCACCGCCGAATACCCGCTGCATAAAGGCATGGTCTCCGACCGCGGGCTGAAACCGTTCGATGAGCTGCGCCCGCCGAAGATCTCGCCGGCCGACCTTGGCAATGCCGAGGAAGCCATCGAGCTGGAACGTGAGGTTGGCCTGCTCTGATGACTGCCGCCCTGCCCTCGCCCGCCTTGGCGCGCTTCGTCCCCAAGCGCAAGCGCCCGTCCATCTGGGTGGTGCTGCCCGTGCTGTTCCTGGTGGCCATGAGCCTGCTGCCATTGCTGTACGTCGGGCTCAAGGCCTGGGATGCCGGCTGGCATGAAGCCCTGCGCCTGCTATGGCGTCCGTTCGTGTGGGGCTTGCTGCGCAACACCCTGCTGCTGATGGTCGGCGTCACCGCGCTATGCCTGGTGGTGGGCGTGGCCCTGGCCTGGCTGCTGGAGCGCAGCGACCTGCCGGGCCGACGCCTGTGGGGCGTGGTGCTGTGCCTGCCGTTCGCCGTGCCGTCGTTCGTCAGCAGCTTCACCTGGGTGTCGCTGAGCTCGGACTTCGAAGGACTGGGCGGGGCGATCCTGGTGATGGCGCTGTCGAAGTACCCACTGGTGTTCCTGCCGGTGGCCGCTACCCTGCGCAACCTGGATACCGCGCTGGAGGAGTCGGCGCGCACTCTGGGCTGCAGCCGCTGGGGCGTGTTCCGCAAGATCACCCTGCCGTTGCTGTGGCCGTCGATGCTCGGTGGCGGGCTGCTGATCGCCCTGCACATGCTGGTGGAGTTTGGCGCCCTGTCGATCCTTGGCCTGCAGACCTTCACCACGGCGATCTACCAACAGTTCGAACTGGAATTCAGCAACGCCAACGCCGCGATGCTTTCGGCAGTACTGCTGGTGCTGTGCCTGGCGATGCTGTGGCTGGAACTGCGAGTGCGTGGCAAGGCGCGTCATGTGCGCATTGGCCAGGGCGTTGCGCGCCGCGCCCAACCCTTGCGACTGCGCGGCTGGATGCCACTTGGCCAGCTGTTCTGCCTGGCGCTGGCGGTGCTGGGCAGCGGCATTCCGCTGGCCATGCTCGGCTACTGGCTGAGCGTGGGCTCATCGGCGGCCTTCCCGGTCGCGGCCATCGGCAAGGCCCTGGGCACCTCGCTGTCGGTGTCATTGGGTGGCGCCGGCTTCTGCGTGCTGCTGGCCCTGCCAATCAGCTTCCTGGTGGTGCGCTACAAGGGGCGCCTGGCGATCTGGGCCGAGCGTTTGCCGTACCTGCTGCACGCCCTGCCCGGGCTGGTCATTGCGCTGACCCTGGTGTTCTTCGCCCTGCACTATGTGCCGGCGCTTTACCAGACCACGGCGCTGTTGATCTTGGCCTATGCCCTGCTGTTCCTGCCGCTGGCGCAGTCGCCGGTGCGCACCGCACTGAACAAGGCCTCGCCAACCCTGGAAGAGGCGGCACGCACCTTAGGCGCCAGCAGCTTCGCGGCCTTCTGCCGGGTTACCTTGCCGATCATCTTCCCGGCAATGGCAGCGGCTTTCGCCCTGGTGTTCCTGGATGCGATGAAGGAATTGACCGCCACCCTGCTGCTCAGCCCGACCGGGATGACCACATTGGCCACCGAGGTGTGGGCGCATACCGCCAACGTCGAGTTCGCGGCGGCGGCGCCTTATGCGGCGTTGCTGATCGTGGTTTCGGGATTGCCGGTGTATCTGCTGACTACGCGGATGTACCTGAACAAGGCCTAAAACGCCATCGCGGGGAAAGTCGGGTCGCCGCATCGCCGCTCCCACGGTCACAGCGCACCGTGGGAGCGGGCTTGCCCCGCGATGCTTTATGTCAGGCCCTGAACTGCCCCAGGCTTGCACGTAACTGAGCCGCCAGGTCATCGAGCACCTTGCTACTGGCCGTGGTCTGCATCACCACCTCGGCCGAACGCTCGGCCTGGGCATGGATGGTTTCGACTCGCCCACGCACGGCTTGCGCGCCACTGGCCTGCTGCTCGGCCGCTCGCGTGGCCAGGCCGATCGCCGCATGCACCTGCTCGACCGCAGCCTGCACCGATTGCTGCCGCCGTTCATTGTCGCGCAACACCAGCAAGCCTTCACTGGCCTGGCGTCCTGCCTGGCTGATGGTCGCCACCGCCTCCTTGGCGCCTTGCTGCAGCGCAGCGATATGCGACTGGATATCCCCGGTCGAGCTCTGCGTCTTGCTCGCCAAGGCACGCACCTCATCGGCCACCACGGCGAAACCGCGCCCGGTCTCTCCGGCCCGCGCCGCTTCGATGGCGGCGTTGAGCGCCAACAGGTTGGTCTGTTCGGCAATACCATGGATCACCGTCAACACCACCTCGATCTGCTCGCTCTGCTTGGCCAGCCGCTCGATCACCTGGGAGCCGGTCTGCACTTCGCCGGCCAGGTTCTCGATCAAACGCGCCAGCTGCGTCGAAGCACGGCTGTTTTCGTCGGTCGCCTGGCGAATGTCCACCACCTGCTGCAATGCCGCCTGCATGGCATGGCTCTCGGCCTGGGCCTCGTCAGCCATGCTCGACAGGTCGCGCAGGCTGGCAGCCACTTCGTCGCGCTGCAACGCGGCAGCGGCATCGGCCCCGGCGTTGCGCTGGGCCATGCTGTCGATCTCCACACCCGTACGCTGCGCCACTTCGCCAGCTTCGCGGACGATGGGCTGCAGCTTGTCGACGAAGCGGTTGACCGCCGAGGCCATGTCGCCGATCTCGTCACGGCTGTCGAGCTTGACGCGCTTGGTCAGGTCGCCTTCGCCGGCGGCCAGGTCGTTCAACGCGGCGATCAGCAGGCCGAGCTTGCTCAGGACACGGCGCCCGAGCACCACCGCCACCACCACCAGCACACCCAGACCGACCAGCACCAGACCCAGGCCGATGCGCCAGCGCAGCTCGGCGGCGGCATCACGCACGGTCTGCGCGGTATTGGCCTGCATGGCCGTGGCGCTGTGCTGGGCTGTCTCCAGGCGCGCACGCAAGGCCTTGCCACTGTCGGCGGCGGCGGCCACCAGGCTGTCCCCGACCAGTTGCTCGCCACTGGCGATCAAGGCCGCGAAGCGCTGATCCAGGGCCTTGAGCTCCTGGTCGATGCCCGCGGTCGACACGCCCATCAGCACCTTGCCGATCTCTGCGCCATTGGGGTTGATCGACGCTTCTACGAAGTACACCGACGGATCCTTGCGCGCGGCATCCAGCACCTTGTCCAGCGCCCGTTCACCCTGGCCCTTTTCCATCAATGCCTGGTTGATCGGGTTCTGCCGGTTGAGGTAGCGGGTCAGGTGCTGGCCCTGGGCATCGTCGTAGATCACGAACAGTACGTTGGGATTGCGCTGGGCACGGCGAGCGAAGTCCGAGAGCATCGGCACGTCGTTGTCCCAGATCGCCCGTGGCGCGACCGAAGCCAACAGATCGGCCATTTCATGGGCCGAGTCCCTGAGATTTTCCTCCAGTGTTGCGCGCAACTGCTGCTGCTCATCCTGCAGGCGGCTGGACAGGCCTGCACTCAAACGCTGGCGCGTACTGACGGAAAGGCTATCGAGCCCAGCCCGGACATCCTCCCCGGCCTGCTCCAGTTCGGCAGCCAGTTTCTGGCTGTCATTGCCCAGGCGCGCCCCCAAATCGGCCTCCAGGGCGGTGACCGTGCTCCGCGTCAGTGCAACAGCAACCAGCACCTGCACCAGAAGAGCGATACCAAGCGCAACAAACACAGGCCGCAAGAGGCGGCTTCGTAACAGTGAAAGGATGGCAGACACGTTGTAACCCTCGTGTTTCTGGCGCCATTACTTTGATGGCATCTACAGAAACTTCTTACAGCAAGGGTTGTGCCTGAGACAGCAGGTATAAATGCCAAAGGTATGAGGTAATTATCCATGGCAGCGAAATTGCCCACGCCGATGCCATGCGCGGGGCAAGTCCGCCGCTACTTCGTACCCCATATGAAAACGCCGCGCCTCCTTGCGGGGGCGCGGCGTTCAGTCAGCTAGCGAGTAGCTGATCAGGCGAACGGATGACGCAGCACGATGGTTTCGTTGCGGTCCGGGCCAGTCGAGATGATGTCGATCGGCGCGCCGACCAGTTCCTCGATGCGCTTGATGTAGTTGCGCGCGGCCTGCGGCAGCTCTTCCAGGGTTTTAACGCCCAGGGTCGACTCGCTCCAGCCTGGCATCTCTTCGTACACCGGCTCCAGGCCGATGTAGCTGTCGGCATCGGAAGGCGCGTCGATGACGGCACCGTTCTCGTTCTTGTAGCCAACGCAGATATTGATGGTTTCCAGGCCGTCCAGCACGTCCAACTTGGTCAGGCAGATACCCGAGATGCTGTTGACGTCGATGGCGCGACGCAGGATCACGGCATCGAACCAGCCGCAACGACGGGCACGACCAGTGGTGGAGCCGAACTCGTGGCCACGCTTGGCCAGGGTGGCGCCGGTCTCGTCGAACAGCTCGGTCGGGAACGGACCGGAACCGACACGGGTGGTGTAGGCCTTGGTGATGCCCAGGATGTAGTCCAGGTACATCGGGCCAACGCCGGAACCGGTAGAGATGCCGCCGGCGGTGGTGTTGGAGCTGGTGACGTACGGGTAGGTGCCGTGGTCGATGTCCAGCAGCGAGCCCTGGGCGCCTTCGAACATGATGTCCTTGCCGGCGCGGCGCAGGTTGTGCAGTTCGGCGGTGACGTCGAGCATCATCGGCTTGAGCTGCTCGGCGTAGGCCATGCACTCGTCCAGGGTCTGCTGGAAGTCGATGGCAGGCTCTTTGTAGTAGTTCACCAGCTGGAAGTTGTGGTAATCCAGCAGCTCACCGAGCTTGGCGGCGAAGCGCTCGCGGTGGAACAGGTCGCCGACGCGCAGGCCGCGACGGGCCACCTTGTCTTCGTAGGCCGGGCCGATACCACGACCGGTAGTGCCGATCTTGGCTTCGCCGCGGGCTTTTTCACGGGCCTGGTCGAGGGCCACGTGGTACGACAGGATCAGCGGAGCAGCCGGGGAAATGCGCAGGCGCTCGCGCACCGGTACGCCCTTCTCTTCCAGCTTGGTGATTTCACGCATCAGGGCATCCGGGGCAACGACCACGCCGTTGCCGATCAGGCATTGCACGCCTTCACGCAGGATGCCGGACGGAATCAGGTGCAGAACAGTCTTCTCACCGTTGATCACCAGGGTGTGGCCCGCGTTGTGGCCACCTTGGTAGCGCACGACGGCGGCAGCATGTTCGGTCAGCAGATCGACGATCTTGCCTTTGCCCTCATCACCCCACTGGGTGCCCAGGACGACGACATTCTTACCCATTACATTTGTCCTCATTCACGCAAACTTGGTGCCGGCCCATTGCCGGCGAAGAATCTCAATGGGTCAGCGGCAGAACCTGCCAGCGCCCGTCTTGCTGAATCAATTGCCGATCACAATCCGCCTCGAGGGCAGCACTCAGCGGCTGGCCAGGCAAAGCCTGGACCACTCGCTGGCCCTCGTTGCGCAACTGGCAGACCATCTGCCAGAGGGCCGCATCGCTGCTGTCAGGCATCCAGATGCCGCCAACAGGCAATACGACCTCCGCTCGCCCCAGTGTGACCAGGGTCTTCAAATCCGTGGAGAATCCGGTGGCCGGGCGTGCCCGGCCAAAATCGGCGCCGATGTCGTCATAGCGGCCGCCCTGGGCGATCGATTGACCTTCGCCAGGCACGAACACGGCGAACACCACGCCAGTGTGATAGTGGTAGCCGCGCAGTTCGCCGAGGTCGAAGTACAGTGGCAGGTCCGGGTAGCGCGAAGCCAGGCGGTCGGCGATCGCCAACAGGTCGTCCAGCGCCGCCAGCACGCTGGCCGGGGCACGGCCCAGGCGCACACGGGCCTCGGCCAGCACTTCACGGCCACCGCACAGTTCGCACAGGGCGCGCAGCATGTTGCCCAGGTCCTTCGGCAGGTCTGCGGTCAGCGCCTGCACTTCATCGACGGCCTTGCGCTGCAGGGCATCGAACAGTTGCTGCTCGACCGCGCCGGACAGGTTGGCGGCACGGGCCAGGCCACGATAGATACCGACATGGCCAAGGTCCATGTGCACATCGGCGACATCGGTCAGCTGCAGTGTGGCGAGCATCAGGCTGATGACTTCGACATCGCTGGTAGGGCTGGCGTCGCCGTACAGCTCGGCGCCCAGCTGGATCGGGCTACGCGAGGTCGACAAGGCACGCGGCTGCGCATGCAGCACGCTGCCGGCATAGCACAGGCGGCTCGGGCCTTCACGGCGCAGGGTGTGGGCGTCGATGCGCGCCACCTGCGGCGTGAAGTCGGCACGGAAACCCATCAGGCGGCCGGACTGCGGGTCGACGACCTTGAAGGTACGCTGGTCCAGGTCCTGGCCGGCGCCGGTGAGCAGCGACTCCAGGTACTCGATATGCGGGGTGACGACCAGTTCGTAACCCCAACTCTGGAACAGGTCCAACACCTGACGACGCGCGATCTCGATGCGCGCCGCCTCAGGTGGCAGTACTTCCTCGATGCCATCTGGCAGTAGCCAGCGGTCTACCGTTGCCATTACGCCATTTCCCCTCTGGTCCGGGCGGCCTGCCAGCTGGCGAGCCGTGAGTAAAGCAGGCATTGACACACAACAGCGGGCAGCACCGATCCCAGCGCAACCACCGTAGCCAATACCCTCGAATTGCCTTGCGACCTGACCAAACCGTCAACTGGCCGTTTGCCAATCAACCTTGCAGACGCAAAAAAGCCGGGAATTTCCCGGCTGACTCATCATACACCCCTTTTCATTCAGGATGCACCCCGCCAGGCATTTTAGCTGCCCGGCGGGGCGAATCCCTCATGAGAGCACGATCAGGGCTTGCTCTTGTCCAGGAACCTGAAGAACTCGTTCTTCGAATCCAGGACCAGTACATCGCTCTTGCTGGAGAAGCTTTCGCGATAGGCCTTGAGGCTACGGTAGAACGCGTAGAAATCGGCGTCCTGCGTGTAGGCCTTGGCGTAGATGGAGGCCGCCTGGGCGTCACCATCACCACGGGTCTCTTCCGCTTCGCGGTACGCTTCGGCCAGCAGTACGCGGCGCTGACGGTCGGCGTCGGCGCGGATACCTTCGGCCAGTTCGTTACCCTTGGCACGGTGCTCGCGGGCTTCACGCTCGCGCTCGGTGCTCATGCGGTCGAACACGCTGCGGTTGACTTCCTTGGGCAGGTCGATGGCCTTGACGCGAACGTCGACCACTTCGATACCCAGCTCCTTGCTGGCCATGCGGTTCAGCGAAGCGGTGATATCCGCCATCAGCGCATCACGCTCACCGGAAACCACTTCGTGCAGGGTGCGTTTACCAAACTGGTCACGCAGGCCGCTCTCCAGACGACGCGACAGGCGCTCGTCGGCGATCTGCTTCATACCCGAGGTTGCGGTATAGAAGCGCTCGGCGTCCTTGACCCGCCATTTGGCGTAGGCATCGACCATCACCGCTTTCTTCTCCAGCGTCAGGAAACGCTGGGTCGGTGCGTCGAGGGTCATCAGGCGGGCGTCGAACTTGCGCACCTGGTTCACGTACGGCACCTTCACGTGCAGGCCAGGCTGGACATCGGCCTTGACCACGCGGCCGAACTGCAGCAATACCGCGCGTTCAGTCTGCGAAACGATGTAGAAGCAGTTCCAGGCGGCGATCGCCAGCACCACGGCGCCGATCAGGGCGAACAGTGACTTATTGCTCATCAGCGGCTCTCCCTGGAACGCAGCGGCGGTTGTGGTTGCAGGTCCTGCGCAGCACGCGCGGCGGCGTCATTGACCGACGGCGATACGCTGCTGGCCGGCGCTGCACTGTTGCCACGGCTGCCTTCGACCATCTTGTCCAACGGCAGGTAGAGCAGGTTGTTCTGCCCGTCCTTGGCCGTGACCAGAACCTTGCTGGAGTTGCTGTAGACCTCCTGCATGGTATCCAGGTACAGACGCTGGCGCGTGACCTCCGGTGCCTTGCGGTACTCGGCGACCAACTTGGTGAAGCGATCGGCCTCACCCTTGGCGCGGGCAATGACTTCATCACGGTAGCCGTTGGCGTCCTCGATGATGCGCTGCGCCTGGCCACGGGCCTCCGGTACCACACCATTGGCGTAGGACTCGGCCTGGTTGCGCGCACGCTGCTCGTCCTCACGGGCACGGATCACGTCGTCGAAGGCTTCCTGCACTTCACGCGGGGCTGCCGCGCTCTGTACGTTGACCTGGGTGACAGTGATACCGGTGCGGTAGGTGTCGAGGAAACGCTGCAGGCGCTCGCGGATATCCACCGCCATCTGCTCGCGGCCTTCGGTCAGCACCTGGTCCATCGAGGTGGAACCCACCACGTGGCGCAGGGCGCTTTCGGTCGCATGCTGCAGGCTGACTTCCGGCTGGTCGACGTTGAGCACGAAGTCCTGCAGGTTGCTGATGCGGTACTGCACGGTCAGTGGCACTTCGACGATGTTTTCGTCTTCGGTGAGCATCTGCCCCTGCTTGGTGTACGCCCGCTCGCGGGTCACGTTTTCCATGTACTTGCGGTCGATCGGCGGGAAATAGATATTCAGGCCGGGACCAACGGTCTCGTAGTACTTGCCGAAGCGCAGCACCACGGCCTGCTCCTGCTCGTCCACGACATAGACGGCGTTATACAGCCAGATTGCCGCCAGAGCCGCCAGGCCGATGCCCAGCAGGCCATAGCCGCCACCCTTGCCGATATTGCGGTCACCGCCGCCGCCACGTTTCTTGCCACTGCCGAACATGCCGTTCAGGCTGTCCTGCAGCTTGCGGAAGGCCTCGTCCAGATCCGGTGGACCTTTCTTGTCGCCACCACCGCCGCCACCATTACGGCGGCCGCCCCAGGGATCCTGATTGTTCGAGTTGCCACCCGGCTCGTTCCAAGCCATAGCGCTCTCCATCTGATAAAGCAAAGACGCGCCCACGGCGCGCCGTCCAATGCTACAGAATGCCTGTCACGGCTGCCCGGCGACCTCGACGGGCATTTATTGCAAAGTGTGTTGCTCGACAAACACTTGCGGCTCCATGCCTTCGCGGCTGACCAGGCGGTTCAACTCGACCCTGGGCAGTCGCACGCTCAGCAGGCTGCGCCCTTCTTCATCATGCTCTTCACTCTGCACGGCACCCAGGGCAAAGAATTGCGCGCGCAGGCGGGCAAACCGTTGCTCCAGGCACAGGGTCCCGACATACAGGTCGTCCCCCAGCAACTCAGCAATCGCCTGGCCAACCAGCTCCAGGCCTCGTCCATCACGTGCCGATACCCAGACTCGCTGCGGCTTGCCATCGGCATCGCGCTGGATCTGCGGCTCGACATCTTCGAGCAGGTCGAGTTTGTTATAGACCTCGAGGATCGGCAAGCTCTCGGCACCGATCTCGCCCAGCACCGCCAGTACCTGTTCAATCTGCTCCATGCGCTCGGGCTCATGGGCATCGATCACGTGCAGCAGCAGGTCAGAGTTGCTCGACTCTTCGAGCGTAGCCCGAAATGCCTCGACCAGCTTGTGCGGCAGGTGGCGGATGAAACCTACGGTGTCGGCAAGCACGATCGGCCCCAGGTCGGCCAGCTCGAGCCGGCGCAAGGTCGGATCGAGGGTGGCGAACAACTGGTCCGCGGCATACACATCGGATTCGGTCAGCGCATTGAAGAGGGTCGACTTGCCGGCGTTGGTATAGCCCACCAGCGACACCGACGGGATGTCCGCGCGCTTGCGCCCACGGCGGGCCTGCTCGCGCTGGCTGCGCACCTTCTCCAGGCGTGCCTTGATCTGGCGCAGGCGCACCCGCAGCAGGCGGCGGTCGGTTTCGAGCTGGGTTTCACCCGGACCACGCAGGCCGATACCGCCCTTCTGCCGCTCAAGGTGGGTCCAACCGCGTACCAGCCGCGTGCTCATGTGCTCGAGCTGGGCCAGTTCGACCTGCAGCTTGCCTTCGTGAGTACGCGCCCGCTGGGCGAAAATGTCGAGAATCAGCCCGGTACGGTCCAGCACGCGACACTCGAAGACGCGCTCGAGGTTACGTTCCTGGCTGGGCGTGAGGGTGTGATTGAAAATCACAAGGTCGGCTTCGGCCGAATGGACCAGGTCGCGCAACTCCTCGACCTTGCCGCTGCCGATCAGAAACTTGGCGGTGGGCTGATGCCGCGCCACTGTTACCAGCGAAACGATATCGGCTCCGGCCGACAGCGCCAGCTCCTGAAACTCCTGCGGGTCTTCGCGCGCCTCAGGGTTCTGACCTTCCAAGTGAACGAGCAGCGCTCGCTCACCACCACCGTGGCGCTCAAAGAACAATGCAGGCTCCTACTTTTTTCAAGCGTTGCCTGGCTCGCTGTCGCCGTGCTCACCATCGGTCGGGCTTGGCAGACGAACCGGGCGTGCGGGGACGACGGTCGAAATGGCGTGCTTGTAGACCATCTGGCTGACGGTGTTTTTCAGCAGCACGACGAACTGGTCGAAGGATTCGATCTGGCCCTGCAGCTTGATCCCGTTGACCAGATAGATCGAAACCGGGACTTTTTCTTTTCTCAAGGTGTTCAAGTAAGGGTCTTGTAGCGAATGCCCTTTTGACATATGCCGCACTCCTGTAAGGATCAATAATAGAAAATCAAGAAAATCGATAAATTATGCCGCCCCTTCGCAAGAATAGACGGCAACTGGCAGGGACTCAGCTCAATATGGAGACGGTCCCCAGGTATTTCAAGGTGCGGGACAGATTGTCGCAGGCCAGGCTATCCAGCCAGTGGACGTCGGACCAGCCGCGCAACCAGGTGAATTGCCGCTTGGCCAGCTGACGCGTGGCAATGATACCGCGTTCACGCATCTCATTCTCAGTCAGCTTGCCGTCGAGGTAGTCCCAGACCTGCCGATATCCCACTGCCCTTATAGACGGCAGCTCCGCATGCAAGTCACTTCTGGCCCGCAGCGTTCGGACCTCGTCGACAAAGCCCTGTTCCAGCATCTGTGAAAATCGTAACGCAATTCGCTGATGCAAAATGTGACGATCTGTAGGCGCTATCGCCAGGCTGGCGACAGTATAGGGCAAATGCTCGCCCGCGCCTGCGTCTGCGCCGCTACTTTCCGCGTATTGACGCTGACGGTGGACGGTCATGCTCTCACCACTCACTTTGTACACTTCAAGCGCACGGATCAGCCGCTGCGGGTCATTCGGATGAATGCGCGCCGCCGACTCCGGATCGACTTCGGCCAGTTGGCGGTGCAATTCGGCCAAACCGAGCGCCTGCGCCTGTGCCTCCAGCTCGGCACGCACCATGGCATCGGCTGGCGGCATGTCCGCCAGGCCATCGACCAGTGCCTTGTAATAGAGCATGGTGCCGCCAACCAGCAGTGGGATCTTGCCGCGCGCGGTGATCTCGGCCATGGCCTGGAGAGCATCGGTGCAGAAACGCTTGGCCGAGTAGCTTTCGGCGGGGTCAAGAATGTCGATCAGGCGGTGCGGATGCGCGGCCAGCACTTCCTTGGAGGGCTTGGCGGTACCGATGTCCATGCCGCGATAGACCAGCGCCGAGTCGACACTGATCAGCTCGCAGGGCAGCTTGCTGGTCAGTTCGATCGCCAGGTCGGTCTTGCCGGCCGCGGTCGGGCCCATGAGGAAAATCGCCGGAGGTCTGGCACTCATTTCATCGGCCCCGCAGGAACAGCTTGTCCAGATCGTCCAGGCCCATCTGGGTCCAGGTCGGTCGGCCGTGGTTGCACTGGCCGCTGCGCTCGGTGTTCTCCATGTCGCGCAGCAAGGCGTTCATCTCGGGGATGGCCAGGCGCCGGTTGGCCCGCACCGCGCCATGGCAAGCCATGGTCCCCAGCAGTTCGTTGAGGTGCGCCTGGATACGATCACTGGTGCCGTACTCCATGAGGTCGGCCAGCACATCCTGCACCAGGCGATTGGCCTCGGCCTGCTTGAGCAGGGCCGGGATCTGGCGGATCGCCAGGGTTTCCGGGCCCAGGCGCTGCAGCTCGAAGCCCAGGCGCTGGAACCATTGGGCATGTTCCTCGGCGCAGTCGGCTTCGCGCTGGCTCAACGCCAGCGACTCGGGCACCAGCAACGGCTGGCCGCTCAAGCCTTCACTGGCCATCGCCACCTTCAGCCGCTCGTACATGATCCGCTCATGGGCGGCGTGCATATCCACCAGCACCAGGCCGACGGCGTTCTCGGCAAGGATATAGATCCCCTTGAGTTGCGCCAGGGCGTAGCCCAGCGGCGGGATGTCGCCCTGGCTTTCAGGCAGCGCGCTCGGCGCGGCGGCGGCATTGTCCAGGGGGGCGTAGAATTCACGGTAGGCCGCCTGGGCCTCGCCGGCATTCAGCGGCTGGGAGGGCCTAGGCGTGTACTGGTACTGATAGCCCGCGCCCGAGCCGCTCGAAGCGAACCCCCGCTGCTCGCCCTGAGGCTGCTCGAGCACTGGCGAGGCCAGGCGCATTTCGCCTTGGGGACCGAACTCGCCGGCCTGCAAGCCGCTGGGGCGGACCAGTTCGTCGGTGGCCGCCGGCGCCGCAAGCTGGTCTTCCGGGCGCACATCGGCCAGGGCACGGTGCAAGGTGCCGTAGAGGAAGTCATGAACCATGCGCCCTTCGCGGAAGCGCACCTCGTGCTTGGTCGGGTGGACGTTGACATCAACGCCGGTCGGGTCGCACTCGAGAAACAGCACGAAGGTCGGGTGCCGGCCATTGAACAGCACGTCGCGATAGGCCTGGCGCACAGCATGGGCTACCAGCTTGTCGCGCACCGCACGGCCATTGACGAAGAAGTACTGCAGATCGGCCTGGCTGCGCGAGAAGGTCGGCAGACCGACCCAACCCCACAGGCGCAGGCCGTTGCGCTCGACATCAATGGGCAGCGCCTGCTCGAGAAAGCCCGGGCCGCAGATGGTGCCGACCCGTCGCGCCCGCGCCATCTCGTCGACGGCCTCGTGCAGGCTGAAGATGGTCTTGCCGTTGTGCCGCAAGTGAAAACCGACGTCGAAACGCGCCAGCGCGAGGCGCCGGATCACTTCCTGCAGATGATCGAATTCGGTCTTTTCGGCCTTGAGAAACTTGCGTCGCGCCGGGGTATTGAAGAACAGGTCACGCACTTCGACGGAGGTGCCGACCGGATGCGCGGCAGGCTGCACCCGCGGGGTCATGTCGCGCCCCTCGGTCTCCACCTGCCAGGCCTCGCTGGCATCGGCGGTACGCGAGGTAAGGGTCAGACGCGCCACCGAGCTGATCGATGCCAGGGCCTCGCCGCGAAAGCCCAGGCTGAGCACGCCTTCAAGGTCTTCCAGTTCGCGGATCTTGCTGGTGGCGTGGCGGGCCAGCGCCAGCGGCAGGTCATCGGGGGCAATGCCACCGCCGTTGTCGCGCACCCGCAGCAACTTCACGCCGCCCTGTTCGACCTCGACCTCGATGCGCCGAGCACCGGAGTCGAGGCTGTTCTCCAGCAACTCCTTGGCCACCGAGGCGGGGCGTTCGACTACCTCGCCGGCGGCGATCTGGTTCGCCAGCCGCGGGCTGAGCAGCTGGATACGCGAGCCGCCACTCATTGCTGGGACGCCAGTGCGGTGGTGGGGATGTCAAGGTGCTGGCCAACCTTGAGCTCGTCGGTCTTCAGGTTGTTGCTACTGCGCAGGCCAGCCACGCTGACCTGGTAACGCACCGCAATCATCGCCAGCGTCTCGCCGGGGCGCACGGTGTGCTCACGCGGGCCCTGGACGATCTTGCCACTGTCGCGCAGCCAGGCGATGTAAGTGCCAGGCGGCGGGTTCTGCTGGAAGAACTGACGCACACCGGTATGGATCGAACGTGCCAAGGCCTGCTGATGGCTACGTGTAGCCAGCTTGGCCGCCTCGTTGGCGTTGGAGATGAACCCGGTTTCAACAAGGATCGACGGGATATCCGGCGACTTCAGCACCATGAACCCAGCCTGTTCCACCCGTTGTTTGTGCAGCGGCGTGACCCGGCCCATGTTGCCCAGCACCTTCTGCCCGACATTGAGGCTGGAACTGAGGGTGGCGGTCATCGACAGGTCGAGCAGCACCCCGGCCAGCATGCGGTCCTTGTCGTCGAGGCTGACGTTGCCTGCACCGCCGATCAGGTCGGAGCGGTTTTCCGTGTCGGCCAGCCAGCGGGCGGTCTCGGAGGTTGCGCCGCGGTCGGACAGGGCGAACACCGAAGCGCCAAAGGCAGCCTTCGACGGCGCGGCGTCGGCGTGAATCGAGACAAACAGATCGGCGCCCTTCTTGCGGGCGATCTCGGTGCGCTTGCGCAGTGGGATGAAGTAGTCACCGGTGCGGGTCAGCTCGGCGCGGTAACCCTTCTCGGAGTTGATCTGGCGCTGCAGTTCCTTGGCGATATCCAGCACGATGTCTTTCTCGTGCTGGCCACGCGAGCCGGACGCGCCGGGGTCTTCGCCGCCGTGACCGGCGTCGATGGCGACCACGATGTCACGCTTGCCACTCGGCGCCGGTGGCAACTTGATCGCCGGCTGCGCCGGGGTGACGGGCACCGCCGGCGTGGTGGCCGGTGGCTGCGGCGTCGGCGGCGGTGTCGGGTTGCTTGCGGCGATGGCGTCGGCTTCCTGGTCATACAGGTCGACCACCAGGCGGTTGCCGTACTGGGCGTTCGGGGCCAGGGTGAAGCTCTTTGGCGACACGGCTTTCTTCAGGTCGACCACCACGCGCAGGTCGGTGGGCGTGCGCTGAGCTGAACGCACGCTGGTGATCGGCGTGTTCGAGGTGGAGACGTTCAGCGGCGCCCCCAGGGTGGCACCGTTGATGTCGATCACCAGGCGATCAGGAGCGCTGAGGGTGAAGACGCTGTGCTGCACAGGCCCGGACAGGTCGAAGACCAACCGCGTGTTGTCCGGAGCGCGCCACAGGCGCATGCTCTTGACTTGAGTGACGGCCAGAGCGTCAACGGTCACCGCGGTCAGCAGCAGCCCAACGACAGCGACCAGTGCGCGTATGCGCATACCTTTCCCCACTTACTGTATGAATTCTTTGGCCAGAACGGCACACCAGGACTCGCCGCGTGCCCCCTGCGGCGACAGGTTCAGCGAACGTCCGCCCGCTTGCGGGCTTATGGTAATGGTCAGGTCGGGCTTTGGCAAAACGCCCGCGCCTTTATCGGGCCATTCGAACAGGCACAATGCATCGCCCTCGAAATAATCGCGAATACCCATGAATTCAAGCTCTTCCGGGTCGACCAGGCGATAGAGGTCGAAATGAAAGGCGCGAACCTCACCAATCTCGTAGGGTTCAACCACGGTAAATGTCGGACTTTTTACCGGACCGGTATGACCCAGGCCACGGATCAGCCCGCGTGACAGGGTGGTTTTGCCAGCCCCCAGGTCGCCCTCGAGAAAAATCACACCATGACCTTTGGTCACTTCGGCCAGTTTCGCGCCGAAAGCGACGGTGGCGTCCTCGTCGCCCAGAAACAGGGTTATGCCTGACACGCTGAATGCTCCTCCAATAACGCTCTAATGACCGGCACCAGATCACTGGCCGCCAGCCCTCTACCTTTGACACCCAGCCGCTCGCCGGCGCAGGCATGCAGCCACACCCCCAGGCACGCGGCCTGCCAGGCGTCCAGCCCCTGGGCCAGCAAGGCTGCCAGCACGCCTGTCAACACATCGCCCAATCCGGCACCGGCCATGGCCGGATGCCCACGGCCGCAATACGCCAGTTGCCCGCCAGGGTCGGCCACCAGCGTGCCGGCGCCCTTGAGCACGCAGACACTGGCGTAGCGACGCGCCAGCTTGCGCGCCGCCCCCGGCCGGTCGGCCTGCACCGCCTCGGTGGAAATCCCCAGCAGGCGCGCGGCCTCGCCGGGGTGCGGGGTGAGGATGCTGCCGCTGGGCAGTGCCAGTGGCGTGCGTGCCAGCAAGTTGAGCGCATCGGCGTCCCACACCTGTGGCCGGTGGGCATTGGCCACCGCCGACAACAGGCTGCGCCCCCATCCGGCCTGGCCGAGGCCAGGCCCGACCACCAGCACCGTGGCACGCTCGAGCAGCGCCATCAGCTGGTTGGCCGAGCTCACGCCCAACCACATGGTCTCGGGCAGGCGCGTCAGCCCCGCAGCTACGTGTTCGGGGCGGGTGGCCACACTGACCAGGCCGGCGCCGCAACGCAACGCCGCCTCGCCACTGAGCATGACCGCGCCGCCTGTGCCCAGGTCTCCGCCGACCACCAGCACATGGCCGAAATCGCCCTTGTGGGCATCAGCGGCACGTGGCGGCAGCCTGGCCAAGGTCAGGCTGCTGAGCGGTAATGGGGGGTGTTTGGTCTGAGGCATGGGGTCAAAGGCTCCGATGTCTGGCAGAATTATACGCACCTCCGCTTGTAATGCTTGTTCATCCATGTCCGCCGACCTTCCAGACATCGCCACATTGGCCCAATCGATCAAGGATTGGGGCCGCGAACTCGGTTTTGCCCATGTCGGCATCGCCGGTGTCGACCTTGGCGAGCACGAACAGCATCTGCAGCGCTGGCTGGCGGCAGGCTACAACGGCGAAATGGAGTACATGGGCGAGCATGGCAACAAGCGCTCGCGTCCGGCCGAGCTGATCCCCGGCACGTTGCGGGTGATCTCGCTGCGCATGGACTACCTGCCCGGCGACACGCAGATGGCAAAGCGCCTGGCAGAGCCGGAAAAAGCCTACATCTCTCGCTATGCCCTGGGCCGCGACTATCACAAACTGGTGCGCAAGCGCGTGCAGCACTTCGCCGACCGCATCCAGGAAGCCATTGGCCCGTTCGGCTACCGTGCCTTCGTCGACAGTGCCCCGGTGCTGGAGAAAGCCCTGGCCCAGGAGGCCGGCCTTGGCTGGATCGGCAAGAATACCCTGCTGCTCAACCGCAAGGCGGGCAGCTATTTCTTCCTCGCCGAGCTGTTCGTCGACTTGCCGCTGCCGATCGACGGCGTGCAGGGCAGCGATCATTGCGGGCGTTGCCAGGCCTGCCTGGACATCTGCCCGACCCAGGCGTTCGTCGGGCCCTATCAGCTCGATGCCCGGCGCTGCATCTCGTACCTGACCATCGAATTGCGCGGGGCCATTCCACTGGAACTGCGCTCATTGATCGGTAACCGGGTGTTCGGTTGCGACGATTGCCAGATCGTCTGCCCGTGGAACCGTTTCGCCAAGGCCACGACCGAAGACGACTTCATGCCCCGTCGGGGGCTGGACAATATCGAGCTGGCCGAGCTGTTCCTGTGGGATGAAAAGCGTTTTCTCGGCTGCACCGAAGGCTCGCCATTGCGCCGGGCGGGGTATGAGCGGTTCCTGCGCAACCTCGCGGTGGGGCTTGGCAACGCGCCGTCGACCATCCCCGTGCTGGAGGCGCTCAATGCACGTAGGGATGATCCTTCGGAACTGGTACGCGAACACGTGGAATGGGCCCTGGCTCGCCACAACGCCCTTTGACGCTCGCTGCTGCGACTTTGCCTTTGCCTTTGCCTTTGCCTTTGCCTTTGCCTTTGCCTTTGCCTTTGGCTTTGGCTTTGGCTTTGGCTTTGGCTTTGGCTTTGGCTTTGGCTTTGGCGATCAAAAGGTCAACCCCATAGCCCGCGAGCGCCAGCTGCGCCAGTGCAGGCGCCGCCCGTAACTTCGCGACTTCAGGAGGCCGAACGCAGGCCTTGCGGAGGGAGGTGACGGGCATGGATGCCCGTCAAGCGCTGCGCCCCAGG
>NZ_QKZD01000018.1:0-81981 GCF_003253945.1 Pseudomonas sp. 2848
AGTGTGGGGTTTCCCCATGTGAGAGTAGGTCATCGTCAAGATTCATTTCGCAAAACCCCTATCTGCGCGAGCAGGTAGGGGTTTTGTCTTTGTGCTTTTGGAAAGCCTGCACCCGCTCTCACCGCAAGACCGTAATTTTCTTGACGTCAGTTTCCCAGCTCTCATACGATTGCCAACACAATAATGGCAAAATGACATGCACAGGGAAGTGGCTCATGCAATTACATGGCCTCGCAGCGAGGTTGTGCCTTGCTTTGCGCAAAATCGGCACGCAACGTTCATCGGCCCCTGTGCGGGCGCACGACACTTTCTGCGGTATTCCCAAGCGCGCACTGGCGCTGCTGTTGGCCAATGTCATGTTCTGGCAGCCGCTATGGGCACAGGCTGAAGGTATTGCGGTCAGCGGGGCAGGCACTGGGCTTGCGCAGGCGGGTAATGGCGTGCCGATCGTCAATATCGCCGCACCGAATGCCGGTGGCCTCTCGCATAACCAATTTTCAGACTACAACGTTACGGCTCAAGGGCTGATTCTCAACAACGCCACTGCGCGCACCCAGAGCACCCAGCTCGGCGGGATCATTGTCGGCAACCCGAACCTCAATGGCCGTGCCGCCGATGTCATCCTCAACGAAGTCAACGGCGCCAACGCCAGCCAACTGCGTGGTTACACCGAGGTAGCGGGCAAGTCTGCGCACGTCATCGTCGCCAACCCCCATGGGATCAGTTGCGATGGTTGCGGCTTCATCAACACGCCCAGGGTCACGCTGAGCACCGGCAAGGCGGTGATCGAGAATGGCCAGCTTGGGCACTACCAGGTGGACCAGGGCGCGGTGTCCATTCAGGGAGCCGGGCTCAATGCAAGCAATGTCGACCAGTTCGAGATCATTACCCGGGCGACGCAGATCAATGCGCAGATCCAGGCGAAGAAGCTGGATATCGTGGCGGGCCGCAACGATGTCGATGCGCGAACCCTTGCCGCTACCGCACGGGCCAGCGATGCCAGCCAGGCACCCGCGCTTGCAATCGACTCTTCGGCATTGGGCGGCATGTATGCAAACACGATCAGCCTGGTTGCTACCGAGGCAGGTGTAGGGGTCAGGCTGGCAGGGGACATGATTGCCGGTGGCGATATACAGATCGATGCCAGCGGCAAATTGGACCTGGCCCAAACCTCTGCAAGCGGCACCTTGGCTGCCAAAGCACAGGGCGTCGATATTCAAGGCGCAGTGCATGCCGGCAAGGACATGGCGATCAGCAGCCGCAGTGACCTGCGCAACCAGCACAGCCTGGCTGCTGGCGGCAGTATTCGCCTGGACAGTACCGGCCGGGTGATCAACCAGGGCGTGGTCGAAGCGGGGGTGAACGCCGACAGCAGCCGTAACAGCCACGGCGACCTGCAGGTGAGTGCGCAGGCCGTCGACAACAACGGCCGGACATTGGCCGCTACGCGCGACATCAGCGTGAGCACCTCCGAGCTGATGAACCAGGGCGGTACTTTGAGCGCCGGGCGCGATGCCCGGATCGCCGCCGAGCACCTAGATAACCAGCAACATGGCCGTGTGCTCTCTGGCGCAGCGATGGCTATCGGCAGCCAGACCTTGCTCAACGGGCAGGGGGGCTTGCTCAGCAGCAGCGGCACCTTGAGCGTGCGCAGCGCAACCCTGGTCAACCGCAATGGCGAGTTGTCCGGGCTCGGCGAGGTGATCTTGCAAGTGGCCACGCTGGACAACGTTGCTGGCCTGGTTGCGGCCGGGCAATCCCTCGACCTGTACGCCACCGGGCTGGTCGACAACCGTGATGCCGGGAAGATCACCAGTAAACAGCAACTGAACGCTTCTATTGGCGCACTGGACCAACAGGGCGCTGGGCGCCTGCACAGTGACGATGGCCTGCGGCTCGACCTGCGCCATGGCCAACTGAGCAACCGAGGCGGTGTGATCAATGCCAGCGGCCAGCTGGCGTTGGAGCATCTCGGCGATGTAGACAACCGCCAGGGTGAGATTTCCAGCAACCGCGCCTTCACCGTAACCGCGACGAACTTCGACAATGGCACAGGCAAGCTGCTGAGTGACCAGGCGCTGACCTTGAGCATTGCGCGCACGCTGAGCAACAGCGCAGGCCTGGTGAGTGCCCAGGGCCTGTGGGTCGAGGCCGCCACCTTGTTCAACGCTGAGCAGGGCATGATTTCGAGCCAGGCAGGGTTGGATGTTCGCATCAGTGGCGTGCTGAACAACCATGATGGCAACCTGAGTGCCCAGGGCGACCTGCAGGTTGCAGCCGCCAGGCTGGACAACAGTGCCGGCCGGCTGCACGGCCAGGCAGGGCTGAGCCTGGATTTGAACCACGGCAGCTGGAACAACCAGGGTGGGCTGGTCACTGTGCCTGGCCAATTGCAGTTGCTCAACCTGGCTGCGGTGAATAACCAGGGGGGCGAGATATCCAGTTCGCGCAGCTTCGAGCTGCGCGCAGACACCCTCGACAACCGCAGTGGCAAGCTTGCAAGTGGTGGCAGCCTTGACGTCGTGGCCAGCGGCGGCATCGACAACGGGCACGGCACGCTTGCTGCGGGCCCGGCGCTGACGCTGACGGCGGCCAGCCTGGACAACCGTTTCGGCAGCCTTACCAGCAGCGCCGACATGGTCGCCACCCTGGCCGGCAACCTGCTCAACCAGAGCGGCCTGTTCAGCGCGGGTGGCAACCTGCAGCTAAACAGCGCACACCTGACCAATCATCATGGGCAGTTAACGGCCGCTGCCACCTTGCAACTGCGTGCCGGGCAGTTGGACAACAGCAATGCCGGGCGAGTCTTTGCCCGTGACATCCAGGCCGCTGTCACGGGCCTGGACCAGGTTGGGGGTGGCCAGTTCTACAGCCAGAACAGCCTGCTGCTGGACCTGAACCACGGCCTTCTGAACAACCGGGGAGGGTTGATCAACAGCCCAGGGCAACTGCTGCTGCACAACCTGAATGGGGTTGAAAACCAGGGTGGTGAGATTTCCAGCCAGCAGGCGTTCACCGTAGAGGCCACCAGCCTGAATAACACCGGCGGCAAGCTGCTGGCAGACCAGCAATTGACCTTGCGCATCGCCCGTGCCCTGGACAACACCCAGGGGCTGATCAAGGCCGCAGCGCTCGATAGCCACAGTGCGCAGGTGGTTAACCGTGAAGGCACCCTGGAGGCACGCGACAGCCTGGTTCTGGCGATTGAAGGTGAACTCGACAACCAGCAAGGTCGGGTACTTGGCAACCGCGTCGCGCTGACAAGTGCAACGCTGAACAATGACGGCGGCCTGGTTCAGGGCGACAAGGGCCTGGCGGTGGCTGTCTCGGGCAAGGCGAGCAACGTCAATGGGCAGTTGCTCGCCGGCCAGGCGGTGGATGTGGCCAGCGCCAGCCTCGACAACCGTCAGGGCCGCATTGCCAGTAACGGCACGCTGACCCTGGCCAATACCGGGCAACTGATCAATCAAGGGGGCGTGCTGGGCGCTGCAGGTGCACTGCATTTGACCTCCGCCAGCCTGGACAACCGGCAGGGTGAAATCAGCAGCCTCTCGGACCTCACCCTAAGCGGCGGACAACTGAACAATACCGGCGGCGGCCGTGTGTTGGCCAACGGCGACTTGAAGCTGACCCTGGCCCGGCTCGACAACCAGGCCAAGGGCGTTATCTCGGGCCAGCGCTCGGTCACGGTGGTTGCCGGGCAGTTGGACAACAGTGCCCAGGGCAGCCTATACGGCAAAAGCGGCCTGGTGTTGCTGCTGCGTGACGGCAACGGCGCCAGCGGGCAGTTGAACAACCGCGCAGGGACCCTGCGCAGCGATGCCGGCCTTGACCTCGACCTGATCAGCTTGAATAACGACAGCGGCAAGCTGAGCAGCGCAGGCACGTTGACGGTGACGGCCGGCCAGGGCGTGAGCAACCTGGGGGGCAGCGTTCTCGCTAGCGGTGCCCTGAGCCTGTCCAGCCTCAGCCTCGACAACAGCCAGGGGCTTATTGGCGCCGATGGGAAGGTACAGCTCACCACCGGTGGTTTCACCAACCAGGGCGGGCGCCTGACCAGTGCCGACCGCCTGAACCTGAATGCCGGGCAGGTGAACAATGTTGCTGGCCGGATTGCCAGTGACAAGGCCCTCACCGCCACCCTGGGTGGCCTCGACCAGCAAGGTGGGGGTGAGCTGTACAGCCGCAGTGCCCTGACCTTGGACCTGAACCATGGCCTGTTGAACAACAGTGGCGGCCTGATCAATACCGCTGGGCAATTGGAGCTGCGCAACCTGGAGGCGGTAATCAACAGGTCGGGTGAAATCTCCAGCGAGAAGAGCTTCAGCCTGGCTGCCGAGCATCTGGACAACAGAGAAGGCAACCTGCTCAGTGGTCAGGCCATCGCGCTGAGCATTCGCCAGGGGCTGCTCAACGTTGGCGGCCAGATTGCGGCCCATGGCCTGACGGCCCAGGCGCTTAGCCTGGATAACCGCAACGGCCTGTTCAGCAGCTCGGCCGACCTTGCACTGACGCTGGTGGGCGCGCTGCTCAACGAAGCGGGCGAGGTATCGGCTGCTGGTTCGAGTGTGGTCAGGGCGGCCAGCTTGGGCAACGGCAAAGGCCAGGTCATGAGCGATATCGCCCTTGACCTGGGCTTGAGCGCTGCGCTGTTCAACCAGGGCGGAACGCTGGGCGCCGGGCGTGAGCTGAAACTGACCGCCGCCAGCCTGGACAACAGCCAGCAGGGCAGCCTGGTCAGCGACGGCAGCCTGGCCGTCACGTCAGGCGGCCTGCTGGACAACCAGAACGGCGGCAGCGTGCTTGCCAAGGGCGTGATGACCTTGCTGGCCGAGGCCTTCGACAACCGTGGGGGGCGCTTTTCGGGGCAGAACTCCCTGACCCTGAACGGCGCTTTGCTGGACAACCGTGGCGGGGTGGTGCGCGCCAACCAGGCGATGCTGCTGCGTCTTTCGCAGCTCGACAACCGTGATGGCTTGCTCAGTGGCGCCGCCGCACTGGACCTTGGCGTCAAGGAACTGCGCAACCAGCAGGGCCTGGTAAGTGCTGGCGGTGTACTGCGCCTGCACGCTGACAGCGTGGCCAATGGCAAAGGACGCATCGCCAGCCAGGGCGACCTGCTGGCCACGGTGGGGGTGCTCGAACAGCAATCCGGTGAGTTGGTGGCCCAGGGTGAACTGACCCTTAGCGGCGATGAGCTGGACAACCGCAATGGCGGCCTGGTGGGCAGTGCACAGGCCCTGAAGATCGAGCTGAAGTCTGCAGACAACCGCAGTGGCGAAATCTCCAGCCAGCAACAGGTCAGCTTCAGCGCGGGGCAGTTGAACAACAGCACCGGCAAGGTGCTGGCCGGCACGCGCCTGGACATGACGGTGGCAAGCCTTATCAACCAGGCGCGCGGCCTCGTGTTCGCACAGGACATCAGTGTGACGGGCGGGCGCCTGGACAACACCCAAGGCACGTTGGCTGGCCAGCGTTCGGTACTACTTCGCCTTGCTGCGCAGCCGGCAGCGCAGCTCGATGGGGCGCTGCTCAATGGGCAAGGCACGCTCAGCAGCGAAGGCACCCTGAGCCTGAGCGGCGAGCAGCTGGATAACCGGGGGGGGCGTATTTCCAGTGCTGGCCTGCTGACACTCAATGGCACACGTGGTGTGCTCAACCAGGGCGGTGTGGTCGAGAGTGCACAGGGCCTGGCGATCACCAGTGCCACTCTGGACAACAGCGAACAAGGCCTGATCAAGAGCCAGGGCAACGCCCAGCTCGACACCGGGCATTTCGACAATTGGCTGGGGGGCCGGGTAATCAGCAGTGCAGGCATGAGCCTCACTACTGGCCAGCTAAACAACGGTGGCCGTATTGCCAGCAACGGCGCGCTCGATGCCCGCGTGACTGGCCTGCTGCAGAAGCAGGGCGAGCTGTTCAGCAACACTCAGCTCACCCTTGACCTCAATCAGGGTGAGCTGAACAACGGTGGCCTGATAAACGCCCCGCTGTTGATGCTGAAAAACCTGAACGCCGTTGCCAACCAGGGCGGCGAGATCTCCAGCCAGAACGCCTTCAGCCTCGCCGCGCGCAGTTTTGACAACAGCAGCGGCAAGTTGGTCAGCAACCAGGGCTTGACCCTGCGCATTGAACAGCTGCTGAACAACAGCCAAGGGCGCATCAGTGCCGCCAGCCTGGACCTGACCAGCCTGCGCCTGGACAACCGCGATGGCCTTGTCAGCAGCCGGGGCAGCCTGACGCTGAATGCCAGCCAAGCCTTGCACAACCACCATGGCGCGCTGATTGCCGATGGCCTGCTCAACGTGACCAGCGCCAGCCTCGACAACCGCGACGGCGAGGTGGCAGGCAAGGCGCTGGTCGAGCTGGATGCCGCCGCCATCGACAACCAGAACGGCAAACTGATCGGCACCGACCGCATGACGGTGACCTCCAATAACCTGGACAACCGTGGCGGGCTGCTGGGCGCCACAAAAGCGCTGAAACTCGATATCGACGCCCTAGACAACCGAGGCGGCGAGCTCACCAGCAACAGCGATGTCAGCGTGAGCGGGCTGCACCTCAACAACAGCGACGGCGGCGTGGTATTCGCTGCGGGCACCCTGAGCCTTGCCGTGCAACGCGTGATCAACAACACCCTTGGCCAGTTGAGCGGGCAGGGCGTGGACCTGGCCGGTGCGAGCCTGGACAACAGCGGCGGTGCCATTCATGCGCAACAGCCCCTGGTGCTGGCCCTCAGTGGCACGCTGGACAACCGCCAGGGCACCCTGAGCAGCGAGTCGAAGCTGGCCATCACGGCAGCCGGTGTGGATAACAGCAAGGGCACCTTGAGCAGCGCAGCGGGGCTGTCTGTAACCACCAGTGCCGCGCTGAACAACGGCGGCGGCGAGGTGGTGAGCGACGGTAGCGTGCTGCTGCGCAGCGCCAGCCTGAGTAACGACCAGGGCAGCATCAGCGCCAAGGGTGCGCTTGGCCTGGTGACGGGAGCCTTGAGCAACCACGGTGGCCGCCTCGACAGCGCGCAGACCCTCGACCTCACGGCCGGGCAACTGAGCAACGGCGGCAGCATCGGCAGCCTCAAAGCCCTGACGGCCAGCGTGACTGGCCTTGACCAGCAGGGCGGCAAGCTGTTCAGCGAGGCCGCCCTTAGCCTTGACCTCAATGGCGGCCGCCTGGACAACCAGGGCGGCTTGATTCACAGCGCCGGGCCATTGCAGCTGAACAACCTCGTCGAGGTCAGCAACCGCTCTGGGGAGGTCTCCAGCACCCAGGCGTTCACCCTGAATGCGCGCAACCTGGACAACGAAAACGGTCGCGTGCTCGCAAGCCAGGGCCTGAACCTGGTGATCGCGCAGGCGTTGAGCAACATCAAGGGCCTGATCGGCGCCGCCGACCTGCATATTGGTGCGGGCACGGTGGACAACCGCACGGGCCAGCTCAGCAGCCGAGGCGATCTGCACCTGAGCAGCAACGCGTTGTTCGACAACCGCGAGCAAGGCCTGGTGAGCGCAGCGGGCCTGCTGCGCCTGAACTCGGGGGCGCTGTACAACCAGGGTGGCAGCCTGCTGGGTAGCGCGGACATGGCCTTGGTTACACAGGCCCTGAACAACAGCGCCTCAGGCCTGATCAACAGCCAGGGCCGCCTTGACCTGACGGCCAGCAGCCTGGACAGCAGCGGCGGTGAAGTGTCTGCCGTTGGTCACCTGAACCTGGATACCGGTGCGTTGGTGGTGAACAACGGGCGCATCCTCGGCGAGCAAGGGGTCAGCCTGGACCTCAACGGCCATGACCTGCACAACCGCGCCGGCTTGATCCGCGCTGGCGGGGCGCTGGTGTTGAAGCGCGTGGGCACGTTCGACAACGGGGGCGGCGAGGCCTCTGGCGGGCTGGATGTGACGCTTGCCGCCCGCCAACTGGACAACAGCAGCGGCAAACTGATGGCTGTGCAGCGCCTGCTGCTCGACGCTGCCAGCGTCAACAACCAGCGTGGCTTGTTGTCGGGCTGGCAGGGCCTGACCCTGCAGGGCACCAGCCTCGACAACCGTAACCAAGGCACGTTGTCCAGCCGCAGCGGCGCGCTGGATGTGCAGTTGGCTGGCGCATTGCTCAACAGCGCGGACGGCGCCCTGGTGAGCCAGGGCCAGCTGAAAATCGCTGCCGCGAGCCTGGATAACAGCGCTGGCCTGCTTTCCAGTGGCCAGGCGATGCAACTGAACATCGCAAGCCTGGGCAACCAGGGCGGCAGCATCGATGCCCAGCAGTTGCTGACGGTAAACAGCAACGACCTGGACAACAGCGGCGGGCGCATCGCCGGCAACGCCAGCCTGGTTCTAGACCTGCGCGGCACCTTGAGCAACGCAGGCGGCACGCTGGTAAGCGCCGATGCCATGCTGCTGCGCCAGGCGCTGCACGTCAGTAACCACGGCGGCAAGATCGTCAGCCGGGCGGCAATGGAGCTCAATGCCGGCAGCCTCGACAATGGCCAGCTTGGCACCCTTGCAGCCAGGGACCAGGTCAAGGTCAGCGTCAGTTCGGTGCTGCGCAACAACGCCCAGGGTTTGATCTACAGCGAAAGTGCCGATGTTCGCCTGCAGGCCGCCGAGCTTGCGAACCAGCAAGGGGAAGTGCAAGGGCACAGCGAGCTGGTGCTTGATGTTCAGGGTGGCCTGGACAACCGTGGCGGCAAGCTGTTGGCCCAGGCCGGCAACCTGCTGGTGCAACGTGCGGGCAGCCTCGCCAATCAAGGGGGCCTGCTGGCCAGTGCCGGTGGGCTGGCGAACATCACGGTCAGCGGGCTTCTGGACAACACCCGCGACCTCGCCACTGGCAAGGGGGGCGTGGTGCAGGGCCAGCAGTTGCTGCTGGTTGCCGGTAGTGTCGATAACAGCGGTGGGCGCGTTGCCGCGCAAACGGGCGATGCACGCGTGCGCAGTGGTGATTTCATCAACACCGGCGGCGGCCTGTACGGCAAAGGCCTGGTACGGCTCGACGGCCAGGGGCTGAACAACAGCTCAGGGCAGGTGGCCGGTGGGCGCGTCGAGCTGGCGCTGGGTGGTGAGCTCGACAACCGCTCCGGCATTATCGAAAGCGACAGCCTGTTGCTGGTATCGGCGGCAGCGGTGAACAACCAGAGCGGCCAACTACGTGCCCTGGGGGCGACGGGCAAGAGTGACCTGCAGATTCGGGGCGGTTTCGACAACCGCTACGGCCGGCTGGAGATCGGCAACACCGACTTCACCCTGAACACGGCAAACCTGAGCAACCTCAATGGCTCGGTGCTGCATGGCGGTGTGGGGACCTTCGATGTGTCCACCGCCAACATCACCAACAGTGGTGGCAACCTGGTCACCCGCGGTGGCCTGACCCTGACCGCCGCCAGTTGGAGCAACAGCAGCGTGATCCAGGCCGGGCGCCTGACGGTCAATGTCGGCGAGCTGACCCAGACCGCAAGCGGGCAGTTGCTGGCGTCCGAAAGCTTTACCGGCAGCGGCGGCAACTGGTCGACAGCGGGGTTGATCGCCAGTGATGGCCGCTTCGACCTGACCCTGACCGGCAGCCTGAACGCCACTGGCCGGGCCAGCAGCCTCGGAGTGATGAACCTCAACCTTGGGCAGCTTAACCTGGCAGCCTCCGGCAGCCTGGCGGCAGGTGACAACGCCACGCTCAACATGGGCGGCTTGCTCAGCAACAGCGGACGCCTGACCTCTGCCGCCAACCTCACCATCAATGCGGGTGGCATCAGCAACTATGGCTCGCTGGGCAGTGCCCAGGCCCTGACCGCCACCACCACGAACCTGCTGAACCAAGGTGGGTTCATCTATAGCGGCGCCGACATGGCGCTGTATGCGCAAAGCCTGTCGAACAACCAAGGCGATATCTACAGCCTGGGTGCGATCCGCGTGGCCAGGGACGCGCAGGGCGCGCGGGCGACGCTGCTGGAAAACATCTCCGGCACGCTCGAAAGCGTTGGCGATTTCAGCATTGCGGCCACAACCGTCAGCAACAAGCGGCTGGACTTCGACCTGACGCCGACGCTGCAGTCTGGCTACATCGGTGTGCGTTGCTACAGCTGCGCCAGCTACATGGATGGCAGTGTGCCGATTTCGCCCTCGTCGCACCTGGTGTGGGCGCAAAGCTATACCTTTGAGGCGCTTGGGCAGGTCGCGAAACAGGCCAGCCTGGTGGCGGGCAGGCACCTTTCTGTTACCAGCGATACCTTCAGCAACGCCAACTCCACGGTATCTGCCGCTGGCAACATCGACATCACCACCGGCACGTTCTCCAACACCGGAACCTCGCTCAACGGCTACACGGAACTGAAGTACATCGACGTTGGCACACCCGGCGGCGGGCTGTGGAAAAGCATCTTCAAGTACAACGCCGAGAACGACCCCGGCTACAACGGCGGTATCCGTTTCTGGAACGCTGGCGGTGCCGAGTCGATGGCGTCCATTACCTCGGGAAGCCGGCCTATCGGCAAAGGTGAAACCCGTTCGTGGCTCAACTTCGCCAGCATGCGCCTGGACACCAGCCGAGACGCCGGTAAAACCAACTACAAGTCCTGGGACTTCATTGTGCCGGCCAACTACGCCAGTGGCCGGGTAAACAGCGCGCCGGCCGTTATCCAGGGCACCAACGCGTTCCTTAACAAACGCGTCGAGAATGCCGGCTCCAACTACCTGCCCTCGGTGGTTGAAGCAGGAGGCAGCGTCGCCATCAGTGCCGCCAGCAAGATCACCAATGGTGTCGAACGCGCCCACAGCCCAAGCGCTGCTGGGGCTGCCCGCGCCCTGGACACCAGGGTAACCGGCAATGCACCGGTTATCGTGCTGAACCGGCAACTACCTGCGAACCTGGCCCAGCAGCAGCTCAACCCCTTGAGCCTGCCTGGCTTCACCCTGCCCACCCAGCAGAACGGCCTGTTCCGCCTGAGCGACCAGGCGGCCAGCGCAGGCCCGGCCGCACAGGGCGACAGCAGCACCCGTAACTGGGCGCTTGGCGGTGCGAGCATCGAGCTTGCACAACGCGAGCAGCCGGTACCCGGCACCGCCCCACGGGCCCTTGAGGCCGGCGCTTTCACGCCGCTCACAGCCGGCACTCACCAGGTGGCCGTTGCCGCGCGGGAAGCGGGTGCCCTGGATGGCAATGGCCGTGCTATCACGGTGTCTGGCGTGGGCAATGTCGACAACGGCACTTGGCAACCGGGCCGCAGCAGCGCGGGCCCGATCACCCAAAGCGAAACCGTCGGCACCCCGCTGACACCTGAAAATGGCACCGGCTCGGTCAGCGCGACAGGCAATGGCGCCGGCACTGTCGGTGGCCGAGACACGCACATCGGCATCAGTCGGCCCGAGTCACCGGTGCAGTTGGGTGAAGCGCCGGTGGTCGTGCCGGCCAATGAGCGTTCAGGCGTGCCCAGTGTCGATGAGCGCACGGCCAAGGTCACCTCCCCGGGCAGCATCACCCCAACCGGCACGGCAACGCAGTTCATCGAACGTGTTCAAGGCCTGCCGGAGCGTACACGGCCTTCCCAGGCACACAAGTACCTGGTGGAAACCAACCCGTTGCTGACCGACCTCAAGCAGTTCATGAGTTCCGACTACCTGCTGGCGGGCTTGGGCTACAACCCGGACGAAAGCGCCAAGCGCCTGGGTGATGGTTTCTACGAACAACGCCTGATCCAGCAAGCAGTGGTGGCCGCGACCGGCCAGCGTTTCATTGCCGGCCAGAACAGCGACGAGGCGATGTTCAAGTACCTGATGGACAACGCCATCGCCAGCAAGCAGCAACTGGGCCTGGCCGTGGGCGTGGGCCTGACTGCCGAGCAGGTAGCGGCGCTGACCCACGACATCGTCTGGTTGGAAGAGGTGATGGTGGATGGCCAAAAGGTGCTGGTGCCTGTGGTGTACCTGGCCCATGCCAATGACCGGCTGGCGCCTAATGGGGCGTTGGTGGCTGGGCGCGACGTCAAGCTGATTGCCGGTGAGAACCTCGCCAACGTCGGCACCCTGCGGGCCAGCAACAACCTTTCGGCCAGCGCCGGCAACGACATTGTCAACGCCGGGCTGATCCAGGCCGGCAACCGTGTCGACCTGCTGGCGGGCAACGGCATCATCAACAAGGCCGGTGGCATCATTGCCGGGCGTGACGTCAATCTCACCACGGTGCTCGGTGATGTCGTCAACGAGCGTACGGTGACCAGCCACGTAACCGACAGTGCGCGCTTGTACCAGCGCACCGACTACGTCGACAGCGCCGCGCGTATCGAGGCTGCCAACGACATGAGCATCCACGCCGGGCGTGACGTACTCAGTGAGGGGGGTGTGCTGAAGAGCGGGCGTGACACCTCGCTTGAGGCTGGGCGGGATATCCTGCTGGGCTCGGCTGAGGCTACGGATGCTGCTGCCTACGGGCGCACCAAGACCCAGACGGTTGAGCAGAACGGCTCAAGCGTGACCGCCGGCAGGGATTTCACCGCGCAGGCGGGCCGAAACCTCACCGCCGTGGCGAGCCAGATCGATGCACAGCGGGATATCGACATATCGGCGGTAGGTGACGTGACCTTGGTGTCGGCGGCCGATGAGCAGCATGCGTCCTATACCTCGAAAAAACTCAAGACCCAGGAAGACCACGTTCGCCAGGTGGGCTCTGAGTTCAGCGCAGGCCGTGACATTGCCATTAGCGCTGGCGAAGACCTGGCCTTGAGCGCCAGCCGTGTCAGCGCAGGCGACGAGGCTTACCTGGTAGCTGGCGGCAAGCTGGCCTTGCTGGCCGCCGAAGACAGCGACTACTCGCTGTACGACAAAAAGAAAAAGGGCAGTTTCGGCAGCAAGTACATCAAGCGTGACGAAGTGACCCGGGTGACCAACGTGGGCAGCACAATCACCACGGGAGGTGATTTGACGTTGGCCAGCGGGGACGACCAGCGTTACCAGATGGCCAAGCTTGAGAGCGGCGCAGACCTCACGATCGACAGTGGTGGCAGCATCACCTTCGAGGCCGCCAAGGACCTGCACCAGGAAAGCCACGTCAAGAGCAAGAACAGCCTTGCCTGGACCAGTGCCAAGGGCAAGGGCAACACCGATGAAACCCTGCGCCAGAGCCAATTGGTGGCCCAAGGCGACATACTGATCAAGGCCGTGGATGGCTTGAATATCGACATCCGCAAGCTTGACCAGAAAACCGTGAGCCAGGCCATCGATTCGATGGTTGCCGCCGACCCGAAACTGGCGTGGCTCAAAGACGCCGAACAACGTGGCGATGTTAACTGGCGCCAGGTCGAAGAGCTGCACGAATCGTTCAAGTACAGCCAGTCCGGCCTTGGCCAAGGTGCAATTCTGGCCATCATGATCATCGTCACGGCATTGACGGCAGGCGCCGCCAGCGGTGCGATCGGTTCTGCCGCCGGGGCTACCGCAGGCTCTGGCTCGGCCATGGCGGCCGGTACTGCAGCCACCGCGACCACGGCAGCGACCTCGGCAGGCTGGGCCAACCTGGCGCTGACCACCGTAGCGACCTCGGCAGCCAGCAGCGCGACCATCAGCACCATCAACAACCGCGGCGACCTGGGGGCGGTGTTCAAGGACATCACCTCCAGCGACAGCCTCAAAAACCTCGCGGCGGCGGGTATCAGCGGCGGGGTGGGGGGGTATTTCACCGACGCATCGCTCACTACCCAATTGGGCGCACGCCTGGCCGTCAGTTCGGCGCTCAAGACCGTGGTCAGTGGCGGCAAGTTCATCGATAACGTGGGCGAGTCGGCCCTGGGCCTGGCGACAGACGCCCTGACCGGCGCCATCTACAACCAGGTCGGCAGCAGCCTGGTTGGCACAGGCCTGCCAACCCGAGTTGCCGTGCATGCCATTGTTGGCGGGTTGATCGGCGAGCTGGCCGGAGGCGACTTCGCGACCTCGGCGCTGGCGGCCGGGGCCAATAAAGCGCTTATCCAGGCCTACGGTGAGCAACTGTTCCCCGGCATGGCGCACGACCAACTGCTGGCCATGACCTCGCAGTTGCTGGGCATGACCGTCGCGGCGGTGGCAGGGGGCAGTGACAAAGACCAGCAGGTGGCCGGCTGGTTGGCCCAGCAAGCCACGGTGAACAACTACCTCAAGCACGAAGAGGTGGACAAGTTCGCCGACGAGTTGGTGGGGTGCCGAGGCGCTGAGAACCCCGGGGCCTGCCGCACGGATGTGCTCAACAAGTATGAAGGCATCCGGGTCAGTAAGACCGGCGCCTGGTTCGAGGGGTGCAAAGCGAGCGGCGAAGCCAATTGCAGCAAGCAGTACACCGAAGTGAAGGCTGGCTCTGATGCATTGGACCTGTTGGCAGCCGGCCCGTCGCTCACCAAGGAAGAGCGGGCGTTGGTGGCGATCATTCAGGACCGCCATTATGACGAAGAGCGCCAGGCGCAGTACTTCTGGTACCAGACGTTCATGGCGGAGTCTGGGGCGGCGGGAGTCGTCGCGGGCATGGCAGGGCGGGGAGGTAGTAAGCCCAAACCGAGAGATGACTCGGATGCCTATGCCAAGTGGTGGTCTGACCTTGCCCAGCCCAAGAACCTGACAGATCTTGAAGCGAGGGCATGGTACTTGTCCAAAGAGGCAGAAATCCCTAGCCGCATCAACAAAAGCCTGCCTCTAGAGGCTCAAGCAAAACAGGCATTTGAGATACGTAACGACCTGAGGAGCACCGCGAGGAGTTATATGAAAAACCGGACGAAGGCGGCGTCCTTGGAAAGGACTGAGCCCAACAGGACATGGTCGGAGATCGTGAACAAGTACTCGTCGGAAGGGCTTACAGGAGATGCCTTGTGGCTTAAGATCATCGAGAAGTCACAGGCATCTCGCGCGACTGTCAACAAAGGGTTAGGTCTTTGATATGGCTAGGTTTTCAGAGTCGGATAATGGGTACAGTCATTTTGTTTTCTTCAGTGAGTATGAAGAAGAGGACTTTGATGCGTTTGTTGAGCATGTGTTGGCCGCGTTGAACGTTCGCGAGATGGGGCGTGAGGAGGGGCCGTATTCCACGTTGGTCATGACGGAGTACCAAGGGCATAAGCTGGTGCTGACGAGTGGTTCGTTTGAAGGGTGTTTCATATCAATGGATCAGGGAGTGGCTTGGTTGGCGAAGGAAATCATCGAGCGGGTATGACTTGGGTGCGCTAGGGCATCATTTTCCCGCAGCCAATCGCGCAGCCTGCCGCCACGAAAGGCTGCCCCACGATTTATGCATGGCCCGCATGCAAACGTGAACCTGGAAACGATTGGATGAAATCCTTTGACGAGGCGCTGGAGTGCGAGCACAACCCGCAACTGAGCTTCCGCAACACAGCGGGTATTCATCAGGCGATCCGAATCATCAGCCGGCTGGCCAGCGAGCAGTTCGCCAAGCTGGAGGCGATGAAGGAGGAGGGGGAAAGGTGATGGCGTGCTGCCGTTGAGGCACTGAATCCCAGGCATAAAAAAAGACGCCCTAGGGCGTCTTCTTCTTCGGATTTGGTGGAGCCGGGGGGATTTGAACCCCCGTCCGCCAGTACTCCGCTGTCGGTACTACATGCTTAGCCGTGTCTACTGATTTAATCCGCAGCCGCCCGACGGGCAGGGTGCTTTGGATGAGTTGGGTAAGTTTTAGTCGCTTCGCCCCCAACGTGCTGCACGACGATCCTGTTCTGTATGACAATCATTTCGGGTTTACAGGCATCCCCTGATGATTGCTGGACCCGAAGGTACCAGGAGTGCATGTCAGCTGCAATTAAGCAGCGAGAGCAGCACCGTATTGGTCGTCATTGGCAACTATAGAAAGTTGCAACAGTGGATTTACGAGTTCTGTTACCAACTCGGCATGCACCTAGAGTTTCGCTACCGGCGTCGAATCCTAATCGGCCCCACACTCAGCTCTAGCTGAACGTGCCTTTCAGCACGCAAGGGCGAGTATACGCGCTTACGCGGGCGACGTCGACAGAAGGTTCGGCCGCCCGCGTGCGCGCAGGGCCTAGGTGCCGCTGCCACCGGCCGAGCCGCTGCCTTTCTCGGTCTTTTCCAGGCGCTCGAGCACTTTGCTGGTGATGGCGATGCATTCCTTGGTATCGCCTTTCGCCTGGGCGGCCTTGGCCTGGTCCACGTGCTCGGTGATGGCCTTGTCCAGGCCTTCTGAGGTGGCGCCGGCGGTGGCCATGCTGTCGTCGATCTTCTGCAGGTTCATTGCGCACAGGTCGTCGGCGGCGAATACAGGCGAGGCCAGCAGGGTGGCGGCCGCGAACAGGGCGGATAGCGCAGTACCTTTCATGGGAGTCTCCTCGTGAGGCCTCGGGAAGGTGGGCCTGATCGGTGGACTGCGTGGGTTTGGGCGGGGTTCAATCGGGTTCGTCGCCCTTGCATCGCGGGGCAAGCCCGCTCCCACGCCTTGCGCTTGCGGGGCTTTGGCACGCGCAAATAAAAAGCCCCGGCACGGGGCCGGGGCTCTTTCATCACGCTAACGCGATCACTCCTGGTTGGCCAGTTTGTGCTCGAGGTAGTGGATGTTGACGCCGCCTTTGCAGAAACCTTCATCACGCACCAGGTCGCGGTGCAGCGGGATGTTGGTCTTGATGCCGTCGACGACGATCTCGTCCAGGGCATTGCGCATGCGCGCCATGGCTTCGTCGCGGTCCTTGCCGTAGGTGATCAGCTTGCCGATCAACGAATCGTAGTTCGGCGGAACCGAGTAGCCGCTGTACAGGTGCGAATCGACGCGCACGCCGTTGCCGCCCGGGGCGTGGAAGTGCTTCACCTTGCCTGGGCTCGGGATGAACTTCTTCGGGTCTTCGGCGTTGATCCGGCACTCCAGCGAGTGGCCGCGAATCACCACGTCTTCCTGGCGGAACGACAGCTTGTTGCCAGCGGCGATGCTGAGCATCTCCTTGACGATGTCGATACCGGTGACCATTTCCGAAACCGGGTGCTCCACCTGAACACGGGTGTTCATCTCGATGAAGTAGAAGCGGCCGTTCTCGTACAGGAACTCGAAGGTACCGGCACCGCGGTAGCCGATCTCGATGCACGCGTCGACGCAACGCTTGAAGACTTCCTGGCGGGCCTTCTCGTCGATGCCCGGGGCCGGCGCTTCTTCCAGTACTTTCTGGTGACGGCGCTGCAGCGAGCAGTCACGGTCGCCCAGGTGCACGGCGTTGCCCTGGCCGTCGGACAGGACCTGCACTTCCACGTGGCGTGGGTTGGTCAGGAACTTCTCCAGGTAGACCATCGGGTTGCCGAACGCGGCACCGGCTTCGGTGCGGGTCAGCTTGGCCGATTCGATCAGGTCTTCTTCCTTGTGCACCACGCGCATGCCGCGACCACCACCGCCACCGGCGGCCTTGATGATCACCGGGTAACCCACCTCGCGGGCGATCGCCAGCGCGGTTTCCGGGTCTTCCGGCAGCGGGCCGTCGGAGCCCGGCACGGTCGGCACGCCCGACTTGATCATCGCGTCCTTGGCCGACACCTTGTCGCCCATCAGGCGGATGGTATCGGCTTTCGGGCCGATGAAGATGTAGCCGGAGTTTTCCACCTGCTCGGCGAAATCGGCGTTTTCCGCGAGGAAGCCGTAGCCCGGGTGGATGGCGGTGGCACCTGTCACTTCGGCGGCGGCGATGATCGCCGGGATGTGCAGGTAGGATTCCTTGGACGATGCCGGGCCGATGCAGACCGATTCGTCTGCCAGGCCCAGGTGCATCAGTTCACGGTCGGCCGTGGAGTGCACGGCGACGGTCTTGATGCCCAGCTCTTTGCAGGCACGCAGGATCCGCAGGGCAATTTCCCCGCGGTTGGCGATCAGAACTTTTTCGAGCTTCCCAGACATCGTTGGCTCTCCGCGAATCAAACGATGGTGAACAGCGGCTGGTCGAACTCAACCGGCTGGCCGTCTTCTACCAGGATGGCGTCGATCACACCGCCGATATCGGATTCGATGTGGTTCATCATCTTCATGGCTTCGACGATGCACAGGGTGTCGCCTTTCTTCACGGCCTGGCCGACTTCTGCGTAGTTCGGCGAAGTTGGCGAAGGCTTGCGGTAGAAGGTGCCGACCATCGGCGAACGCACCACGGTGCCTTTCAGGGCAGGTGCGGCGGCAGCGGCTTCAGCGGCCGGGGCGGCAGCGGCGGCAACCGGGGCGGCGGCAGGCGCGGCGGCCATTGGCGCGGGTGCGTAGAACTGCTGGGCGGCTGGGGTCTTGCTGTGACGGCTGATGCGAACGGACTCTTCGCCTTCCTTGATCTCCAGTTCGTCGATGCCGGACTCTTCCAGCAGTTCGATCAGCTTTTTGACTTTACGGATATCCATTAATCAGCAACTCCCAAGGTTCGGTCGGGGGACGTATTTTAAAACGTGTCGAAAACGTTTCTTCATGAGCCTCGGCCCGAAAGGGCCAAGGCCTTGTGTCATCAGGGCTGTGCGTTGGCAGCCAGGTGTTCCAGCGCGGACTCCAGGGCCAACCGGTAACCGGTGGCTCCGAGGCCGCAGATCACCCCTACGGCAACATCCGAAAAGTAGGAGTGGTGACGGAACGGCTCGCGTTTGTGCACGTTGGAAAGGTGCACTTCGATGAATGGGATGCTCACCGCGAGCAATGCGTCACGTAATGCGACGCTGGTGTGGGTGAAAGCGGCCGGATTGATCAGGATGAAGTCCACGCCTTCGTTGCGCGCGGCATGGATGCGGTCGATCAATTCGTACTCGGCATTGCTCTGCAGGTATTGCAGATGGTGGCCGGCGGCGCGGGCGCGCTGCTCCAGGTCCTGATTGATCTGGGCCAGGGTGGCGGCGCCGTAGTGCCCCGGTTCGCGGGTCCCGAGCAGGTTCAGGTTGGGGCCGTGCAGCACCAGTAGGGTTGCCATCTGCGATTCCTTGGTTTTGTAGGGCAATTCGACATAGCGCGGCGACTATGCCGCAACAGGCGCTGAGTGTCCAGTTCCCGGCAATAGCCAGCACGATGTCCGAGATTCACGCAAAGTATGTGACCGGATGATTAACTTTGGTCACTCGCCAGCGGATTTTTCAGAGGCTGCGGGAAGTTATAGACCGAGTTGGCCGCGCACGCGCGCCACAACCTGGGCAAAATCGCCGGCGTTTATCTCGCCAATCACCCGATCGCTGGTCATTTCGCTGCCGTTCGCCGCAAAGAACATTAACGCGGGCGGGCCGAACAGGCGGTAGCGGTCGAGCAGGGCGCGCTGTTCGACATTGCTTTCGGTGATGTCGAAGCGCAGCAGGCGGAAGGCGCCGAGTTGCGCCTCGACCTGCGGCGCGTTGAGCACCTCGTGCTCGATCACCTTGCAGCTGATGCACCAGTCGGCGTACCAGTCGAGCAACACTGGCTGGCCGGCGGCCTTGGCTTCGGCCAGGGCGGCGTCGAGGGCGGCGGGGCGGGTGATGGTCTGCCAGGCGTCGGCCTTGGCCGCTGCGGGGCTGCCGGCCACGGTGGGTGGCGGCAGCGGGCGCAGTGGGTCGCCCTGGCCGCTAAGGGCGCCATACCAGCAGGCCAGCGCATAGACCAACAGCGCCAGGCCAAGCAGTTGCGCCAGGCGCTGGCGTGGGGTCTTGACCACGAATTCCAGGGCGCCGAGGAACAACGCCACGCCGGCGGCCAACAGGCCGATCAGCAGCAGGGTGACGGGCCCCGGCAGCACGCGGCTGAGCAGGCCGATGGCCAGGCCCAGCAGCAGCACGCCGATGGCGTTCTTCACCGTGTTCATCCACGGCCCGCTCTTGGGCAGCCAAGCGGCGCCACCGGTGGCGACCAGCAACAGCGGTGCGCCCATGCCCAGGCCCAGGGCAAACAGTTTCAGGGCGCCGCCCAGCGCGTCGCCGCTGGCGCTGATGTACAGCAGCGCGCCGGCCAGCGGCGCCGACACGCACGGTGAGACCAGCAGGCTGGACAGCACGCCGAGCACCGCGGCGCCCAGCAGCGAGCCACCCTTGGTGCGGTGGGCGAGGCTGTCCAGGCGGCTGCTCAAAGCCTGCGGCAGCTTGAGGTCGAACAGGCCGAACATGGCCAGGGCGAACAGCACGAAGAATGCGGCGAACGGCACCAGCACCCAGGCCGACTGCAGGCGCGCCTGCAGGTTCAGGCCGGCGCCGAACAGGCCCATCAAGGCGCCGAGCACGGCGAAGCTCGCCGCCATCGGCAGCACGTAGGCCAGCGACAGCGACAGCCCGCGCAGGCCGCCGACCTGGCCGCGCAGCACCACCCCGGAGAGGATCGGCAGCATCGGCAGCACGCACGGGGTGAAGGTCAGGCCGACACCGGCAAGGAAGAACAGCAGCAGCGACTTCCAGGTCCAGCCCTGTTCGGCGCTTGCCGGCAGCGGGGCGCCTTGGCCATCGATGCTCAACCGCTCGGTTTCCGGCGGATAGCACAGGCCCTTGTCGGCGCAGCCCTGGTAACCCACCAGCAGGGTGAAGGCGCGCGCGTCGTTGCGCGGCAGTTCGATGTCGAGTACGCCGTGGTACACCTCGACATCGCCGAAGAACTCGTCGTGCTTGGCCTCGCCCTGGGGGATGTTCGGCGCGCCGAGCTTGATGTCCGCAGGCTCGGTGCGGAACTGGAAGCGGTGGCGGTAGAGGTAATAGCCGTCGGTGGCGACGAAGCGCAGCTTGACGGTCTGGGCGTCGGCCTCGATCAGGCTGAGCTTGAAGGCTTCGTGCACCGGCAGGAAGTCGGCGCTGTTGGACGCGGCGCCGAGGGTGGCGCTGGGGCGGTTGTCGAGCAGGCCGCTGGCGAACGCAGGGCTGGCCAGCAGCAGGAACAACAGGAAAAACAGGCGGCGCATGGCGGACTCGCGAGGTGGAACGTGGCGGCATGATAGCGGACTTGGCAGGGCTATGGGCCATCGTGGGGCAAGCCCCGCGATGCTTTCAAAGCCGGAACGCCCGCACCGCCGTGTTCAACTCACCGCCCAGCTTGAGCAACTGCTCGCCCTGCTCACGCCCTTCGCCAATACGCTGCAGGTTGTCCTCGCCCAGCTCGTGGATCCTCTCGCTGTGATCACGAATCTCGCTCACCGCCCCGGTCTGCTGCGCGGTCACATCGGCGATGCGCACCGCGGTGTCGGAAATGGTGCGGATGGCGCTGACGATCGCGTCCAACGCGCCATCGGCCGACTGTGCCTGGTTGGCCGTGGCCTCGGCGTGCTCCAGCTGGGTGCGCATGCCGTCCACCGAATCGCGGGCGGCTTGCTGCAGGCGGTCGATCAGCGCCTGGATCTCGCCGGTGGCGCCAGTGGTGCGCTGCGCCAGCGAGCGCACTTCGTCGGCCACCACGGCGAAGCCTCGGCCCATCTCGCCGGCCCGGGCCGCTTCGATGGCGGCGTTGAGCGCCAGCAGGTTGGTCTGCTCGGCAATCGCGCGGATCACCGTGAGCACGCCACCGATGGTCGCCGACTCTTCCGCCAGTTGCTCGATCATCCGGGCGTTGCCTTGCACCTCGTCGACCAGCGCGCGCAGGCCGGACAGGCTCTGGCCGATCACCGTCTGGCCCTGCTCCACGGCCCGGCCGGCGTCGCGGCTGGCCTCGGCGGCGGAGCTGGCATCGCCGGCCACCTGCTGGATGGTCGCCTCCAGCTCGCCCAGGGCGTCGCGGATCTGCGCCGTGTCGCCGGCCTGGCGTTCGGCGCCGTCGTGCAGGGCGCTGCTCATGCCGGCCAGGGCATGGCTGCTGCGGGCTACCTGTTCGGCGTTGTGACGGATGGTGCCGACCAGCTCCACCAGGTACTGGCGCAGGCGGTTCAGCGATTCCTGGATATCGTGCAACTCGCGGTTGGTGCGGCCCAGGGCGATGGGTTGGGCGAAGTCGCCCTCGGCCCAGCGCGACAGCGCCGGCGCCAGGCTGGTGAGGGTGCGTGCCAGGCGACGCTGCAGGGTATCGATGAGCAGGGCGATCAGCAGGATCAGGCCGATCATCAGGCCCTGGATCAGCCGTACCTCGCCAGCGATGGTGGCGTGCAGGCCGCGAACCTCGGGCTCGAGGCCGGCGATGGCCTGCTGCACCGCCTCCAGGCGCTCACCGGTGCTGGCGGCCAGGGTGGCGCGGCGCTCGATTTGCTCGCGGGTACGTTGCAGTTCGGCAGGGTAGCGGCCGAGCAGGCTGTGCAGCTCGCGTTTCAGGCCTACGGCGACGTCTTCCTGCTCGGCGCTGGCTTGCGACTCCAGGCCCATCATCGCGGCGAAGTCATCGGCATTGGATTCGGCGGCGCGGGTCACCCCCAGCAGTGGCATGCCGTCGATGGCCTGGGCCTGGGCGGCGATCTGCTGCAGTTCGCGGTCCACTTCGTCGGCCAGTTCGGCGCGGCCGCTGCTGACCAGCTTGTCGCGGGCCAGGGACAGGCGGCCCAGGTGCAGCGAGGCTTCCAGCAGCGGCGTCAGGTAACGACTGGCGTCGGCGTTGCCGCTGTCACGGGCATAGCCGGCCAGTTGCTCGAGGTTCGCCCCCAGCTCCCGTTCGGCTTGCAGCAGCAAGGCCTGGGGATCGCCGGCCAGCTTGCCGGCGGCGAGCAGTTCGTTGGCGGTGAAGCCCTGCAGGCTGTCCAGGCTCGGGCGCAGCTTGGCCGACAGGGGCTCAGGCCAGTCGGCCAGGGCTGCCTGCAATTGCGTGTTGGCCTCCATGGCCGCCGCGTGGCGCAGGGCGTCGCCGCTGCCCAGGTAGGCCTGGATGTTGCGCGCGGCGTCGTTCTGGAACTGCTGGGACAGGCCCAGGTAGCGCTCCATCAATTGATAGGGACGTTCCAGGGCGCGTTGCGACCACCACAGGGTCGCGCCCAGGGCGATACACACGGTCACCAGCAACAGGGTGTTGAAATTGGTCAGCCACTTCAGGCGCATAGCCGCGAACTTCCTGCGGAGGGGGAGTGGAGAAGTCGGGCCTGAAGTTATTGCGATTTTGTGACGAGGTGATGACGACGGCGGGTTGGCGCCATAAAAAAAGTGGCACAGTGCCGGTATTGGTGCCTGGTCCATCGCGGGGCAAGCCCGCTCCCACGAGTCATGCGCCATTCTGCGCAAATGGAGCAAGCCAATTGCAGGCGTCCAGGCATCGCACGTGGGAGCGAGCTTGCCCCGCGATGAGCTAAGGCTCGACCCGCACCACGCAGTTGCGCCCGGCATGCTTGGCGCGGTACAGCGCCTCGTCCGCGGCGCTGGCCATGGTCAGCGCGTCGAGTTGCTCGTCCAACTGCACCACCCCGGCGCTGAAGGTGCATTGCAGGTCGTGGGGCTGGGCCGGGTAATGGATCTCGGCAAAGCGCCGACGGATTTCGTCGAGCACCCTGTGCGCCGCTTCCAGTCCGGTATTGGGCATGACGATGGCGAATTCCTCGCCACCGTAGCGGCCGATGAAGTCGGTCTTGCGCAACCGCTGCTTGAGGAACAGCGCCAGGCTCTTGATCACCCGGTCGCCCATGGGGTGGCCGTGGCGGTCGTTGATCTTCTTGAAGTGGTCGATGTCGAGCATGGCGAAGCTAAGGGGCTGCACTTCGCGGCGGGCGCGGAAGCTGCAGTCCTCGAGCAATTGCAGGATGTGGGTGTGGTTGTACAGCCCGGTGAGGCTGTCGCGCACCATCCGCGCCTTGAGGTGGCGGGCGCGGGCGGCGCGGTTGCGCACGGTGGTCACCAGGTGCCGCGAGCGGATCGGCTTGGTGAGGAAGTCGTCGCCGCCCTCGCTCATGGCGTCGAGCTGCTTGTCCAGGTCGTCCTCGGCCGACAGGTAGATGATCGGCACGCTGACGTAGCGGTCGTTGTGGCGGATCACCTTGGCCAGTTCCGGGCCGGTGCACGCGGGCATGTACATGTCGAGGATGATCAGGTCGGGCTGGAAGTCCGCCAGCTCGCTCATGGTGCGGATCGGCTCGGTGAGGGTGCGGGTGATGATCCCGGCGCTGTTGAGCGTTCGCTCGGTGTGCAGGGCCTGGGCCCGGGAGTCGTCGATCACCAGCACGCGGAACGGGTCGTACTGGGTGGCGCTGGTCAGCAGTTCGAGCTTCTCCAGCAGGCTGGAGGCGTCCAGGGTGCCGGTGAGGAACTCCTGGCCGCCGGCACGCACTGCGGCCAGGCGGGTCGGGGTGTCGGTTTCATGCAGGCTGAAGAACAGCAGCGGTACCGGTTGTTCCAGGCCCTGCTGCGCCTGGGCCGCCAGTTGCAGGCCGATGCCGGCGCCAGTGAAGTCGACGTCCATGACGATCGCCGACGGCAGGCGCTCGCTCATCGACGCCTGGAACGCCTCGGCGCTGCACAGCGCCTGCACGGTGAGGCCGAAGAACTCCAGTTGCTGGGCCAGGCGCTCGGCGCGGTCGTGGTCCTGCAGCACGATGTACACCGGTTTGCGCAGCGGCGGCAGGGGCACATTGTCGAGCTGGTCGCCCTTGCGCAGGCCGGTGCGCGACAGGCGCTGCATCAGGCGGTTGAGTTCGCTGATCAGTTCCGAGTTCAGGCGTGCGCTGTTGGCTTCGATGGCGCGCAGGGTCTGGCCGATGGCCGTTGACAGGCTGCCATGCTCGGGCTGCTCGAAGCGTTCGGCATAGCGCTGCAGGCGCAGGTTGGCCTCGCACAGCTCGCCCAGGTCGCCGCTGGACCACTCGCCACGCTGCAGGCGCTGCCAGATCTCGAGGATCTGCCGAGCCTGGTGGATCACCCGCTGGGCAAAATGCTGCTTGAGGCGTTCGTGGCTCGGCTCGGCTGGCTGGGTCATGTCCTGACTACTTATGAGTGGGAGGGTGCAGGTTCAATGATGGCTCTATGCTAGCACCGCTTTTCCGACAAGCGAGTGCCTCGGGTCAACAAAGTGTTAAGGGACCGTAATTCAGTTGCTGACCTGTTGGTCGCTTATACGAATGGCGGCGTCTGCTTTATAGTGCTGTCACCTGGGTTTGTCGTGGCACCCTGGCCGAGGCCTGTGGTCCAAACCCTGAACCGTTCGTGACTGATTAAGGACAATGCCATGCTGGATTGGAAAAACCGCGAGGCCAAGGCCGAGCCCCGCGAGCGGGTCGAAACCCGCGGCGCCGCTACCCGTAGCTACGTTGGCGGCCTCTGGAGCCGTGCCCTGGGCACCCTGATCGGCCTCTACCTGCTGGTGTGCATCGGCCTGGGCTGGTACTGGAGCCAGGAGCCCGAGCTGTTCCCGGTGCAGCAGAACGCCCAGGCCGCCGCCGAGCGCAACGGCCAGCAGATGGTGGTCGGCTACACCACCATCGAAACCCTCAAGACCGTCGCCGGCACCCTGCTCGACAAGCCGGGTGGCTACATTTCCAACGACCGTTTCCCGCCAGGGCTGTGGATGGACAACATGCCGAGCTGGGAATACGGCGTGCTGGTCCAGGTGCGTGACCTGTCCCGCGCCTTGCGCAAGGACTTCGCCCGTTCGCAGTCGCAATCGACCGAGGATGCCGACCTGGCCAAGGCCGAACCGCGCTTCAACTTCGACAACAAAAGCTGGATCCTGCCGTCGAGCGAGTCGGAGTTCGAAGAGGGCATCAAGTCGCTGAACCGCTACCAGGTGCGCCTGGCCAAGGGCGACCAGGGCGCGATCTTCTACACCCGCGCCGACAACCTGAACAACTGGCTGGGTGACGTCGCTACCCGCCTGGGCTCGCTGTCGCAGCGCCTGTCGGCCAGTGTCGGCCGGGTCAAGCTCAACAACACCCTGAAGACCGAGTCCGTGGCCCCGGGCCAGGCGCCACAGGTCGACGAGGAAGTGGTCGAGACCCCATGGCTGCAGATCGACAACGTGTTCTACGAAGCCCGTGGCCAGGCTTGGGCGCTGTCGCACCTGCTGCGCGCCATCGAGGTCGATTTCGCCGACGTGCTGGCGAAGAAGAACGCCACGGTCAGCGTGCGGCAGATCATCCGCGAGCTGGAAGCCTCGCAGGAAGCGCTGTGGAGCCCGATGGTGCTCAACGGCAGCGGCTTCGGCATGTGGGCCAACCACTCGCTGGTGATGGCAAACTACATCTCCCGTGCCAACGCCGCGGTCATCGACCTGCGCCAACTGCTGTCCCAGGGCTGAGATGCCGGTCAATCCTGCCGAGGTCGCGCACCGCGCGGCCTCCGACGCCGAGCTGGTGGCCTGGGTCGATGAGCATGACCAATTGCTCGGCGCCCTGCCACGGGCCGAATTGCGTGAGCGTGGCCTGATCGGGCGCTGTACCTTCATCCTGCTGTTCAACAGCGCGGGCGACCTGTGCGTGCACCGGCGGACCCTGAGCAAGGCGCTGTATCCCGGTTACTGGGATGTGGCGGCGGGGGGGATGGTCGGGGTGCAGGAGTCCTATGCCGAATCGGCGGCCCGGGAGCTTGCGGAGGAGCTGGGGGTGAGCGGCGTCGAGCTGCGCTTCCATGAAACCTTCCCTCTCGACCTGCCGGGCAACCGCTTATGGTGCGCGGTATTCTCGGCTGTTTGGGACGGAGCGTTGCGGCTGCAACCCGAGGAGGTGAGTGAGGCACGCTTTATCAAGCTTGCCCGGCTGGAGCTCGACTTTTGCAGGTCGCAACTCTGTCCCGATTCGCTGTTGGCGCTTGAGCGCTACATGGCCGGCATTCAACCCTAGGCGCCTTGGTCGATCAGCCCCAGGCGCGGCACCTTGGTACCCGGCCGAAGCAAGGCACCGGGTGCTATAACGGCGTTTGCGCCGATTTTGCAGATGTCGCCGATCAGTGCGCCGAATTTGCTGACTTGCGTTTCTATCACCCCGTCGCCGTGGCGAATTATGATGGGCGCGCCGTCCAACTCATTGCGATAATTGGCGATGATGGCGCCGGCTTCGACGTTGACGTTCGCTCCGATCAACGAGTCGCCGACAAAATTGAAGTGTGCCAGTTTGCTGCCGTCGAGAATGAAGCTGCTTTTCACTTCGCAGCTTGGGCCGACGATGCACTGGCGGCCGAGGTAAACCCCGTCCCGCAGGTAGGCCCCCGCAGCGACAAAGCAATCCGCGCCGATAATGATCGGGCCTTTCAGCACTGCACCTGGCTCGATGGTTGCAGTCTCATGGATCGCGCAATCGCCTTGGCGCCGGAAGCCTGGCGGCAGCGTGCCAAGCAATGCCCGAACCTGATTCTGACTGTCCTGGGTCAATTGCCAGGGGAGTGGCAGGCTCAGTCCCAGTTGCTGCCAACGGGCAATGAAGTCGCTGATGGCGGGAATCTTCATGGACGGCTCTCCTACATGGGCTTGGTGAAGGCCGTTACTATGAGGGTTGCTCCAAGCGTTGCCATTAGTGAATCGTTACCGGGTATTGAATCAAGGTGCCTGAAGGGCGGCTCTCGCGTCGAGTCTCGGACCAGGTTGTCGCGCTATGGTGAGCCAGGTCGCAAAACATTCGTAAAATGGCGCAATCCTGTACTTAGCAACAGCCAGATTTATCGTTACACTGCGCGCCCTTTTCGGGCTGCCGCACAACCTTGCGGCAGTAGCGCCGCCCCTGCCAGAGTGGGGCATCGCGGTCGGCTCCCGCCGACCAGTTTTTTGTCCTCGGCACAGAGGAACAAAAGTGGCCAAGAAAGCTTCTTCCTTTTCCGCCCTGGGCGGTCTCGTCTTTTCCACCGATGCCGGTCGGCACTGTCCCGACTGCAGCAAACCGGTGGACGACTGTATCTGCAAGCAGCAGGTCATCCCCGAGGGGGATGGCATTGCCCGCGTGCGCCGTGAAAGCAAAGGCCGTGGCGGCAAGACGGTGACCACCATCACGGGCGTCCCCCTGGCCCTGGAACCGCTCAAGGAGCTCGCCAGCACGCTCAAGCGTCGCTGCGGCACCGGCGGCGCGCTCAAGGATGGGGTCATTGAAATCCAGGGCGATCACGTCGAGCTGTTGCTCGCCGAGCTGATCAAGCAGGGTTTCAAGGCGAAGAAATCCGGCGGCTGAGTGCAGCCGCGCGATTTTTTGCCCAGCGCTTTCTAAACTCGTTCCCGTGGGCAGGGTCTATGCCTGACACGGAAGAATCGTCATTTTCAGTATTTACACTGCCAGCGCCCCGAGGTGGGGCAGTGTTTCGACTTTTCATACAGGGGACTTGAATGTCCGTACGACGCACACGCAAAGACGATGGTAGCCAGTGGACCGTGGCCGACAGCCGCAGTGTTTATGGCATCCGCCATTGGGGCGCAGGTTATTTCGCCATCAATGACGCCGGGCGCGTCGAAGTGCGCCCCAACGGCCCGGACAGCGCGCCGATCGACCTCTTCGAACAGGTCCAGGAACTGCGCCAGAGCGGTCTGTCACTGCCGCTGCTGGTGCGTTTCCCCGACATCCTGCAGGACCGCGTGCGCCAGCTGACCGGCGCCTTCGACGCCAACATCGCGCGTCTGGAGTACCAGAGCCAGTACACCGCGCTGTACCCGATCAAGGTCAACCAGCAGGAAGCGGTGGTCGAGAACATCATCGCCACCCAGAACGTCTCCATCGGCCTGGAAGCCGGCTCAAAGCCCGAGCTGCTGGCTGTGCTGGCGCTGGCGCCGAAGGGCGGCACCATCGTCTGCAACGGCTACAAGGACCGCGAATTCATCCGTCTGGCGCTGATGGGCCAGAAGCTCGGCCACAACGTGTTCATCGTGATCGAGAAGGAGTCCGAGGTCGCCTTGGTGATCGAAGAGGCCGCGGAGCTCAAGGTCAAGCCACAGGTCGGCCTGCGCGTGCGCCTGTCGTCGCTGGCGTCGAGCAAGTGGGCCGACACTGGCGGCGAGAAATCCAAGTTCGGCCTGTCCGCCGCCCAGCTGATCTCCGTGGTGCAGCGTTTCCGTGACGCCGGGCTCGACCAGGGCATCCGCCTGCTGCACTTCCACATGGGCTCGCAGATCGCCAACCTGGCCGACTACCAGCACGGCTTCAAGGAAGCCATCCGCTACTACGGCGAATTGCGCGCCCTGGGCCTGCCGGTCGATCACATCGATGTCGGTGGCGGCCTGGGCGTCGACTACGACGGCACCCACTCGCGCAACGCCAGCTCGATCAACTACGACATGGACGACTATGCCGGCGTGGTGGTCGGGATGCTCAAGGAGTTCTGCGACGCGCAGGGCCTGCCGCACCCGCACATCTTCTCCGAGAGCGGCCGCTCGCTCACCGCTCACCACGCCATGCTGGTGATCCAGGTGACCGACGTCGAGAGCCACAACGACGAAGTGCCGACCATCGAAAACAAGGAAAGCCTGCCCGAGACCGTGCAGTGGTTGGCCGACCTGCTCGGCCCGACCGATATCGAGATGGTTACCGAGACCTACTGGCGCGCCACCCACTACATGGGCGACGTGGCCGCGCAGTACGCCGACGGCAAGCTGACCCTGGCCGAGAAGGCCCTGGCCGAGCAGTGCTACTTCGCCGTGTGCCGTCGCCTGCACAACTCGCTCAAGGCCCGCCAGCGCTCGCACCGCCAGGTGCTGGACGAACTCAACGACAAGCTGGCCGACAAGTACATCTGCAATTTCTCGGTGTTCCAGAGCCTGCCCGACACCTGGGCCATCGGCCAGGTACTGCCGATCATCCCGTTGCACCGCCTGGACGAAGAGCCGCTGCGCCGCGCCGTGCTGCAGGACCTGACCTGCGACTCCGACGGCAAGATCAACCAGTACGTCGACGAGCAGAGCATCGAGACCAGCATGCCGGTGCACGCGGTCAAGGAAGGCGAGGACTACTTGCTCGGCGTGTTCCTGGTCGGCGCCTACCAGGAGATCCTCGGCGACATGCACAACCTGTTCGGTGACACCGACTCGGTGAACATCTACCAGAACGCCGATGGCAGCGTGTACCACGCCGGTATCGAGACCCACGACACCATCGAGGACATGCTGCGCTACGTGCACCTGTCGCCGGAGGAGTTGATGACCCACTACCGCGACAAGGTCGCCAGCGCCAGGATCACCGCCCGCGAGCGTACCCAGTACCTCGACGCGCTGCGCCTGGGGCTGACCCGCTCCTCGTACCTGTCGTCCTGATCGTGCCGGGCCCGCCGCGCGGCCCTTTGGCATAGGTGCCGCCGCGCGGCCCTCTGGCACACGGCTGTCGCTACGGGTTATCACCTGTGGCGGCAGCCTTCAGGCGGCGCCGCCCAAGCGTTCGACAAGCAAGGCGGCGTAGCCAGGCAACGCGCTGAAGTCCCGCGAGCACAGCAGCAAGCGGCGCTTCGCCCAGGCTTCCTGCAAGGCGACCCAGCGCAGCGGCAAGCTGTGCTCCCAGCGTCGCACCGAGGTCAACGGCACCACGGCCACCCCCGCGCCACCTCCGACCATCCTGATCACCCCGTCGAATCCTTCGGCGCGTACGCGCACCTGCATTCGTCTCCCCAGGCGCAAGGCCTGTTCCTCCAGATGCAGCGCCAAGGCGCTGTCGGCACCCAGCCCCACATGCCCATGGGCCAGGCTGGCGTTGAAGTCTGCCCGGTCGCTGGCCGCCAGTGGGTGCTCGCGTGGCATCACCAGCACCAGCGGATCGTCGCGAAACGGTCGCGTCTGCAGGGTTGCGCAGGGCGCGGCATTCGAGACGATGCCCAGGTCCGCCATGCCCTGGCTGATTGCCTGGACGATATGCAGGCTGGGCAGTTCCTGGATATCCACGCTTACCCCCGGGTGCTCGGCCAGGTAGCCGGCCAGCAGCTCCGGCAGGTACTCGGTCAACGCCGCCGTGTTGCACAGCAGGCGCACCTGGCCTTGCAGGCCCTGTGCATAGTGCCCGAGGTCGAATTGCAGGCGCTCGACCTGCTGCGCGATCAGCCGCGCATGCTGCAGCAGGGCTTGGCCGGCGGGCGTGGGCAGCACGCCGCGGCGGTTGCGTTCGAGCAAGGGTATGCCCAGCGAGGCTTCCATGGCGCGAATGCGCGCACTGGCGGCCGGCAGCGAGAGGTGGCTGCGCCGGGCGCCAGCGGTGATGTTGCCGCTTTCGAGGGTGTGCTGGAACAGCTTGAGGTCGATCAGGTCGAAATGCATCTGCCTCTGTCCTGGCAAGAGTCTGCCTGAGTATATGGCAGATTTTCAGCGTGCTGGCCGCACGGCAGGATGGCGGTCATGAATACCTTCCTGGCGTTTTATCAGAACATCGGTCCGGCGCTGTCATTGCTGGTGATCCTGACCTTCTTCCTGGCCGGCGCGGTCAAGGGTGTCATCGGCCTCGGGTTGCCGACCGTTGCCATGGGCTTGCTTGGCCTGGCTATGCCTCCGGCACAGGCAGCGGCGCTGCTGATCGTGCCATCGACCTTGACCAACCTCTGGCAGCTGGCGGCCGGCGGCCATCTGTTCGCGCTGCTGCGCCGCCTGGGCGGGATGCTGGCGATGATCTTTATCGGCACCCTGCTGGGCAGCGCCTGGCTGGGAATCGACAGCGGTCCGTGGGCGGCCCATGGCCTGGGCGCCGCGTTGCTGGTCTATGCCCTCTATGGGCTGGTCGGCCCAGGGCTGCGCGTGGCCCCGGCCAGGGAGCCCTGGCTGGGGCCGCTCTGCGGGTTGCTCACGGGTGGGGTGACGGCCGCCACCGGCGTGTTCGTCATGCCCGCGGTGCCCTACCTGCAGGGCCTGGGCCTGAGCCGCGACGAGCTGGTCCAGGCGCTGGGCCTGTCGTTCACCGTCTCGACCCTGGCCCTGGCGGTCGGCCTGGCCGGGCAGGATGCCCTGGGTGGCCAAGCCCTGGGGGCTTCACTGCTGGTGTTGGCGCCGGCGTTGCTGGGCATGTTCGCCGGCCAGTGGCTGCGCGGACGGATCGGCGCAGCGCTGTTCAAGCGCTGCTTCTTCATCGGCCTTGCGCTGCTGGGCGGGCACCTGCTGGTCAACGGCTAGCGGACGAAGCGCTGAGCATGTCGATCATCTGGATGTCGAAATCGCGCTCCAGGTAATCCATGCGTTTATCGAAGAATGCACGCATATGCGGCAGTGCCGAATGCACGTCCAGCGCGTCCTTGTTTGCCCATACCTCGAAAAACACGAACAGGGTCGGGTCTGCCTTGTCGCGCAGCATGTGGTACTCGATGCAACCCGGCTCCTGGCGGCTCGGCTCTACGTAGGGACGGAACAGCTGTTCGAAGGCCTCGGCCTGCTCCGGGCGGGTCTTGGCTTTAAGGATGAAGGCGTACTGTTCGCTCATGGGTAGGTTCTCTGTGAGGGGGAGTGGGCAGAGTCTAAATCAACAATATGTTTACCATTCGTGATTTACAGGCAAAAGAATTTTGCCCAGCCCTGGCTGTTTCCCCGGCCCCTGGTTGCCTAACCTGCCGGCAACTTCACTTACAGGGCTGACCCTCCCATGAAAAAGATTCTCCTGCTCAATGGCGGCAAACGCTTCGCCCACTCCGATGGCCGTCTCAACCAGACCCTGCACGATGCCGCACTGGCCCATCTGGACCGCGCCGGTTTCGATGTGCGGGAAACCTTCATCGACGGCGGTTACGACGTCCAGGCCGAGGTGGAGAAATTCCTCTGGGCGGATGTGGTGATCTACCAGATGCCCGGTTGGTGGATGGGCGCGCCATGGACCGTGAAGAAGTACATCGACGATGTGTTCACCGCCGGCCACGGCAGCCTGTACGCCAACGATGGCCGTACCCGCTCCGACGCCTCGCAGAAGTACGGCAGCGGTGGCCTGGTGCAGGGCAAGCAATACATGCTGTCGCTGACCTGGAACGCGCCGCGGCAGGCGTTCGATGACCCCAGCGATTTCTTCGAGGGCAAGGGCGTGGACGCGGTGTACTTCCCGTTCCACAAGGCCAACCAGTTCCTCGGCATGACCGGCCTGCCGACCTACCTGGCCGTGGATGTGATGAAGCGGCCGGATGTGCCGGCGGCGCTGGCGGCTTATCAGCAGCACCTGGATGAGGTGTTCGGCAAGGGTTATTGAGTCGCGACCCATCGCGGGGCAAGCCCGCTCCCACGAAGCCCTGATTTTCGTGGGAGCGGGCTTGTCCCGCGATGGACTTACTGCTTGCGCATGCCAGGCTCAACAGCTATCAATCACGGCATCCTCCATTCAGGTCCTCGTGCGTGAAAACCCGATCCGAAGAACTCCAGGTATTTGTCGCCGTCATCGACAGCGGCTCGATCTCCGCCGCCGCGGAGCAGATCGGCCAGACGCCCTCCGCAGTCAGCCGAACCTTGTCGCGTCTGGAGGGCAAGCTCGGCACCACGCTGGTCAATCGCACCACTCGGCGCATGGACCTGACCGAGGAGGGGCGTTTCTTCCTGGCGCGCGCCCGGGCGATTCTCGAGCAGATGGACGACATGGAAGAGCGACTGTCGCTGAACCGCCAGACCCCGACCGGGCGCCTGCGCATCAACGCCGCCGCGCCGTTCATGCTGCACGCGATCCTGCCGTGGATCGGCGAGTTCCGCCAGCAGTACCCCGGCATCGAGCTGGAATTGAACACCGACGACCTGATCATCGACCTGCTGGAGCAAAGCACTGACGTGGCCATCCGCATCGGCGAACTGGCCGACTCCAGCCTGCACGCCCGTTCGCTCGGCTGCAGCCCGGTGCAGGTGCTTGCCAGCCCTGATTACCTGGCCCGGCATGGCACACCGGAACGGGTCGAGGACCTCGAGGCTCATTGCCTGCTCGGCTTCAGCTCCCTCGAGTCGCTCAACCAATGGCCACTGCGCCATGCCCAGGGCGACCGCTGGGCAATCCGCCCGCAGCTGGTCGCCTCGAGCGGCGAAACCCTGCGCCAGCTGGCCATCGCCGGCGAGGGCATCGTCAGCCTGTCGCACTTCATGACCCACGAGGACATCCGCGCCGGCCGTCTGAACGTGATCCTGGCCGAGCACAACAATGGCTATCGCCAGCCGATCCACGCGGTCTACTACCGCAACACCCAGCTGGCCCTGCGCATCCAGTGCTTTCTCGATTTCATCCAGAAAAAGCTGGCCGTCTACGCCTGCTGAGTTGCCTGAACGCGACAGGGTCTGCCCGTCGGCGGCGCGAAACGACCGGGGTGTTTGCTTAGTTACAGGGCTTCGGCCTTAATGACTGATCAACAAAAACAACACCAAGGAAGTGCGCATGCGTATTGTCATGTTCCAGCCCCTGGCCCTCGGGGCCGCGATCCTGAGCTGCTCCTCTGCCTTCGCCGTGACGCTGGAAGGCGGCGCGGTAGCCGCGCCTGATCAATATGGCGCACAGGTGGCCGCCGACATCCTCAAGAAGGGCGGCAACGCGGTGGACGCCGCCGTCGCCACCGCCTTCACCCTGGCCGTGACCTACCCCGAGGCCGGCAACATCGGCGGCGGTGGCTTCATGACCCTGTTCGTCGACGGTAAGCCGTACTTCCTCGACTATCGCGAGGTGGCGCCCAAGGCCGCGACCAAGACCATGTACCTGGACGACAAGGGCGAGGTGATCGAGAACCTCAGCCTGGTCGGCGTGCGCGCGGCCGGTGTGCCGGGCACGGTGATGGGGCTGTGGGAGGCGCACCAGAAGTTCGGCAAGCTCAAGTGGAGCGAGCTGCTGACCCCGGCCATCGGCTATGCGCAGAACGGTTTCAAGATTGCCCAGAAGCAATACCAGTACCGTGACGACGCCCAGGGCCTGTTCAAGACCGCGACCAATTTCAACGACTACTTCGGCAGCATGAAGGTCGGCGAGCTGTTCAAGCAGCCGGAGCTGGCGCAGACCCTCGAGCGCATTGCCGACAAGGGTGTCAGCGAGTTCTACCAGGGCAAGACCGCCGACTTGCTGGTGGCGCAGATGCAGGCCGACAAGGGCTTGATCAGCAAGGACGACCTCAAGGACTACAAGGCCGTGTGGCGTGACCCGATCGCCATCAGCTGGCGCGGCAACGTGGTCTACACCGCGCCGCCGCCAAGCTCCGGCGGCGTCGCCCTGGCCCAGCTGCTGGGCATCAAGGAAGACCGCGCGGCGGATTTCAAGGGCGTCGAGCACAACTCGGCCAAGTACATCCACCTGCTGGCCGAGATCGAGAAGCGCGTGTTCGCCGACCGCGCCGACTATCTCGGCGATCCGGCTTTCACCAAGGTCCCGGTCGACCAGCTGGTGGCCAAGGATTACCTGGCCAAGCGTGCCGCCCAGGTCAATCCGAACGCGATTTCCGCAACCGACCAGGTCAAACCGGGGCTGGAGCCACACCAGACCACGCACTTCTCCATCGTCGACAAGCAGGGCAACGCGGTGAGCAACACCTACACCCTCAACCTCGACTATGGCAGCGGCGTGGTGGTCAAGGGCGCGGGCTTCCTGCTCAACGACGAGATGGACGACTTCAGCGCCAAGCCGGGCGCGGCCAACGCCTTTGGCGTGGTCGGCGGCGACGCCAATGCCATCGCGCCGGGCAAGCGCATGCTCTCGTCGATGAGCCCGAGCCTGGTGGCGCGTGACGGCAAGGTGGTGCTGGTGCTGGGCACCCCGGGCGGTTCGCGGATCTTCACCTCGATCTTCCAGGTGATGAACAACCTGTACGACTTCGGCATGCCGCTGGAGAAGGCCGTGGCGGCGCAGCGCGTGCATCACCAGTTGCTGCCCAAGGACACCATCTACTTCGACAGCTATGCGCCGCTCAAGGGGCAGGTGGCTGACGACCTGAAGAAGATGGGCTACGTGCTGGAGGACCAGGGCTGGGAGATGGGCGACATCCAGGCGATCCGGGTGACCGGCGAGAAGTTGGAGACGGCGTCTGACCCGCGTGGGCGTGGGGTGGGGATGATCGTCAAGTAACCCGAGCCGCAAATGAACGCGGGGCAAGCCCGCTCCCACGAACCAGTGGGAGCGGGCTTGCCCCGCGCTGCTTTACAGGATCAGACGCGGAACTGGCTGACCAGGGTCTGCAGGTGGCCACCCAGGCGCGCCAGCTCGACGCTGGAGGCGGCGGTCTCGTCACTGGCCGCGGCGGTCTGCTCCGACACGTCGCGCACGTTGAGGATGCTGCGGCTGATCTCTTCGGCCACGGCGCTCTGCTGCTCGGCGGCGGCGGCGATCTGCTGGTTCATCGACTGGATGTTCGACACCGTACGGGTGATGCTCTCCAGCGAACCACCGGCCTTGCGTGCCAGCTCGACACTGCTGTCGGTCAGGTTGCGGCTGCCGTTCATCACCTCGGCGACCTGCTGGGTGCCGTGCTGCAGGCTGGCGATCAGGCCTTCGATTTCCTCGGTGGACTGCTGGGTGCGCTGGGCCAGGCCACGCACCTCGTCGGCGACCACGGCGAAACCACGCCCGGCCTCGCCGGCACGGGCCGCCTCGATGGCGGCGTTGAGCGCCAGCAGGTTGGTCTGCTCGGCCACCGACTTGATCACGTCCATGACGCTGCCGATCTTCTGGCTTTCCTGCTGCAGCAGGGTCATGGCCTCGGTGGAGCGGTGCACTTCGTGGGCCAGGCGTTCGATCTGGCTGATCGCTTCACCCACTACCTTGTCGCCGACACGGGCTTCGTCGTCGGCGTTGGTCGCGGCATGGGAGGCTTGTTCGGCGTTGCGCGCGACTTCCTGCACGGTGGCGGCCATTTCGTGCATGGCGGTGGCCACCTGGTCGGTCTCGACCTTCTGGCTGTTGGCGCCGGCGCTGGTCTGCTCGGTCACCGCCGACAGCTCTTCGGCGGCGCTGGCGATCTGGGTCACGCCGTCGCGGATGCCGGTGATCAGGTCACGCAGGGTGGTGCCCATGCGTGCGATGCCTTGTTGCAGGGCACCCAGTTCGTCGCGGCGGGTGACGCGCAGTTGCTGGGTGAGGTCGCCGCTGGCGATGCGGTTGACCACGTCCATGGTCTCGCGCAGCGGGCGGGTGATCTGGCGGGTGATGATGAACGCGGCGAGCACGCCGACCAGCAGCGCCAGCAGGGTGGCGGAAGTCTGCAGGCTGCGGGCCTGGACGCTTTCGGCGTCACGGCGCTCGATCTGGATCTTGTACAGCTCGTCGCTGCGCTTGACGATGTCGGCGCCCTGCACGGTCATTTCTGCACGGGCCACGCCAATGGCGGCAGTGGCGTCGCGGAACTGACGCACGGCGTCGCGGTAGGCGAGCACGGCGCTTTCGAATTGCTGGATGCGCGAGGCTTCGCCCGGCAGCTGGCGCTTGAGGCTGTCGATTTCGTTGAGGGCGTTTTCCAGCTGGCGCAGGGCGGACTGCTCGGCTTCGCTGGTCAGGTCGGCGATGTAGCTGCGCACGTCCAGGCGCACTTGCACCAGCTGCTGCTTGGCCTTGCTGATCAGCAGGTACTGGGCCAGGCGGCTGGCGTCGCTTTCGCTGCTGGACAGCACGGTGCTGCTGATCGCCTCGATGGCGTCATTGGCGCGGGCCGCGGCCTGGTTCATCGACTCGCGGGCGGCGAGGGTGGTCTTGTAGCCCTGGCGCATCTTTTCCAGCGAAACCCGGTACTCGCTGATGCTCTGGCCCTGCTCGCGCAACAGCTTGAGGTTTTCGGGGCTCTTGAAGGTGTTGACCAGGTGCTGCTGCTGGCTGCCGAAGGCGTCGAGCTTGGCCTGGACGTTGGCCGCCGAGGCGTCGTCGCCGTTGGTCAGCATCCACTGCAGGCGGGCCACACGCAGGTTGGTCAGGTCACTGTTGAGCTGGGTGATGTCGCTCATCCAGTTGCTGCGGTCGATAAGGCTGCCCAGGCTATTCCAGCCGGTCAGGGCCAGCAGGCCGGTCAGGACCAGGACCAGGCCGAAGCCCAGGCCGAGTTTGAGGTTGACGCTGATATTGGCGAACCAACTGTTCATGCACGCTCTCCCAGAGAATGATTTCGCTCACTTGATCTCAAAAGCTGGGCGTTGTTGTTGTCAGATAGCCCGCAGATTTGTGTAGGACTTATCGGCAAAGAGGGGAGAAGCTGAAACGCTTTTTCAGCAAATTTGTAACTTGTTGAATACGTTTATGTTTTTGACGTTGTCATTCGCGGGTGAGCCGGCTCCACGGCAGGAGCCGGCTCGCCGCCGATGGCGATTTCAGAGGCTACGCGCGCTGAACGTGTCGCACTGGTTCAGGTCGCCGCTGGAAAACCCGGCCTTGAACCAGCGCACGCGCTGCTGCGAGGTACCATGTGTGAACGAGTCGGGCACCACGCGGCCCTGGCCCTGCTGTTGCAGCCGATCGTCACCGATGGCGTTGGCGGCATTCAATGCCTCCTCGACGTCTCCCGGCTCCAGCCAGTTCAGGCGTTTCTGCGCCTGGTAGGCCCAGACCCCGGCCAGGCAGTCGGCCTGCAGCTCCTGGCGCACCAGCAGGCCATTGTCGCCTTCCATGCGCTGGCCATTGCGCCGTGCGGCGTCGACCTTGGCCGAGACGCCGAGCAGGGTTTGCACGTGGTGGCCGATCTCGTGGGCGATCACATAGGCCTGGGCGAAGTCGCCGGCGGCCTTGAAGCGGGTTTCCATTTCGCGGAAGAAGGTCATGTCCAGGTACACGCGCTGGTCGCCGGGGCAATAGAACGGCCCGACCGCCGAGGAGGCGAAGCCGCAGGCGGAGTTGACCTGGCCGCTGAACAGCACCAGCTTGGGGTCGCGGTACTGTTTGCCGGCCTGGGCGAACAGCGCCTTCCAGGTGTCCTCGGTGTCGCCGAGGACCGAGGCGACGAACTCGGCCTGCTCGTCGTTGGCCGGCGGTGCCTTGCCGTCGACGTTGGCCGGGGCGGTCTGTTGCTGTTCCATCTGCCCGGCCAGCTGGCCGAGGATCTGCAGCGGGTCTTGCCCGGTGAGCCAGCCAATGCCCACGATCAGCAGGATGGCGCCGAGCCCAAGGCCCTTGCCGCCGCCGAAACGCATGCCGCCGCCACCCCCTGCGCCGCGGGCATCGACCACGTTGTCGCTGCGTCGGCCTTTTCGCCATTCCATGTAGAGCTCTCCGGTTGCTGAAACATGAAGTCCAAGATTAGTTCAGCGCTGACCGAGGTGTATCCCCCGTCGCTGATGCATAACCAAATGGTTATGCCTGGGACCGCTGAATTCAATATTCATCCCTTCGCACCTGCCGGAAACTGCAAGTCCGCCTGCCACGCCCAGGCGTTCGATAATTCCAAGAGAGGAAACCGGCATGCCCGCCCAGGACACCAGCCGCTTCGTGATCCGTGATCGCAACTGGCACCCCAAGGCCTTCACCCCCGACTACAAGACCTCGGTGACGCGCTCCCCGCGCCAGGCGCTGGTCAGCATCCCGCAGTCGATCAGCGAAAGCACCGGCCCGGACTTTTCCCACCTGCGCTTCGGCGAGCACGACCATGACCTGCTGCTCAACTTCAACCAGGGTGGCCTGCCCATCGGCGAGCGCATCATCGTTGCCGGGCGGGTGGTCGACCAGTACGGCAAGCCGGTGCCCAACACCCTGGTGGAAATGTGGCAGGCCAATGCCGGTGGCCGTTACCGGCACAAGAACGACCGCTACCTGGCACCGCTGGACCCGAACTTCGGCGGTGTCGGCCGCTGCCTGACCGACCGCGACGGTTACTACAGTTTCCGCACCATCAAGCCCGGCCCTTACCCCTGGCGCAACGGCCCCAACGACTGGCGCCCGGCGCATATCCATTTCTCCATCAGCGGCCCGTCGATCGCCACCAAGCTGATCACCCAGTTGTACTTCGAGGGCGACCCGCTGATTCCACTGTGCCCGATCGTCAAGTCGATCGCCAACCCGGATGCCGTCGAACGGCTGATCGCCAGGCTCGACATGAGCCACGCCAACCCCATGGATTGCCTGGCCTACCGCTTCGACATCGTCCTGCGCGGCCAGCGCCAGACCCACTTCGAAAACCGCTGAGGAGGCCCGTCATGCCTATCGAACTGCTGCCGGAAACCCCTTCGCAGACCGCCGGCCCCTATGTGCACATCGGCCTTGCCCTGGAAGCGGCCGGCAACCCGACCCGTGACCAGGAAATCTGGAACTGCCTGGCCCGGCCCGATGCCCCGGGCGAGCATATCCTGCTGATCGGCCAGGTGTACGACGGCAATGGCCACCTGGTGCGCGACTCGTTCCTGGAGGTGTGGCAGGCCGACGCCGAGGGCCGTTATCAGGACGAGTACCACCTCGAGAATGCCTTCAACAGCTTCGGCCGCACCGCGACCACCTTCGATGCCGGCGAGTGGACCCTGCACACGGTCAAGCCGGGGGTGGTGAACAACGCCGCGGGCGTGCCGATGGCCCCGCACATCAACATCAGCCTGTTTGCCCGGGGCATCAACATCCACCTTCATACCCGGCTGTACTTCGATGACGAAGCCGAGGCGAACGCCAGCTGTCCGGTGCTGAACCTGATCGAGCAGCCGCAGCGGCGCGAGACCTTGATTGCCCGGCGCTGCGAAGTGGATGGCAAGACCGCGTACCGCTTCGACATTCGTATCCAGGGCGACGGGGAGACGGTGTTCTTCGACTTCTGACGCCCCCCGGTCGGCAAGCCCGGCAACACTGGCAGGGCTTGCCGCTTGTACTAATGAGTTACGACTAATCCTTTCGTGGCGCATCCCTTCGCACATCGTCAAACCACTGAAATTCTGGTTGTTTTCCCGTCCTCATCGCCCCTGCCACAGGTACTAACACCAAGTTGAGAGCTACCCGATTCGGCGCCGTGCGCTTTCACTGCTGTTGTGAGCAAAACAATCAGCAGCAGCGGGAGTCCTTCCATGAACACTCAAGCGTGGATCAAGGCGGCAACGGCGCTGACGATGGCCGTGAGTCTGGGCCTTGCCGGTTGCAGCAGCGGCGGCGGCGGGCATCACAGCGAGGTCGATGGTTCGTCGTCCGATGGCGGCGCGGGGGCCGGAGCCGGTGGTGGCGGGGGCGATGGCACGGGCGGCAGTGGCAGTGGTGGTGGCGGTAGCGGTGGCACCACGTCCCCGGGTGATGGCAGTGCCGGTAACGGTGGCGGCGGTGGTGGCGGCACTGGCGGCGGCAGCACGCCTGGTGGCGGTGACGGCGGCACGGGCGGTGGCACCACACCCACTGCGCTGGTCACCGGCCAGGTGGTCGACCAGTTGGGCAATACCGTGTCCGGGGTCGGTGACGGCGTGAGCAATCTCGGCCAGGTGATCGGTGCGCTGCCCATTGCCGGCAATACTTCTTTGAGCGGTGGTGTGGGCACGCTGGTGTCCTCCGCCGGCAACGCCGTGAACAGCGTCGGAGGCGGCTTGAGCGAGGGCCTGGGGCAACTGGGTACCGGCAACAATGCCGTGGGCACCACGGTGGGCGTAGTCGGTGCGGCCACCGCCGACCTGGGCGGGGGTGTCTCCGGCCTTGGCCAGGGCGTGGCCGGGCTGGCCAGCAGCGGGCCGGTCGAGCAGGTGCCGGTGGTCAACCAACTGGTTGCCGGGGCCGGTCAAGGCGTCGACCGGGTCGGCCAGGCCGTGACCATGCTCGGTGACACCCTGTCGCCGGTCGGCACCAGCGGCCCGCTCGCCGGGGCGACCCAAGGCGTGAGCGATGCCTTGGTGCCGGTGGTCTCGCTGGTGGAAAACACGGCGGCCAATGCCACGCGGCAGACCGGGCTCGCCGGTCCGCTGAACCAGGCGCTGAACCAGACTGGTGGTGCCCTGAACCAGGCCGGCCAGCAACTGGCGGGTAACGGCAACCCGTTGAGCAGCACGCTCGGGCAGGCGGTGGCCAATACCGGCACCGCGGTCAGCACGGCGAGCGGGCTGGCCCCTGTTACCGGCGGCCCACGCAGCGGCCTGCTGGAAACCGTCGGCGGCGTGGTGGCCGGTGCCGGCAGTGGCCTGACGGCAAGCACCGCCAGCCCGACCGTGAGCGGTATCGGCGGGACTTCGGTGCAGGCGGGCAATACCGTCGCCAGCCTGGGCACGGTGCTCGGTGGCAACGGCGTGGCCAACAGTGCTGCCGGGGCGCCGGTCGCGGCGCTGACCCAACAGGTGGGCAGCGGCCTCAACCCGGTGGTCGCCGGTGTATCCAGCGTGACTCAGCAAGTCGGCGCCAGTACCGGCGTCGGCGCACCCGTGTCGGGGTTGCTGAACCAGGTCGGCGGCGCGGTGGGCTCTGCCGGTACGCAACTGGCCGGTGCCACAGGCAGCCCCGTCGTCAGCCAGGTCGGTGCGACAGTGACCGCAGTCGGGGCCACGCTCGGTCAGGCGGGCACCTTGGTCAATGGCGGCGGCACACCGGTCAGTGGTCTTGGTGGCGCGCTGAGTGGTGTGTCAGGGGCTCTGGCAGGCGGGCAGCGCTGACGCCACGGGCTACGCTCAAGGTGAGTGAGACCGACCGGCGCGCCGTTCGCCGGTCGGTCATCCAGCCATCCGTGGATCATGGAGTGTCCGAATGCGCCGATTGCTGCTGACGATGCTGGGGCTGTCCGCAGCCTGCCTGGCCCGGGGCGAACCCCTGCCGAGTTTCCTCAACAGCAACGAGACCGAACGCCGCCTGCCCACGCCCAACCTGCCGGTGGATGCCTACCGTCCCGACCAGCCCGGCTTGCGCGTGCCCAGCGTGGACACTTCGCGGCAACCTCCGTTGCTGATGAATACCCGGGTGGCGGTGCGCAAGGTGCGCTTCGAAGGCGGCACGGTCTACCCCCTGAGCGACCTGCGCGAGCATTTCCAGCCGGTGATCGGGCGCGAGGTCACGCTCGCCGAGCTGATCGAGACCACCCGCCGCCTCACCCAACGCTACCAGCAGGACGGCTACCTGCTGTCATACGCCTACCTGCCACCCCAGGACTTCGCCGATGGCCGGGTGCGCGTGGTGCTGGTGGAAGGCTACATCCACGACTATCAGATCGAGGGTGATATCGGCGCGGCGCGGGCCTATCTGGAGCAACTGCTGGACCGGCTCAAAGCCGAGCGTCCGCTGACCCGCGAAAGCTTCGAGCGCTATACCAGCCTGGCCGGGCGCATCCCCGGGGTGACGTTCCAGGCCCAGGTGCCGCCACCGGCGACCACCGACGGCGCGACCCGCCTGCTCGCCCAGGTGTCGCGCAAGCCGATCACCACCACCTTGAGCCTCAACGACGGCAGCCGCGACGACCTGCAGGCGCTGCTGGGCGCCAGCAGCAACGCGCAGACCCGCTTCGCCGAACAATTGAGCGCCAGCGTGCTGGTACCGCCCGGCGAGGACAAGGAGCATTACTACCGCCTCGACTACAGCCAGTTCCTCGATGCCGAAGGCTCGAAGCTGCTGTTGTCGGCTTCGCGCTATCGCAGCGACCCCAAGGCGCGCATCCGTCTGGACAACGGCATCGACCTGACCCAGCACCGCGAAAACGAACGCTACTCGGTGGGTATCAGCCAATCGTTGATCGCCTCGCCCAGTGAATGGCTGGAGGTGGTCGGGCGCTTCTACGTGGTCAACGACCGCATCGATTACCAGGTGGTGGGCTTCCCCCTGCGCCTGGACAGCGAGACCGATATCCGCGCGCTGTCCTTCGAAGGCGACTGGCGCAAGGCCGAGGCGCGCCGCCTGCGGATTATCAGTGCCGGTGTCTACCAGGGGTTGGATCGCCTTGGCGCCAACACCAATGCCGACTACGACCTGGACTTCCTGCGCCTGCGGGTCTCGGGCGTGCAGAGCGACAACTTCAGCGACAACTGGCAGGGCGTGGCGTCGGCGGCGGCTTACTGGAGCAACGACAGCCTGCCCGACAGCGAGCGGGCAGTGTTCGGCGGGCAGAACTTCGGGCGCGGCTACCCCAGCGACCAAGGCTCCGGTGACAAGGGCTGGGGGCTGGCCTACGAGCTCAACTACAGCTTCCGGCGCGACACTGGCTGGCTCAAGGTCGTGCAGCCCTACGTGGCGCTCGACACCGCGCGGGCCTGGTTCAACGCGCTGGACGTGCGCGACTCGAAGATGTCGTCGGCGGCGCTGGGGCTGCGCTTTGGCGATATGCGCTACTACAACATCGCGGTGGAGGTGGCCAAGCCGATGTCGGACATGGCGCTGGACAGCTTCAACCGGCGGCCACGGCTGAACCTGAGTTTCAGTTATCAATTGTAAGGGGGACAGTGGCCCCCATCGCCGGCAAGCCGGCTCCCACACTGACCGCGCACCGTCTCAGGTCGAGCGCTTTCCTTGTGGGAGCCGGCTTGCCGGCGATGCGCCGCGTCAGCGGCGCCTTCTGTAAGGGCGTTGTACGGTGCCAAGTCCGGCGTTATTTCACCGCCTGCATCAACGGCTTGGGAAACAGATTCTCCAGCGTCTCGAGCAAGCGGGCGTGATAGATCGGCTTGCGGAACAGGTCGAGTACCTGCAGCCGCAGCAGGTCGCTGACATCGTCCATGTCGGCATGCCCGGACATGACGATCACCGGCAAATGCTGGCGCGCGGTATGTTCGCGCAGGCGCTGGACCAGGCCCAGGCCACTTTCCTCGGGCATGCGCAGGTCGGTGATCACCAGGGCGACATCGGGGTGGCGGGTCAGCTGTTGCAGGGCGGACCTGACCGAAGTGGCGGTGTGACAACAGAAACCTTCGTTTTCCAGCAGCTCGGCCAGCTCCAGCAAGGCCTCCTCCTCGTCGTCCACCAGCAGGATCTGTTGACGCAAGGAAGAGGTCGGCATGCTTGGCTCCGGGCGGTTGGACTACACGTCTCGCTGGCGCGGTGCGGTCACTGGGTGATCGCGGTCTGGATCTTGGTCATGATCTCCGACACTTCGGTGGAGATGGGTGTGACGAAGCCGGCCAGTACCACGGCGACCATGGCCGCGATGACCGCGTATTCGATACCGGAGGCGCCGTCCTTGCGCTGGAGGAAGGTCTTCACGTGGAGGAGGATCTGTTGCAGCAGCATGGCACGTCTCCTTGCGCTCGATGGGCGCCGGTCGGAGGGGCTTGATAAGTGATACCCCTTTGCCATCAGAGCATCGCCAAGCCGTGGCGGCCTGCAAATGTAAAAAAGCATTAATCCAAAAGTATTGGTTGGAATTGGCGGCGCTAAGTTTTTGTTTTGTCGGTGCGTCAATTTCGTGGCTCGAAAAAACCAGCACAGGTAATGGCGAAAGATTGCGCCTCAGCTACCGTCCAATAGCGAAATAGTTACGTTTTGCCATCATTGGTCCCGGGCGTAAGGGAGAGCGCAGATGAGCAGTCGCCTGACCATGATCCTCGCCGGCCTGTTCCTGCTCGCGGCCTTGCTCACGGGGTACTGGGGTCTGCGCCTCAGCCGTCCGCCCGAGCCTGCGCCGGCACCTCTCACCCCGCCCGGCGAGGCCGCCATCCCGGCCGCTGCCGTACCCGCCGCGCCCCCGGAACCCCCACGCTCGCCCATCGTGGTCCTGCGCAGGGCGGTCGCGGCCAACACCCCCTTGAGCGAGGAGGATGTGCTCCTCGAGCGTCTGCAGGTAGTCCCGGCCGGTGCTTTCCAGCAACTGGACCAGGTGCTCGGGCGCAGCAGTACCCGCCCCCTTGCGGCGGGCAGTTGGCTGGACGAGTCGAGCTTCCAGGCCGGCGGCCCCCTGGCGCGGATGATTCGCGCCCACGAACGGGCGGTCGCGGTGGCCATCGACGATGTGATCGGTGCGGCCGGGCAACTGCGCCCAGGCGATTATGTCGACGTGCTGCTGTTCCTGCGTGAAGAAAACAACAACCCGCAATCCTCCGCCCAGGTGGTGTTGCCGGCCTTGCGCGTGCTGAGCGTCGACCAGCAGACGGGCCTGGCCAACGATGGACGCCCGGCCCAGAGCGCCGAAGAGCAGAAGGCCCGCCGCGACCAGCAGTCCATTGCCAGCAACCCTGTGCGCACCGTGGGCCTGGCCGTGCCCGAGGCCCTGGCCAGCCGGTTGATGCTGGCGGCCCAGGCCGGGACCCTGCGCCTGGCGGTGCGCAGTGCCGACGAGCCGCTGCTGGCCGGGTACTGGTCCGGCCAGGATGCCAGCCCGCAACTGGAAACGGCCAACCGCAACCTCTACCGCTTCAGCCAGCTGTCCCAGGTGCCCCTGGCCAGCCAGGCGGCGGCCGCGGCGGCTGGCGCGCCGACCATGCAGATCATCCGCGGCGCGCAGAACGGCGACAACAACAAGACTCCCTGAACCGGCAAGGATGCGATCCATGCGTAGTTCTTTGCGTGTTACTCCACGAGGCAACTGGCTGGCCCCGGCGCTGCTGGCCCTGGCCTTGCTCGCACCGACGGCGCAGGCGGCCGCGAAGGGTTGCGCGGCCTTCGGCCAACTGCCCTCGGTCATCGAGATGGACCAGGGCCTGCAGCAGGAGCTGCGCCTGCCGGTGGCCATCACCCGGGCGGCGGTCGGCGAGCCCAAGGTGGCCGATGTGCAGCCCAGCGGCGAGCGGGCCGTGCTGCTCACGGCGGTGGGGCAGGGCACCACCAGCCTGATGCTGTGGACCGACTGCGCCGCCCAGCCGCATCGGGCCATGCTGTTCGTCAAGGGCCGGGCCAGCGCCGACATGGCAGAGGCCGCGCAACTGCCCACGGCCCAGGAGGACCTGCCCGTGCAGGTGCAGGCCGATATCCGCTTCGTCGAAGTGCGCCGCCTGAAGTACAAGGAGGCCGGCGCTAGGTTGTTCTTCAAGGGCTCGAACAACAGCCTGATCGGCTCGCCCAATACCGTGCCCAACACCGTGGTGCGCCCCGGCTACGTGCCGGGTGTCGCCACCGGCACCAACCCGGTGACCTACGCCGATGTGCGGCCCGGCATCCCGCTCGACAACGACGTCTTCAACATCGTCTGGGGCGGCGGCAGCAGCCGCTTCCTGGCGATGATCAACGCCCTGGAGAACAGCGGCTTCGCCTACACCCTGGCCCGCCCCAGCCTGACCGTGCTCAGCGGCCTGACCGCGAGCTTCCTGGCCGGCGGCGAGATCCCCATCCCGGTGCCCAGCAGCGGCAGCGACAACGTGTCGATCGAGTACAAGGAGTTCGGCGTGCGCCTGGCGCTGACCCCGACCGTGGTCAGCCGCAACCGCATCACCCTGAAGGTGGCGCCCGAGGTCAGCGAGCTCGACTACAACAACGCGGTGGTCATCGCCGGTACCCAGGTGCCGGGCCTGAGCGTGCGCCGCACCGACACCAGCATCTCGCTGGCCGATGGCGAGAGCTTCATCATCAGCGGGCTGATCAGCAGTAACGTACGCTCGGCCGTGGACAAGATGCCGGGCCTGGGCAACCTGCCGATCATCGGCGCGTTCTTCCGCCAGTCGGCGCTCAACCGCGAAGAGACCGAGCTGCTGATGATCGTCACCCCGCACCTGGTCCAGCCGTTGGCCGCCAATGCGCGCCTGCCGGAGCTGCCGGGCGAGGCGCTGCGCACCTACGACCCCAGCTGGGGCCGCCTGTTCTTCATGGAAAACGGCAATTTCGAAGGCCGTGGCGGGTTGTCCCAATGAGCGAAAGCCTGAACCAGACCTACCTGGCCCTGACCCGCAACGACGAAGACCTGCACTGGCTGCAGGGCGCGTTGGCACCGCTGGGGCAGGTGATCGGCGCCAGCAGTCCGAACCTCGACGAGTTGCTGGCGCTGGTCGACATGACCTTCAGCAACCTGGTGTTCATCGGCCTGGACCGCGAACAGCTGATCGGCCAGTGCGCGTTGATCGAAGGCCTGCTGGAAGCCAAGCCGATGCTGGCCATCGTCGCCCTCGGCGACGGCATGGACAACCAGCTGGTGCTGCACGCCATGCGCGCCGGCGCCCGCGACTTCGTCGCCTACGGCTCGCGCGCCAGCGAGGTGGCGGGGCTGGTGCGGCGCCTGGGCAAGCGCTTGCCGACGGCCACCAGCAACCCCAGCCTGGGCGGCCTCACCGTGCTCTACGGTGCCCAGCGCGGCGCGGATGGCGCGCTGCTCACCACCCACCTGGCGCGGGTGGTGCAGGAAAGCGGGCAGCAGACCCTGCTGCTCGACCTCGGCCTGCCCCGCGGCGACAGCCTGGCCTTGCTCGGTCTGGAAGCGTCGTTCCATTTCGGCGATGCCCTGCGCCACCTGCGCCGGCTCGACGCCACCCTGATCGACAGTGCCTTCACCCGCGACAAGGGTGGCCTGCGCATCCTCGCCTATGCCGATAACGACGAGGCCCTGCAACAGTCCAGCGCCGCCGAGCTGCATATGCTCCTCGGCGCCCTGCGCCAGCACTTCCAGCACATCGTCGTGAACCTCACCGGGCAGGCCGACAGCGAGGCGCTGCGGACCCTCGTCAGCCACTGCGACAAGCTGATCGTCTACACCGACCAGAACATCCTCGACTGCCGGCGCAACCTGGATGTGCTCGAGCAGTGGCGCGACCGTGGCATCAAGCTCGAGCACGCCAGCCTGCTGGTGGACCGCTACCTGCGCCAGGTGGCGCCGGATGCCGAGGCCCTGGCCAAGCGCTACGGGCTGCCCTTGCTCAAGGTCATGCCCTACAGCCCGGAAGTGCGCCTGAACGCCAAGAACCAGGGCCTGAGCCTGTTCGAACTGGCCCCGCGTGAAAGCCTTACCCAGGCCCTGCGCGGGCTTGGCGAGCGCCTGGCGCGGCGCTCGGAAAACCTCGCACCGCCGGGCCAGAGCTGGCTGCGCCGGCTGTGGGGCAACCGATGATCAGCGAAGAACCCTTTGGCGGGCCCCGACATGCGGCCAGTGACCCGCAGGCGCTCAAGCGCGCCTTGCACCGGCACGTGATCGATGCCATCGAGGACAGCGGCCGCAACCTGCTGGAGGGCGCGCGGCCGGTGCTGGCGCAGTTCGTCCTCGAGCAGGTGGGTGACTATGTGGCGCGCCTGCGCCTGGCCCTGTCGCGCTACGAGATGGAGCGCCTGGCCGAGGAGATCGTCGACGAGCTCACCGGTTACGGTCCGCTGGAGGTGCTGCTGCGCGACCCGAGCGTCACCGAGATCCTGGTCAACGGCCCGTACCGGGTGTTCGTCGAGCGCTCTGGCTTGCTGCAGCAGACCGACCTGCGCTTCATCGACGCGCACCATGTCGAGCGGGTGATGCAGCGCATCCTGGCGCCCCTGGGCCGGCGCCTGGACGAGTCGTCGCCAATGGTCGATGCGCGCATGCCCGACGGCAGCCGGGTCAACGCGATCATTCCGCCGGTGGCCCTGGACGGGCCGTGCCTTTCGATCCGCAAGTTTCGCCAGGACATGCTCAAGAGCGCCGACCTGCTGGCCACCCGGGCCATCGACCAGCCCATCTACGACTTTCTCGAACGCGCCGTGGGCCGGCGTTGCAACATCCTGGTCAGTGGCGGCACCGGCACCGGCAAGACCACCTTGCTCAACATCCTCAGCCAGATGATCGCGCCCCAGGAGCGCCTGGTGACCATCGAGGACGTGGCCGAACTGCAGCTGCACCACCCCCATGTGGTACGCCTGGAAACCCGCCCGCCGAATGCCGAGGGCCACGGCGAGATCAAGGCCAGCGAGCTGATCCGCAATGCCCTGCGCATGCGCCCCGACCGCATCATCCTCGGCGAGATCCGCGGCGCCGAGGTGCTCGACGTGATGACCGCGATGAACACCGGCCATGACGGTTCGATGAGCACGGTGCACGCCAACACCGCCCAGGACGCCCTGCTGCGCCTGGAGACCCTGGTTGGCCTGACGGGGCGGCAGATTGCCGAGAAGACCCTGCGGCAGATGATCTGCGCCGCGCTGGACGTGGTGATCCAGCTGACCCGCCTGGCCGATGGCCGGCGCTGCGTCAGCGAGGTGCTCGAAGTGGTCGGGGTGCGCGACGATGTGTATGTCACCAACACCTTGTTCCGCCTGGACCGACGCAGTGGCGAAGGCTTTCTGCGCGAGGCGCCGAACCCCGCCGGCGGCAAGCTGCGCCACGAAGGGGTGCTGTGATGGGGCCGCTGCTGCTGGCCCTGTCACCCCTGTGTCTGGGCATGGCCTTGCTGCTGTGGCGCCTGGGCCTGTACAAGCGCGGCGAGGAGCGCATCCTCGACCGTCTGGGGCGGGCCTACCGTGTCGTGCGCAGCGGCAATGCCCGGCGTGACTGGCTCGACCCGCTGTTGCAGCGGGCGGGGCTTGTCCATGCCGATTTTTCCCCCCGGCCCTGGTTGCTGGGTTGGCTGGCGCTGACCGTGCTGGCCGGCGTGCTGGCCGGCTGGGTGGCGGCGCTGATGGTGCTGGCCGGCCTACCTGTGCTCGGCCACCTGTACCTGAGTTGGCGCTGCCGGCGGCGCCTGCAGCAGATCGTCCAGCAGTTGCCCGGCCTGCTCGACTACAGCGTGCGCAGCCTCAAGGCCGGGCGCACCCTCAACGAGGCGGTGCTCGGCGGCGTCGACAGCACCCGCGAGCCGTTGCGCTCGGCGATGCTGCGGGTGCGCCGCAACGTGCAGCTCGGTGTGCCGCTGGAAGATGCCGTCAGCGAGTTCGCCGAACTCTACGGTCAGGCCGAACTGCGCATGTTCGCCCTGGGGCTGCGCATCAACCAGCGCCACGGCGGCAACGCCAGCGAACTGATGGAGAACCTGATCAAGCTGATCCGCGAACACGAGCAGGGCGACCGGCAACTGCGCGCCATGACCGGCGAGACCCGCATCACCGCGTGGATCCTCGGCGCGCTGCCGCTGGTGATGGTCGGCTACTTCCTGTTCGCCAACCCCACCTACCTGCTGGCCATGTGGCGCGACGCCAGCGGCCAGATGATGCTGCTATTCGCCTTTGTCATGCAGGCGGTCGGCTGTCTGGTGCTGTGGCGCATGATGAGGAGCCTGTGACCATGGCCTTGATGCTCAGCGCCCTGTGCCTGTTCGCCGCGTTCGCCCTGCTGGCCGCGCAGGCCATCGGCCAGTGGCGCGCTCGCCAGCGCGTGGCGCGGCGCCTGCAGGGGCGGCTGGACCGTGATGAGCGCCTGGGCGACTGGTTGCAGTGGCTGGGCAGCAGCCCCTGGGGGCGGCGCCTGCAACGGCTGGACGGCGAGACCCAGGCGCTGCTTGACCGCCTGGGCTGGCGGCGCAGCCGGCAACGCGCACTGTTTGCCGCCGTGCAATTGGGCTTGCCGGTGCTGGCAGTGGGCATGGCGCTACTGTTGGCCCATGGCCTGCCCGGGGAAAACCGCGGGCACTGGGGCGTGCTGGTGCTCTGTGCGCTGGGCGCGGGCTACCTGTTGCCCAAGCGCCTGCTGGTCGTGGCGGCGGCCCGGCGCCAGCGACACATCGCCGAGGAAGTGAGCCTGCTCATCCCGTTGCTGCGCATCCTTTTCGAAACCGGGCTGGCGGTGGAGCAGGCCCTTCGCGTGCTGGCCCAGGAAGGCCGCAGCCTGGTGCCGAACATCAGCGACGAGTTGCGCCTGGTGTTGCAGCGGGTCGATTCCGGCCTGGCCCTGGGCCCGGAGCTTGAAAAGACCGCGCGCCTGCTGGCGGTGGACGAGTTCATCGACACCTGCGTCATCCTCCAGCAACTGCTGGTGCAGGGCAGTGGCTCGATGAAGTCGCTGCTGGCGCTCAAGGAACTGCTCGATGACCGGCGCCTGACCGGCCTGCAGGAGCGGGTGTCGAAGATGTCGGCGAAGATGTCGGCGGTGATGATGCTGTTCCTGTTCCCGGCCCTGCTCATCGTTCTGGCCGGGCCAGGGTTTTCCGCCCTGGCGCGGGCCTTGGGTTCATAAGCACCGAACATTCGGGCATTGATAGGGGAGACGCACAATGAAAGCCATCCTGATGTTCATCAGCCTGCTGCTGCTTGGCGGCTGCGCCGGGCAGCCTCCCGAAGGCCTGGCGCGCCTATTGGGCGGCGGCGCTTGTGGCAAGCCTGATGCCGACCAGCAATTGAGCCTGGACATGGCCGACCAGATGATCAGCGAAGGTCGCCCGCACGCTGGGCTGGCCCACCTGGAGCAGTTGCCCGACCAGCTCGACCAGGTGCGCCTGCGCAAGGCCAAGGTGCTGCGCCTGCTCGGGCGCGCCGAGGCCGAACCGCTCTACCGCAGTCTGCTCGGCGGTTGCCTGGCCGCTGAGGGAGAACACGGCCTGGGGCAACTGGCCTCGGCCCGCGGCGACGACGCCCAGGCCCTGCGCAACCTGCAACGGGCGGCGCGGCTGGCGCCCACCGACGAGAAGGTGCGCAACGACCTGGGTGTGGTGCAGATGAACCTGGGTAATCACGAACAGGCGCGTTTCGAATTTCTCACCGCCATCGAGCTCAAGGACGACAACCCGCTGCCGGCCGTTAACCTGGTGACCCTGTCGCTGGTGCAGGACAACTGGCGCCAGGCGGAGGACCTGGTCAATCGCCTGCACCTGAAACCCGAGCAGTTCGCCGAGGCCCAGGCCCGGGCGCAGCGCATGCTTGCCAACGGGCGTGGCCCGCTGGCCGCCACCGAATCCCCGGCCGCGGCCATCAACTGAGCGGAGGTGAACATGTTCAAGCCCTGGATCGTCCTCGCCTGCCTGGCCGCGCCACTGTCGGCGCTGGCCGAGGACCCGCCGCGCCAGCCGCGCCCGCAGACCGCCACCGAAGCCCTGTTGCAGGTGCAGGCGAGCAACCGCCAGGCGTCCAGCGTGCGCCAGGTGCAGACCGACAAGGAACGCGACCAGGCCATGCAGCGCTGGCTGGACAGCTACAAGTATCCGATCCCGGATTTCTACCGCTGGACCAAGATCAGTTCGTCGAACAATTGAGCGCCTGATCGCGGCCAGGCCCCGCGATCAGAATCAAGGCATTCAATGGGTGGTAAAGCGCTGATGCACTGGCGAAGAGCGTGGGGTCAGCGCCAGCGCCAGTTGCGTGCGGTTGTGCATGTGGGTCAGGCGCAGCACCTGGGACACGTACAGCTTCACCGTGTTCTCGGTGATGCCCAGTTCGCAGGCGATCTGGTAGTTGGTCTTGCCCTTGCTCACCAGCCGGGCAACTTCCAGTTGCCGCGGCGACAGTTTCTCGAACGCCGCCGGCAGCTCCGGCTCGCCTTCCTCGGTATCGCTGGCGCGCCGATGGGCGCCCTGGCCCCGGGCTTTTTCCAGGTCCTGGTAGAGGTCGTCGATGGACTCGGCCAGCTCCTGCAGGCGCTGGTTGAGGCTGCCCAGTTCGCGGAAGTTGCGGCGCCGCTCCAGCAGCGCGGTTTCCTGGCGCCGCACGCCTTCGAGCAGCTCGTCCAGGTCCATGGGTTTCTGGTAGTAGTCGGCGAAGCCCTCGCGCAGGGCGCGGATCACGTCCTGCTTGTCGGCGCGGCCGGTCAACATGATCGCCTCGAACATGCGCTGCGGCCCGGCGATCTGCTTCAACGTGCGCACCAGTTCGATGCCATCGCGCTCGGGCATGTGCAGGTCGCAGAGGATCAGGCCGATGGTTTCGTCCGCCTTGAAGCAGTCGATGCCCTGGCCGGTGGAGTGGGCGGGGACACAACGGTAGCCCTCGCTTTCGAGGAATTCGCACAACTCTTCGACGATCACTGGCTGGTCGTCGACCACCAGCACTTTCACCTCACTGACGGGTTTGTTCACGATCAACTCCCTGTTGTATCGGCCCTGCTCCCGGGCCAGACGCTCTGGCAGTTAGAAAAGTAGTCGCACTTTGCCGTTATGTACATCGGTCCTACTCCAGAATCCGACCCTTCGGTCGTTTATTGGATCCATACCGCTGTCAGCAGGAAGCCAGCGAGCACGTAGGGGGCAAAGGGCTGCTTGTCGCCGACCTGTTCGGCCAGCGCCTGCAGGCGCTTCTTCACCTTGGGGTTGAGCAGGGTCCACAGGCGCCGGCGGCCGAACATCCAGGCCAGGACGGTGACCCCGGCGCCGATGAAGGTGCCGAGCACGTACTGCGGGCTGGTGGCCAGGGCCAGGGCGCCCATCAGTTTCACGTCGCCGGCGCCGAAGCGGCCGAGCATGTAGCCGGGCAGGGTGAGCAGCATGACGATGGCCAGGCCCCAGCCGGCCTCGCTGGCGTCGGCGCCGATCCAGCTGCGTCCGGTGGCGAACAGCCAGGCCAGGGCGCACGCCGCGACGCCCAGGGTCAGGGCGTTGGATATTTGTCGTTCACGGACATCTTGTTCGGTGCACAAGGCAAGCCACAGCAGGAGAACAATGCTTTGCATTGGCAAAATGCCATCCCTATTCGTTGAACGGTTCTATGCTTTCAGACAGGTCTCACAGTCAGGGTAGACGCGAACATGAAAGCAGGCCCGGCGGGACAACAAAAAGGCGCGGCTGCCATCGAGTTTGTCGCGGTATTCATGGTGTTTTTCGCGGTGTTCTACGGCCTGGTCAGCTACGCCTTGCCGATGCTCATGCTGCAGTCGTTCAACCAGGCCAGCAGCGAAGCGGTGCGCCGTTGCGTGGCTGTGGACCCGAGCAGCCAGACCTACGAGCTGGACGTGCAGGGGCTGGCTCGCCAGGTGATCGGCCAGCAACTGGCGTGGATGCCCAATGCGCTGGGCTTCAATGTGAATACCGATACCCGGGTTACCGTGGGCACGGACAAGGTGCTGACGGTGGTGATCGACTATCCCCGCGAACGCCTCAATCGCGTCTTGCCGACGCTGTTGCTGCCCGTGATCGGTGACGTGCCCAAGCTGCCCGCGCGGTTGCAGGCCCAGGCGAGCCTGCAACTGTGAGTGGTGGCTTGTTCGACCGCTGGTTCGCCGCGCCGACCCCCGCCCAGGTGCCCGAGGCGACACCCGCCGTGGGCCTGCAACTGTGGCTCGACGACCAGGCGCGGGTGCTGCGCCTGGCCGGCCCGCTGCGCAGCCTGCTGGCATTGCCCGGCCAGGCTGGCGCGCGGGTGCACGACTACCTTGAGCGACACAGCTGGCTGGTGCTCGAAGGCCACCCCGCCGACTGGCAGGGGCAGCCACTGGACCTGGATTTCCATACGGTCATGGGCCACGCCCTGCACACCCGCGGTTGGCTGCAACGCCACGAGCAGGGCTGGATGCTGCAACTGTTCGATATCGGCGACCTGCTCCGCGAACAGCGCTGGGATCGCCAGCGGCCGCTGCTCGGAGAGATCGGCCATGCCCTGCGCGAATGCGGCGCCGAGCGCCTGGCGCAGACGGTGCGCGAGCAGTTGCGCAGCCTCGCTGAACATTGGCAGGCCGCCGCATTGCGCCTGGTGCTGCGCGAACCGGGCGGCTGGCGCCACTTCGCCAGTAGCGACGATGCCTGGCCCTGGCCCGATGACCGTCGGTTGCGGGACAGACTGGACCAGTGGCCGGCCCACACCCTGATCGAGGTGCGCGACGACCCTGAACTGCTCGCCCTGTGCGGAGGTGCCTCGCTGTTCCTGGTGCCCTATCGGCAAGGGCTGGAGGCCGAGGCCTGGATGTTGTGCGCCGGGGCGCACCAGATGCCTGCGGTCGACATGGCCATGGCCCTGGTGCGCAGCTTGACCGAGCCGCTGCTGGTACGGCATCGCCGCCAGCAACTGCAGCACCAGGCCCATCATCTCGACGACCTGCAGCAGCAGTTGGGCGCGGGGTGGTGGGAGTGGCCGGCGCACGGCGACCTGCAGTTGGACCCGGCCCTGGCCGCGACCCTCGGGTTGGCCAGCTGTACCAGCCTGGCGCAATGGCTTGCCCGCTTGCACCCGGCCGACCGCGAGCCGGCGCAGCTGGCCCTGGACCAGGCCCGTGCCGGGCAGGCGTTGAGCCTGGGCGTGCGTCTGCTGGACCGTGACCCGCTCGCGGCGCCGCGCTGGTTCCATTGGGCCGGCCAGGGCCGGGGCGGCCAACTGCGCGGTTTCCTGCTCGATATCAGTGCCCTCAAGGCCCAGGAGCAACAGGCCGGCGCGGCCCGGGCGCGGCTGGAGAACCTGATTGCCCGCTCACCCGCGGTGATCTACGTGCAACGCTATGCCGAGGGCGCGCTGCACAGCGATTTCTACAGTGCCAGCCTGGCGCCGTTGCTGGGCTGGGAGGCCGACGGCGAACTCGCCCGTCAGCCGGGCCTGGCGGTGCACCCCGATGACCGGTCGCTGTGGCTGGAGCGCACCCGCAGCCTGCTGCGCGATGGCCTGGTGCGTTGCCGCTATCGCCTGCGTGACCACCTTGGTGGTTACCACTGGATGCTCGACGAGGCCCGCCTGCTGCGTGACGACCTCGGCCAGCCGCTGGAAGTGGTCGGCCTGTGGCTGGACATCAGCGAAGCCACCGAGGCCGCCGAGCGCATGCGCCAGAGCGAGGAACGCTATCGGGTGCTGGTGGAGGACTCGCCGGCGATGATCTGCCGCTATCGCCCGGACCTCACCGTGCTGTTCGGCAACCGGCCGTTGGCCGATTACTTGGGTTGCACGCCCGAGCAGTTGCAGGGTGCCGACCTGGGCCAATGGTTGTCCGCCGACCAGCGCGATGCATTTCTCCAGCGCCTGCGGGCACTGACGCCCGAGCAACCGGTGAGCAGCGCGGAGATCTGCCTGCAGTTGCCTGGCCGTGAGCATGCCTGGTGGGTCTGGGCCGACCGCGGCCTGTTCGACGGCGAAGGCCGCCTGCTCGAGGTGCAGGCCGTGGGCCGCGACAACACCGAGGTGCGGCGCAGCCAGCAGCAGCTGTTGCAGGGTGCCAAGATGGCCACCCTCGGCGAGTTGGCCACCGGCCTGCTGCACGAGATCAATCAACCGCTCAACGTGATGCGCATGGCGGTGGTCAATGCGCTCAAGCGCTTGGAGAACGGCGCCGCCGATCCGGCCTACCTGGAGGACAAGTTGCGTCGCATCGAGGCGCAGGTAGCGCGCGCTGCCCGGCTGGTCGAGCACATGCGCGTGTATGGCCGGCGTTCGACTGTCGAGTGCGAGCGCTTCGCCGCGTGGGGCGCGGTGCAGGGCGCCCGGGGGTTGCTCGAGGAGGGCTTGCGCGGCAAGGGCGTGGCGCTGCACCTCGAGTCGCCCGAGGCGATGCCGCAAGTGCTCGGGCATCAGGACCAGCTGGAGCAGGTGCTGATCAACCTGATGGTCAACGCCCGCGATGCCTTGCTCGAGCAACAGGTGGCGCAGCCGTGGATCCGCGTGCGTCAGGAGCTGCATGGCGAGCGGCTGTGGCTGCTGGTGGAGGACAATGCCGGCGGCATCGATGCGCGGCTGCACGAGCGCATCTTCGAACCCTTCTTCACCACCAAGCCGGCCGGTGTCGGCACCGGCCTGGGGCTATCGGTCAGCCATGGCATCGTCAGTCAGATGGGCGGCGAGCTGACAGTGAGCAACTCGCCCGAGGGTGCGTGCTTCTGCATCGACCTGCCGGTTCACTGCACCAGCTGAGCGTGGCCGCTGGAGCAACTGAGGTTGGCGCCGACCTCGGCGTTGGCCAGGTCGATGCCCAGCACCTTGAGCAAGCCGTTGACCAGTGGATCGAGCAGGGGGCTGAGCAGGTTCCTGATGATCGGCTCGAGGATGTTCTTCACCCCGTCCAGCAGGCCGGCGGTGAGCACCAGCACCTGGCCGAGGCCGCTGTTGGCAGTGGGCCTGTAGGCTTCCAGATGTACACCGGCAAGTGTGCCGGACAGGCTGCCCACCACCTGGGCCTGGTCGCTATCCATGGGCTGGAACATCGGATCCTGGCCGATATTTCGCGGTGCATGGTCGTCGGCGAAGACCAGTGGTTTTTCCGTCGGGCCGCTGCCGAGCAGCTTGGTGTCCACCCGCAGGCCGATACCGCCGCCGGCATAGGGCACGCGTGTGCCGCAGGACGGCGGCAGGATCAGCAGGCGGCTGCAGACATTGGTGCCGATATCGATGACCGGCAGGGCCTGCACTTTCACCAGGTCAGGCCCCTTGCTGAGGAAGTCGGCCGGTGAGTCGAACTTGCCGATCGCGATCCTCGCCGCCGAGCGCTGGGTGAGGGTGGTCAGGCTCTTGGGCGCGCAGCTGTAGTTGTCGGGTGGCGCCGGGCGCAGGCGGCTGGTGCCTTCAGCCACTTCGATGCCGATATCGATATGCACCTGGCTGTCCAGCAGCTTGATGTCGCTGACCTTGCACGGGATGCCCAGGGCGCAGGTCAGCGACTGCACGGTGCCCAGCAGGTTCAGGCTGAGCAGGTTGTTGAGCACGTTGGTCAAGGGCGCCGCCAGGTCCAGCACGGCATTGAGCAAACCGGCGATGCCGGTCAGCAGGGGCAGGTCCAGTGATACCAGCGCGCGGATCTGCGCGGTATGGACGCGCAACTCATCGCTGCGCGGGTCGCCTACGGCGGAGTTCTGCGGGGGCTGGATCACCTTCAGGTATACGCGGCCGTTGATCAGGCCCAGCGCGGTGATAGGGATCTCGGCATTCACCGCTTGTCGATTAGCCGCCAGCTGAATCATCGCCTGGACCAGTTGCAGCACTTGCACGTTCGCGTCCAGGCCTGCCTGGACGGTGCCGGTCTGCAGGTTGAGCAACTGACCCAGAGTGATCGGCCCTTTCAGGTCCGCGGCGAGTTTGAGCAGATTGCCGGTCACCTCCACGGCGGCGCCGCTTTGCTGCAGAACCTTGACGGCAACGTCCAGCAGCTTGTCGGCGGTGGTCTGGAGGTTCAGCAGTTGCTGGTAGTCGCCCAGGTTCAGGTGCAGGTCGGTGGACAGTGCGTCGAGGTAATCGAGCAGGTTGAGCTGGGTATCGGCGATGCCTTGCCAGCCCAGCACGGTGAGTTGCGTGCTGGCGCCGATGGCCTTCAGCAGGGCGTTGAGAATGGCCGACTGCATCGAACTGACCTGCAGCAGTGTGCTGCGAATGCTCAGCATTGCCTGGGGCGGCCCTGGGCTTGCGGCCACCGCGCTGGCGCGCAGGGTAGTGGTGCGGGCGATGGCACCGCCCTGCACCAGCGCGTAGATGCCACCGGCGAAGCTGGTGACCACCACATTGCTGACCTCGACCTTGATCGCCTCGTTGCGCTGATTGTCGGCAGTGAAGGTGCGCAGGTTGTCATTGCCGGTGCGCAGGTAGCCGCAGCTGGCGATCAGCGGGTTGAGCGGCGAATGGCCGTTGCGGGTGGCGGCGGTGCGGGCCAGGGTGGATGCCTGCGGGCCGCTGCCGGTGCAGGCGCCGTCATGCCCGGCGGCTTCCAGCGCGGCCATGTCGGCGATGCGTTGCAGCTTGCGTTGTTCGAGGTAGAGGCGGCCGCTGTCGACGGTCAGGAGCATGAACACCAGGGCCAGGCCCATGGTCAGCGCGGCCATCAGGCCGATCGCGCCGCGTTGGCGCACAACGGAACGGGGAACCACGGGCACTCCTTTGCCGGCCTGTGGCCCGGCAGCGCGGCAGCGGTGCAAGGAGTGTAGTCAAGGTGATGGCAAGTTGCCTTGATCGAAGTGCCCCGTCCCAGCGGCGCATCGCGGGGGCGGGGCAGCGGGTTTGCCCCGCGATCTGGGGCTCAATGTGGCGGGTAGTTGCTCAGTACCTGGGTCACGGTCTTCTGGATCGCCGCGTTGCGTTCCTGCGGGCTGGGTGGGTAGTTGTTCATGATCTGCTCGGCGCTGCCACGCCATACCAGCTTGCCGTCACGGCCATCGAACAGGTCGACCTGGATGGTCGCCACCTTGTAGTCGACGCTGCGGGTCTCGTTGTACATCGGCCCGCCCCAGTAGCCTCCCCAGTAACCACCCCAGGCGCCGCCGTAGTTGGTGGTGATCTGCTGTTGGCGGTCCTCGACGATCAGGTAGGCGCGCACCTTCACATCGGCCCGGGCACTGCCCTGGACCGGGCGCAGGCCACGCTGGTCGAGCTGCCCGGCGACCGCCTGGCGGATGCGCTGCTCGGTCAGGTCGCTCTTGATCCGTGGATCGTCCGGACGGTATTGCAGGGCCGGCTCCTGCCAGGCCCAACTGCGGTAGGCGGCGAAGTCGCGGCTGGCATCGAAGTCCTGCTGCACGTTGTTACTCGAACAGGCCGCCAGCAGCAGGGCGAAGGACAGAAGTACGAGACGGCGCAACATGATGGTTCTCCGTAAAGGGTCAGCTGGGAGGATAGCCGCTCATCGCCTTGCTCACCGACTCGCGCAGGGCGCTTTCGCGTTCACGCGGCGAGTCTTTGTCGCTGCCGCTTTCGGCGCTGGCGCTCCACACCGGCTGGCCGTTGCGGGCATCGAACAGGTCGATGCGCACAACCATCACCTCGACCTGGTAGGTGCGCACGATCGGCACGCTGCCATAGGCGCTATAACCATTGCGGTAGCCGCCGTAGCCGACGCTGCCATAGGGGTAGGGGCCGTAATAGGGATCGTAGTCGTAGTCGCGCACCTGGCGCAGGCGCCGCTCCAGGCGAACATCGGCGCTGACCAGCAGGTCGGCAGGGGCATTGTGGGCCGGGCGCAGGCCGTGTTGGTCGAGGGCGCTGCTGACCGCGTCGGCCAGCTGGCCCGGCGTGGCGTTCGCCAGGCCGCCGGGGGGCTGGCTGTTGCGCCAGCTCCAGCTGCGGTAACGGCCATAGTCGCGCGGTGGCGTGGGGTAGGCGCTGGCGTCGAAAGTGCCGGCGGCCTGGGGCGGTGCCGGTGGCAGCGGCTTGCCGCTGGCGACATAGGGGTTGCTGCCCTGGCAGGCGGCCAGGGCAAGGGGGAGCAGGGCCAGGCAGAACAGACGGTACGGCATGTATCCTCCTGGCGGGCGGGTCAGTGGGGTCGGCAGATCCAGTGCAGGTAACGACCCAAGCCGGCGAAGCTGGGGTGGCGCCGGTGCGCCAGCTCCATCTCCAGCAGGTCGAGTAGCTCGGCCTTGGCCTGGAACTCCTTGGGCATGTAGTCGTGGAACACCCGCACGCCGCTTTCGCTTTCGACCTGCCACATGGGATCAAGTTGCGCCTTGAGCTCGCGTGGATCAAGTGGTTTCTGTGGCGTCAGGCTCTGCTTCTCGCCGGCCAGGCGGTTGTGTCGCAGCTTGCGGAAATGCCCCTTGAGCAGGTTGCGGTAGACCAGCGCGTCGCGGTTGTAGAAGGCCAGCGACAGCCAGCCGCCCGGCGCGGTCAACTGGTGCAGCACCGGCAGGATGCTTTCGGGTTCGGCCAGCCATTCGAGCACCGCGTGGCACAGCACCAGGTCGTAGGGCTCGGTGAGCTGGCCAAGCAGGTCTTGCCAGGGCGCCTGGATGAACGTGGCCTGCTGGCCGGCCTCGGCGAAGCGCGCACGGGCGCCGTCGAGCATCGGCGCGGCGGGCTCGGCGAGGGTCAACTGGTGGCCGCGCTGGGCCAGCCACAGGGCCATGTGGCCCAGGCCGGCGCCGATGTCGAGCACCCGCAACGGGCGGTCGGGCAACGTTTCGGCCAGGTCGGCCTGGAGCACCGCCAGGCGGATCGCCCCCTTGGCGCCGCCATAGATCTTCTCGGCGAAGCGGCTGGCCAGTTCATCGAAATGACGGTCGTTCATTTGGCGAAGCGCCTTTCGCTGTCGGCGAGTTTGGCCCGCACCACCTCGTTCATGTCCAGGCCAAGCTCGCTGCACAACAGCAGCAGGTAGAGGACGATATCGCCCACTTCCTGGCCGGCGTGGGCAAGCTGGTCGGCAGGCAGCTGGCGGGACTGGTCTTCGCTCAGCCACTGGAAGATCTCCACCAGCTCGGCCATTTCGACGCTGGCGGCCATGGCCAGGTTCTTCGGGCTGTGGAAACCCCTCCAGTCGTTGGTGTCGCGGATGCGGTGCAGGCGTTCGGTCAGTTCTGGCAGGTTCATCGGGGTCTCCTCGTGGCGCATAGCTTCCGGCGAGGTTCCTTGCAAAGCAAGCCCGATCAGCGTGCGCGCCAGCTGCCAACCATGTGCACCAGCCCCCCGTGGCCATCCAGGCGCAGCTCGCCGGCCGGCCCTGCCGCGCTGGCGCTCAGCACTACCTCCGACGGCAAGCGCACCGGCTTGTGGAAGTCCACCGCGAATTCATATCCGGCTTTCGGCAGGTGACCCTGCAGCGCCGCCAGCGCCATGGCCTTGCTCCACATGCCATGGGCGATGGCCTTGGGGAAACCGAACAGACGTGCGCTGAGGCTGCTCAGGTGGATCGGGTTGTAGTCGCCGCAGACCTTGGCATAGCGCCGGCCGATGTCGCTATCGGCGTACCAGCGGGTGGTCTCGGGCAGTGCGGCGGGTGCTTCTGTGGTGGCGGTGGTGGCCTGTTGCTCTAGCTTGAGACCGCGTACCAGCATGCGGCTGGTCTCGCGCCAGAGCAGCCCGAGCCCGTCCTCCGCTTCGGTCACCAGGTCGAAAGTGCCGCCCTTTTCGTGAGGCTGCAGGTTGTCGGCGTACACCACGAAGTGCAGCCCATCGATGCCGCCCAGCGGGCGCAGCACCTGCAGGCTGTTGTGCAGGTGCACCAGCCCGAGCAGGGGGAAGGGGAAGTCGTCGCCGGTAAGCAACTGCAATTGCAGGCTGAAGGCCATGACGTGTGGGTAGGTGCCGGGCAGGCGGCCGTCATCGGCGAAGTGGCAGAGCCGACGATAGGCCGCCAGGTTGGTGCCGTCGACCCGCAGGTAGCAGCGCAGGCCTGTCTCCGGCAACTGGCTGCCACGGATCTTGCGTTTGCCCAGGGCGCGCCGGTAGAGGCTCAGACGTGAGTCGGGGCTGTGCAGATCGTGCCAGGGTCGGGTCATGGTCAGGCTCCCATCAAGGCCTGGCCACAGACCCGCAGGGCCTGGCCGTTGACCGCGCCGGAGCCCGGCTGGCTGAGCCAGGCGATGGCTTCGGCGACATCTTGCGGCAAGCCACCCTGGCCGAGCGAGCTCAGGCGTCGGCCAGCCTCGCGCAGGCCCATGGGCATGGCCGCGGTCATGTGCGTTTCGATAAAGCCCGGCGCCACGGCGTTGATACTGGCGCCCTGTTCGGCCAGGCGCGGCGCCCAGGTCTGGGCGAAACCGATCAGCCCAGCCTTGCTGGCCGCATAGTTGGACTGGCCGCGGTTGCCGGCGATGCCGCTGACCGAGGCGAGCAGGGTGATGCGCGCGTCGCGGTGCAGCTTGCCACCCTCGAACAGCGCCTGGGTCAGCACCTGCGGGGCCTTGAGGTTGACGGCCAGCACCGCGTCCCAGTATTCCGGGGTCATGTTGGCAAGGGTCTTGTCGCGGGTGATGCCGGCGTTGTGCACCACGATGTCCAGGCCTTGCGGCAGGGCATCGAGCAACTGCGCGGCGGCATCGGCGGCGCAAATGTCCAGGGCCAGGGCACGGCCACCCAGGCGCGCGGCGAGGGCGTCGAGGTCGCGCTGCGCCTGGGGCACGTCGAGCAAAGTCACTTCGGCGCCATCGCGGGCCAGGGTTTCGGCGATGGCAGCGCCGATACCGCGCGCGGCACCGGTGACCAGGGCGTGACGGCCGGCCAGCGGGCGGGTCCAGTCTTCGACCTGGGCGGCGCACGCCGACAGGCGCAGGACCTGCCCGGAAACGAAGGCGCTCTTGGGCGAGAGGAAGAAGCGCAGCGCGCCTTCGAGCTGGTCTTCGGCGCCGTCACCGACATACAAGAGGTTTGCCGTGGCGCCATTGCGCAACTCCTTGGCCAGCGAACGGCTGAAACCCTCCAGGGCGCGTTGGGCGACACTGGCTTGCGCATCGTCCAGGCTTTCCGGGGCGCGCCCCAGAATCATCACATGGGCACTGGGGGCCAGGCTGCGCAGCAAGGGCTGGAAGAATTCGCGCAACTGCTTGAGCGCATCGCTGTCGGACAAGTGACTGGCATCGAACACCACGGCTTTGAGTTTCGGCCCCAGGCCCGCGACCCAGGCGGGGGCGTCGAGCGCTTCGGCGTCGAAGCCATAGCAATCGGCGGTCAGGCGTGGGGCGATTGCCGCCACCTGGCTGGCCAGCGGGCCGCCACCGAGCACCAGCGCGCCCTCGATGGGGCGCAGGCGCCCGGCCTGCCAGCGCTCCAGCGGCACCGGGCGCGGCATGCCGAGGGCATCGACCAGTTTGCGGCCAAGGGTGGAGTTGGCAAAGCCCAGATAGCGGTCGCTCATGTACGGTTCTCCCTGAAGGCAAGCATGCAAGTGTGGACCAACTTTGTGGCAGGGTCGTTCGAATAGCCGAAAAGAACCTAGTCTTAAGGCTCAAATTGTTTCAGGAGGAACAGGCATGCAGTCAATTCGCCGGGTCGCGATCCTGGGGGGCAACCGGATTCCCTTCGCCCGCTCCAATGGCGCCTACGCCAAGGCCAGCAACCAGGCGATGCTCACCGCCGCCCTCGAAGGCCTGGTGGAGCGCTACCGCCTGCATGGGCTGCGCCTGGGCGAGGTCGCGGCGGGGGCGGTGCTCAAGCACTCGCGTGACATGAACCTGACCCGCGAGTGCGTGCTCGGCTCGCGCTTGTCGCCGCAGACGCCGGCCTACGATATCCAGCAGGCCTGCGGCACCGGGCTGGAGGCGGCGTTGCTGGTGGCCAACAAGATCGCCCTGGGGCAGATCGACAGTGGCATCGCTGGCGGCGTCGACACTACCTCGGACGCCCCCATCGCCGTGAGCGAAGGGCTGCGCCAGATCCTGCTGCAGGCCAACCGTGGCAAGAGCCTTGGCGAGCGTCTCAAGCCTTTCCTCAAGTTGCGTCCGGGCCTGCTCAAACCCGAGCTGCCGCGCAACGGCGAGCCGCGCACGGGGCTGTCGATGGGCGAGCATTGCGAGCGTATGGCGCAAACCTGGCAGATCGAGCGTGGTGACCAGGATGCGCTGGCGCTGCTCAGCCACCAGCACCTGGCGGCGTCCTATCGCGAGGGGTGGCACGACGACCTGCTCACGCCTTACCTGGGCCTGACCCGCGACAACAACCTGCGCACCGACCTCACCCTGGAACAGCTGGCCAAGCTCAAGCCGGTGTTCGAGCGCAGCGGCCTAGGCACGCTCACGCCGGGCAACTCCACGCCGCTGACCGATGGCGCCTCGCTGGTGCTGCTCGGCAGCGAGGCCTGGGCTGAGGAACATGGCCTCAAGGTGCAGGCCTACTTGGTCGACGGCGAGGCGGCGGCGGTGGATTTCGTCCATGGCCAGGAGGGCCTGCTGATGGCGCCGGTGTACGCGGTGCCACGGCTGCTGGCACGCAACGGCCTGACCTTGCAGGACTTCGATTTCTACGAAATCCACGAAGCCTTTGCCGCCCAGGTGCTGTGCACTCTCAAGGCCTGGGAAGATGCCGACTACTGCCGCACACGGCTGGGGCTCGATGCGCCGCTCGGTGCGATTGACCGTACCAGGTTGAACGTGAAGGGCAGTTCGCTGGCTGCAGGGCACCCGTTCGCCGCGACGGGCGGGCGGATTCTGGCGAACATGGCCAAGCTGCTCAGCGAGCGGGGCAAGGGGCGCGGCCTGATCTCCATCTGCGCGGCGGGCGGACAGGGGGTGACGGCGATCATCGAGCGATAGGTTCGGCGTTGACTGCGATGGCTGATACCCTTGTCCGTCCCGAGACACCAGGCCCCATCATGTCGACTATCGGCCCGCGCCCCATCCCCACGCTGGACCACTTGCCCAGGCCGCTCTACGCCCGCGCCGAGAGCCTCGGCGCCGGCTCCTGGACCACCCGCCACCGCCACGACTGGGTGCAGTTCTCCTACGCCATCAGCGGGGTGCTTGGCGTGTACACCAGCGACGGCAGCTACTTCGCCCCACCGCAATGGGGCGTGTGGATCCCGGCCGGTACCGAGCACGAGGTGGTGACCTCGATGCGGGCCGAGATGCGCAGCCTGTATGTACGCAGCGATGCCTGCCCATGGTCGCCCAGCGAATGCCGGGTGCTGGAGGTCACGCCGCTGGCGCGCGAGCTGATCAAGCAGTTCTGCACCTTCGTGGTGGCCTATCCGGAAGGCGACAGTGCCGAGGCGCGGCTGGTGGCGGTGTTGCTGGACCAGCTGCGCACCCTGCCGCAGGTGGGCTTCTCGCTGCCATTGCCGCGCCATCCGGGTTTGCTGGCGCTGTGCAACGGGCTGATCGCCGCGCCCGACCAGGTGCAGACCTTGCAGCAGTGGGCCGTGCAACTGGGGGTGTCGGAAAAGACCCTGATGCGCCTGTTCCAGCGCGAGACGGGGCTGAGCTTTCGCAACTGGCGCCAGCGCATGCGCCTGTTGACGTCGCTGGCGCTGCTGGAGGCGGGGGAGAGCGTCACCCAGGCGGCGCTGGGCTGTGGCTATGACTCGACCTCGGCCTACATTGCCGCGTTCAAGCAGTTGTTCGGGGCGACGCCGGGGGAGCTTCGCCTGTAGTCGGTAGAAGGCCGGTCGGTGGGCAACCGCGCATCTACAAGAGCGCGCGTGCCCACCGACGGCGACTCAGGTCCTGAACCTGCGCACCAGCGCATCCAGCTCGTTGGACAACCCGGCCAGGCTCTCGGAGTCCTGGCGCGCCGCCTGGGCCAGTTCCGCCACCAGTTGCGCATCGCCATGGATCTGGCTGATGTGGCGGTTGATGTCCTCGGCCACCTGGTGCTGTTCCTCGGCGGCGGTGGCGATCTGGGTGTTCATGTCGCGGATGACATCCACCGATTCGCGGATCTGGCCGAAGCTGTCGCGGGCCAGGCCGATACGGCTGACCGACTGCTGCGACACCTCGATGCTGGCGTGCATCTGTTCGGCCACCTGGGCGGTGCGGCTGGCCAGGTTGCCGAGCAGGCCGTCGATCTCGGCGGTGGAGTCGGCGGTGCGCTTGGCCAGGGCGCGGACTTCGTCGGCGACCACGGCAAAGCCGCGGCCCTGCTCACCGGCGCGTGCGGCCTCGATGGCGGCGTTGAGCGCCAGCAGGTTGGTCTGTTCGGCTATCGAGCGGATGGTGCCGAGGATCGACTGGATGGCATTGCTGTCGCGTTCCAGCTGCTGGATCGACTGCGCCGACTGCTCGATTTCCTGGCTCAGGCGATCGACGCTCTGCACCGCCGCGTCGATCTGCTGCTGCCCTTCGCGGGCCTGCTGCTGGCCGCTGTCGGCCGATTGCGCGGCCTGGCTGCAGGAACGGGCCACTTCGTTGGCGGTGGCGACCATCTCATGGAAGGCGGTGGACACCATGTCCACCGCCTCGCGCTGGCGCCCGGCGGCTTCGGCCATGTCGCCGGAGACGCGGGTCGAGCTGTTGGAGGTGCTGAGGATCTTGCTCGCCGCACCGCCGATGTGCTGGATCAGGCTGCGGATGGCGCCGAGGAACTGGTTGAACCAGCTGGCCAGCTGGGCGGTTTCGTCGCGGCCGCGAATCTCCAGGTTGCGGGTCAGGTCGCCTTCACCCTGGGCGATGTCCTCCAGGCCGCTGGTGACGCTGTTGATCGGGCGCACGATGAGCTTGGCGAACGCCGCGCCCACCACGGCGAACACGGCGGCCAGGATCAACGCGACGACGCCGATCAGCCAGGTAAGACGGGTGGTGGTCTGCATCACCTCGTCTTGCTGGATCAGGCCGATGAAGGTCCAGCCCAGTTTCTCGTCGGGGTAGACGTTGGCCATGTAGCGCTCGCCGTTCAACTGCACTTCGGCCAGGCCCTTGCCGGCCTTGGCCAGCTCGGCGTAGCCGTCGCCCAGGCTGGCGAGCTGCTTGAAATTGTGGCTGGCGTCGCGCGGATCGACCATCACGTTGCCATTGTTTTCCATGAGGATCAGGTAGCCGCTCTCGCCCAGCTTGATCTGCTTGACGATCTCGGTCAGGCCCTTGAGCGACACATCGATGTTGACCACGCCGCCCGGGTTGCCCAGCGTGTTGGCCACGGCGCGCACGGTGCTGACCAGCACGGCGTCGTCGCCGGCCCAGTAGTAGGGCGCGGTGCGCAGGGTCTTGCCGGGGTTGGCCATGGCCGCTTGGTACCAGGGGCGGGTGCGCGGGTCGTAGTTGGCCATTTTCGGATCGCCCGGCCAGAACGCGTAGCCGCCGTCCTTCAGGCCGTAGGACACATAGGCGTAGTCCGGGTGGCTCTGGGCCAGGCGGCTGAACAGGTCGAACAGCGCCTTGTCCTGCTCGCCGGGGGCGATGTTGGCGGCATCGGCGCTGATGTGCTTCTTGACGTTGTCAGCCGCGGCCGCCACCAGGGGTTGCGCGGCCAGGTAGTCGACGTTCTGGGTGATGCCCTGGAAGAAGATGTCCATGGCGTTGCCGACCTGGCGAATCTCCCGGCTGCTGTTGTCGAGAAAATCGTCGCGGGCTTCGCCGCGCAGGTTGAGCACCACCAGGGTGGCGACCAGGACGATGGGCAGGCCGGCGATGATGGCGAAGGCCCAGGTGAGTTTCTGCTTGATGTTCATCCACGCTCCCAGAGTTGTTCTTGTCGTTGCACGAGGCTGTAACAGTGCATCGGCAAAGCCTGGGCTTTATGTAGGCGAACGCCCGTATTTATTGGGTGAAAAGGCTTTTCAAGGGGATATCGGTCGGGTCTGGCTAATATGGCATACCAAAAGGTGTCCGCAGGAGCTCCCGCTCCCGCAGACGTCGCCCTCAGTGACAGCAGCCGCTGCCATTGGCCAGGTCCTTGAGGATCGGGCAGTCCGGGCGGTCATCGCCTTGGCAGTGGGCCACCAGCTCACCGAGGGTGTCGCGCAGGCTCACCAACTCCTCGATGCGCTGGTTCAGCGCGTCGATATGCTGCATGGCCAGGGCCTTCACGTCGGCGCTGGCGCGCTGGCGGTCCTGCCACAGGGTCAGCAGCTTGGCGACTTCGTCCAGGGAGAAGCCCAGGTCCCGCGAGCGTTTGATAAACGCAAGGCTGTGCAGGTCTTCCTGCTGGTACAGGCGATAGCCGCTTTCGCTGCGCGTGGCGGGGCGCAACAGTCCGATGGACTCGTAGTAGCGGATCATCTTGGCGCTGAGCCCGCTGCGGCGGGCGGCCTGGCCGATGTTCATGGCGCCTCCTGGTCGATGGCGGTGGGTTTCCAGGTTTTCAGCCACAGGGCGTTGCTGACCACACTGACGCTGGACAGGGCCATGGCGGCGCCGGCCAGTACCGGGTTGAGGTAACCGAGGGCGGCCAGGGGGATGCCGACCAGGTTGTAGATGAAGGCCCAGAACAGGTTCTGGCGGATCTTCGCATAGGTCTTGCGGCTGATGTCCAATGCCGCGGGCACCAGGCGCGGATCACCGCGCATCAGGGTGATGCCGGCGGCCTGCATGGCCACGTCGGTGCCGCCGCCCATGGCGATGCCGATATCGGCTGCGGCCAGTGCCGGGGCGTCGTTGATGCCGTCGCCGACCATAGCCACCACGCCTTCCTGTTTGAGCGCGGCGACTGTAGCTGCCTTGTCCGCCGGCAGCACTTCGGCATGCACGTCATCGATGCCCAAGGCGTCGGCCACCACCTTGGCGCTGCCACGGTTGTCGCCTGTCAGCAGGTGGCTGCTGATGCCACGCGCATGCAGCGCGTCGATGGCCGCGCCGGCGCCGGGCTTGAGGCTGTCGCCGAAGGCGAACAGGCCGAGCACGCGTGGCTGCTGGCCGCGTTCGATCAACCAGGACAGCGTGCGACCCTCGGCTTCCCAGGCCTGCGCACTGTCGGCCAGGTCGCCCGGCGGCAGGCTGTTTTCATCGAGCAGGCGACGGTTGCCCAGGGCCAGTTCACGGCCATCCACCTGGCCGGCGATGCCGCGACCGGTGAGGGACTGGCTGTCAGCCACCTGCGGCACGTGCAGGCCTTGTTCGGCGCAGGCGTCGAGTACCGCCTTGGCCAATGGGTGCTCGCTGCCGCGTTGCAGGGCGCCGGCCAGGCGCAGTAATTCGCCGTTGTCGCCGCTGCTGGCCCGGCTGTGGACTATGCGCGGGCTGCCCGAGGTGAGCGTGCCGGTCTTATCGAACACCACGCTGTTCACCGCATGGGCACGCTCCAGTGCTTCGGCGTCCTTGATCAGGATGCCGTGGCGGGCGGCGACGCCGGTGCCGGCCATGATTGCGGCGGGCGTGGCCAGGCCGAGGGCGCACGGGCAGGCGATGACCAGCACGGCGACGGCATTGATCAGGGCGGTTTCCAGCGGCGCGCCGGCCAGCCACCAGCCGACCAGGGTGATCAGCGCCAGCACCAGTACCGTCGGCACGAACACCTGGCTGACCCGGTCGACCAGCTTCTGGATGGGCGCCTTGGCCGCCTGGGCGTCCTCGACCAGGCGGATGATGCGGGCGAGCACGGTCTCGGTGCCCAGGGCCAGGGTTTTTACCAGCAGCCGGCCTTCGCCGTTGATGGCCCCACCGGTTACCGAGTCGCCAGGCGCCTTGGGCACGGGCAGGCTTTCGCCGCTGATCAACGCCTCATCGGCATGGCTGCTGCCTTCGAGCACTTCACCATCGACCGGGAAGCGCTCGCCGGGTTTGACCAGCACCCGGTCGCCCAGGCGCAACTGACTGATCGCCACCTCTTCCTCGCGCCCTTCGATGATCCGCACCGCCCGTTCCGGGCGCAGCGCTTCCAGCGCCCGGATGGCGCTGGCTGTCTGGCGCTTGGCGCGGCTTTCCAGGTACTTGCCCAGCAGCACCAGGGCGATGACCACCGCCGAGGCTTCGAAATACAGGTGCGGCTCCATGCCGTCGTGGGCGTTGGCCCATTGGTACAGGCTCAGGCCGTAGCCGGCGCTGGTGCCCAGGGCGACCAGCAGGTCCATGTTGCCGGCACCGGCGCGCACGGCCTTCCAGGCAGCGACATAGAAGCGCGCGCCGAGGATGAACTGCACCGGCGTGGCCAGCAGGAACTGCGCCCAGGCCGGCAGCATCCAGTGCACACCGAAGGGTTGCGCCAGCATCGGCAATACCAATGGCAGGGCCAGCAGCAGGGCGGCGCCGACCGCCAGGCGTTCGTTGCGCAGGCGGCGTTGGGCTTGGGCCTGGTCATCGTCGGCGGTGCGCGGAAGGCTGGCGCTGTAGCCGGCCTTTTCCACCGCGGCGATCAACACGCCGGCATCGACGGCCTGCAGGACTTCGAGGTGAGCGCGTTCGCTGGCCAGGTTGACGCTGACTTGCTCGACCCCCGGCAGCTTGCCGAGGGCGCGTTCGACACGGCCGGCGCAGCTGGCGCAGGTCATGCCGCCGATCTGCAGTTCGAGGGTGCGGGTGGGAACGCTGTAACCGGCGTCGCGCACCGCGCCGACCAATGCCGGCAGGCTGTCGGCCGGCGCCTGGACCCGGGCCTGCTCGGTGGCCAGGTTGACGCTGACATGTTCGGTGCCGGTGACCTTGCGCAGGGCGCGTTCGACCCGACCTGCGCAACTGGCGCAGGTCATGCCGCTGATCGGCAGGTCGAAGGTGGTGGATGCGGGCATGGCTCTCTCCTCCGTGGATAGGCCTTCAGCATCAACCTTGCCATGCGGGCAAGGTCAATAGCCCAGGTTGGCTTGCCTCAATTCCAGGCCCTTGTGCCCTGTGGCGATGCGGTACTTCTTGATCTGCCCCGCCTGCAACGTCAGGCGCGTGCTGCGTTGGTCCTCGATACCCGGGGCGCAACCGGGCATCTGCCCGGGGAGCAGGCGCAAGCGTACATCGACAGGGCCCGGTGGCAGGTTGAACGAGGTCGATTGCTCCTGGAACAGCCGGCCGGCCAACTGATCGTTGAGGTAGATACCGATCTCGCAACTGCTGGCCACTTCCAGGCGTTCCCGGGAAATCATCAGCACGCTGTAGTCCGAGTTGCCTTCGGCGCTGGCCGGTGGCACCACGGCCAGCGCGCCCAGCAGTCCGACTAGGCTCATTGCTGCCCTGATCATGAAGAATCTCCTGCTTGCCAAAATCGTCAAAGGCGCAGCTTGGCCGAGCCGCGCTCGGATTTCCAGCCCGGCCGTTTGACGCGGAACTTGACCTTGCCCCGATGGCAAGGCTGAAAGTGGACAAAACCCACAAGGAGGCAACCCCTATGCAAGTGTTCAATGTACAAGGCATGACCTGTGGCCATTGCGTGAAAGGCGTGACCCGTGCGGTGCAGGAGCAGGACGCCGCGGCGCGGGTGGAAGTGGACCTGGCGGCGAAGCAGGTGCGGGTGGACAGTGCGCTGGCGGCGGATCAGATCCTGGCGGCGATTCGTGAAGAGGGCTATCAGGCCGAGGTGGCCTGAACGGCTGGATTGTCCAGCTAAAGCATTTCTGTAGAAGCGGGCTGCCCGGGCAAGTCCGCGTCTACAGAAATGCAGGCCAATTATTACAAAGGTTTTCAACGCCCAATGATCCAGTGCAGGTAGACTAACCGACTTGCTTAGCCTGCTATGGATTCTCCATGAACCTGCGAACCTTGCTGATTCTCGGCGCCCTCAGTGCGTTCGGGCCTTTGGCGATCGACTTCTATCTACCCGCCTTCCCGGCCATGGCGCATGCCTTCGCCACCGACGAAAAGCATGTGCAGACGACCCTGGCCGCCTACTTCCTCGGCCTTTCCCTGGGCCAGCTGGCCTATGGGCCAGTGGCCGACCGATTCGGCCGGCGCATCCCGCTGCTGTTCGGGGTGGGCCTTTTTACCGTGGCCTCCCTGGCCTGCGCCTATGCTCCCAACCTCGACAGCCTGATCGTGGCGCGCTTCGTCCAGGCTTTGGGTGGCTGCGCCGGCATGGTGCTGTCGCGGGCGATCGTCAGCGACAAGTGCGACGCGGTGGCCTCGGCCAAGGTGTTCTCGCAATTGATGTTGGTGATGGGCCTGGCACCGATCCTCGCGCCGATGCTCGGTGGCGTGCTGGTCAATGTGTCTGGTTGGCAGTCGATTTTCCTCGCCCTGAGCCTGTTCAGCGCGGCCTGCCTGGTGGCCGTCGGCCTGGGACTGCCGGAGAGCCTGCCGGCACATGTGCCGCGCCAGCCCTTGTCGGGGGCGCTGCGCCAGTACCTGCGGCTGTTCGGTGACCGGGTGTTTGTCGGCCATGCGTTGACCGGCGGCATCGCCATCGCCGGGATGTTCGCCTACATCGCCGGTTCACCGTTCGTGTTCATCAAGTTGTACGGGGTGCCCGCCGAGCACTATGGCTGGTTGTTCGGCACCAACGCCGCAGGCTTCATCCTGATGGCCCAGGTCAATGCGCGTCTGCTGGCCAAGCGTGGCCCGGCGTTCCTGCTGGCGCGGGCAGTGTGGCTGTACCTGGTGGCGGCGCTGGCGCTGCTGCTGGTCGCGGCGCTGCGCCCAGCGCAGTTGTGGCCGTTGCTGGTGCCGTTGTTCATATGCATCGCCAGCCTTGGTTGCATCATCCCCAACGCCTCGGCCTGCGCCATGAGCGGGCAGGGCACGCGGGCCGGCAGCGCCTCGGCGCTGATGGGCTGCCTGCAGTTCAGCGTCGCCGCGGGTGCGGCAGCGCTGGTCGGGGTGCTGCACGATGGCAGCGCGGTGCCCATGGCGCTGGTGATCAGCCTGTGCGGCGCGCTGGTGGTCAGTGTCGCAATGCTGACCCGGCGGCTGCAGGCCAGCCGGCCTGCGTGAGCGGGTGGGGCGCGTTCAGGCGCGCCTCGAGCAGGGCGACGAATGACCGCGCCTCGGCCTCGTTGCGGAAACTCACCACATGCTGGTCGAGCTGGACTTGCCAGGGGCAAGCGGGATTTCGGTTCGACGCACTGACGACAATCTTCATCGCGATTCACCTCCAGTGAGCGGGAGCGAATCCAGTGTAGCGCCGCCACCCGCGCTCGCCATGACCAGGATCAGTCCCCTGACTGACGGTCATGGTGGCCTGAAGTAGGGAGACCTTCTGTTTTGCAGGGCAGAAGTTTTCACCGTGGCTATCGGACTTTTCCAGCTTCTTGATCATCACTACCAGCCACGTTCCTGGCGCAGCCACAGTAGAACGGGGGCATAAGCCGCGTCTGCGGCGTGGCGCACTGACAGACGCACCTTCCAGAACGGTGCTCGGGGGACCAACGACGACCCATTCCGAGCATGCCGCCCTCAAGGCGAGCCCCCTCCAGCGGCTTATACTGCCTCAGGCGCCCAATGCCAGCGTGAGATCTTTCCTGGCCTGGCGCTGAACATCCGGCATACGAACAATCCCGTGCTTGCCCGCACAGGCGGCAGGGCGTCGGCGCTTATCGCCGCCAGACGGGTTACATCAGGGAGCTTCAGTTTCATGACCGCAGTCCGCAGCATCAGTCAGGTTGCCAGCCTGATGGCCGAACCCAAGCGCAGCGCCATGTTGTGGGCGTTGATCGATGGCACCCCGCGTGCGGCGGACGAGCTTGCCGTGATCACCGGCCTGAGCACTTCCTCGGCCTGCGCGCATCTGTCGCTGCTGTCCAGTGCCGGCTTGCTCAGGCACGAGGCGCGTGGGCGCAAACGCTTCTTCCGCCTGGCAACGCCGGAGGTCGGCACCGCGGTGGAGGCCCTTGCCAGCGTCCAGTTGGCCAGCCGCTCAGCCGGGGGGCAGGGCTCCTCGCTGCAAATCCCCATGTCGATGCGCAAGGCGCGCCTGTGCGGCGACCATCTGGGCGGCGAGGTGGCTGCTGCGCTGCTGCATCGGCTGCATGTGGCCGGTTGGTTGGAGGGCAGCGAACAGCAACTGGTCGTAAGCCAGGAGGGCAAGGGGCAACTGGAGGCGCTGGGGGTATTCATTGACGCACTGGCCGCCGCCGACCGGCGTGGCTGCGTGATCTGCCACTGCAGCAAGTGGGACGATCAGGGCCCGCATCTGGGCGGTTACCTGGGCAAGGCGTTGCTCAGGCTGTTTACCCAGTCGGGCTGGGTGCGTGAGCAGGAGGGCAGCCGGGCGGTTCACCTTACACCGCTCGGCCAGCAGCAGATCAACGCGATCGCCTGCCTGCCCTCGCGCCAGGCCGGTTAGCGCAACAGGCGTGCGTCCAGGCTGTTCTGCGCCAGGCGGCGTGCCTGGTCCTGGGTCATGCCCAGGTGCTCGTGCAGGGCATGGAAGTTTTCGGTGACGTAGCCGCCGAAGTAGGCCGGGTCATCGGAGTTGACCGTGACCTTCACACCACGCTCGAGCATGTCGAGGATGTTGTGTTGGCTCATGTGGTCGAACACGCACAGCTTGGTGTTGGACAGCGGGCAGACGGTCAACGGGATCTGCTCGTCGATGATGCGCTGCATCAGGCGTTCGTCCTCGATGGCGCGCACGCCGTGGTCGATACGCTGGATCTTGAGCAAGTCGAGTGCCTCCCAGATGTATTCGGGCGGGCCTTCCTCGCCGGCATGGGCCACGGTCAGGAAGCCTTCGCTGCGGGCGCGGTCGAAGACGCGCTGGAACTTGCTGGGCGGATGACCTTTTTCCGAGCTGTCCAGGCCTACGGCGACGAATGCGTCGCGGAAGGGCAGGGCCTGGTCGAGGGTCTGCTGCGCCTCGTCCTCGCTCAGGTGGCGCAGGAAGCTGAGGATCAAACCACTGGAGATGCCAAGCTGTTCACGGCCATCCTTGAGTGCGCCGGTGATGCCATTGAGCACCACCTCGAACGGGATGCCCCGGTCGGTGTGGGTCTGGGGGTCGAAGAACGGCTCGGTGTGGACAACGTTCTGCGCCTTGCAGCGTTGCAGGTAGGCCCAGGTCAGGTCGTAGAAATCCTGCTCGGTACGCAAGACGCCGGCGCCCTGGTAATAGAGGTCGAGGAATTCCTGCAGGTTGTTGAAGGCATAGGCGCCGCGCAGGGTTTCGACATCGGCCCAGGGCAGCGCGACCTTGTTGCGTTCGGCAAGGGCGAACAGCAGTTCAGGCTCCAGTGAGCCCTCCAGGTGCATGTGCAGTTCCGCCTTGGGCAAGGCGTTCAGCCAGTCATACATGTGTGCAATCTCGATCAGGTACGGTTGGCCGCCATTCTACAGGGCCTGGCTGGGCAATGCGCCCACCCAGGCCCGCAAGGCCCTGGATCACCAGGTGAGCGGCTCGCCCTTGTAGTTGATGAAACGCAGGCCGCCGTTGCCGCTCTGCGCCTTGATCTGCTCGAGCATGCCACGGGTGCTGGTGAGCACGTCGATCTCGGCATTCTCGCCGCCCATGTCGGTCTTCACCCAGCCCGGGTGCATGGCCAGCACGGCAAGGTCGGGGCGCTGCAGCTCGACCACGAAGCTGTTGATCATCGAGTTGAGGGCGGCCTTGCTGGCCTTGTACAGGCAGATCTCACCGCCGTCGGGGATGGTCACGCTACCCAGGATCGAGCTCATGAACGCCAGCACGCCGCTGTCTTTGCGGATGAGTTCGGCCAGGCGCCGGGCCACGCGGATCGGCGCCACGGCGTTGGTCATGAACAGCTCGCCAATCTGCTGTACCTGCACGCTTTCCAGGTCCTGCGGCAGCGGGCCCATCACGCCGGCGTTGACGAACACCAGGTCGAACACTTCACCCTGCAGGCGCTGCTTGAGCCCGTCGAGCTGGGCGGTGTCGTTCATCTCCAGGCGCTCGATACGCACACCGGAAACCTCGCGCAGAGCGCCTGGCTGTTGCGGGTCGCGCACGGTGGCGACGACATTCCAGCCGTCTTCCTGCAGGCGTTGCACCAGCCCCAGGCCAAGGCCTCGGGAGGCGCCGATGATCAGGGCGTTCTTGTTTGCGGTCATTGCGATACTCCATATCAAAGGCTGGGCGAGCGCTGTTGTGCATAGTTTCGCTCGCCGCGCGACAACGGGGTGATTGCCCTCCACCGGGAAAGGCCTGGGTGACGAGCATAAACCAGGTACCTGGCGCTCGCCTTGTGGAGACTGATCAAAAAACGATCGATTGCCTGGAAAGCCTGTGGGGGCTGGGCCTGGCGCTGTAGTTCACGGGTTATCCACAAGCCGCTCCACAGTAATTGTGTGCAAGCGCAGCGGGCCTGAAAATGGTGGTTTGGGGGCGGGCTTACATTGAAAGCTGGGGATAACTCACAGTCTTTCAGTCACTTGTGCCGGTGTCACACGAATGTGATCAAAATATGCTCAATGCTTCGCAGGCCTTGTCGAACAAGGCCTGTATCAGCTTGCCCAAAGCTTATCCACAGGCAGGCCCACAGTAGTTGTGGGCAACGCTCACTCTCTTTCCAGCAGAATGCGACCGCGGCTCAGGTCGGCGAGTTGCTGCTGCAGTGACGCGAGGTGGATCTCACCCAGGGCGATGCGCAGGTCGACGCCGTTAGCGGTGAACTGCTCGTCCAGCACCACGCCGTCCACCTCAGCCAGGCGCAGCTTGAGCAGCGCCAGTTCGCTGAAGGTGCAACTGCAACTGAACGCGCTGCGCTGCACCAGCACACGCTTGGGTGCCTGCTGCAGGCATTTGTTGGCGCCGCCGCCGTAGGCCCGGGCCAGTCCACCGGTGCCCAGCTGGATGCCGCCGTACCAGCGGATCACCAACACCACCACCTGGTCGCAGTCCTGGGCTTCGATGGCGGCGAGGATCGGTCGCCCGGCCGTGCCGCCCGGTTCGCCGTCATCGCTGCTGCGGTACTGGGCGCCGAGCTTCCAGGCCCAGCAGTTGTGGGTGGCCGCCAGGTCGCTGTGGCGTTCGATGAAGGCCATGGCCTCGGCGGGGCTGTCGATCGGGCCGGCGAGGGTGATGAAGCGGCTCTTGCGGATTTCTTCGCGCAATTCGCAGAGCTCGAGCAGGGTAGAAGGCATAAGTCCGGGTCAGGCAGGCGTGCTGATGCCGCAGCCTTTGAGAATGATGTGGATAAGATTGTTGCTGGCGTCTTCCATGTCCTGCTTGGTCAGGCGGCTGCGGCCGGTGACCTGGCAGATCTGGGTGGCGAAGTCGGCGTAGTGCTGGGTGCTGCCCCAGAGCAGGAAGATCAGGTGCACCGGATCTACCCGGTCCATCTTGCCGGCGTCCATCCAGGCCTGGAACACCGCGGCGCGGCCACGGAACCATTCGCGGTAGTCGGCGCTGAAGTACTCGCTCAGGCACTCGCCGCCGCTGATGACTTCCATGGCGAAGATCCGCGAGGCCTGTGGGTTGCGCCGGGAGAACTCCATCTTGGTGCGGATGTACTGGCTGAGCGCCTCGGCCGGGTCGTCCTCCACGCTCAGGGCGTTGAAGGTGCTGTCCCACAGTTCGATGATGTTGCTCAGCACCGCGATGTACAGGCCCAGCTTGTTGGTGAAGTAATAATGCAGGTTGGCCTTGGGCAGCCCGGCCTTGAGCGCGATGGTGTTCATGCTCGTGCCCTTGTAGCCGTGGCGGGCGAACTCGTCCTCGGCGGCCTGGATGATGGCCTGTTCGTTCTTCTGGCGGATGCGGCCGGCGGGCTTGCCCGAGGTGGGGGAGCGATGCGCAGGGACTTCTAGGGTCATGGACGATTCCGGGCGGGTCGTTACGGATGTCCGACAGATTACCTGCCTGTGGCGAAGTGACAAGCATTAGCGTCAGGGACAGGCATCAGCGTGTCGCAGCCAGGCTCTCGAGGAAGCTTTCCAGCACCAGGTTCGGCCGCCGGCCCTTGCGCGTTACCCAGCTCAGGCCCAGGTCATAGAAGCGCTGGGTGGGCTTCAGCGCGCGCAGGCGACCTTGCTGCACCCAGAAGCTGGCGTAGTGGTCGGGCAGGTAGCCGATGTAGCGCCCCGTCAGGATCAGGAAGGCCATGCCTTCGCGATCCGAGGCGCTGGCTGTGCAGTGCAGGGCCTGGTAGTGCGCCTGGATGTCGGCGGGCAGGCGGAAGGTCGGGGCGATCGCGTCCTGGGCGTTGAGGCGATCGTCATCGATCTGCAGGTCGTCGGCGTAGAACAGCGGGTGGCCGACCGCGCAGTAGAGCAGGGAGCGCTCGCTGTACAGCGGCTGGTACTCAAGCCCCGACAGCGGGCTGGTCTGCGGCACCACGCCCACGTGCAGGCTGCCGTCGAGCACGCCCTGCTCGACCTGGCTGGGGGCGATCATGCGGATCTGGATGCGCACATCGGGGCCGCGGTCCTTGAGTTCGGCCAGGGCGTGGGTGATACGCATGTGCGGGAGGGTGACCAGGTTGTCGGTGAGGCCGATGTTCAGCTCACCGCGCAGGTGCTGGTGCAGGCCATTGACCTCGGTGCGGAACGACTCCAGGGCGCTGAGCAGTTGCAGCGCCGAGTGGTAGACCTCGCGCCCCTCCTCGGTCAGCGAGAACCCCGCCCGGCCGCGTTGGCACAGGCGCAGGCCCAGGCGTTGCTCGAGGTCGTTCATCTGCTGGCTGATGGCCGAGCGGCCTATGCCCAGGACGTTTTCCGCCGCTGAAAAGCCGCCGCACTCGACCACGCTGCGGTAGATCTTCAAGAGGCGAATGTCAAAATCGCTGACTTGGGCGAGGGGGTCGGGGCGTCGGCTCATTAGTTTAGTTATCCGCTGACTGAAGGTTAGAAAAGCTGGGTTTTTCGAACTTTATCGCCGTGACAACTTAGCTGCAACAACACCCATCGTTGCCTAATCGTCTTTCGAGGAACCGCCCGATGAACATGCCCGAATCCGCTCAAGCCGGCCTGGCCAGCCAGCTCAAGCTGGACGCTCACTGGATGCCGTACACCGCCAACCGCAACTTCCAGCGCGACCCGCGGCTGATCGTGGCGGCCGAAGGCAACTACCTGGTCGACGACAAGGGTCGCAAGGTGTTCGACGCCCTGTCGGGCCTGTGGACCTGCGGCGCCGGGCATACCCGCAAGGAGATCAGCGAGGCAGTGGCTCGCCAGGTCGCCACCCTCGACTACTCGCCGGCCTTCCAGTTCGGCCATCCGCTGTCGTTCCAGCTGGCCGAGAAGATCGCCAACCTGGTGCCGGGCGACCTGAACCACGTGTTCTTCACCAACTCCGGCTCCGAGTGCGCCGACACCGCGCTGAAAATGGTTCGTGCCTACTGGCGCCTGAAAGGCCAGGCCACCAAGACCAAGATCATCGGCCGTGCCCGTGGCTATCACGGGGTCAACATCGCCGGCACCAGCCTGGGTGGCGTCAACGGCAACCGCAAGCTGTTCGGTCAGTTGCTGGACGTCGACCACCTGCCTCACACCGTGCTGCCGGCCAACGTGTTCAGCAAGGGCATGCCGGAAGAGGGCGGTATCGCCCTGGCCGACGAGATGCTCAAGCTGATCGAGCTGCATGACGCCTCGAACATCGCCGCGGTGATCGTCGAGCCGCTGGCTGGTTCCGCCGGTGTGCTGCCGCCGCCGAAGGGCTACCTCAAGCGCCTGCGCGAGATCTGCAGCCAGCACAACATCCTGCTGATCTTCGATGAAGTGATCACCGGCTTCGGCCGCATGGGCGCCATGACCGGTGCTGAAGCCTTCGGCGTGACCCCGGACCTGATGTGCATCGCCAAGCAGGTCACCAACGGCGCCATCCCGATGGGCGCGGTGATCGCCACCGGCGAGATCTACCAGACCTTCATGAACCAGCCGACCCCTGAGTACGCGGTGGAATTCCCCCACGGCTACACCTATTCGGCGCACCCGGTGGCCTGCGCCGCCGGCATCGCCGCGCTGGACCTGCTGCAGAAGGAAAACCTGGTGCAGTCCGCCGCCGAGCTGGCGCCGCACTTCGAGAAGCTGCTGCACGGCGTCAAGGGCACCAAGAACGTCGTCGACATCCGCAACTACGGCCTGGCCGGCGCGATCCAGATTGCCGCGCGCGACGGTGATGCCATCGTCCGTCCGTACGAGGCTGCCATGAAGCTGTGGCAAGCCGGTTTCTATGTACGCTTCGGTGGCGACACCCTGCAGTTCGGGCCGACCTTCAACACCCAGCCACAAGAGTTGGACCGTCTGTTCGACGCCGTGGGCGAAGCCCTGAACAAGGTCGACTGATTTTTCCGATTTTGACGTCGGGCGTGTGAGTACCACGCGCCTGTCTCTACCTTCTTTATCTGGAGTTATGCATGAGCATTGTTCAGCACCTGATCCACGGCGAGCTGGTCAGCAAGGGCGAGCGCACCGCCGATGTCTTCAACCCGTCGACCGGCCAGGCCGTGCGCAAGGTCGAGCTGGCCAGCCGCGCCACCATCCAGCAGGCCATCGATTCGGCCAAGGCCGCCTTCCCGGCCTGGCGCAATACCCCGCCAGCCAAGCGCGCCCAGGTGATGTTCCGCTTCAAGCAACTGCTTGAGCAGAACGAAGCGAAAATCTCGCAGATGATCAGCGAGGAACACGGCAAGACCGTGGAGGACGCTGCGGGCGAACTCAAGCGTGGCATCGAGAACGTCGAGTTCGCCTGCGCCGCCCCGGAGCTGCTCAAGGGTGAGTACAGCCGCAACGTCGGCCCGAACATCGACGCCTGGTCCGATTTCCAGCCGCTGGGCATCGTCGCCGGTATCACCCCGTTCAACTTCCCGGCCATGGTACCGCTGTGGATGTACCCGCTGGCCATCGCCTGCGGCAACGCATTCATTCTCAAACCGTCCGAGCGTGATCCCAGCTCGACCCTCTATATCGCCCAGTTGCTGCTGGAGGCCGGCCTGCCGAAGGGCATCCTCAACGTGGTGCATGGCGACAAGGAAGCGGTTGACGCGCTGATCGAGGCGCCAGAGGTCAAGGCCCTGAGCTTCGTCGGCTCGACCCCGATCGCCGAATACATCTATGCCGAAGGCACCAAGCGCGGCAAGCGCGTGCAGGCATTGGGCGGCGCGAAGAACCACGCGGTGTTGATGCCTGATGCCGACCTGGACAACGCGGTCAGCGCGCTGATGGGCGCCGCCTATGGTTCTTGCGGCGAGCGCTGCATGGCCATTTCGGTGGCGGTGTGTGTCGGCGACCAGGTGGCCGATGCGCTGATTGCCAAGCTGGAGCCGCAGATCAAGGCGCTGAAGATCGGTGCCGGTACGTCCTGCGGCCTGGATATGGGCCCGCTGGTGACTGCCGCTGCCCGTGACAAGGTGGTGGGTTACATTGACGACGGCGTTGCCGCTGGCGCCAAGCTGGTGGTCGATGGGCGCGGTTTCCGTGTGTCCGGTAATGAAGATGGCTATTTCGTTGGTGGCACCTTGTTCGACAAGGTCACCCCCGAAATGCGCATCTATAAGGAAGAGATTTTCGGGCCGGTGCTGTGCGTGGTGCGGGTGAACAGCCTGGAGCAGGCCATGCAGTTGATCAACGAGCATGAGTACGGCAACGGTACCTGCATCTTCACCCGTGACGGTGAGGCGGCGCGGCTGTTCTGCGACGAGATCGAAGTGGGCATGGTTGGCGTCAACGTGCCGCTGCCGGTGCCGGTGGCGTATCACAGCTTCGGTGGCTGGAAGCGTTCGCTGTTTGGTGACCTGCATGCGTACGGGCCGGACGGTGTGCGTTTCTATACCCGTCGCAAGGCGATCACCCAGCGTTGGCCGCAGCGGGCCAGCCATGAGGCGTCGCAGTTTGCCTTCCCTAGCTTGTAAGGCGCAGGGATGAAAGCGGGGCGGCCGAGAGGCCGCCCCGCTTTGTTTTGAGGTTTTGCTTTATATAACTGAAATAAAGGTTGACGGGCTTTCAGATCCCCTTATAATGCGCCCCACTTCCAGCGACATCGGAACGAAAAACTCCTTGAATATCAATGAGTTGATTGTTTGGAAAGGTTCCGGA
>NZ_QKZD01000019.1:0-79680 GCF_003253945.1 Pseudomonas sp. 2848
GTTTCCCCATGTGAGAGTAGGTCATCGTCAAGATTCATTTCGCAAAACCCCTATCTGCGCGAGCAGGTAGGGGTTTTGTCTTTGTGCCCGGAAAACTCATGGCCTGACCGGGCAGCATCGCGAGACCCCGCCTGCTGTCTCCGTGATAAGGTTTCCCGTCAGCATCAACCGCATTCCCGAGAGCACCTATGCCGCAGACCACCTCACTCCACCCGGGTTTCATGATCGTCCAGGGCAATCGCCTGGACGAGCTGCGCAATCTGGTGGTGAGCGTGATGCGCCGCTATCCCCTCGCGCCGCTGGAGAACGAGATTGCGCTGGTACAGAGCAACGGTATCGCCCAATGGCTGAAACTGGCGCTGGCCGAGGACCCGCAAGACGACGATCAGGGCGGTTGCGGCATCGCCGCTGCCATCGATGTGCAGCTTCCAGGCAGCTTCATGTGGCAGCTGTACCGCCGCGTGTTGGGCCGAGATGAAATCCCCGAGGTTTCGCTGCTCGACAAGGCTCCTCTGACCTGGCGCCTGATGCGTCTGCTCCCGGAAGTGATCGAGCGCCCGCACTTCGAACCGCTGCGCCGCTTCCTCACCGACGACAGCGACCTGCGCAAGCGTTACCAGCTAGCTGAGCGCCTTGCCGACCTGTTCGACCAGTACCAGGTCTACCGCGCCGACTGGTTGAAGGACTGGGCAGATGGTGCCCATGTACTCAATACCGCCCGTGGCGAGCGCAAGCCCTTGGCTGCTGGCAATCGCTGGCAGGCCGAGCTGTGGCGGCTCCTGCTCGAGGACGTGGGCGAGGAGGGCATGGCCCAGAGCCGAGCCGGTGTGCACCAGCGCTTCATCGAACGTATCAACAGCCTGGAGCAGGCGCCCCCAGGGCTGCCGGCGCGATTGATCGTGTTCGGCATTTCGTCGCTACCCGCACAGATCCTGGAAGCCCTGGCAGGTCTTGCCCGTTTCAGCCAGGTGCTGCTGTGCGTGCACAACCCCTGTCGTCACCACTGGGGCGATATTGTCGCCGACAAAGACCTGCTGCGGCACCAGTACAAACGCCAGCAACGCAAGCAGGGCATGCCTTTGCACCTGGACGACGAACTGCTGCATCAGCATGCCCATCCACTGTTGGCGGCCTGGGGCAAGCAGGGGCGCGACTACATCAACCTGCTCGACAGCTACGACGATCCAGGCAGCTATCAGAGTGTCTTCAGCGAAGGTCGTATCGACCTGTTCAGTGACGCACAACCCGAGACCCTGCTCAACCAACTGCAGGACGATATCCTTGAGCTGCGGCCTTTGGCCGAGACGCGTACGCAATGGCCAGCAGTCGATCCGGCCAAGGATCGCTCCGTGCGCTTCCACCTGGCCCATAGCCCGCAGCGCGAAGTCGAAATCCTCCACGACCAGTTACTCGCCCGCTTCAGCGCCGACCCGACGCTGCGCCCCCGCGACGTCATCGTCATGCTGCCGGCCATCGACACCTACGCGCCGCATATCCGTGCCGTGTTCGGCCAGCTCGATCGCAACGACCCGCGCTACATTCCCTTCACCCTGACCGACCAGGGCCAGCGTGGTCGCGACCCACTGCTGATTGCCCTGGAGCACCTGCTCAAGCTGCCCGACAGCCGCTTTGCCGTCAGTGAAGTGCTCGACCTGCTGGACGTACCGGCCGTGCGCGCCCGTTTCGCCATCCAGGAAGGCGACCTGCCGACGCTGCATCGCTGGATCGAAGGGGCGGGCATCCGCTGGGGGTTGAGTGCCGAGCAGCGCGCCAGCCTGGGGCTGCCGGAAGGTCTGGAGCAGAACAGCTGGCGGTTCGGCCTGCGCCGGATGTTGCTGGGGTATGCGGTCGGGGTGGGCGAAGGCTGTGACGGCATCGAGCCTTATGACGAGATCGGCGGCCTCGATGCCGCGCTGATCGGGCCGCTGGTCGCGTTGCTCGATGCCCTGGAGGTCGCTTGCCAGGCCCTGACCCAGCCGGCCTCTGCGCCAGACTGGGGCGCACGGCTGCACGCCCTGCTGCAGATCTTCTTCCTGGCCGAGAACGAACACGACGAGCTGCTCCTGGTGCAACTGCAGGACCTGCGCGACACCTGGCTGGAGACTTGCGAGGCGGTTGGCCTGCAGGACCTGCTGCCGCTAACGGTGGTGCGCGAGGCCTGGCTGTCGGGGTTGGACCAGGGCAAGTTGTCGCAACGCTTCCTTGCCGGTTCCGTAAACTTCTGCACCCTGATGCCCATGCGCGCCATCCCGTTCCGTGTGGTCTGCCTGCTGGGCATGAACGATGGTGACTATCCGCGCGCCCAGCCGCCCCTGGACTTCGACCTGATGGCCAGCGACTATCGCCCGGGCGACCGCTCCCGGCGAGAGGATGACCGTTACCTATTGCTCGAAGCCTTGCTGTCGGCACGTGACCAGCTCTATGTCAGCTGGGTCGGGCGCAGTATCCGCGACAACAGCGAGCGTCCAGCCTCGGTGCTGATCGGGCAACTGCGCGATCACCTGGCCGCCGGCTGGCAGCTCGCCGGTGCCAAGGCCGGGTTGCGCGATGACGCTGGACAGCAGTTGCTGCATGCGTTGACCCAGGAGCATCCGCTGCAGCCGTTCAGCCAGCGCTATTTCCAGAAAGGCAGCCCGCTGTTCAGTTTTGCCCATGAGTGGCTGGCCTTGCATCAGGCCGAGGACGGCGCAGCGACCGCCCCTATCGGGCTGTCGCCCTACGTCAGCGATGAACCGCTGAACCTGGTGCAGCTTCAGGACTTCCTGCGCCACCCGGTACGGCATTTTTTCAGCCAGCGCCTGAAAGTGTTCTTCGAAACGTTGGAAGCGCCGACGCCGGACGAAGAACCCTTCGTCCTGGATGCCCTGCAACGCTATGGCCTGAGTGAAAGCCTGCTCGGCGCCGCGCTGGCCGACCCCGACAACGCTGAGCGAGCCCTGCAAGCCCAGGCCCGGAGGCTGCAGGCCTGCGGGCTGCTGCCGTTGGCCGGGTTCGGTGAGGCCTTGCAGGCGGAGCTGATCCAGCCGCTGCCGGACTTGCTGCAACGCCATCGACAGTTGCTGCAGCGCTGGCCGACGCTGGTCGAGGGTGCCCTGCCGATTCACTTCGAACAGGGCGCGCAGCGCCTGGAAGGCTGGCTCGGTCGTGTGTACCAGGGCGAAGACCAAAGCCTGCTGAGCATCGCCACCGTGCCCAATACCCTCAGTGCCGGGCGCAACAGCCTGAAATGGCATCGCCTGATTCCGGCCTGGGTCATGCACCTTGCCGCCTGCGCCTCGGGCTATCCGCTGTACAGCGCGTTGGTGGCCAGCGACCTGACCTTGCTGCTGGCACCGCTGCCGCAGGCCGATGCGACGCAGCGCCTGGGCGAGCTGCTGGTGGCACGCCAGGCGGGGATGAACGCGCCCTTGCCCGTCGCGGCCAAGACCGCCTTCGCCTGGCTGGCCCAGGAGGACCCGGACAAGGCCCTGGCTGCCGCGGCCCGGGCCTACGAAGGTGACGGTCAGAACAGCTTTGGCGAGCGCAGCGAGAGCCTGGCCCTGGCCCGTCAATACCGTGACTTCGCCGCACTGGCCCTCGAGGAAACCTTCGAGGGTTGGTGCGAAACCCTGTATCGCCCCTTGTTCGCGGCGCCCTGGCAAACCCTGGGTAACCCGGAGAGCGCCCAATGACCCAAGCCCGCCCCCTGGCGCTGAGCTTTCCTTTGCACGGCAGCCAACTGATCGAGGCCAGCGCCGGCACCGGCAAGACCTTCACCATCTCGGCCCTGTACCTGCGCCTGATCCTCGGGCATGGCGGCGAGCAGGGCTTTGCCCGCGAGCTGCTGCCGCCGCAGATCCTGGTGGTGACCTTCACCGATGCGGCAACCAAGGAACTGCGCGAGCGTATCCGTGCGCGCCTGGCTGAAACGGCGCGCTTTTTCCGCGGCGAGCTCGAGGACGCCGACCCCTTGCTGCACCTGCTGCGCGAGGATTATCCACCGGCGCACTGGCCACGCTGTGCCAACCGTCTGGAAATCGCCGTGCAATGGATGGACGAAGCGGCGGTGTCGACCATCCACGGCTGGTGCCAGCGCATGTTGCGCGAGCATGCGTTCGACAGTGGCAGCCTGTTCACCCAGAGCCTGGAAACCGATCACAGCGAGTTGCTGGGCCAGGTCATGCGCGACTACTGGCGGCGCTTCTGCTACGGCATGCGTGGCGAGTCGCTGGCCTGGGTGCGTGGCAACTGGGGCAGCCCCGATGCCTTGTTGCCAAGGATCAGGCCACTGTTCGGCCGAGTGCGTGGCCAGGTGGACGATCAGGAGCCGCAAGCCTTGATCGAGGCGACCCTGCGCCAGCGCACCGAGCAGTTGGCCCAGCTCAAGGCCCCTTGGGCCGCCTGGGCCGATGAGTTGCAGCAGATCTGCCGCGATGCCGTGGCGGCCAAGCAGGCGGATGGGCGCAAGTTGCAGGCCCGCTACTTCGAGCCCTGGTTCGACAAGCTGCGCGCCTGGGCCGGTGATGAGCAGGCCATGGAGCTGGACCTGGGCACCGGCTTTACCCGCCTTACCCCGGCGGGCATGGCCGAAGCGTGGAAGGCCGGCGAGCCGCCGCAGCACCCGGCGCTGCACGCCATGGCGGCCCTGCGTGAACAGTTGCAGGGGCTGGCCAGCCCCGATGCGCGCCTTCTGGAGCATGCTGCCGCCTGGGTTTCGGCGCGCTTCGAGGTGGAGAAGCGTCGACGCGCCGAAATGGGCTTCGACGACATGCTGCTGCGCCTTGAGCATGCCCTGGGCAGCGATGCCGGCGAGCGCCTGGCCGCGTTGATCCGCGAGCAGTTCCCGGTCGCGTTGATCGACGAGTTCCAGGACACCGACCCCGTCCAGTACGGCATCTTCGAACGCATCTACCGTATCAGCGAGAACAACCCGGACACCGGCCTGTTCATGATCGGCGACCCCAAACAGGCGATCTACGCCTTCCGCGGCGCCGACATCTTCACCTACCTGGCCGCGCGCCGCGCCACCGCCGGGCGCCTGCACAGCCTGGACACCAACTACCGCTCCAGCCAGGCCATGGTCGCGGCGGTGAACCGGGTATTCCTCCAGGCCGAGGAGCGTGCCGAGGGCCGTGGGGCATTCCTGTTCCGGGCCCATGGCGATAACCCGCTGCCTTTCGTCGAAGTACGCGCCAAGGGCCGTGGCGAGCAATTGCTGGTGGCCGGTCAGCCGAGCGCAGCCCTTTGTTGCTGGCAACTTGAAAGTGATGAGCCGGTCTCCAGTACTTTGTATCGCCAGCAGCTGGCGGCCAGTTGCGCGAGCCATATCGTCGAACTGCTCAATGGCGGGCAGCAAGGCGTCAGTGGTTTCGCTGATGCTGCTGGCAAGCTGCGGCCCTGCTTGCCTTCCGATATCGCCATCCTGGTGCGCGACGGCCGCGAGGCCCAGCTGATCCGCGCCGAGCTGGCCGCCCGCGATGTGCGCAGTGTGTACCTGTCGGACAAAGATTCGGTGTTCGCCGCCCAGGAGGCCCACGACCTGCTGGCCTGGCTCAAGGCCTGCGCCGAGCCGGACTCGGAGCGCCTGCTCAAGGCCGCCCTGGCCAGCCTGACCCTCGACCTGCCGCTGGTCGAACTGGAGCGCCTGAACCAGGACGAGCGGGTCTGGGAGAGCTGGGTCATGCGTTTCCGCCGCTACCGCGACATCTGGCAACGCCAGGGCGTGCTGCCGATGCTGCGCCGCCTGCTGCATGACTTCCAGCTGCCCCGCGCATTGATGGGCCGCAGTGACGGCGAACGCGTGCTGACCAACCTGCTGCACCTGGCCGAGCTGTTGCAGCAGGCGGCGGGCGAGCTGGATGGCGAGCAAGCGCTGATCCGTCACCTTACCGAGCACCTGGCCAACGCCGGGCAAGCGGGCGAGGAGCAGATCCTGCGCCTGGAAAGCGACGAGCAACTGGTCAAGGTGGTGACCATCCACAAATCCAAGGGCCTGGAGTACCCGCTGGTGTACCTGCCTTTCATCTGCACCAGCAAACCGGTGGACGGCCAGCGCTTGCCCCTGGGCTGGCATGATGACCAAGGCGTGGCGCACCTGACCCTGACGCCGAATGCCGAGCAGATCGAGCGCGCCGACGACGAGCGCCTGGCCGAGGACCTGCGCTTGCTCTACGTCGCCCTGACCCGTGCCCAATACGCCTGCTGGCTGGGCGTCGCCGATCTCAAGCGCGGTACCCAGCGCAGCTCGCAACTGCACCGTTCGGCACTGGGTTACCTGCTCGGCGGCGGGCTGCCATTGCCTTCCTCCAGCCAGCTGGGCGAGTGGCTCCAGGCACTGGCAGCGAGCAACCCGGCCATCAGCCGGGAGGCGCTGCCCGAAGTACAGACACAGAGCTATCGCACGCCGGACAGCCAGCGCGAACTCCTGCCGCCGCGCAAGCCACGGCGTGCCGCCGCGGAACACTGGTGGATTGCCTCCTACAGTGCCCTGCGGGTGGGCGACCAGACGCTGATCGCCGACAGCTCCCAGGCCCAGCAACTGCTGGACGACGAGGTGCTGGACAGCCAGCTGCTGCGCGAGGTCCCGGCCGAGGCGGGCGATATCCACCGCTTCCCCCGTGGGCCGAACCCGGGGACCTTCCTCCATGGCCTGCTCGAATGGGCGGGTCGCGAAGGTTTCGCCGAGATCAGCTGCCAGGCCGAGGTGATCGAGCGCACCGTGGGGCGGCGCTGCAATCGACGCGACTGGACCGGCTGGATCCCCACGCTGACGCAGTGGCTGCAGCAACTGCTGCTGCAACCCATGCCGTTGCAGGGTGCCACCCTGACCCTGGCGCAACTGAACCAATACCAGATCGAAATGGAGTTCTGGTTCGCCAGCCACCAGGTCGACGCGCTGCGCCTCGACTACCAGGTGACGCGCCATACCCATGGCGGCGCGGCGCGCCCGGCCGCGCAGCCGACCTTGCTCAATGGCATGTTCAAGGGCTTCATCGACCTGGCGTTCGAGCTCGATGGGCGCTACTACGTGGCCGACTACAAGTCCAACTGGCTTGGCCCCGACGCCGAAGCCTATGGCGACCTGGCGATGGAGCAGGCGATCCTCGAGCACCGCTACGACCTGCAGTACGTGCTCTACCTGCTGGCCCTGCATCGCCAGTTGCGCGCCCGCCTGCCTGACTACGACTACGATCGGCATGTCGGCGGCGCCGTGTTCATCTTCCTGCGCGGCGTCACGTCGGCGGGCCACGGGCTGTATCATGCGCGGCCACCCCGGGCGCTGATCGAGCAGCTCGACGCGATGTTCCGGGGTGAGCTAGAACCTGAACAACAGGACCTGTTTGCCGGAGCCGCGCCATGAGCCGCAACCTCGATGACCTGCTGCCCACGCCGTTGCAGGCGGAGCATCTGAGCGCCCTGGCGCCGCTGAGCGCCAGCCAGGACCTGCTGGCGTTGCTCGATCGTTGGGTCGAGCGCGGTTGGTTGCGTGCCCTGGACCGGGCCTTCGTGAGCTTTCTCGAGGAGCGGGCGCCAGGCAGTGATCCTTTGGTCCTGCTCGCTGCGGCGCTGGCCAGCCACCAGCTGGGGCATGGGCATGTCTGCCTGGACCTGCGCCAGACCCTCGCCGAGCCGGACTTCGCCCTGTCGCTGCCCCCGGAAGGCGATGCCCTGGCCGGACCGCTGCTGCTGCCTTCGCAACTGCTGGCCAGCCTTGACCTGGGCACCTGGCTGCAACGGATTGCCGAGAGCCCGCTGGTCGCGGCGGGCGATAGCGTCGAACAGCGCGCCCGGCCACTGGTGCTCAGCGCCGAGCGTTTGTACCTGCGCCGCTACTGGGCCTACGAGCGGCGGATCGACGGCGCCCTGCATGAGCGCCTGGCACGCCGTCAGCCTCAGCCCGCCGATCTGGCCCAGCGCTTGGCGCAACTGTTCGACGGCGGCTCGGCGGCCGGCGAGGTGGACTGGCAGAAACTCGCCTGCGCCCTGGCCACCCGAGCGGGTTTCAGTGTGATCACCGGCGGCCCCGGCACCGGCAAGACCACCACCGTGGTGCGCCTGCTGGCGTTGTTGCAGGGTCCGGCGGTCGAGCAAGGCCGACCGCTGCGTATCCGCCTGGCGGCACCGACCGGCAAGGCTGCGGCACGCCTGACCGAGTCCATCGGCCAGCAAGTCGAGCGCCTGCAGGTGGACGTTGAGGTCCGGGCGCAGATCCCCACCGAGGTCAGCACCGTGCACCGCCTGTTGGGCAGCCGTCCAGGCTCGCGGCATTTCCGCCATCATGCCGGCAACCCGCTGCCGCTGGATGTGCTGGTGATCGATGAAGCCTCGATGATCGACCTGGAGATGATGGCCAACCTGCTCGATGCCCTGCCGTCCACCGCACGGCTGGTGCTGCTGGGCGACAAGGACCAACTGGCCTCGGTGGAAGCCGGGGCGGTGCTGGGCGACCTGTGTCGCGACGCCGAGGAAGGCTGCTACTGGCCGCAGACCCTGGCCTGGCTGGAGCAGGTGGGCGGGCAGTCGCTGGCGGGCAGCGGCCTGAAACCGGGCGATGGCCAGCGCAATCCGCTGGCCCAGCAGATCGTGATGCTGCGTCATTCGCGGCGTTTCGGCGAAGGCAGCGGCATCGGCCAGCTGGCGCGCCTGGTCAATCGCCAGCAGGCGCTGGAGGCGCGGGCGCTGCTGGCGACCCGGCCTGCGGACGTTCATTGCCTGACCCTGGGCGGCGAACACGACAAGCGCTTCGATCGCCTGTTGCTCGACGGCCTTGGCCAGGGCGGCGAAGGGCCGCAGGGTTACCGTGGCTACCTGCGCACCATCGGCCGCTTGCGCCCGCCACCTGGCACGCCGGGCGACGATCCGCGCTGGGAGCGCTGGGCGGCCGAGGTACTGCAGAGCTTCGAAGCCTTCCAGTTGCTTTGCGCCGTGCGCAGGGGCGCCTGGGGTGTCGAAGGCCTGAACGAACGCGTGGCCCGGGTGCTGCACAATGCCGGGCTGATCGATAGCCAGCAACCCTGGTACGAGGGCCGCCCGGTACTGGTCACCCGCAACGACTACGGCCTCGGCCTGATGAACGGTGATATCGGCATTGCCTTGCGCCTGCCGGACGAGCAGGGCGAAGCGTTGCTGCGCGTGGCCTTCCCGCGCAACGATGGCAGCGGCGGGGTGCGCTTCGTCCTGCCCAGCCGGCTCAGCGAAGTGGAAACCGTCTTCGCCATGACCGTGCACAAGTCCCAGGGCTCGGAATTCAGCCATACCGCGCTGGTGCTGCCCGATGCCTTGAACCCGGTGCTGACCAAGGAACTGGTGTACACCGGCATCACCCGCGCCAAGCAATGCTTCAGCCTGATTGAGCCGCGCGCCGGGGTGTTCGAGGAAGCGGTGGAGCGCAAGGTCAGGCGTGTCTCGGGGCTGATGCTGGAGCAAGTCTGACTCTGGAGTTCGCCGCCGATATGCTATCGTTGCGGCATTATCCGCAAACATTTTGTGAGATTTTCCCCCATGACTGTGGCTGTCTCGGTCTTGAGACGAGTGACGGGTTGTGCGCTCTCGCTGCTGATGGCCACACTGTTGTCGACCGGCGCTCCCGCCTGGGCGGGCACTGCCGTGTCGGACGCGCAGGCGCAGCAACGGGCCAGGGCCGTGACCCAGGTGGTACTGGGGATCCTCAGCTACGCACGCTGGCCTGCCGACCCCAACCCCTTGCGCCTGTGCCTGGTCGGCCCCACCGAGTACGCCGATGACTTGATCAAGGGCAACGTGCAGAGCTCCGGGCAACCCCTGCAGGTGCGTCGTCTGCTGGCCGACGACCCGAGCGTGGCCAGCGCCTGCGATGCCATCTACCTGGGCAAGCTCGACAAGCTGGAGCGCGAGCGGCTGTTCCAGCGGGTCAACGGTCATCCGCTGCTGAGCATCAGCGAGGCCGATGACCCGTGCACGGTGGGTAGCCTGTTCTGCCTGCGGGTCAGCGACCAGCAGGTGGCGTTCGACGTCAACCTCGACTCGGTAGCGCGCAGCGGTGTGCGCATCCACCCCAGCGTGCTGCAGCTGTCGCGACGGCGGGCAGGGCAGCCATGAAGCGTTCAGCCAAGCGCTTCAGCCGGCCGACCCTGCGTGCCGTGCTCGGCCGTCGTCACCTGAGCGTGGCGCTGCTCGCCGCAGGCTTGGCCGGTGTGCTGGTGACCCTGCTCGGCGTGGCGGCGTTGCGCGTCTATGCCAATCACAACCTGCACCTGATCGCCCGCTCCATCAACTACACCGTCGAAGCTGCGGTGGTGTTCGACGACAGTGCCGCGGCCAATGAAGCACTGGCATTGATCGCCTCCACCGAGGAAGTCGCCGACGCCAAGGTCTACGACAACGATGGCGAACTGCTCGCCCATTGGCAGCGTGATACGCCCGGCGTGATGGCGCAGTTGCAGACCCTGGTGGCGCGCAGCCTGCTGGAAGAGCCGATCAACATGCCGGTGCAACACATGGGCCAGCGCGTCGGGCATATCGAGTTGACCGGGCAGGGCGGTAGCCTGGTGCGCTTCCTGCTCAGCGGCCTGGTCGGGATCCTGGTGTGCACGGTGCTCAGTGCGGTGCTGGCGCTGTACCTGTCTCGGCGCCTGTTCGGCGACATCATCCGGCCCCTGCGCAACCTGGCCAGTGTTGCCCATGCGGCGCGGCGCGAGCGCAGTTTCGACCGCCGCGTGCCGGAAACCCAGATCGCCGAGCTCAACGAGCTGGGCAACGACTTCAATGCCCTGCTCGATGAGCTGGAGGTGTGGCAGAGCCACCTGCAAAGCGAGAACGAAACCCTCGCCCACCAGGCCAGCCACGACAGCCTGACCGGCCTGCCCAACCGCGCCTTCTTCGAAGGACGGCTGAGTCGCAGCCTGCGCAACGCCGCACGCACGGAAGATCACCTGGCCCTGTTGTTCCTCGACAGCGACCATTTCAAGCAGATCAACGACAGCCTCGGCCATGCGGTGGGTGACGAAGTGCTGATCAGCGTGGCCAGCCGGGTGCGTGCGCAACTGCGCGAGCATGACCTGGTGGCGCGCCTGGGCGGTGACGAGTTCGCCGTGCTGCTGACGCCGCTGCACTCGCGTGAGGATGCCAAGCGCATCGCCGAGAAAATCGTCGCCAGCATGAGGCTGCCGGTGCAGCTGGAGGACGGCAACAGCCTCACCACGTCGCTGAGCGTGGGAATAGCCTATTACCCGGACGACGGCCGTGACCCGGCCAGTCTGCTCAATGCCGCCGATGCGGCGATGTACCAGGCCAAGCGCAATCGCCGCGGCCATTGGCAAGTGGCACAGACGGAACGCTGTGCCAACGATGCAAAGAACAGGAGCTGAACCGTGACCAAGCGTTTTTCCCTACTGCGTTTCCCGTTATTCACCCTGCTGCTGGCGCTGTTCGCCCTGGCCGGCTGCCAGAGCGTGCCGCCCAAGGGGCTGACACCCGAGCAGGTCGCCGTGCTCAAGCGCGAGGGCTTCGCCCCGACCGATGACGGCTGGGCGTTCGACCTGTCCGGCAAGGTGCTGTTCGGCAGCGACCTGGACAGCCTCAACAGCCAGAGCGAGTCGATCGTCGAGCGTATCGGCAAGGCATTGCTTTCGGTGGATATCCAGCGCGTGCGCATCGACGGCCACGCCGACGCCTCGGGCAAGGCCGCCTACAACCAGCAGTTGTCCGAGCGCCGCGCGCAGAGCGTGGCCAAGGCTTTGGCCGGCATCGGCATGCAGCCGCAGAACATCCAGACCCGCGGCATGGGCAGCAGCCAGCCGGTGGCGGACAACCGTACCGCCGCAGGGCGCATGGAGAATCGCCGCGTGTCGATCGTGGTGGGGTCGGAGTGATACCGACATCGCGGGGCAAGCCCCGCGATGATGCCTACCCTCAATCCCGAGCGAACTTCATCTCCCGCGTCTCCCCCATCAACAACGGCGCATTGGCCTCGGTCACCTCACGGATGTAATCCCACAGCAGGGTGATCCGCTTCAACTTGCGCAGGTCCTCCCGGCAGTACATCCAGAACTGCCGCGTCACCTCGATCTGCTTCGGCAGCACCGTCACCAGGCGTGGATCCTGCGCCGCCAGGAAGCACGGCAGGATCGCCAGCCCACGCCCCTGCAACGCTGCTGTGTACTGGGCGATCACGCTGGTGCTGCGCAGGTGCGCGTTGGCGTTGGGGATCAAGTTGGCCAGGTACAGCAACTCCGAGCTGAAGGCCAGGTCGTCCACGTAGCTGATGAACGGGTGGCGCCCCAGGTCGGCGATCTCGCGAATTGGCTCGTGGAGATCCAGGTAGTCCTGGGTGGCATACAGGCGCAGGCGATAGTCGCACAGCTTGCAGCACACGTAAGGACCGTGTTCCGGGCGCTCCAGGGCGATGACGATATCGGCTTCGCGCTTGGACAGGCTGATGAAGTGCGGCAACGGCAGGATGTCCACCGAGATCGCCGGCCAGGCATCGACGAAGTGGCTCAACTGCGGGGTGACGAAGAAGCTGCCGAAGCCTTCGGTGCAGCCCATGCGCACATGCCCCGACAATGCCACGCCCGAGCCCGAGACTTGCTCGCAAGCCATGTGCAGGGTGCTCTCGATCGACTCGGCATAGCCCAGCAGGCGCTGGCCTTCGGCGGTGAGGACGAAGCCGTTGGTCCGCGACTTCTCGAACAGCAAAGTGCCCAGCGCCCCTTCCAGTGAACCGATGCGCCGCGACACCGTGGTGTAGTCCACGGCCAGGCGCTTGGCCGCACTGCTGGCCTTGCGGGTGCGCGCTACCTCAAGAAAGAACTTGAGGTCGTCCCAGTTCAGCGCGCTCAGGGAGGTGAGGTCTTTTTGCATGATGATCCGGTTTTTTTGTGCATTCTTGTTGGATGTTTGCACATCTATACTCGAACTCAGCCCCTAAGCGCCACCCCGTGTTCGCTCCGGCGTAGGCGTCCTCGTTCCGACAATAATTCCAAGGAGAGCGCAGATGAACGCACCCCAGACGCCCGACCAGACCAAGGTCGAGCAGGTCAAGCTGCTGATCGACGGCCAATGGGTCGAGTCGAAGACCACCGAGTGGCGTGACATCGTCAACCCGGCCACCCAGCAAGTGCTGGCGCGGGTGCCGTTCGCTACCGTCGAGGAAGTGAACGCCGCGGTAGCCGCTGCCGAGCGTGCCTTCAAGACCTGGCGCGACACTCCCATCGGCGCGCGCATGCGCATCATGCTCAAGCTGCAGGCGCTGATCCGCGAACACAGCAAGCGCATCGCCGTGACCCTCAGCGCCGAACAGGGCAAGACCATCGCCGACGCCGAGGGCGATATCTTCCGCGGCCTGGAAGTGGTCGAGCACGCCGCCTCCATCGGCACCCTGCAGATGGGTGAGTTCGCCGAAAACGTCGCCGGCGGCGTCGACACCTATACCCTGCGCCAGCCGATCGGCGTGTGCGCCGGCATCACCCCGTTCAACTTCCCGGCGATGATCCCGCTGTGGATGTTCCCGATGGCCATCGTCTGCGGCAACACCTTCGTGCTCAAGCCATCCGAGCAGGACCCGCTGTCGACCATGATGCTGGTCGAGCTGGCGCTGGAGGCTGGCATCCCCGCCGGTGTGCTCAACGTGGTGCACGGTGGCAAGCAGGTGGTCGACACGATCTGTACCCACCAGGACATCAAGGCGATCTCTTTCGTCGGCTCGACCGAAGTCGGCACCCACGTCTACAACCTGGGCAGCCAGCACGGCAAGCGCGTGCAGTCGATGATGGGCGCCAAGAACCACGCCGTGGTGCTGCCCGACGCCAACCGTACCCAGACCATCAACGCTCTTGTCGGCGCCGCCTTCGGCGCGGCCGGCCAGCGCTGCATGGCCACCTCGGTGGCGGTGCTGGTGGGCAAGGCCCGCGAATGGCTGCCGGATATCAAGGACGCGGCCAGCAAGCTCAAGGTCAACGCCGGCAACGAGCCGGGCACCGATGTCGGCCCAGTGGTTTCAAAGCGCGCCAAGGAGCGCGTGCTGGGCCTGATCGAGAGCGGCATCAAGGAAGGCGCCAAGCTCGAGCTCGACGGTCGTGACGTCAAGGTGCCGGGCTACGAGCAAGGCAACTTCGTCGGCCCGACCCTGTTCTCCGGGGTGAAGACCGACATGCAGGTCTACACCCAGGAAATCTTTGGCCCGGTGCTGGTGACCCTGGAGGTCGACACCCTCGACGAGGCCATCGCCCTGGTCAACGCCAACCCGTTCGGCAATGGCACCGGCCTGTTCACCCAGAGCGGCGCGGCGGCGCGCAAGTTCCAGAGCGAGATCGACATCGGCCAGGTCGGCATCAACATCCCGATCCCGGTACCGGTGCCGTTCTTCAGCTTCACAGGTTCCCGCGGTTCCAAGCTCGGCGACCTCGGCCCGTACGGCAAGCAGGTGGTGCAGTTCTACACTCAGACCAAGACCGTCACCGCCCGCTGGTTCGACGATGACAGCGTCAATGACGGTGTGAACACCACCATCAGCCTGCGCTAAGGAGCTCGTCATGCGTATCGCATTCATTGGCCTGGGCAACATGGGCGCGCCCATGGCCCGCAACCTGATCAAGGCCGGGCACCAGCTCAACCTGTTCGACCTGAACAAGACCGTGCTGGCCGAGCTCGCCGAGCTGGGCGGTCAGGTCAGCACCTCGCCCAAGGACGCCGCCGCCAACAGCGAGCTGGTGATCACCATGCTGCCGGCTGCCGCTCATGTGCGTGGCGTGTACCTGGACGAAGAAACCGGCGTGCTGGCCGGCATTCACCCCGGCACTCCGACCGTGGACTGCAGCACCATCGATCCGCAGACCGCCCGTGAGGTCTCCAAGGCCGCGGCGGCCAAGGGCATCGACATGGGTGATGCGCCGGTCTCCGGCGGCACCGGTGGCGCAGCCGCCGGCACCCTGACCTTCATGGTCGGCGCCAGCGCCGAGCTGTTCGCCACCCTCAAGCCGGTGCTGGAGCAGATGGGCCGCAATATCGTGCATTGCGGCGAAGTCGGCACCGGGCAGATCGCCAAGATCTGCAACAACCTGCTGCTGGGCATCTCGATGATCGGCGTGTCCGAGGCCATGGCCCTGGGCAATGCGCTGGGCATCGACACCAAGGTGCTGGCCGGGATCATCAACAGCTCGACCGGACGTTGCTGGAGTTCGGACACCTACAACCCGTGGCCCGGCATCATCGAGACTGCCCCGGCTTCACGGGGCTACACCGGCGGCTTCGGCGCCGAGCTGATGCTCAAGGACCTGGGGCTGGCCACCGAGGCCGCGCGCCAGGCGCACCAGCCGGTGATCCTGGGTGCCGTGGCCCAGCAGCTGTACCAGGCCATGAGCCTGCGCGGCGAGGGTGGCAAGGATTTCTCGGCGATCGTCGAGGGGTACCGCAAGAAGGATTGACCCGCGAGTGGACTTGATCGCGGATCGCATGGCCTTCCCCCTTGTAACTGCGCACCTTGGGGGAAGAGCATGCGATTCGCGATTTTTTTTTCGGCAGAACGGGCGTTTGGATCGTGGGAGCGGGCTTGCCCCGCGATGACTTCAAATCAGGCGACGGCGTTGTCCCGCCTGACGTCATCGCGGGGCAAGCCCGCTCCCACGATTACCGCTTCAGGCAAACACGAAGTACTTGCGCACCGTCTCGACCACTTCCCAGGTCCCTTTCATCCCCGGCTCGATCACGAACACATCCCCCGCCTTCAGATGCTTCGGCTCCTCGCCTTCCGGGGTGACGATGCAGTAGCCATCGAGGAAATGGCAGTACTCCCACTTCTCGTAGTTGACCTCGAACTTGCCCGGCGTGCAGATCCAGGTGCCCATGATCTTGCTGCCGTCGGCGGACAGGTAGGCGTTGAGGTTGACGGTGTGCGGATCGCCGCCGATGCGCTTCCACTTGGTCGCGTCGACCACCGGGGTCGGGCAGGTTTCGCGCAGGACGGTGATGAAATCGGACATGGCGTGGCTCCAGGTAACAGGTGAGATGACGCGTCACCATAGGGCCATCGACGTACGGGCAGTTGCCTGGGCTCGACGTCCAACTGCCTGCCTGCGCTATGCCGGCATCTGCGCCTTGCAGTAATAAACGTAAGCCGCCACCTGTTCGGGCCAGGCTGCAAGCTGCTCGGCAGCCTCGCCCAGGTAGGCGGCACGCGCATTGGCCAACACTTGGCGATAAGTCTGGGGCAGGCGTGGCAGCAACCAGTCGGCGGCCACGTCCTTGGCTGCGATATCTCCAGTTTCCAGGCTGTACCAGATACGCGCCAGAGCCAGGACCACGGTGCGCTCATCGCCGGTCCAGTCGTCAGGGCTGTTCCATTGCGCGAGGGTGTCACGCAATGCTCTGACCAGATCCTCCTGGGGAATGGGGTCAAACCACTGAACGGCGCTGGGCCCCAGCAGGCCAATACTATGTTGGCGGGCCTTTGTCAGCAAAATGGCCAGGTCGGGGTCGACCTGTGCCGGCTCCACTTCACCTGCCAGCAAGGGCGTGCGCAGCCATTCACCGAACTGCAGTTCACGCCGGGCAGGATAGCGCCAGGGATGAATCTCATCGTGAACCAGCAGCGTCACTTCGAGTGCTCGCAGGTCAGGGCGGCTGCCAGGTGGGGCCGAGACATCGAGCAGGTCGAGCATCAGCGCATGGCGCGCCTCAGGGGCCAATGGGCTCGCCACGGTCACCAGCAGGTCCAGATCGCTCTCGGGCTTCAGGCCACCGGCCACTGCGGACCCGTAAAGATGGATGGACAGCAGGTGCTCGCCCAGGTGTCGGGTGAGAACCTCCTGGGTTGCGTGCAGTTGAGCGTCGATCATGATGTGCGCCTCACGCCCACCAGTAACGCACGAAGTGGAAGAACACCGGCGCGGCGAAGCACACCGAGTCCATGCGGTCGAGCATGCCGCCGTGGCCTTCGATCATGTGGCCCCAGTCCTTCACTCCACGGTCGCGCTTGATCGCCGACATCACCAGCCCGCCGAAGAAGCCCATGGCATTGACCGTCAGCGCCATCAGCGCCGCCTGCCAGAAGGTAAACGGGGTGATCCAGCACAGCAGCGCGCCGACCAGGGTAGCCAAGGCCACGCCGCCGGCCAGGCCTTCGACGGTCTTCGACGGCGACAGGTTGGGTGCCACCTTGCGCTTGCCAAACAGCTTGCCGCAGACGTACTGCAGCACGTCGCTGATCTGTACCACCAGGATCAGCCAGGCGATCAGCAGCAGGTTGCGGCCTTCGTAGCCGGGGATGTCCAGGGTCATCAGCGCCGGCACCGAGGACACGCAGTACACCGCGATCATCAGGCCCCACTGCACCTTCGAGGCGCGCTCGAGAAAGCGCGTGGTGTCGCCGCCGAAGCTGGCGAGGATCGGCAGCAACAGGAACAGGTATACCGGGATGAAGATGCTGAACAGGCCGTACCAGTCCATGGCGATCAGCAGGTACTGCACCGGCAACGCTACGTAGAACGCCGCCACCAGGGCGGGGTAGTCGCTGCGTCGGGTCGGGGTGAGGGTCATGAACTCGCGCAGGGCGTAGAACGAGACGCCGTAGAACAGCACGATGACGCCGTACTTGCCGAACAGGAAGGCGATACCGATCACCAGCACCATCACCCACCAGGCATTGATGCGCGCGTTGAGGTTGTCGATCACCGCATGTGGCGCGGGGCCGGCACGCCACTTGAGCAGGCGGCCGACGAGGCTGGCGAGCAGCAGCAGGGCGCCGATACCGGCGAACAGCGACAGGGTGTTGTGATCCATCTCAGGCTTCCTTCGGGGCCAGGTTCAGCAGGGCCTGGCGGGCCCGCTCGAGAAAGGCGTGCTTGGCTTCGTCCGGCTGCAGGTGCAGCGGCTCGCCGAAACTCAGGGTGCACAGCAGCGGCAGGGGTAGGGCCCGTCCTTTGGGCATGACCCGGTTGAGGTTGGCGATCCACACCGGCACCAGCTCCACCTGCGGGTTGGCCGAGGCCAGGTGGAACAGGCCGCTCTTGAAAGACAGCAGCGGGTCGTCGGTGAGGTTGCGGGTGCCTTCCGGGAAGAAGATCAGCGAGTCACCCTGGGCGAAGGCGTCCAGCACCGGTTGCAGCGGGTTGCCCTCGCTGGCCTGCTGGCGATCGATCAGCACGCCGTTGAACACCTGGCGGATCAGGAAATCGCGGATGCCAGGCTTGCACCAGTAGTCGGCGCCGGCCACTGGCCGGGTGCGGCGGCGCAGCGGCTCGGGCAGCGCGGCCCAGAGCAGCACGAAGTCGCCGTGGCTGCTGTGGTTGGCGAAGTACAGGCGCTGCACCGGTTGCGGCGTGCAGCCCAGCCACAGGGCGCGGGCGCCGGTGATCAGGCGGGCGGCGGAGGTGATGACGAAGGCAGTCAGGCTGGCGAGCATCGGGGGTTATCCGGTGAAGGGGAGGGTGACGGCGAGCAGCACCTGCGCGGCCAGGCACAAGGCCTGACGGCGCAGCAGGGCCAGGGCGGCCTCGCTGCGTGCAGGCCAGCCGCGTGGATCGTCGGCGGTCGGTTTCAGGCGCAGTTCGAACAGGGCGCGGTCCAGGGCCAGGGTATCGGCGGGCAGGTCGTCGCAGTTGGCGAGCCGGGCGAACAGCTCGGCATCCAGGGCAACGCGTATGGCCCAGTACTTGTGTGCCAGGCCAAGCGCCAGCAACGCTGCGCAGAACACTCGGGGCAGCGCTGGCAACGGCGCGCCCAGCATGGGCGCCAGGCTGCAGGCCAGGGCCAGCAAGGTGATGCCGTCCGACCAGCGCTCCAGTTGGCGACCACGGGCGAGCAGGCTGGCGACGACGAGCAGGTTCATGGCCGGGTCTCCAACGGCTGCAGGGCCTGGCGGTGGGCTGGATGCAATACCACGCCGGGTCGCGCCTGGCGGATCAGTGTTTCGGCATGCGCGATTGCCTTGCAGCGGCCGCTGACCACCAGCCAGGCGGCGACCGCGCTGGCGCTGCGCGAGTAGCCGAGCGCACAGCAGACCAGTACCGGGCCGTGCCGGCGCAGGTGTTCGATAGCCTCGGCAGCTTGCTGCAAGGTCTGCGTGTCAGGGGCGACCAGGTCCAGTGACGGCAGATTCAGGTAGGACTGCGAAGCCTGTGGCGTCTGCTCGTGGGAGCGCGCTTGCCCCGCGAGGAGGACCCCGCAGGCCAGCTCCGCGCTGAGGTCGATCACCACCGGGAACTGCACCGCATCATCCGCGCCCGGCACACGCCCGAGGTACACCCCCTCGCACACCTCATCCGCCTGCGGGTGGCGCCAGGTCCACAGCCTTGAATTGATCCAGGCCCCAATCAGGTAAGGCGCCAGCAATGCCGTCGCCGCGACCGACAGCCGGCCATCGCTGCCTTTCTGGAAACCTTGCGGCCCGAACAGCGCATAGTTCAACGCTACCAACAGCAGTGAAAACCCAGGCCAGAGCAGCCACAAGGCGGTGTGCCCCAGCTTGAAGCCGAGCACGGCCAGCAGCAGCGCGCCCAGTCCATAACGCAACGCCAGCCGCCAGCGTTTGGGATCGCGTGCCAGGCACGCCTGCTGCCAGGGCAGCGGCCCTTGTTGCGGCCACAGCCACAGGCAGACGAACCCGGCCAGCGCCCCGGTCGGTACATCGATGAAGTGATGCTGCCAGGTGCTCAGGACCGACAGCCCGATCAGCCCCATCCAGCCGTGCACCAGCCAGCGCCAGGCTGGATGCCGCGTATGGCGGGCGAACATCGTCCAGATGATCACCAACAGCGCGATATGCAGCGAAGGCGCCTGGTTGTAGGGCTTGTCGAAGCCCATCAGCACATCGAACAGCCAGCCGAACAACCCCGACAGCTCGGGGCGCTCGAAGGTGAAGCGCAGCGGCCAGAGCAGGAAGCAGGCCACGCAGATCACCTGTGCGGTGAGCAATGCCAGGGCATGTCGGTCCATCTCGCGACGTGTACGCGGCAGCAGGAACGACAACCCGTACAGCAGGTCGATCGACCAGTACGGGATGATCGTCCACGGCCACAGCGGCATGTGACGTTCCCAGGCGAACACCAGGCTGCCGATATCGTCGCGTCCGGCCGTGTAGGTGTTGGCCAGGCCATAGCTGAGGAAAAACAACGGCCCGAGCAACAGCAGCCAGAGCACGCCGCGGCGGATCAGCCCGGCTTCACGGGCCATCAACGCGCCCGCTGCGCCAGGCTGACGCTGAAGATGCCCCATTCATCGATGCGCTGGGTGATCTTGCGGAACCCTGCGGCCTCGACCAACTGATCCATCTCTGCCTGGCTGCGTCGGCGCATCACCCAGGCCTGGCCGCCGCGGTGGCTGGTCAGGGCGCGGGCGATCATCTCCAGCTGCGGATGCCAGGGCTGGCCGGTGTAGACCAGGTAGCCGCCGTCCTCGACGGCATCGGCCAGGCCCGCCAGCGAATTGCCGACCAGCTCGTTGCTGGCGAACAGCTCGTAGAGGCCCGAGACCACCGCGAGGGTGGGGCGTGGCGTGAGGCTGGCCATGCTTTGCCGATCGAAGGCATCACCCTGGACGAAGCGGGCGATCTCGGCGAGGCCTTTTTCGGTGATCAGTGCGTTGCCCTGTTGCACGTTCAGTTCGCTGTAGTCGCGCAGCAGGATCGAGTCGGGCAGTTGCTGCAGGCCTTGCAAGGCCTCGAGGATATAGCGGCCATGGCCGGCGGCGATATCGACGATGTGGACCGGGCGCTGTTGCTCGCGCAGCTGGGCGATGGCCAGGCGCAACAGCTCCTCGACGTTCAGCTTGCGCTGGCGGATACCGCGCCAGCCGATGGCGTCCAGGTAGTTCCGGTCGACCAGCTCGCCCAACCGGCCTTTGCCGGTCGGCGTATTGCGGTAGACGTAGTCGAGGGTGGAGCCGGAGTCGAAGCCGGTGTCGAAGCCCAGTTTCACCCCCTCGGACAGGCCCTTGCCCAGCCGCAGGCCGGCACGGGTGGCGCGCCAGTAGAGGTCGCGTGGCGAATGGCGTGGCAACGGCGCAGCCAGGCTCTCGGCCTCGGCGCAGCTGGCGCCGCTGCGGTCGGCGTCGAGCAACGCCGGCCGCGCTGGCGGCGCGTCGAAGCAGTGCGCTATGAAGCGCTCGATCCGCGCCAGGGCGTGGGCGCGGTCGCGCTCGCCGAGGGTATCGTGGAAGAAGCCGGGCAGGATGTGCTTTTCCTTGCGTGCACTGCCCAGGCGATCGAAGAACTGCTCCTGCGGCTTGCGCTCGACCACCAGGTCCGCGCCGGAGATCAGCAGTTGCGTCGGCACCTGGATCGCCTGGGCGTCGGCCACCACGCGGTCGGCGGCGTCATACAGGCCCAGCAGCATGGTGACCGAAATCGGCCGGCTGATCAGCGGGTCGGCGACATACGACATGACCCGCTCCGGGTCATGGGTCAACAGGCGCGGCTTGACGTAGCTGTTGACGAAGAAGTTGCCGCGCAGGGCCTTGAGCAGCTTCAGCCCGGGGCGGGCGAAGGGCACGTAGAGCTTGACCTTGAACGCCGGCGAGGCGAGCACCAGGCAGCGCACCCTGGGCGCATAGTCGTGGGCCCAGGTGGCGATCAGTACCGCGCCGACGCTTTGCGCCAGCACTACCATGTCCGCCTCGGCGATGCCGTGACGGGCCTGAAGATGCTCGATGAAGGTCTGTACGTCGCGCACGCTGGTGGCGAAGCCCGGGCTGTCGCCGCGTGCTCCTGGCGATTGGCCATGACCACGGGCGTCCCAGGCGAAGAAATCATAACCGGGCATGTTCAGTTCGTCGGCCAGGTGGGCCATGCGCCCGCCGTGCTCGTGGCCGCGGTGGAACATCACCACGGCGCGGCGTGGTTGATGCTCGTTGCGCGTGGCGGGCCAGTGACGATAGTGCAGCTCGACGCCGTCATGGGTGCAGAAATGCAGCGATTGCGCTTGGCGCATGGCGAATATCCTTGTCCGGCAGCGAGGGGCTCAGCGGGTTTCGGCCAGGCCGTGGCGAACCCGGTTGTACAGGGTATAGAGCGAGAGCAGCAGGATCACCAGCAACAGGCCATTGATCCAGCTCGCGGCCAGCAGCCCGAACGCCACGCCGGTGCCCAGCACGCCGAAGGCGAAGGCCCGGTCGCTCTTGCCCATCGGCCCGTCGTAGCGGCGTGACGCACCAGCCAGCGGGCCCATTACCCCGGCGTATTCGCTGATCACGGCGAACACCACCACCAGCACCACCAGTGTCGGCGAAACGCCCGGCAGCAAGGCAAACGGCAGGTACAGCGCGGTGTCGGCGATCACGTCGCACAGTTCATTGAGGTAGGCGCCGAGCCTGGACTGCTGGCCGAACTCGCGGGCGAGCATGCCGTCGACCGCGTTCAGCGCCATGCGCAGCAGCATCCACAGCGGTATCAGGATGAACAGCCAGGAGACCTGGTGCTGCCAGGCGAGCAGCAGGCCAAGGAGGATGGAGACCGCGGCGGCGGCGACTGTGACTTGGTTGGCGGTGACGCCACGGTCGTACAGGCGCTGCACCGAAGGGCGCAGCAGCGCCTGGAAGCGGGGTTTGAGCTGGTAGATGGATGGCACGGCGAATTCCCTGTCATGGTGCGGCATGGGCGCGATTGTGGGGAATCAGGCCGGGCGCAGGCAAGGGGGCAGGTGAGGGCTTTCTCCTGGTTTCGTGACGCAGCGCTGCAAAGCGGCGCCGCTCTCAGGGAATCCAGCGGTCGCGCTGCTGCAAACGCCACCCCAGCCACCCCAGCGTTACTGCCCGCAGCACCATGAAGCCGAGGAACGCCCACCACAGCCCATGGTTGCCGAACCCGCGCATGGCAAGCGCCAGGGGCAGCGCAACTGCCACCGACAGCAGCATCGCATTACGCATCTCGCGGGCCCGCGTCGCGCCGATGAACAGGCCGTCGAGCAGGTAGCTCCACACGGCTACCAATGGCAGCACCGCCAGGTAAGGCAGGTAGGGATATGCCGCGTCGCGCACGCTGGCGATGTCGGTTTGCAGGTCGATGAACAGGTGCCCGCCCAGCAAAAACAGCACGGCGAACACCAGGCTGACGATCAGTGACCAGCCGCAGGCCACCACCAGTGCCTGCTTCAGGGCACTGCGGTCACGGGCGCCGATGGCATGGCCGCACAGGGCCTCGACCGCATGGGCCAGGCCATCGAGGGCATAGGCGGTGAGCATCAGGCCATTGAGCAGCAGGGCATTGGCCGCCACCGTCGCCTCGCCCAGGCGCGCACCCTGCACGGTGAGCAGCAGGAACACCAGTTGCAGGGCCAGGCTGCGCAGGAAGATGTCGCGGTTGACCGCCAGCAGCGGCCGCCAGCTCTGCCAGCGTTTCAGCGCGGCCCAGGCGACCTGCCCGGGGTAGGCGCGCAAGGCCGGGCGGGTGAGGGCCAGGCCGAGCAGGGCGGCGCTCCATTCGGCGATCACCGAGGCCCGCGCCGAGCCGACCACCCCCCAGTCCAGGCCAAGCACGAACCACAGGTTCAGGGCGATGTTGAGCAGGTTGGTGGTCAGCAGGATCGCCAGTGGCGCCCGGGCGTTCTGGGTGCCGAGGAACCAGCCGACCAGGGCATAGCTGGCCAGTGCTGCCGGCAGGCCGAGCAGGCGGGTGTGGAAGAAGGCTTCGGTCGAGGCATGCAGCGCCTCGCTGGGCTGCATCGCCTGCAGCGCCAGCTGGCTGAAGGGCAGGGCCAACAGGCCGATCAGCACGGCGAAAGCCAGCGCCAGCAGCAGCCCCTGCACCAGCACCTGGCGCAGCGCGGCGCCGTCGGCGCGGCCGGCGGCCTGGGCGGCGAAGCCGGTGGAGCCCATGCGCAGGAAGCCCAGCAGGCCGACCATGAAGGTGAATAGCGTGGCACCGACGGCCACCGCGCCCAACTGATGGGCATGGGGCAGGTGGCCGATCACCGTGCTGTCGACCAGCGCCACCAGCGGCACCGAGATGTTGGACAGGATCATCGGCGCGGCGAGGGCCCAGACCTTGTGGTGGGTGGGGCGGTTGCGCCAGGCGGTGGACAGTGAGGACATGCACATCCTTCATATCAGGGCCGCTTCGCGCCCCATCGCCGGCTTGCCGGCGATGGGGCGCGAAGCGGCCCCTTGCAAGATCAAATGCGCTCATTGTACCGGCCCGGCAACCTATTGGCGCGAACACGGTCTCACTTGCCGCGCATCGCCAGGTAAGCTTCGAGCCGTTGCGCTATAGTTGCCCCCCTCATGTACACGCTGCCGAAGAGTTCTCTCTCAAATGCTCAACAAAGGATTGTTGCTGGCCTGCGCGCTGGCCCTGCTCAGTGCCTGTGATTCCTCCACCCCGGACAAGCCTTCGGCGCCTGCCGATGCCGCCACTGCCGTCGCGCCCGTCGAAACCAGGACGGCCAAGCGCGAAGATCCGGCGGTGCTCGCCAAGCGCTACGCCGGCCGCGAGCTGACCGTGCTGGACGTCTCGGAAGTGCAGCTCGACGGCGCCAGTACCCTGTCGGTCAGCGTCTCCGCGCCACTGGACGCCAACCAGGACTTTGCCGGCAAGCTGCACCTGGTCGATACCGTCAAGGGCAAGGTCGACGGCGCCTGGGAACTCTCGGACAACCAGATGGAACTGCGCCTGCGCCACCTGGAGCCGCAGCGCAAGATGGTCCTGACCATCGACAAGGGCCTGCTCTCGGTCAACGGCAACCAGCTGCAGGCCGAATCGGTCAGCCGCTTCGAGACCCGCGACATGCAGGCCACGGTGGGCTTCGCCAGCCGCGGTTCGCTGCTGCCCACGCGCTTGGCCGAAGGCCTGCCGGTGATTGCCCTGAACGTCGACAAGGTCGATGTCGAGTTCTTCCGCATCAAGCCGGACATGCTCTCGAGCTTCCTGGTCAACTGGGGGCGCAACAGCAGCCTTTACTACTACCAGTCCAAGGAAACCCTGGAGATGGCCGAGCTGGTCTACAGCGGCCGTTTCGACCTCAACCCGGCGCGCAATACCCGCGAAACCGTGCTGTTGCCGATCGCCGGGATCAAGCCGCTGCAGGAGCCTGGCGTGTACCTGGCAGTCATGCGTGCCTCGGGCACCTATGACTACTCGCAACCGGCGACCCTGTTCACCCTGAGTGACATCGGTGTCTCGGCGCACCGCTATCGCGACCGCCTGGACGTGTTCACCCAGGCCCTGGAGGGCGGCAAGGCGCTCAAGGACGTCACCCTCGAGCTGCACGACGACAAGGGCAAGCTGCTGGCCCAGGCCAAGACCGACGGCGACGGCCATGCGCAGCTGCCGATCACCGCCAAGGCCGATACGCTGATCGCCACCCAGGGCGTGCACACCACCCTGCTGCGCCTGAACACCGCGGCGCTGGACCTGGCCGAGTTCGACATCACCGGCCCCCAGGCCAACCCGCTGCAGTTCTTCATCTTCGGCCCGCGCGACCTGTACCGCCCAGGCGAGACCGTGCTGCTCAACGGCCTGCTGCGCGACCAGGACGGCAAGCCGGTCAAGGCCCAGCCGGTGAACGTGGAAGTACGCCGCCCCGATGAGCAGATCAGCCGCAAGTTCGTCTGGGAGGCCGACCAGAACGGCCTGTTCCAGTACCAACTGCAACTGGCCAGCGAAGCGCCGACCGGCCGCTGGCAGTTGCTGCTCGACATGGGCGGTGGACGCAAGCAGGTCTACGAATTCCTTGTCGAGGACTTCCTCCCCGAGCGCCTGGCGCTGGAGCTCAAAGGCAGTGCCGCGCCGCTGGCGCCGGACCAAACCGCCACGATCCAGGTCAATGGCCGTTACCTTTATGGTGCGCCTGCCGCCGGCAACCGCCTCAGTGGCCAGGCGTACGTGCGCCCGCTGCGTGAAGCGGTGAAGGCGCTGCCGGGCTACCAGTTCGGCGCGGTCACCGAGACCGACCTGAACCAGGACCTGGAACTGGACGAAGTCACCCTCGACCAGAACGGCAAGGCCCGCATCGACATCGAAAGCCGCTGGGCTGAAGCCCGCTCGCCGCTGCAACTGACCGTGCAGGCCAGCCTGCAGGAGTCCGGTGGTCGGCCGATCACCCGGCGCCTGGAGCAGCCGATCTGGCCTGCCGAGCGCCTGCCGGGCCTGCGCGGCCTGTTTGACGGCGAAGAAACCGACGGCGATGGCCCGGTAGAATTCGAGTTCCTGGTGGCTGATCGCGACGGCAAGAAACTGGCCGCCGACAACCTGAAGGTGCGGCTGATCCGCGAGCGCCGCGACTACTACTGGAACTACTCGCAGAGCGATGGCTGGAGCTACAACTACAACGAGAAATTCCTTACCCAGGCTGAAGAAACCGTCAGCGTGAAGGCAGGCTCCACCGCCAAGCTGAACTTCCAGGTGGAGTGGGGCCCGTACCGCGTCGAGGTGGAAGACCCGCAGACCGGCCTGGTCTCCAGTGCCCGCTTCTGGGCCGGCTACCGCGCCCAGGACAACGCCGAGGGCGGCGCCGTGCGCCCTGACCAGGTGAAGATCGCCCTGGACAAGCCAGCCTACAAGGAAGGCGGCACCGCCAAGGTCACCGTCACCCCGCCGGCCGCCGGCAGCGGCTACCTGATGATCGAGTCCGCCGACGGCCCGCTGTGGTGGCAGGAAATCGAGGTGCCGGCCGAGGGCAAGACCTTCGAGGTCGAACTGGACAAGAAGTGGGCGCGCCACGACCTGTACATCAGCGCCCTGGTGATCCGCCCGGGTGAGCGCAAGGCCAACGCCACGCCGAAACGCGCCGTGGGCGTGCTGCACCTGCCGCTGGACCGCGCCGAGCGCAAGCTGGCGGTGTCGCTGCAGGCGCCGGAGAAGATGCGGCCCAAGCAACCGCTGACTGTCAAGTTCAAGGCGGTCAACGCCGATGGCAGCGTACCGAAGCAGGTGCATGTATTGTTGTCGGCGGTAGACGTGGGCATCCTCAACATCACCGACTTCAAGACCCCCGATCCGTTCGCCAGCCTGTTCGGCCGCAAGGCCTATGGCGCCGACCAGCTGGACATCTATGGCCAGTTGATCGAAGCCGGCCAGGGCCGCCTGGCCAGCCTGGCCTTCGGCGGTGACGCCGCCATGGCCAAGGGTGGCAAACGCCCGAACACCACGGTGACCATCGTCGCCCAGCAGAGCCTGCCGGTCACCCTCGACGAGAAAGGCGAGGGCCAGGCCAGCGTCGATATCCCTGACTTCAACGGTGAACTGCGGCTGATGGCCCAGGCCTGGACCGAGGAACACTTCGGCATGGCCGAAGGCAAGACCGTGGTCGCCGCGCCGCTGATCGCCGAGCTGTCCGCGCCGCGCTTCCTCGCCGGTGGCGATCAGACCCGCCTGGCGCTGGACCTGGCCAACCTGTCCGGCCGCGCCCAGCAACTGACCGTGCAGGTGTCCAGCGAAGGCCAACTGAGCTTGGTTGGTGGCGCGCAGCAGAACTTCAGCCTCGCCGAAGGTCAGCGCACCACCCTGATGATCCCGGTGCAGGCCCAGGGTGGCCTGGGCCAGGGCAAGGTCCGCGTGCAGGTCAACGGCCTGCAGCTGCCGGGTGAGCCGGCCAGTACCTTCGAGCGTGAATGGACCCTGGGTATTCGCCCGGCCTACCCGGCGATGCTCAAGCACTACCGCGTGGCCCTCAAGGACCAGCCCTGGAGCCTGCCCGACAGCGACCTGGCCGAGTTCGAGCCTGCGGGCCTGGAGGCCAGCCTGGCGTTGTCGAGCCGCCCACCGCTGAACCTTGCCGAGCAGATCCGCGCCCTGGAAGCCTACCCCTACGGCTGCCTGGAGCAGACCACCAGTGGCCTGTACCCGTCGCTGTATGCCGATGCCGACAGCCTCAAGCGCCTGGGCATCAAGGGTGAGCCGGCCGATGTGCGCAAGCGCAAGATCGAGATGGGTATCGAGCACCTGCTGAGCATGCAGCGCTACAACGGCAGCTTCGGCCTGTGGAGTTCGGACAGCGAGGAGGAATACTGGCTGACCGCCTACGTCACCGATTTCCTGCTGCGCGCCCGCGAGCAAGGCTACGGCGTACCGGCCGAGGCGCTGAAGAAGGCCAGCGAGCGCCTGCTGCGCTATGTGCAGGAGCGCAACCTGATCGAAGTCGACTACAGCCAGAACGCCGACCACACCCGCTTCGCCGTGCAGGCCTACGCCGGCCTGGTGCTGGCGCGCAGCCAACAGGCGCCGCTGGGCGCCTTGCGCAGCCTGTTCGAGCGTCGTGCTGACGCCCGCTCCGGTTTGCCGCTGGTGCAACTGGCGGTAGCGCTGGACAAGATGGGCGACAAGCAGCGTTCGCAGCAGGCGCTGCAGGCGGGCCTGGCGGTGACCCGCGGCAAAGGCTGGCTGGCAGACTACGGCAGCGCCCTGCGTGACCAGGCGTTGATCCTGTCCCTGCTGCAGGAGAACAACCTGGCCGCCAATCAGGTCGATCAGCGCCTGTTCGGCCTGTCCGACGAGCTGGCCGCCAACCGTTGGCTGTCCACCCAAGAGCGCAACGCGCTGTTCCTTGCCGGTCGAGGCCTGCTGGGCAAGCCGGAAGGCAACTGGAAGGCCCGCCTGGACAGCGCCGGAGAGGTCCGCGAGTTCGACAACAATGACTCGGGCATGAAGCTCGAGGGCCCGCTACTGGCCTCGCCATTGACCGTGCAGAACCAGGGTGGCGAAACCCTGTACCAGCAACTGACCCTGTCCGGCTACCCGCGCCAGGCTCCGGCCGCCAGCGGCAATGGCATGGAAATCCGCCGCGAGTACCTGGGCATGAATGGCCAGGCGCTGGATGTGCGCAACCTGCGCAGCGGTGACCTGGTGCTGGTGCACCTGGCGCTCAAGGCCCAGGACCAGGTGCCCGACGCCCTGGTGGTGGACCTGCTGCCAGCAGGCCTGGAGTTGGAGAACCAGAACCTGGCGCAGAGCGCTGCCAGCCTGGACAACGCCAGCAGCGCGGTGAAGCAATGGCGCGAGTCGATGCAGAACGCCAGCGTGGTGCACCAGGAGTACCGCGACGACCGCTATGTGGCCGCGCTCAAGCTCGACAGCTACGGCACCACCCACCTGCTGTACCTGGCCCGTGCGGTGACGCCGGGCAGCTACCGCATTCCGCCACCGCAGGTGGAGTCGATGTACCGGCCCAACTTGCAGGCGGTAGGTGATAGCCTGGGCGAGATGATTGTAAGAGCTCGCTGACCCTCAAGCTGTGAGCTGCAAGCTACAAGAGAAAGCAGTCGACGCAGGCTGCTTTCAACTTGTCGCTTGTAGCTCCAAGCTTGCAGCTGCTTTCAATGCACCACCCAGCTCAACACCCACAGCCCCAGCAACGCCCAGATGATCCCGAGGATGATCGATGCGCGCATGAATGCGCGGACCGCCGAGTACAGCAACATCAGGCCGACGATAAGCGCCAGGATGCTCACCAGCGAGGTGTCCATTCCCAGCGTGCGCGCCAGGCCGTCGATGAAATTGCCACCGGCGTTGGCCAGCAGGTTGAACAACCCGCTCAAGCCATCGACGATGAATCGGATCACCGAACCCAGTGCCTGGCCCAGCCATTCGAAAAAACCTTCTACATGCATAGTCGCTTCCTGATCAACGAATCGGCGATTCCCAGCCTTTGGCCATCACCTGGCCCGGTCGGTTCCCGATGCCAAGCTTAGCGTGCCCGCGCCTGACCAGGCTGCTGCGGTGTGTCGCCGTCAGCGTGCTGCTGGGCATGGCCCTGCTGTGGTTGGCCGACCGTATCTGGCCATTGCCCATGCCAGGCGACGACCTGGCGCGGGTGGTGTTGGCCGAGGACGGCACACCGCTGTGGCGCTTCGCCGACGCCGACGGCGTGTGGCGCTATCCGGTCAGCCCGCAGGAAGTCTCGCGGCTGTACCTTGAAGCCCTGCTCGCCTACGAGGACCGCTGGTTCTATCATCACCCCGGCGTCAACCCCATGGCCCTGGCCCGGGCTGCCTGGCTCAATCTGCGTGGCGGGCGGGTGGTGTCCGGCGGCAGCACCTTGTCGATGCAGGTGGCGCGCCTGCTCGACCCGCACGACCGCACCTTGTCCGGCAAGCTGCGCCAGCTGTGGCGCACGGCGCAGCTGGAGTGGCACCTGTCCAAGGACGAGATCTTGCAGCTGTACCTCAACCGGGCACCGTTCGGCGGCACCTTGCAGGGCGTGGCAGCGGCCAGTTGGGCGTACCTGGGCAAGTCGCCGAAACACCTGACTCCGGCCGAAGCCGCGTTGCTCGCCGTGCTGCCCCAGGCGCCGAGCCGGCTGCGTCCGGACCGCCACCCTGAACGCGCCCAACGCGCCCGGGACAAGGTGCTGCAGCGCCTGGCCGAGTACCAGGTATGGCCAGCCCAGCGCATCGATGAGGCGCGTGAAGAGCCGCTGTTGCTGGCGCCACGCCAGGAGCCGGCGCTGGCGCCGCTGCTGGCCCGGCGCCTGAATACGCCGAACAGCCCGCCACTGATCCGTACCACCCTGGATGCCGCCTTGCAGCGCCGCCTCGAAGACTTGCTGATGGGCTGGCGTGCCCGCCTGCCCGAGCGCACCTCGGCGGCGTTGCTGGTGGTCGAGACACAGAGCATGGCCGTGCGCGCGTATCTCGGCTCCATCGACTTGAACGATGAGCGCCGTTTCGGTCACGTGGATATGGTCCACGCCCTGCGTTCGCCCGGTTCGACCCTTAAGCCGTTCCTCTACGCCATGGCCATGGATGATGGCCTGATCCACTCCGAATCGCTGTTGCAGGATGTGCCGCGGCGCTACGGCGACTACCGCCCCGGCAACTTCTCCATGGGCTTCAGCGGCCCGGTGTCGGCCAGCTCGGCGCTGGCACTGTCGCTGAACCTGCCGGCGGTGCAACTGCTCGAGGCCTATGGCCCGAAACGTTTCGCCGCGCAGATGCGCATGGGGGGGATGGCGCTGGTGCTGCCGCCGCTGGCCGAGCCGAACCTGTCATTGATCCTCGGTGGCGCAGGCAGCCGGCTGGAGGACCTGGTCGGTGGCTATGCCGCGCTGGCCCGTGGTGGGCTGAGCGCGCAGGTACGCCTGCAACCCCAGGACCCGCTGGTGGAGCGCCGCTTACTGTCGCCGGGGTCGGCCTGGATCACCCGGCGCATTCTCAGCGGCTTGGCGCGGCCGGACCGTGACCCCCACGCCGAGCTGGTGCAGCGTCCGCAATTGGCCTGGAAGACCGGCACCAGCTATGGCTTTCGCGATGCCTGGTCGGTGGGCGTCGGCCCGCGCTACCTGATCGGCGTGTGGATCGGCCGCCCCGACGGCACCCCGGTACCGGGCCAGTTCGGCCTGGCCTCAGCGGCGCCATTGATGCTGCAGGTGCATGACCTGCTGAGCAACCGCGACAGCCAACGCGGTATCGAAGTGCCGGTCGAGCCGGTGCCGGCGTCGGTCGGTGTGGCGGCGATCTGCTGGCCGTTGGGCCAGCAGATGAACCGCCAGGACCCCAACTGCCGTCGGCAACGTTTCGCCTGGACCCTCGACGCCACCACGCCACCGACCTTGCAGGCTGCCGACCAGCCGCTGGGGCTGGGATTGCGCGAAACGGTGTGGCTCAACGAGCGTGGCTTGCGTGTCGATGCTTCCTGTCCCGGTGCCAAGGCCCAAGACATTGCCTTGTGGCCGGCCCCGCTCGAGCCGTGGTTGCCCCGGGTCGAACGTCGAGCGGCGCGGCTGCCGGCCGTTGACCCCGCCTGTCCACCGCAGGTGGTGAGCAGCGCGCCACCGCTGTCGATCGTCGGTGTGCGCAGTGGCGACAACCTGCGCCGCCCGGCCACCAGCCACGAGCCGTTGCAGTTGCGTGTGTCGGCATTGGGCGGGGCAGGGCGGCGCTGGTGGTTCCTCAATGGACAGCCCTTGGGCGAGACCCAAGGGCAGGACAGCCTGCAGGTAAGTTTCGAGCAGGCCGGGCGCATCGAGTTGAGTGCTTTGGATGAAAGCGGCGAGACGGCGCGGGTGGAGTTCCAGGTCAGCGAGTGAGCGCGTTGCCCAGGCTCAGCCTTTGACCGGGTTCAGATCGAAGGCACCGGCCTGGTACTGGAACAGCAGGCAATCGGCCGCCGCGGTGCAGCCGCTTTCATGCACCAGGTTGGCGGGCAATTTGTAGTAGGCGCCTGCCGGGTACTCAACTCGCTTGCCATCGATCACCGCGTAGAAGGTTCCGCTCAACACCACGGTCGGCAGGGTCTGGCTATGGGTGTGCAGGCCATTGTCGGTGCCTTTGCGGAATTTTACGTAGGCCGAGTACGGCCCCTTGCCGAACAGATCGCCTTCGACATTGGCGTAGCTCACCGCGCCTTGGGTGCCGGGCACCTGCTGCCATTTCAGCGCGGCGCTGTCAGGGACCGAACTCAGAGTGTCGCCAGCGGCGCTGGCGGTGGTGGCAATGGCGGCCAGGGTGAGGCCGGCGAACATCGTGTGCAGTGCTTTCATGGGGAGGCTCCTTCGCCAAGTGACAATGGGCGAAGGTTAAACAATCAAGTTGCGCACAAATACTTCTTCAATTTGCCATGTCTTGTGCGTTCTAAGCACAAATCAATGCCGCCATCTCGGCTCTGCGTAGTACCCCTGCACGTAGTCGAGCAGTGCCCGTACCTTGGGGGCCACATAGCGGCTCTGCGGGTAGACCGCGTACAAGGCTCGCGAGGGCAGCGACCAGTCCGCCAGCACCGGCACCAGGCGCCCGTCGCGCAAGGCATCGTGGGCGATGAAGCGGTCGAAGCTGGCGATCCCCAACCCGCCGATCGCTGCCGCGCGCAGGGCCATTGGCGAATTGGCGCTCAGCCGCTGGGGCATCAGCAACTCACGGCGCTCGCCGGCGGGGCCGGTCAGTTGCAGGCGTTGTGGGTGCGGCAAGCGGCTGTAGCCGAGCAGCGGGTGGGCAGCCAGGGCTTCGGGTGTGGTCGGCGTACCGTGGCGCTCCAGGTAGCAAGGGGCGGCCACCAGCACCACCTCGCTGTCCGCCAGCCTGCGGGCCACCAGGCTGGAGTCGGGCAGGTGGTCGGTGACCCTCAGGCAGACATCGATGTCTTCTTCCAGCAGGTCGATGAAGCGGTCGCTGCAATGCAGTTCCACCTGCAATCGCTCGTGACGTCCGACGAAGTCCGGCAGCCAGTGTCCCAGCTCCAGCTCCCCAAAGGCAGTGGCCACACCCAGGCGCAGCGTGCCGCTAGGCTGTTGTTGATGCTCGGACAGTTCAAGGTTCATGGCCTGCATCTGCTCGAGAATCCGTGTGCAGTGGCGATAGAACAGCGCCCCGGCCTCGGTCACTTGCAGGCGCCGGGTGGTGCGGTTGAGCAGTTGCGTGCCGAGATGGCGTTCGAGGTGCTTCACCTGGCGCGACAGCACGGTGTGGGAAACGCCCGCCTGGTGGGCGGCGGCGCTGAAGCTGCCGAGGTCGACGACCCGGCGGAAGGTCTGCATGGCGCTCAACTGGTCCAATGGCACATCACTCCTTGCAGCGAACGGCGGGGCCCTGGCGGCCCCGCGTCGTCGCGGGTCAGCGCCGAACCAGCAGCACCCCGCTTTCCATATGGTGGGTGTAGGGGAACTGGTCGAACAGCGCGCAGCGTTCGATACGGTGGGTATCGTGCAGTTGGGCGATGTTCTGCGCCAGGGTTTCCGGGTTGCAGGAGATGTACAGGATGCGCTCGAAGCGACGGGTCAGCTCACAGGTGTCCGGGTCCATGCCGGCACGCGGCGGGTCGACGAACACCGTGCCGAACTCGTAGCTCTTCAGGTCGATGCCTTCCAGGCGGCGGAACGGGCGGACCTCGTTCAGGGCCTGGGTCAGCTCTTCGGCCGACAGACGCACCAGGCGCACGTTGTTCACGCCGTTCTCGTCGAGGTTGTGCAGGGCGGCGTTGACCGAGGTCTTGCTGATCTCGGTGGCCAGCACCTGGCGGGCGCGGGTGGCCAGCGGCAAGGTGAAGTTGCCGTTGCCGCAATACAGCTCGAGCAGGTCGTCCTGGCGCTCGCCCATGGCCTCGAAGGCCCAGCCGAGCATCTTCTGGTTCACCGCGCCGTTGGGCTGGGTGAAGGCGCCTTCGGGTTGGCGATAGCTGAAGGTGCGCCCGGCGATGTCGAGCTTCTCCACCGCGTAGTCGCGGCCGATCACCACGCGCTTGCCTTTCGAGCGGCCGACCACGCTGACACCGAGGTCGGCGGCCAACTGCTGCGCGGCGGCCTCCCAGGCCTCGTCCAGCGGGCGGTGGTAGCACAGGGTGATCATCGCATCACCGGCCAGGGTGGTGAGGAACTCCACTTGGAACAGCCGGTTGTCGAGGTCTTCATTGGCCTGCCAGGCGGCTTTCAGACGCGGCATCAACGCATTGATGCGCTCGCTGGCGATCGGGAAGTCGTCGATCAGGATGGCCTTGTGCTTCTCGCCCGGGGCGAACATCGCATAGTGGCGCTGGCCGCCTTCGCGCCACAGGCGGAACTCGGCGCGCAGGCGGTAGTGCCCGCGCGGCGAGTCGAACACGGCCGGCTCCGGCGCGTCGAACGGGGCCAGCAGGTCGCGCAGGCGGGCGGCCTTGGCCGCCAGTTGCGCGTCGTATTGCGCGGGATCGTAGGCAGCACTCATGCGGGGAACCAACCCAGCTTGATGACGAACAGGATGGACAGGATCACCAGCGCCGGGTTCAGGTCATGGCGACGGCCGGAGATCAGCTTGATGGCGGTCCAGGCGATGAAGCCGAAGGCGATGCCGTTGGCGATCGAGTAGGTCAGCGGCATGGCCAGGGCGGTCACCACCACCGGCGCGGCTTCGGTGACGTCGTCCCAGTTGATCTCGGCCAGGCCCGAAGCCATCAGTACGGCGACGAACAGCAGCGCCGGGGCGGTGGCGAAGGCCGGCACGCTGCCGGCCAGCGGGGCGAAGAACAGCGCCAGCAGGAACAGGATGGCGACCACGATCGCGGTCAGGCCGGTGCGCCCGCCGGCGCTCACGCCCGCCGCCGATTCGATGTAGCTGGTGGTGGTGGAGGTGCCCAGCAGCGAACCGGCCATGGCGGCGGTGCTGTCGGCGATCAGGGCGCGGCCCATCTTCGGCATGTGGCCGTCCTTGCCCATCAGGCCGGCGCGCTTGGCCACGCCGATCAGGGTGCCGGAGTTGTCGAACAGGTCGACGAACAGGAAGGCGAAGATCACGCTGATCAGGCCGACGTCCAGGGCGCCGGCGATGTCCAGCTGCAGGAAGGTCGGGGCCAGCGACGGCGGCATCGAGACCACCCCGCCGAACGGCGTGACGCCCAGCGCGATCGCGGCCACGGTCACCGCCAGGATGCCGATCAGCACGGCGCCGCGAACCTTCAGCGACTCGAGGGCGACGATCAGGAAGAAGCCCAGGGTGGCGAGGATCGGCGCGGGCTTGCTGAGGTCGCCCAGGCCCACCAGGGTGGCCGGGTTATCGACGACGATGCCGGCGTTATGCAGGGCGATCAGCGCCAGGAACAGGCCGATGCCGGCAGCAATGGCCGAGCGTAGCGGCAGCGGGATGCTGTTCACGATCCATTCGCGGATGCGGAAGATCGACAGCAGGAAGAACAGCACCGCGGAAAGGAACACCGCGCCCAGCGCCACCTGCCAGGTGTGGCCCATGTGCAGGACCACGGTGTAGGTGAAGAAGGCGTTCAGGCCCATGCCTGGTGCCAGGGCGATCGGGTAGTTGGCGATGATGCCCATGGTCACCGAGCCGATGGCCGCGGCCAGGCAGGTGGCGACGAAGAGCGCGCCCTTGTCCATGCCGGTCTCGCCGAGGATGCTCGGGTTGACGAACAGGATGTAGGCCATGGCCAGGAAGGTGGTGACGCCCGCGAGAATCTCGGTGCGCACGTTGGTGTTGTGTGCTTTTAGTTGAAACAGCCTTTCCAGCATGCCTGCTCCCCGGGCGCCCTCGCGCCGTGAATGTATCGACCCCAACAGCAAAGCACAGACCGTACCGGGTGCCGTGGTTTTGTGTGGGGTGGAAAAAAGCCGCGCATCATACCAGCAAGGATGGCGGGGGCCTATGGCCATTGGGAGAGAGGCCATCCGGGCCCTCTCGCGGGTTTTTGGCCTCGCGAGGGGGCGAACACGGTTTTCAGCCGCTATGCATACGGTCGCGATGGGTCAACGTCGGGAACAGCTTCATCCATACCCCGGTCACCAGCAGCGTGCCCACGCCACCGAGCACCACCGCCGGGACTGTGCCAAACCAGTGCGCGGTCAGCCCCGACTCGAACTCGCCGAGCTGGTTCGAGGCACCGATGAACAGCCCGTTCACCGCGCTTACCCGGCCGCGCATCTCGTCTGGCGTCTCCAACTGCACGAAGGCGCCGCGGATGACCATGCTGATCATGTCCGCTGCGCCGAGCACCACCAGCACCGCCAGGGAGAACCAGAACGAGGTCGAGAGGCCGAAGGCGATGGTCGCCACGCCGAACACGCCGACCGAGGCGAACATGATCAGGCCTACCTTGCGCTCCACCGGGAAGCGCGCCAGCCACAGCGACATCAGCAGCGCGCCCACTGCCGGCGCCGAGCGCAGCAGGCCCAGGCCCCAGGCGCCGGTGAGCAGGATGTCCTTGGCGAACACTGGCAGCAGCGCGGTGGCGCCGCCCAGCAGCACGGCGAACAGGTCCAGGGAGATGGCGCCGAAGATGTCCGGGCGGCTGCGGATGAAGCGCACCCCGGCCAGCAGCGATTCCAGGTTGGCCCGACCACGCTGGGGCAGTTGCTGGCGCGCGTCGAGGCTCAGGGTAAGCAGGCAGGCGATGAGGTAGAGGGCAACGGTCGGGCCGTACACCCAGGTACTGCCGAAGGCGTAGAGAAAGCCGCCGACGGCCGGGGCGACGATGGTCGCCGACTGGGTGGCCGACGCCGACGCCGCCACGGCCCGTGGGAACAGCCCTGGCGGCACCACGTTGGGCAGCAGCGCCTGGGTCGCCGGCATCTCGAACGAACGGGTGGCGCCGAGCAGGAAGGCGAGGATGAAGATCAGCTCGCGGCTGACGTTGTCGCTGACGCTGCCCAGGGCCAGCGCCAGGGCGATCAGCGCCTGCAGGGTCTGGCACAGGGCGGCCACCTTGCGTCGGTCGTAGCGGTCGGCGACATGGCCGGTATGCAGCATGAACAGCACCCGGGGCGCGAACTCGACCAGTCCGACCAGGCCCAGGTCGAGGACATTTCCGGTCAGTTGGTAGAGATGCCAGCCAATGGCCACGGTGAGCATTTGGAAGCCGCTGGCAGTGAATACGCGGGCCAGCCAGAAGGCCAGGAACGGGCGGTGATGACGCAGCAATTGCGGGGCGGAATCGGACATCGGGGGGCTGCAGCCTCGAGATAGAGGGGCCTGCAGGGTAACATCTGTTTGTAACAAATAGTTGCTGAAAGTCGCGTGGATCAACCATCGCGACTTCGCAAAAGAGGGTGAGGCAACGGGTCACGCGGCAATCAACCACACATCCGGATGGGTCATTCAGGACTATGCTTCCATTCAGTCGTTGATCTGGATCAATCGTTCCAGATGCAACGATCTTGGCCCTTGGGCCGGAATCCCCGCGATCGAACAGAACAATTCCAACGCGCCGCACTCGATACCCGTGGGGGCAGTGGGCGACAGGCCATGAGCCCGGTCGCCGGATTACCTGAAGAGGAAGCACCATGTTCGGATTGGAAGCCCTAGAGCTCGCCCGAATCCAGTTTGCCTTTACCGTGTCCTTTCACATCCTGTTCCCGGCCATCACCATTGGCCTGGCGAGCTACCTGGCGGTCCTCGAAGGCCTTTGGCTGAAGACCGGCGACAACACCTACCGTGACCTCTATCACTTCTGGTCGAAGATCTTCGCCGTGAACTTCGGCATGGGGGTGGTCTCGGGCCTGGTCATGGCCTACCAGTTTGGTACCAACTGGAGCCAGTTCTCCGATTTTGCCGGTTCCATCACCGGCCCCCTGCTGACCTACGAGGTGCTCACGGCATTCTTCCTCGAGGCCGGTTTCCTCGGCGTCATGCTGTTCGGCTGGCACCGTGTCGGCCGGGGGTTGCACTTCTTCGCCACCTGCATGGTGGCGCTCGGCACGCTGGTGTCGACCTTCTGGATCCTCGCCTCCAACAGCTGGATGCAGACGCCCCAGGGCTACGAGATCGTCAATGGCCAGGTGATTCCGGTGGACTGGTTCGCGGTGATCTTCAACCCGTCCTTCCCCTATCGCCTGATGCACATGGCCACCGCGGCGTTCGTCGCCACCGCGTTCTTCGTCGGCGCCTCGGCGGCCTGGCACCTGCTGCGCGGGCGGGACAACCCGGCGGTGCGCAAGATGCTGTCGATGGCCATGTGGATGGCCCTGGTGGTGGCGCCGATCCAGGCCGTGATCGGCGACTTCCATGGCTTGAACACGCTCAAGCATCAGCCGGTGAAGATCGCCGCCATCGAAGGCCACTGGGAGAACAAACCCGGTGAGCCGACGCCGCTGATCCTGTTCGGCATTCCCGACATGCAGGCCGAAACCACGCGTTTCAAAGTCGAGATTCCGGCCTTGGGCAGCTTGATCCTGACCCACAGCCTGGACAAGCAAGTGCCGGCGATGAAGGAGTTCCCACCTGAGGACCGACCCAACTCGACCATCGTATTCTGGTCGTTCCGAGTCATGGTCGGCTTGGGCATGTTGATGATTTTTGTCGGCCTGTGGAGCCTGTGGCTGCGCAAGCGCGGCACCCTGTATAGCTCGCGGCCGTTCCTCTACCTGACCCTGTGGATGGGCCCGTCGGGGTTGATCGCGATCCTCGCCGGCTGGTTCACCACCGAGATCGGCCGCCAGCCGTGGGTGGTCTACGGATTGATGCGCACCGCCGACGGGGTGTCCAACCATAGCTATGCCCAACTCGGCTTTACCCTGGTGATGTTCGTGGTGGTCTACTTCGCGCTGTTCGGCACCGGTCTGGGCTACATGATGCGCCTGGTGCGCAAAGGGCCCAAGACTGGTGAAGGCGATGAGCACACCCCAGGTGGCCCTGGCCAGAAACGTACGCCGGCGCGGCCGCTGTCCGCCGCCGATGAAGGCCATGAGGCCGACTCCAGCAGCCTGAGCAAGGGGAACTGAGATGGGTATCGATCTTCCGCTGATCTGGGCCGTGATCATCATCTTCGGCGTCATGATGTACGTGGTAATGGATGGTTTCGACCTGGGCATCGGCATGCTCTTCCCCTTCGTCCAGGACGAGCGTGACCGCGATGTGATGATGAACACGGTCGCCCCGGTATGGGACGGCAACGAGACCTGGCTGGTGCTGGGCGGGGCGGCGCTGTTCGGGGCTTTCCCGCTGGCCTACTCGGTGGTGCTCGAGGCACTGTACCTGCCATTGATCCTGATGCTGGTGGGCCTGATCTTCCGTGGCGTGGCCTTCGAGTTCCGCTTCAAGGCCAGGGCCCACAGGCGGCATATCTGGGACAAGGCCTTCATCTGGGGCTCGCTGGTGGCGACTTTCTTCCAGGGGGTGGCGTTGGGCGCGTTCATCGAAGGCTTCAAGGTGGTCGACCGTAAGTTCACCGGTGGCACCCTGGATTGGCTGACCCCATTCACCGTGTTTTCGGGCCTGGGCCTGATCGTCGCCTACACGCTGCTGGGCTGCACCTGGTTGATCATGAAGACCGAAGGGCCGCTGCAGCAGAAGATGCATGACATGGCCCGACCACTCGCGCTGGTGCTGCTGGTGGTCATCGGCATCGTCAGCCTGTGGACGCCGATCGCCTACCCGCAGATCGCCGAGCGCTGGTTCAGCATGCCCAACCTGATCTGGTTCATGCCGGTGCCGATCCTGGTGCTGGTGACCTTCTACGGGTTGCTGCGGGCGGTGGCGCGTAACGCCCACTACACCCCGTTCCTGCTGACGCTGGTGCTGATCTTCCTCGGTTACAGCGGGTTGGGCATCAGCCTGTGGCCGAACATCATCCCGCCGTCGATCAGCATCTGGGATGCCGCGGCGCCGCCGCAGAGCCAGGGCTTCATGCTGGTGGGCACGCTGTTCATCCTGCCGTTCATCCTGGGTTACACCTACTGGAGCTACTACGTGTTCCGCGGCAAGGTGACCCATGAAGACGGCTATCACTAGGAGCGCCGGGTGATGAATGTCGAAGAGAAGAAACCGCTGTGGCAACGCCTGGGTTGGCTGGTGCTGATCTGGGGGCTGAGCGTGGCAGCGCTTGGCGTGGTGGCTTATGGCATGCGCATGTTCATGAGCGCGGCAGGCCTGAGTACTCACTAAGCCATTGAGTGATCGCGGGGCAAGTCGCATCGGTGCACCGCTGCGACTTGCCCCGCGATGCTTTTATTTCCGGGCCTTGAGCACCACGAACTTCGGCGTCGCCGCGACCTGCTCGACACCCCGGTACAAACGCGCCAGCTTGCTGTGGTAGCCCAGGTGGCGATTGCCGACGATGTACAGCGCGCCACCGACTTCCAGTGCCTCGCGAGCCTGCTGGAACATGCGCCAGGCGAGGAAGTCGCCGACCACCTGTTGCTGGTGGAACGGCGGGTTGCACAGCACCACGTCCAGCGATTGTTTCTCCTGGCCGGCCAGGCCATCCGCGGCCCTGATCGTCACCTCGCGTTCGCCCAGCGCCGCCTGCCAGTTCTCCCGCGCCGACTGCACCGCCATGTACGACTCGTCGACCAGGGTGAACTGCGCATCCGGGTTGGCCAGGGCACAGGCAATCGCCAGCACGCCATTGCCACAGCCAAGATCGGCTACGCGGGCGCGACCCAGGTCACGCGGCAGATGCGGCAGGAAGGCACGGGTGCCGATGTCCAGGCCTTCGCGGCAGAACACGTTGGCGTGGTTGACCAGCTCCAGGGCCGGCGTCTCCAGACGATAGCGGCTGGGGTAGGGGGAGCGGGCAGTCGGGCGTTCGGCGACGGTGGCAGTCAGCAGGCGCGCTTTCTTCTGCGCCAGCGACGCCTGCACCGGGCCGATGTACTTCTCCATAAGGTCGCCGGCGGCTCGGGGCAGGTGCTTGATCATCGCCCCGGCGATCACCTGGGCGCCAGGCGCCAATTGGCCCTGCAGGCGGATCAGTTGCTCCTCGAGCAGGGCCAGGGTCTTGGGCACGCGCACCAGCACGCGGTCGAACGGGCCCTGGAAGGGCTCGCTGGCCGGGATGAAGGGCACGCTGTCGAACGGCTTGCCGTTACCCGCCAGGTTTTTCTCCAGGGCCAGGTGCGCCAGGTGCGAGTCACCGCTGCTGGTCACGTCCAGGTGCCCGGCCAGGCTGGCGGCCAGGGCGCCGAAGCTGTCGTTGAGCACCAGCACCTTGCTGCCTGCGCCTGGTGCCTGGGCGGCCATGTGTTCCAGCAGGTACTGGTCGGCGGCATCGAACGCCAGCAGCGGGTCGTTGGCTTGCTCCGGCTGGCGGATCAGGTCGAGGTCGGCGAAGGGGCTGTTGAACAGGGGCATGACGTGGGGCTCTGCTGCGTATCTGCCCGGCGCGCGGGTGCGGCAGGCTTGCGGCAGGTGATTCTACAGGGCTTTGCGCCTGGGTGGGGGACGGGCTGTCAGAGCAGGCCGCGCAGGGCGGCAATGGCGATGGCGCCGGCTTTGTTGGAGGCGTTGGTCTTGCTGATCACACTGCGAATATGAAAATTCACGGTGCTGGTCGACAGCGAAAGAATCATCGCCACGTCGGCTGCGGTCTTGCCAGCGGCCGACCACTTGAGCACTTCGAGCTCGCGCTCGCTCAATTGCGGTAGTGGGCTGTACTTCGCCAGATGGTGCGCACTGAGCGCGGCGTGCAGGGTGTTGCACAGCCACATCACCTGGGCGCTCTTCTCGAACAGTTCGTCACGGGAGACCACGCCCTGAGCCCTGGTGACACTTAGCTGGCTTTCGTTGTGCTGCTGGTCGTGCACAGACTGGCTCCAGCCATGGGTCATGCCGTAGGCAGTGGCAGCCTCACGCAGCTGAGGCACCTCGTGGAACAGTTCGTCACTCCAGACCAGCGGCAACGTCGTGCTGTGGCATTTTGCTACTGTTGGATCTATCTTGATGAAGTCTTCAGCCTGGTAGCGCGCATTCCAGGCGCTTGGGTAATTGTTGTAGAGGATCACTAGGGGGCCACGGGCAGCGACATGCAGGTGCAGCGTCAGGCCGATGAACTCCATGTCCAGTGCCTGGGCCAGTTTCACGGCCTGGCCGAACACCAGTTGCGGCTCCTGTTCCTCCAGCAGTTGCTGGAGTTGCTCACTCTTCCAATGTGGCATCGATGAAGCTCCCGTTGCGTCTTTGTGGATCCAAAGTCAGCATTACACGGTCCGTAGTGTAGGAAATCTCCTAAAGATGTGCTGGTTTTTTTTGCTATAGCTGTTGCGCTTTCTTAGTTGTTTACGCTCCGGGCTATGCCATGCCCTACAAATCGACGGTGTTTATCTCCGCTGCTTTGCGCGACACTGTGCGCTCTTGATTCGTGGAGCCCGTCATGACCGCCAGCGCCGACAAATTCACCCGCCAGACCCTGCTCGGCGTCCAGCCCCTGACCCCCAATCTGTTTTCCCTGCGCGTTACCCGCGACGCAGGCTTTCGCTTCCGTGCCGGGCAGTTCGCCCGGCTGGGTGTGAGCAAGGCAGATGGCAGCGTTGTCTGGCGTGCCTACTCCATGGTGAGCGCGCCGCATGACGAACATCTCGACTTCTTTTCCATCGTGGTGCCCGGTGGGGAGTTCACCAGTGAGCTGAGCCGCTTCGGTAAAGGCGACACCCTGCTGATCGACCGCCAGGCCTTCGGCTACCTGACCCTTGACCGCTTCGTTGGCGGCCGTGACTTGTGGCTGCTGGCCACCGGCACCGGCATCGCACCGTTTATGTCGATCCTGCAGGACTTCGAGGCCTGGGAGCGCTTCGACAACATCAAGCTGGTGTACTCGGTGCGCGAGGCGAAGGAGCTGGCATATGTCGATGAAATCGCCGCGCTGGAGCAGCGCGACTACCTGGCGGAGTACGCGGGCAAGTTGCAGTTCATTCCGGTGGTTACCCGAGAGCAGCATCCGGGGGCATTGAATGCGCGGATCACCACGCTGATCGAAAACGGCGAGCTGGAAAAAGCGGCGGGTCTGGAGCTGTCGCCGGAGCATTCACGGATCATGCTGTGCGGCAACCCGGAGATGATCGACGAGACGCGCAAGGTGCTCAAGGCGCGGGACTTGCAACTGAGCCTGAGCAAGCGGCCGGGGCAGGTGGCGGTGGAGAACTACTGGTAAGGAACAATGGCGCCTTTTGGATCGCCGTCACTGGGGCCGCTGCAAAGCGGCCCCAGTCGTTTTGTGCTTCAGGGCTGGCGATTCTGCGCCTTGAGCAGGTCGCGAATCTCGGTCAGCAGGGTTTCCTCGGCGCTGGGCACCGGCGGAGCGGTCGGTGCCACTGCCTCTTCGCGCTTGAGGCGGTTGATCACTTTCACACCCATGAAGATGGCGAAGGCGACGATGATGAAGTCGAGCACGGTCTGGATGAATTTGCCGTAGGCCAGCATGACGGCCGGCACATCGCCTTCGGCAGCCTTGAGCGTGATGGCCAGGTCGCTGAAGTCGACACCGCCGATCAGCAGGCCGATGGGGGGCATGATCACGTCACCGACGAAGGACGAAACGATCTTGCCGAACGCCGCGCCGATGATGATACCCACCGCCATGTCGACGACATTTCCCTTGACCGCGAAGGCCTTGAATTCACTGAGCATGCCCATGCTGTATTCCTTTGTTACGAATGGAGAGGTAAACGCAGTGTAAGCCACTAAAACGCTTCATGCGTGACGTTCGCAGCTACAGACTGTTTATAGAGCGAATAGTTTTGTCGCCCGCCGAGGCCTCCGGGGCACGTCCGTGTTCGGCTATCATGGCGGTTTTTTCCAGGAGACCCAGCCCATGGCCAAGGCCAAGCGTTTGTATGGCTGCACCGAGTGCGGCGCGACCTTCCCCAAGTGGGCCGGGCAGTGTGGCGAATGCGGGGCTTGGAACACCCTGGTCGAGAGCATGATCGAAAGCGGCGGCGCCGCGGCGCCGAGCGGGCGCACCGGCTGGACCGGGCAGCAGGCGCAGATCAAGACCCTGGCCGAAGTGAGCGTCGAGGAGATCCCGCGCTTCACCACCAGCAGCACCGAGCTCGACCGCGTCCTGGGCGGGGGCCTGGTGGATGGGTCGGTGGTGCTGATCGGGGGCGATCCGGGTATCGGCAAATCGACCATCCTCCTGCAGACCCTGTGCAACATCGCCGTGCAGATGCCAGCGCTGTATGTCACCGGCGAGGAGTCGCAGCAGCAGGTGGCCATGCGTTCCCGGCGTCTGGGCCTGCCCCAGGACCAGCTCAAGGTCATGACCGAAACCTGCATCGAAACCATCATCGCCACCGCGCGCCAGGAAAAGCCGCGGGTGATGGTGATCGACTCGATCCAGACCATCTTCACCGAACAACTGCAGTCGGCACCGGGTGGCGTGGCCCAGGTGCGCGAGAGTACGGCATTGCTGGTGCGCTACGCCAAGCAGAGCGGCACGGCGATCTTCCTGGTCGGCCACGTCACCAAGGAGGGCTCGTTGGCCGGTCCACGGGTGCTCGAGCACATGGTCGATACCGTACTGTATTTCGAGGGCGAGTCCGATGGCCGCCTGCGCCTTCTGCGCGCAGTGAAAAACCGCTTTGGCGCGGTCAACGAACTGGGCGTGTTCGGCATGACCGACCGCGGCCTCAAGGAGGTCTCCAATCCGTCGGCGATCTTCCTCAACCGCACCCAGGAAGAGGTGCCCGGCAGCGTGGTCATGGCTACCTGGGAGGGCACCCGGCCGATGCTGGTGGAAGTCCAGGCGCTGGTCGACGACAGCCACCTGGCCAACCCACGGCGGGTAACCCTGGGCCTGGACCAGAACCGCCTGGCCATGCTGCTGGCGGTGCTGCACCGGCACGGTGGCATCCCCACCCACGACCAGGACGTGTTCCTCAACGTCGTGGGTGGCGTGAAGGTGCTCGAGACTGCCTCCGACCTCGCGTTGCTGGCGGCGGTGATGTCCAGCCTGCGCAACCGGCCGTTGGCCCATGGCCTGCTGGTGTTCGGCGAGATCGGCCTGTCGGGCGAGGTGCGTCCGGTGCCCAGTGGCCAGGAGCGTCTGAAGGAAGCGGCAAAACATGGCTTCAAGCGTGCCATCGTGCCCAAGGGCAACGCACCAAAAGAGGCTCCCGCCGGGTTGCAGGTGATTGCCGTGACCCGTCTGGAACAAGCGCTGGATGCACTGTTCGAGTAGGTCATTTTCTTGTAAGTGATTCTCAATAGCGAGTAGCATACCGCCACCTTGCGACCACCTCATGGAGCGCGTGTGGCGGAGTTAGACCTCAAGCGGCTGTTTCTCAAGCACGCGAAAAACCTTCAAGGCCTGCTCTCGCGCAAGGTGCGCGACCCACAGCTGGCCGCTGACCTTGTGCAGGACAGTTTCCTGCGCCTGGCCGAGCAGCAGCGTACCGAGACCATCGACAACGCCCAGGCGTACCTTTATCGCACCGCGCACAACCTGATGATCGATCACGTGCGCCAGCAGCAAAGGCGCAAGACCGACACGGTGCCCCACGAGGCTTTCGAGGCGCTCGTCGAGGATGGCCCCGGGCTCGAGGAGCACGCCGTGCGCGAGCAGCACCTGCGTCGCTTGCAGACGATCCTCGGCGAGTTGCCCGAGCGCACCCGGGAGATCTTCCGCCTCAACCGCCTGGAAGGCATGACCCATGCCGAGGTTGCCCGGCAACTGGGGATCTCCGACAGCTCGGTGCAAAAGCATCTGGCCAAGGCCCTGGCCTATGTGATGCTGTGCCTGCAGGAAACCGAATGACCAACGGTTTACTGACAAATGCCGCTTCAGACGTCAGCCCAGACATAACCAGATCGCGAGAGAACCGTGTGAGCAGCCAGAACGAGCAAGCCATCCGCGAGCAGGCCGCCGAGTGGGTGGTGCTGGAGGGGAACGGCCCCCTGAGCCCGGCGCAGCAACTGGCGTTGGCGCAGTGGTGCGGCAGCGATCCGCGCCATGCGCGGGCCTATGCCTTCGCCCAGGCGACCTGGGCCGATCTCGGGCAGGTGACGAGCCTGGCACCGACAACGCCGCACCGGGCGCCAGTAGCCCGGGCCGAGCGTCCGCGTGGCTGGCGTCGGCCGACGCGGCTGCGCTGGGCGGTGGCCAGCAGTGCGTTGCTGCTGCTGGCAATCCTGGGCGTCGAACAAGGCCCTCGGGTACTGCTCGACTGGCGTGCCGACTACGCCACCGCCGCTGGCGAAGTGCGCCGCGTCAGCCTACCCGATGGCAGCCAGGTCGATCTGGACAGCGGCAGTGCCGTACAGCTCGACTTCGATGGTCGGCAGCGTCGGGTGCGCCTGTTGGCGGGGGAGGCGGTGTTCAGTGCGGCGCCGGTCAGCGCGGATGAGCCGCGGCCCTTCGTGGTCGAATATGCCGGTGCCACCAGCCAGGCACTGGGCACCCGATTCGTGGTGGGCAAGGTGGGTGATGGCGGCTGGGTGGGCATGCTCGAGCACAGTGTCGACGTGCGGCTGCAAACGGCACCGGCGCAGGGTGTCGCCCATCAGGTCCTGCAGGAGGGGCAGGCAGTGCGCTACGACCAGGCCCAGGGTATCCGGCCATGGATTGGCCGCGATCTGCACCGGGCCATCGACTGGCAGCGGGGTGTGCTGGTGTTCGAACGCCAGCCTCTGGCCGAGGTGGTCGAGCGCCTGAACCGTTATCGCGATGGCCGCCTGATGGTGGTCGATGGCACGCTGGCGCAGCGGGAAGTGAGCGGGGTGTTCCGCCTCGACAACCTGGCCGCCGCCGCCGATACCCTTGCCCGCGAGTTGAAGGCCAAGCGCCTGCAGTTACCGGGCTTGACCGTGATCTACTGAGTCTTTCGCAAAAAACTTTCATCTGGCGTTACTGAGTTTCCCCGCGTTGCTCGTCTGACTGTTGAGATTGATTTTCATTACTAGAAAACGCCAACAGACGAGACGCGCAGTGAGCACGCAATCAACTCGACCCCTCCGACCTCTGAGCCGCATCGCCCTTGCCGGCAGCCTGGCCTTGGGTACCTGTACCTTGTCGATGGGGATCGGCACGGCGCAGGCCGCTGTCGCCACCAGCAGCACCAAGTCCAACGTCATTCAGTTCGACATTCCCGCCCAGCCTCTGGACAGCGCCGTCCTGGCCTATGCCGAGCAGTCCGGTGTGCAGGTGTTCTTCGACAGCCGAACCCTGGCTGGCTTGCAAAGCGAAGGCCTGCACGGTGGCTACAGCATCGAAGAGGCGCTGCACCGTTTGCTGCGCGGCATGCCCGTACGCTATCGCTTCAGTGCTCCGGGCCAAGTAGGCCTGGAGCGCCTGGCGGAGGGTGGCCAGGTCATGGAACTGGGCGCCACCCATATTGACTCGATGCGTGACGGCGACTGGGTCTACCAGACGCCACGCTCGGTCAGCGTGATCACCCGCGAGCAGATCGACAAGCGCCCGCCGCGCCACGCTGCCGACCTGCTCGAGCAGACCGCCGGGGTGTACACGGCGGTCAACCAGCGCGACCCCGGGTTGTCGGTGAACATCCGTGGCGTGCAGGACTATGGCCGAGTCAACATGAACATCGATGGCATGCGCCAGAACTTCAGTGTCAACGGCCACCAGCAGCGCAACGGCACGATGTTCATCGACCCGGAGTTCATCCAGGGCGTGGAAATCGACAAGGGCACCTCTGCCGGCATGGGGGGCGCCGGGGTGATCGGTGGCATCGCCAGTTTCAATACCGTCGAGGCCCGTGACTTGCTTGGCGCCGGCAAGGAAGTCGGCGGTCGCCTGCGCGCTGGCCATGGCATCGGCGAGCTGGGCAATGGCACGTACTTCAACGGCAGTGCGCTGTTCGCTGCCGGCAACGAGATAGGTGACATCCTCGTCGGCTATAGCGAGCGGCACTTCGGCGACTACCGCAGCGGCACGCAGAATGCCGACAACCTGGGCACGCAGATCCGCGGCAAGCTGGAGAATCGCGAGGCCTGGAAGAGCTGGCTGCACGGTGAAGTCGGGGCGATGGACAGCATCACCCGCTCCCAACTGTTCAAGTTCGGCATCAACCTGCCTGAGCATCAGCGCCTGCAGTTCAGCTACTTCGAGACCGATGCCGACAGCAAGGATGCCTGGACCTACAACGACAGCAACAGTAACCGCTATTACTACCGGGTCACCGGGACCAATGACATCAATGCGAAGAACGCTGCAGTCGACTACAGCTTCTCGCCCGACAACGACCTGATCGATTTCAAGGCCAAGCTTTATTACGTAACCACCCGCCAGGACCGCTGGAACGCCGACAATATGTCCAGCGCGGGTACTGGCAACCGTGTCGAGGCCTATACCGACCGCTTCCAGACCGACACCTGGGGGCTGCAGGTGCAGAACACCTCGCGCTGGCACGTCGGGCAGGCCGACACCTTGAGTTTCAACTACGGCACCGAGCTGTTCCAGGACAGTTTCCGTCCCAGCACGGACCGTGTCGCCGCCCAGAACGAAGTGGAATCGCTGCCCTATGTGCAAGGTGCCAATCCCAAAGGTAAGCGGATCATGGCCAGCCTGTTCGGCAATCTCACCTACGAGCATGACGACTGGCTCAGTCTGGATGCCGGTTTGCGTTATGACCGCTACCGGCTGAGCGGCAAGACCGGCGTCACCACCTGGATGTACCCCGAGGGGGTCACCGAGGTCAGCCTTTCGCGCCAGCAGACTCACATGATCTTCGACGAGCAGACGGAGGAAGGCCGTTTCTCGCCAACCTTCGGTATTGCGCTCAAGCCAGGGCCGGACTGGTTGCAGGTCTACACCCGCTGGGGCCGTGGCTGGCGTCCGCCGGCGGTGACCGAGGTGTTCATGAGCGGACGCCCACATGCCGGCGGCAGTGCCGAGATGGTCTATCCCAATCCGTTTCTCAAGGCCGAGGAGTCGCACAACTGGGAGTTGGGGCTGAACATTTTCAAGGAGTCGCTGCTGCGCGACGGCGATCGGTTTGGCGCCAAGGTCGCCTACTTCGACACCCGCATCGACAACTTCTCGTTTCTCGACACCAATGTCTCGTTGCCCGGCAGCAGCGTAGCGGGTATCGCGCTGGGTCGCTCGGCCTACCAGAACAACCTGGAGACCACGCGCTTTCGCGGCGTGGAATACAGCCTGGATTACGACGCCGGCGCCTACTACGGGCAGCTCAGCTACACCCACATGATCGGCAGCAACGAGTTCTGCTCCAACCAGTTCTACATGGGCGGCGCACAGCGGCTGGTCAGTGCCGGCACTGTCATGCGCCCGGTCCGTGTGGGCAGCCGCATCATCATGCTGCCGGTGCGGGTATCACGCGCCGAGGGCGCCGCAGACACCAACAGCATCGTCAGCTGCGGCGACATCATGGGCAACGCCTCCTATATGCCTGCAGACCGCGGCGCGCTGACCCTGGGCATGCGCCTGCTCGATCGCACCCTGGATATAGGCATGCGTGTGCGCTACAGCGAAGGCAATGGCGAAAACCTCAAGAGCCATACCTACAACCAGATCGATCAGGCGCAGTGGCCCCAGTACACCGTCTATGACCTGTACGCCAGCTACTGGATGACTTCCAGCCTGAACCTGGCCCTTTCCCTGGAAAACGCCACCGATGAGGCCTACTTCGTGGCCATGGGCGACGGCAACAACCTGTCGCTGGCCCGTGGCCGCACCTTGAGCGGCATGCTTGAGTATCGCTTCTGATCCAACCGGGTTTGCCCATTCCGGGCGACGCGAAGGCACGGAACACGCCTTCGTCATCACTGTGCAACAACGAGGAACCGTCATGACCCTTTCCGTCAACTACGACGCCGCTTTCGCCAGCTCCACCGTCGACGATTACCTGGCCTTCTGGAGTGCCGGCTTCGTCACCGCCGGCCACGGCTACAGCAACACCGGCGGCTTCAGCAACGGCACCTTCGACGGCGACCAATACGCCACCCACGGTCGCAACAGCTCGGATTACGCCTTCATTGCCGACAGCGACAGCGCCAACGGCCTGCACTACGTGTTCGACCCATCGAAGGCACCGGGCGACAACCTCAATCACTACCTGTGGGGTTCGCTGGACAACGTTTCCCTGGGCGAAGTGCTCGGCGGCGGCAGCGGCAGCGACTTCACCCTGGGCAACTACGTGGTCAGCTTCAACGGCCTTGACCTGGATGCCGCGCAGGGCGCAGGTCGTGCCGGCAACGAAGTGCAGAGCGTGATCTACGGCCTGATGCAGGGCAACACCTCGGCCCTGGAGGGCGTGCTCGACAACCTGCTGGCCGGTTTTGGCGTGTCCACCAACAGCACCTTCGCCGAGATCGGCGCGGCCCTGGCCGCAGGCCCCGCTCACGCGGCCTCCGCCGAAGCGGTCGGCGTGCAGGCGCTGCCTGAGGACCTGGCCCTGGCGGCCTGAGCGCAGGCATGAAAAAGCGAATGGAAGGTCACCCTGCCATTCGCTGATCTGATGCACTTACCCCGCAGCCCGTGTCTTTGCCGGGCCCAGGCTGCGGCGGTGCGAATTCTGTGGCGACGATGGCGCGAATGCAATCGCCTGTCGGCGCCTTCTACGAGATTTCCAACAAATGCGAACTGCTCCCGCCGCGGCCAATGAAGTGCTGCGGGCGCTCAAGGCCTGCCGTGCCGGGCTTGGCAACGTCGCGTTGTTCACCGCGGTGATCAATGTGCTGATGCTGGCGCCGGCGCTGTACATGCTGCAGGTCTATGACCGGGTTTTGTCGTCGCGCAACGAGATGACCCTGTTGATGCTCAGCCTCATGGTGCTCGGGGTGTTCGCCTTCATGGGGCTGCTGGAGTGGCTGCGCAGCCAGGTGGTGATCCGCCTGGGCACGCGCATGGACATGGACCTCAACCCGCGGGTGTTCGAGGCGGCCTACCAGGCCAGCCTGGCCGGGCACAAAGGTGCGGCGGGGCAGATGCTCGCCGATCTGACCGCGCTGCGCCAGTTCGCCACCGGCCAGGCGTTGTTCGCCTTCTTCGATGCGCCGTGGTTCCCGGTGTACCTGTGGGTGATGTTCATGTTCAGCCCCTGCCTGGGCCTGATGGCGCTGGCGGGCGCGGTGTTGCTGACGGTGCTGGCGTGGCTCAACGAGCGCATGACCCAGGCGCCGTTTGCACAAGCCGGGCAACTGTCGCAGCAGGCGGGCCTGGAGGCCAGCGCCAACCTGCGCAATGCCGAAGTGATCGAGGCCATGGGCATGCTCGGCGCCGTGCGCCAGCGCTGGGCACGTTTGCATCATGGGTTTCTGGCCCAGCAGAACCTGGGCAGCGAGCGCACCGCGGCGGTCACCGCGCTGACCAAGACTGTGCGCCTGGCCTTGCAGTCGCTGGTGCTCGGGCTGGGCGCCTGGCTGGCCATCGAACAGTTGATCTCCCCGGGGATGATGATCGCAGGTTCCATCCTCATGGCCCGCGTGCTGGCGCCGATCGATCAGTTGATCGGTGCCTGGCGCCAATGGAGCGGTGCGCGCCTGGCCTATCAGCGCCTGAGCGAGTTGTTGCAGGCCCAACCGCCGCGGCCGGCGGGCATGCCCCTGCCGGCACCGCTCGGCAAGCTCACGGTCGAGCAGGTAGGCGCGACGCAGCCGGGCAACAGTCGCCTGTGCCTGAACAACCTGGGCTTCGCGCTGCCAGCGGGCGAGTCGCTGGGGATCATCGGCCCTTCCGGGTCGGGCAAGTCGACCCTGGCGCGGCTGCTGGTCGGCTCCGGCGCGCCGATCACTGGCAAGGTGCGCCTGGACGGCGCCGACCTGCGGACCTGGGACCGTGGCGCGCTGGGCCAGCATATCGGCTACCTGCCGCAGGATGTGCAGCTGTTCGCCGGCAGCATTGCCGACAACATCGCCCGCCTGGGCCTTGTCGACGCCCAGCAAGTGGTCGCTGCGGCGCAGCTGGCGGGCGTGCACGACATGATCCTCGCGCTGCCGGGTGGTTACGACACGCTGCTGGGGGAGGGCGGCATGGGGCTTTCCGGTGGCCAGCGCCAGCGCATCGGCCTGGCACGTGCGCTGTACGGGCTGCCGGCGCTGATCGTGCTCGACGAACCCAACTCCAACCTCGATGAGGCCGGTGAGCGGGCGCTGGTCGAGGCCATTGCCAGGCTGCGCGAGTACAAGCGCACGCTGATCCTGATCACCCACAAGTCCTCGCTGCTGGCCGGTCTGGACAACCTGTTGATGCTCAAGGGCGGCCAGCTGCAAGCCTTCGGCCCCACCGCGAGGGTACTGCAGGACGCCCAACGGGCTGCTCGGCCCGCCCCCGTCGCCCCCTCCACCGCCCGCAACCCCATCGGCCTGAACGTCACGTTCGGCCAGCCAAGAGCCTGACTTCATGAGCGTACACGCCCTCTCCACGCAAAAGACCGAGGCAAGCCTGCTCAGCCTCGATGAACACCGGCCGGGCCGTGTCGGCCGCTGGCTGGTGCTGGCAGGTTTCGGCGGCTTTCTGCTGTGGGCCGCGCTGGCGCCCTTGGACAAGGGCGTGCCGGTCAGCGGCAGCGTGATGGTCGCCGGTAGCCGCCAGGCCGTGCAGCACCCCACGGGCGGGGTGATCGAACAGTTGCTGGTGCGTGACGGTGACACGGTGAACGCCGGGCAGGTGCTGCTGCGCATGGACGCGACCCAAGCCCAGGCCCAGGTCGGTTCGTTGCGGGTGCAGTACGTCAACGCCCGCGCCGGGGAGGCGCGCCTGTTGGCCGAGCGCGATGGTCGGGCGACGCTTGCCTATCCCGAAGACCTGCAGGCCCAGGCACACCTCCCCTGGGTCGCCACGGTGCTGGAAGGGCAGCGCCAGCTGCGTGGCAGCCGGGCCCAGGCGCTGGACATGGAGCTCGGCGGCCTGCGCGAGAGCATTGCCGGTGCCGAAGCCTCGCTGCAGGGGCTGCAGGGTTCGCTGGCCAGCAAGCAGGCCCAGCGCGATGCGCTGGACGAGCAGTTGCGCGGCCTGCGCGAGCTGGCCCGGGACGGCTACATCGCCCGCAATCGCCTGCTCGACAGCGAGCGCCTGCTGGCCCAGGTCAATGGCTCGATCGCCGAGGACTTCGGCAACATTGGCCGCACCCGGCGCCAGGTGCTGGAGCTGAAGCTGCGTATCGGCCAGCGCCAGCAGGAGTACCAGAACGAGGTGCGCCAGCAGCTCGCCGAACTGCAGGCGAGCGCCGAGGACCTGGGCAACCGCCTGCGCAGCGCCGAGTTCGAGCTGGCCCATGCCCAGGTGCGGGCCCCGGTGGCCGGTACGGTGGTCGGCCTCAGTGTGTTCACCAACGGCGGGGTCATCGCTCGCGGCCAGCAACTGATGGAGATCGTGCCGCGCGATGCGCCTTTGCTGGTCGATGCGCGGGCCTCGGTGGAGATGATCGATCGCCTGCGCCCCGGCTTGCCGGTGGAGCTGATGTTTGTCGCGTTCAACCAGAGCACCACGCCACGGGTGGACGGCGAGGTGACCCTGGTCTCGGCCGACCGCCTGGTGGACGAGAAGACCCAGCAGCCCTACTACCAGGTACGTATCAAGGTCAGCGAACAGGGGCTGGGGCAACTGGCGGGCCTGGATATCCGCCCCGGCATGCCGGTGGAGGCCTTCGTGCGCACCGGCGAACGCTCGATGCTCAATTACCTGTTCAAGCCTTTGGCCGACCGGGTGCACGTTGCCCTGGCGGAGGAGTAAGGGTAATGCCGGTATCTTTGCGTTTCGCAGGCCTGTTTCTGCTGCTCACCAGTCTCTCGGCGCAGGCCTTGGACCTGGGCGATGCCTATGCCCTGGCCCTGCGCAACGACCCGACCTGGCAGGGCTCGATCGCCGAGCGCGAGGCGGGGCTCGAAAACCGGGCGATCGGCCGCGCTGGTCTGCTGCCAAAACTGTCGTACCGCTACAACCGTGCCCGCAACGACTCGGAGGTAACCCAGCGCAGCCAGTTCGGCGACGTGACCACCCAACGCGATTACCGCAGCTACAGCTCGACGCTGACCCTCGAGCAGCCGCTGTTCGACTATGCCGCCTGGAGTGACTACCGCCGTGGCGTGGCTCAGGCCGCGCTGGCCGACGAACGTTACCGTGGTCGTGGCCAGGAGTTGATGGTGCGGCTGTTCGGCGCCTACAGCGAAGCGCTGTTCGCTAATGAGCAGATCGCCCTGGCCCAGGCCCAGCGGCGTACCTTTGCCGAACAACTGACGCTGAACGAACGCCTGGTCAAAGGGGGCGAGGGCACCCGCACCGATGTGCTTGAGACCCGTGCCCGCTACGAGTTGGCCCAGGCCCAGGAGATCGAGGCCGGCGACAATCTCGATGCGGCGTTGCGGGCCTTGCAGGCGATCATCGGCGAGCCGGTAGAGGTTGATGACCTGGCGCCGATGACCGGTGATTTCCGCGTCCAGCCCCTGACCCCGGCACGCTTCGAGCCCTGGCGCGACCTGGCTGTTGCCCGCAACGCCGAGCTGGCCAGCCAGCGCCATGGGCTGGAGGTCGCCGAGCAGAACATCGAGCGGCAACGGGCCGGGCACCTGCCTTCGTTGAGCGCCTATGCCAGCAAGGGCATTTCCAGCTCCAGTTCCGAGAGCAGCTACAACCAGCGCTATGACACCGACAGCATCGGCATGCAGCTGAACGTGCCGCTGTTTGCCGGTGGCGGTGTGTCGGCGTCGGTGCGCCAGGCCCGGGCCCAGCGTGATGCCGCGGGCTTCGAGCTGGATGCGCAACTGCGCGACACGGTCAACCAGTTGCGTCGACAGTTCAACCTGTGCGCCAGTGGCACGGCGAAGATCCGCGCCTACGACCTAGCGGTCAAGGCGGCCACAGCCTTGGTGCAGGCCACGCGCAAGAGTGTTCAAGGCGGTGAGCGGGTCAACCTCGATGTACTGGATGCCGAGCAACAGTTGTTCGGTGCCCGGCGCGACCTGGCCCAGGCACGGCATGAGTACCTGCGGGCCTGGTTGCAGCTGCGCTATCTGGCGGGGGTGCTGGAGGCCGGTGATCTGAATGTGTTGAATCGGTACTTCGTGGCGCACGGCTAGGGCGATCGTGGTAGCGCGCTCGCTTTCACGCATCTGTTCAGACAAAAAAGGAGCCGACGATGCGCGTCGGCTCCCCTCGATGACCGTCCTGGTCAGCGATCAGTGTTCGGCAACCGCCTTGCGCCTGGGCGTCTCGTTGCCGTGCTCGTCCAGTTCCAGCACCGGTACCTCGTTGCCCTCGGCGTCGAACAACTTGCCATCCTTGAAGTAGTCGCCATCACGCAGGGCCGAGATATCGGAGTACTGGATGGTGCGCTCGTAGGCCGCGGCGAACACCGACTGGTTTTCCGAGTTGCCGGTGGTGAAGTGGTTGAACATCAGGTTCAGCAGAATTGCCATGATCGCCGCCGAGCTGATGCCGGAGTGGAAGATGGTTTCGAACCAGCTGGGGAAGCTGTGGTAGAAGTTCGGCGCCGCGATCGGGATCATACCGAAGCCCAGCGAGGCGGCGACGATGATCAGGTTGACGTTGTTCTTGTAGCTGACTTTCGACAGGGTGCGGATGCCGCTGGCGGCCACGGTGCCAAACAGCACGATACCGGCGCCGCCGAGTACCGGGGTAGGCACTGCCGCAATCACCCGGCCCATGATCGGCAGCAGGCCAAGCACCACCAGGATCACGCCGCCGGTGGCCACCACATAGCGGCTCTTCACGCCGGTCACTGCCACCAGGCCCACGTTCTGGGCGAAGGCGCTCTGGGTGAACGAGCCGAAGATCGGCGCCAGGATACTCGATGCCATGTCGGCGCGCAGGCCGTTGCCCAGGCGCTTGGAGTCGACCTTGGTGTCGATGATCTCACCGACCGCCAGGATGTCCGCCGAGGTTTCCACCAGGGTCACCATGATCACGATGCACATCGACAGGATCGCGGCGATGTGGAAGGTCGGCATGCCAAAGTGGAACGGGGTGGGGAAGGCGAAGATCGGGCCTTCGGTGACCTTGCTGAAATCAGCCATGCCCAGCGACCAGGCGATCAATGTGCCGGCGACCATCGCCAGCAGGATCGACAGGCGCGAAATGCTCGCGCTGCCCAGCTTGCTCAGCAGCAGGACGATGGCGAAGGTCAGTGCCGCCAGGCCGATGTTGGCCATGCTGCCGAACTCTGGCGATGCGCTGTTGCCGCCCATCACCCAGCGGGCCGCGACGGGCATCAGGGTGAGGCCGATGGTGGTGATGACGATGCCGGTCACCAGGGGCGGGAAGAATTTGGTGATACGCGAGAACACCGGGGTAATCAGGAACCCGATCAACGAGGCTGCCATTACCGCGCCCAGCACCGCCGGCAGGCCACCGCCGCCCTGGCTGCCGAGAATCGCGCCCATGGTCGCCACGCCCGCGAACGATACGCCCTGGACCAATGGCAGCTGGCAGCCGAAGAACGGCAGCCCAAGGGTCTGTAGCAATGTCGCAAGGCCACCGGCGAACAACGAGGCAGCGATCAGCAGGCCGATCTCCGCCGGGGCCAGGCCGGCGGCCTGGCCGAGGATCAGGGGTACGGCGACGATCCCTCCATACATGGTCAGGACATGCTGCAGCCCGTAGGCCAGGTTGGCGCCGAGGCCGAGGTTTTCGTCCTCGGGGCGCGGGGCGGGAGACGTGCTGGGGGACGTGGTCATTGGAGCAGGCTCTCTGTTTATTGTTGTGTCGCTACTGTAGACAACTAGTGCAAATAATTGCCACTAAAATTGTATACAAAGTTTTGATTGTAGCGCCGTAACGGGTGCGTCCAAGGTGCCTGAAACCTGGATGCACATTACGTTCCAACCTGCGAGAGACTGTTCCAGAGGGGTGTGTACAAAGAGGCTGGTAAAGGCAGGAAAGCTGTCTGGCTGGACAAGAAAGCCGCCACAGCCAGATCATTAGCAGGCTAAGAGATATCAATCTTCGATGAGTTCGCGCAGCTCACGCATCATTTCGGTGCTGTCTGCCAGGTTCAATTCCACAAGGCGGTGCAGATGAGTCATCGAATCGACATCTATGAACAGGCAGATAAAACCCAGCCGGGCGGACTCGTCGTGGCGCAGTTCGACCTGCATCCTGACCTGGGTTTTCTTGTCGTTGAGGTGGATGATCGCGTCGAAGTCCTGGGTGGGGTCGGCATCCCAGGGGCTTGGGCGCTCTACCAGCAAGCCCTTAAGCGACAGGTCCAGCAGTTTCACCAGCCAGCGACGTTCGCCCTGGCGCAGTTCGGTAGGGGCATCGAAGGCGATGCGCTGGAAGCGGCGGCGTTCGTCGTGGGCGTTCATGGTGGTTTCTCCGGGTGACATCCTGACTATAGTGAGTTTGGTATGTGCATCAGGTACGGCAATCTGGCCGCAGAGGCTCTAGACCAAAGCAAGTGTGGCAATGCGTCTTGACTGGCCCTAGACTCGATGGGCGGTCTTTCCAATCCACCAGCTGGAAGTAAACCATGAACAACAATAATAGCCTGCTACGCCACATTCCGTGGCTGGCGCTGGCAGTCATAGGGGCCTGCGCGCTGGGTGTGGTCGCCCTGCGTCGCGGTGAGGCGATCAATGCCTTGTGGATCGTCGTCGCGGCAGTGGCCATCTACTTGGTTGCCTACCGTTACTACAGCCTGTTCATCGCCACCAAGGTGATGCAACTCGATCCTCGCCGGGCCACGCCCGCTGTACTCAACAACGATGGCCTGGACTACGTCCCGACCAACAAGCACATCCTCTTCGGCCACCACTTCGCCGCCATCGCCGGCGCGGGCCCGCTCGTGGGCCCGGTGCTCGCCGCGCAGATGGGCTACCTGCCCGGCACGCTGTGGCTGATCGCCGGCGTGGTGCTGGCCGGCGCGGTGCAGGATTTCATGGTCCTGTTCCTCTCCACCCGTCGTAACGGCCGCTCGCTGGGCGACATGGTCCGTGAGGAGATGGGCCGCATTCCCGGCACCATCGCCCTGTTCGGTTGTTTCCTGATCATGATCATCATCCTCGCGGTGCTGGCGCTGATCGTGGTCAAGGCCCTGGCCGAGAGCCCGTGGGGCATGTTCACGGTCATCGCGACCATCCCGATCGCGATGTTCATGGGCATCTACATGCGCTACATCCGCCCGGGCCGCATCGGTGAAATCTCCATCGTCGGCGTGGTCCTGCTGCTGCTGTCGATCTGGCTGGGGGGCCAGATCGCCGCGGATCCGGTGTGGGGCCCGGCGTTCACCTTCACTGGCGTGCAGATCACCTGGATGCTCGTGGGCTACGGTTTCGTCGCCGCCGTGCTGCCGGTATGGCTGGTCCTGGCGCCGCGCGACTACCTGTCGACCTTCCTCAAGATCGGCACGATCGTCGGCCTGGCCATCGGTATCCTGATCATCGCGCCCGAGCTGAAGATGCCGGCGCTGACCCAGTTCACCGACGGTACCGGCCCGGTCTGGAAGGGCACCCTGTTCCCGTTCCTGTTCATCACCATCGCCTGCGGCGCGGTGTCCGGCTTCCACGCGCTGATCTCCTCGGGGACCACGCCCAAGCTGCTGGACAACGAAACCAACGCCCGTTACATCGGCTACGGCGGCATGCTGATGGAGTCGTTCGTCGCCATCATGGCCATGGTTGCCGCTTCGGTGATCGAGCCGGGCGTGTACTTCGCCATGAACAGCCCGGCCGCAGTGGTCGGCGCCGACGTCGCTTCGGTGGCGCAGACCGTCAGCAGCTGGGGCTTCATGATTACCCCCGAGCAACTGGAGGCCACCGCCCGCGACATCGGCGAGCACACCATCCTCGCCCGTGCCGGTGGCGCGCCGACACTGGCGGTAGGTATCGCGCAGATCCTGCACCAGGTGTTGCCGGGCGAGAACACCATGGCGTTCTGGTACCACTTCGCCATTCTGTTCGAGGCACTGTTCATCCTCACCGCAGTAGATGCCGGTACCCGTGCCGGGCGTTTCATGCTGCAGGACCTGCTGGGCAGCTTCGTCCCGGCGCTCAAGCGCACCGAGTCGTGGGGGGCCAACCTGCTCGCGACCGCTGGTTGCGTGGCGATGTGGGGCTACCTGCTGTATCAGGGCGTGATCGATCCGCTGGGGGGGATCAACACCTTGTGGCCGCTGTTCGGTATCTCCAACCAGATGCTGGCCGGTATCGCCCTGATGCTTGGCACCGTGGTACTGATCAAGATGAAGCGTCAACGCTACATCTGGGTCACCCTGGTACCTGCGGTATGGCTGCTGATCTGCACCACCGCCGCAGGCCTGATCAAGCTGTTCGACCCGAACCCGGCTGTGGGCTTCCTGGCCCTGGCCAAGAAGTACAGCACCGCGCTGGACGCCGGCCAGGTGCTGGCGCCTGCCAAGGACATCGGCCAGATGCAGCATGTGATCTTCAACGCCTACACCAACGCCGGCCTGACGATCCTGTTCCTGGTGGTGGTGTTCAGCATCCTGTTCTTCGCCCTCAAGGTCGGCTATGCCGCCTGGGGCCGCAAGGAGCGCAGCGACAAGGAAACCCCGTTCCAGGCTTTGCCTGACGCTTGAGAGGAATGCCGCGATGTTCAACGACCTGGGTCGACTGGGCAAGTACCTGGGGCAGGCCGCCCGCCTGATGGTCGGCATGCCCGATTACGACAACTATGTCGAGCACATGCAGACCAAGCACCCGGACAAGCCGGTGATGAGCTACGAGGCGTTCTTCCGCGAGCGCCAGGAAGCGCGTTATGGTGGCAAGTCCGGGCCCAAGTGCTGTTGAACCCGCGACACGCATGAACCAGTGGGAGCCCGGGCAACCGGGCTCCCACTTTCATTTTCAGCTGCAGGAGACAACCGCGTGCAAACGCCGATTCCCGTTACCGTGCTGACCGGCTTTCTTGGTGCCGGCAAGACCACACTGCTCAAGCACATGCTCAAGGCCGAGCACGGCCTGAGGCTCGCCGTGATCGAGAACGAGTTCAGCGAGGCAGGCATCGACAGCCAACTGCTGGGCGATGAACCGGTGCAGGTGATGACCCTGGCCAACGGCTGCGTGTGCTGCAGTATCCATGGTGACCTGACCCGTGCCCTGTACCTGCTGCTCGAACGCCTGGACGCCGGCGAGATCGCCTTCGATCGCCTGGTGATCGAGTGCACGGGCCTCGCCGACCCTGCACCCGTGGCACAGAGCTTCTTCATCGACGAAGAGCTGCGCGAGCGCTATATCCTCGATGGCATCATCACCCTGGTCGACACCGCCCACGCCGAACTGCACCTGACCCAGGCCATCGCCCAGGCCCAGGTCGGCTTTGCCGACCGCCTGCTGCTGAGCAAGACCGATCTGGTCGAGCCGCAGGTGGTCGACGCCCTGCGCGAGCGCCTGGCGCGCATCAATGGCCGGGCGGCGATCCGCGTGGTCGAGCATGGGCGTATCGACTTGGCCGAGCTGCTCGATGTGCGGGGGTTCAACCTCAACCCGGACCTGGGCATCAGCCCCGGGCCCAGCTTGCGCCCGGTCCTCAAACCCGCCACCCCGGATCGCATTTCGACGCTGGTGCTGCGCACCGAAACGCCGTTGGATATCGATCGGCTCAGCGACTTCATGAACGAGCTGCTGGAGCAGCACGGCAAGCAGCTGTTGCGCTACAAGGGCGTGTTGAATATCGCAGGTGAAGATCGCCGTTTGGTGTTCCAGGGAGCGCTGAAGCTGTACGGCTTCGACTGGGACGCCGAGTGGAAGGAAGGCGAGCTGCGGGAAAGCGTGATGGTGTTCATTGCCGATGAGCTGCCGGAAGAAAGGATTCGGTCTGGTTTCGAAGCTTTGAGCCACGCCTGATTGAGATACAGCCGACTGTTCGATGCCGCCGTAAGGCGGCATTTTTTTGGCCTCGTTTCAGCGATCAGGCCAGTCGAGGTGGCCGCTTGCAGGAGGTACTTTTTTTGGTACACTTGGCCGCGTCGGATCTAAAACTAAATGTGCAGTTCTTCCGTAGGGCGTTGGGTAATGAGCCCGTGAGGGAGTGGCTAAAGGGCTTGGCACGTGAAGAACGCTATCTGATTGGCATGGAAATCAAGACCGTTCAGTTGGGATGGCCACTTGGCATGCCCTTGGTCAGAAAGCTGGAGCACGGGCTTTGGGAAATCCGTATCGACATGGGGCATGTCGTTGCCCGTGTACTGTCCACGATCATGGATGGAGTGATGTTCATGCTCCATGGATTCATCAAGAAAAGCCAGAAAACGCCTTCAGCAGATCTGGCTCTGGCCAGGCAACGCAAGGCCAGCTTACGGAGGTCAACTACATGAACCCGCATATCGGTTCGAACTTCGATGATTTTCTCGCCGAAGAGGGCATCCTCGAAGAGGTCACGGCGGCTGCGCTGAAACGGGTGATCGCCTGGCAACTGACGCAGGCGATGAAGCAGCAAAAGATCAGCAAGAAGGCCTTGGCCGAGCGTATGCACACCAGCCGGGCGGCGGTCGATCGAGCCTTGGATCAGACTGACGCTGGCATGACCTTGGCAACACTGGCCAGCGCAGCCAGGGCCTTGGGGCAGCGCGTGGAAATACGTCTCGTACCGGATGTCGCACCAGCCCGATGAAGCACAAACATGAAAAAGCCCGGCACAAGGCCGGGCTTCTTCATTTCAGGCGTCTGCCAATCAGTTGCCGTACACCGGCAGCTTCTTGCAGATGGCCTTGACCTTCTCACGTACGGCGTCGATCACCGCTTCGTTGTTCAGGTCAGCCAGGATGTCGCAGATCCAGCCGGCCAGTTCGCGGCACTCGGCTTCCTTGAAGCCACGGGTGGTGACGGCTGGGGTGCCGAAACGCAGGCCCGAAGTGACGAACGGCGAACGTGGGTCGTTCGGCACCGAGTTCTTGTTGACGGTGATGAAGGCCTTGCCCAGGGCGGCGTCGGCGTCCTTACCGGAGATTTCCTGCTTGATCAGCGACAGCAGGAACAGGTGGTTCTCGGTGCCGCCGGAGACGACGTCGAAGCCACGCTCAATGAACACGCTGGCCATGGCCTGGGCGTTTTTCACGACCTGCTGCTGGTAGGCCTTGAACTCAGGCTGCAGGGCTTCCTTGAAGCAGATCGCCTTGGCGGCGATGACGTGCTCCAGCGGGCCGCCTTGGGCGCCCGGGAAGACGGCGGAGTTCAGCTTCTTCTCGATGTCGGCGTTGGCACGGGCCAGGATCAGGCCGCCACGTGGACCGCGCAGGGTCTTGTGGGTGGTGGTGGTGACCACGTCGGCGAACGGTACAGGGTTCGGGTATACGCCAGCGGCGACCAGGCCGGCCACGTGGGCCATGTCGACGAACAGGTAGGCACCGACCTTGTCGGCGATTTCGCGGAAGCGTGGGAAATCCAGCACTTGCGAGTAGGCGGAGAAGCCGGCAACGATCATCTTCGGCTTGTGCTCGACAGCCAGGCGCTCGACTTCGTCGTAGTCGATCAGGCCGTTGGCGTCGATGCCGTACTGGATGGCGTTGTACAGCTTGCCCGAGGAGGAAACGCTGGCACCGTGGGTCAGGTGGCCGCCGTGGGCCAGGCTCATGCCCAGGATAGTGTCACCGGCCGACAGCAGGGCCAGGTAGACGGCGGCGTTGGCCTGGGAACCGGCGTGCGGCTGTACGTTGGCGTAGTCGGCGCCGAACAGCTCCTTGGCACGGTCGATGGCCAGTTGCTCGACGACGTCGACGTACTCGCAACCACCGTAGTAGCGCTTGCCTGGGTAGCCTTCGGCGTACTTGTTGGTCAGAACCGAACCCTGGGCCTCCATGACCGCCGGGCTGGTGTAGTTTTCCGAAGCGATCAGCTCGATATGCTCTTCCTGGCGCAGGGCTTCTTGCTGCATGGCTTCGAAGAGCTCGGCGTCGTACTTGGCAATGGTCAAATCACGGCTGAACATGGCGGTCCTCAAGGATCGGGCAGAATTGGGGGAGCATTCTAACCGATTGATTCGCCGCTGGCATATGAAGTGGCATCAAGTCGCGGACCAATGGGCTTCATGTTGCAGGCCGCGTGGCGACTGGGCTGGAGTTGACTTCTAGGTCCGGTTTTTTCCAGGCTGTTAAGAGGTCTGCGTGGGGGCGAAGGGCCCGCGCAGCGACTACTGGAACATGAACAACGTCTCGTTGCTGAACTGTGCCTCGAACTGGTTGGCCGGCATAGGCCGGCCGAACAGGTAGCCCTGCACCTCGTCGCAACCGTGCTCGCGCAGGAACTCCAGCTGCTCGTGGGTCTCAACCCCTTCGGCGATTACCGCGAGGTTGAGGCTGTGGGCCATGGCAATGATCGCCCGGGCGATCTGCGCGTCCTGCTCGCCTTCGGGCAGGCCATCGACGAAGGTACGGTCGATCTTCAGCACGTCGATGGGGAACTGCTTGAGGTAGTTGAGCGACGAGTAGCCGGTGCCGAAGTCGTCGACCGCGATGCTCAGGCCCAGGTTCTTCAGGCTGTCGAGGATCTGCATGGCCTCGTTGACCTCGCGCATCAGGATGCTTTCGGTCAGTTCCAGCTCCAGGCACGCTGGCGGCAGCCCGGTTTCATCGAGGATGGTGGCGATGCGCGTGCCCAGCTGGCCGTCGGAGAACTGCCGGGCGGAAATGTTCACCGACACCTTGGGTACCCGCACTTTCTGCTGGTGCCAGGCCTTGAGCTGGCGCGAGGCCTCGCGCAGCACCCAGTCACCGACGTCGACCACCAGGCCCAGTTCCTCGATCACCGGGATGAAGTCGCCCGGCGGCACCAGGCCGCGGGTTGGGTGACGCCAGCGCAGCAGCGCCTCGGCTCCGGTCAGGCGTTTGCCGTCGCCGCTGAACTGCGGCTGGTAATAGAGGATGAACTCGTTCTGCTCCAGGGCATGGCGCAGGTCGCTCTCCAGCTCCAGGCGCTCCAGGGCGCTGGCGTTCATGTCCGCCTGGTAGAACTGGAAGTTGTTCTTGCCGCGCTCCTTGGCGTGGTACATGGCCGTGTCGGCGTTCTTCATCAGCTGGCTGAGCTCGCTGCCATCCTGGGGGCTCAGGGCGATGCCGATACTGGCGGTGACGAAGAATTCGCGGTTTTCCAGGACGAACGGAGTGACCAGCCCGTCGAGGATGTGCTCGGCGACATGGATGGCGCGGTTGAGCGCCTGCTCGCGGCTGGCCTTGGGCTGCAGCAGCAGGGTGAATTCGTCGCCGCCCATGCGCGCCACTGTGTCGTCGTCGTCGACGCAGGCCAGCAGGCGCTCGGCCATGTCCTTGAGCATGCGATCGCCCGCCGCATGGCCAAGGGAGTCGTTGATCGGCTTGAAGCGGTCGAGGTCGAGGAACATCAGCACTACCCAGCCCTTCTGCCGCTCGGCCTGTTGCAGGGCCGTGTACAGGCGGTCCTGGAACAACGTGCGGTTGGGCAGGTGGGTGAGGGCGTCGTAGTAGGCCAGGCGGTGGATGCGCTGCTCGCTGGCCTTGCGTTCGCTGATGTCGGTGAAGAAGCACACATAGCTGGCCAGGTCGCCTTCATCGTCGAGCACCGCAGTGATGCCTACCCACGCCGGATAGTGCTCGCCGTTGCGCCGCTTCAGCCAGACCTCGCCTTCCCAGCTGCCGCGCTGGCTCAGTTGCTTGAGCACGTAGCCTTGCTGGGCGTTCTGTTGCTGCTCGACGGTGAGCATGCCGGGGAGCTGGTCGAGCACCTCGGCCACGGCATAGCCGCTGACGCGGGTGAACGCTTCGTTAGCCTGGACGATATAGCCGGCCGGGTCGGTGATGAGGATCGCCGAGGTGGAGTGCTCGAACACGGTCGCGGCCATGCGCAGGTCTTTTTCGGCCCGGCGTTGCTGGCTGATGTCGCGGCCCACGCCGAGCACCCCCTCGAAGCGCTCGTGTTCGTCCCACACCAGCACCAGGCGCAGCTCGATGGGGATCTTGCGGCCGTCGGCGCGCAGGCAGTCGAACAGGAACAACTGCGTGGGCAGGGTGCTGCGTAACTGGGCCAATTGCGTGCTGTCGTCCAGCACCTGGCTGACGCGCTCGAGCAGGTTGTAGACACCGCTGAGCTGGGCCGGGTTGGCAATGATCGACTGCCAGCCGTTGGCGAAGATCCAGTCGGCCTGGTAGCCCAGCACCGCCTGCACCGAAGGGCTGACATAGTTGAGCTGCAGCTGGCTGTCGGTGGAGAAGATCACGTCGCTGATGCTCTCGGCGAGCATGCGGTAGCGCTGTTCGCTGTCGCGCAGGGACTCGCTGGCCTCGATCTGCACGGTGACATCCTTGCCCACGCCGATGATGCGCGTGACCAGGCCTTCACTGTCGCGGGTCAGCACCTGCTCGCGGATGTCGTAGCAACGCCAGCCGCCATCGCGGTGGCGGAAGCGCAGCTGGCAGTGCAGTGACTGGCCGTAGCCGGTGTCACGCTGCTGCTGGCGCAGGTCGCGGTAGTGCTCGGCGTCGCCGGGATGCAGGAGCATCTCCCAGAAGCGGTCGCCCATCTGCGCCAGTTCCGCGCGGTCGTAACCCAGGGTCTGGCCAAGGTGGCGGTTGCTGAAGATCATCCGCTGGCTGTCAACGTCCTGCACGTAGAGTTGGTCGGGCACGGTGCGTACCACGTCCGACCAGAAGCCCTCGCGTTCGAGCAGCGACAGCTCCACCTGCTTGCGGCTGGTGATGTCGCTGATGCTCAGGATCACTGCCTGGTAGTCGCGACGCTGCTGTGGCAGGCGGGCCATCAGCCACAAGTGCAGTTCGCCGCCCAGCGGGGCCGGCAGGCGCACCTCCAGTTCGAGCTGCGGGCGCTCTTCGATCAACGCGTCGATCAACTGCATGCCGACACTGTCGCGGCCGTCGCCACTGCCATCGATCAGGCGCTGCCAGGCGCCTTCGTGGCAGTCGACGTTGAGCAGTTGGCGGGCCACCTGGTTGATCTCGGTGATCTTCAGCTCCGTGAGCAGCGAGCGGCGCAGCTTGGTGTCCAGGGCCAGGCTCTGCTTGAGCGCGGCGCGGTTGCGCAGGTGGTAGCGGTCGAGTTGCCCCGGTAGGCTCGAAAGATCGAGCACGCACAGGGCCACGCCGGTGCCCTCGAAGATTTCCTGGTAACGCCGGCGGTCTTCCTGCAAGGCGCGTTGGCGGCGGCGCATGTTGATCAGCGCCAGCACCGGCAGCAGTGCGCAGAACAGCACCAGCACGCATTTGCCGAGCAGCGCCGGGAGCAGCCTGTCGCGGGCCAGGCCGGCATCGAACAGGCCACGCAGTTGCCAGGTGCTGTTGTCGATGAAGGCAAGCATCACGCTTTGCAGAGGCTCTTCGCTGGTCTGCCGGTCCCCATGGCGCTCGATGACCGCGCCGCTGCGGCTGTTTTCCAGCAGCCACAAGGGATGGGTGGGGCCGTCAAGATGACGGGTCAGCTCCTGGTAGTAGTCGGGGCTCAGGCGCAGCAACCAGTAGCCGCGGTCTTGCTCGGTCGGCTGGCGCAGCAGCAGGTAGACCCGCTGATTGTCGGCATCGTTGCCATAGAAAAATGCACGGCCCTGGTTCAGTTGCAACAGGTCGTCAATCAGCTGACGGTCGGGTGAGCCAGCGAGGGTGTCACTGCGCACCTGCCCGGTGGCGTCAAGCCAGGCCAGGTCGCGCAGGGCCGGCAGGCGGGCCTGCAAGGTGGCGAGCAGGCTTGGCAGGGCGGCAGGCGCCGGAGGTTTGACGTAGGGCTGGACCAGGTTCAACGATTGCTGGGCCTTCAGCGCCATGTTCAGGCTCAGGTGGTCGGCCAGTTCTGCGCTGGTGGCCAGGCTTTGCTGGCGCAGGTCGTCCTGGGTATGGCGGAACTGGGCGAACAGTTGCCATAGCAGCAGACCCAGCAGAACCAGGGCGAGCAGGGCCAAAGCCCCCTTGAGCGAGCCACGCAGGTGTGTGCCGGCCGTGGAATCGGCAGGACGCAGGGATGACGGTTGCGTGAGATTGGTCAAGCGTTGGGTCCTGCGATTGGGCTGACGATGGCAGGGGTTGCGTTCTCGCGGCATGCACGGCCCGTGCCGTGGTTGCTGGGCGCACTATAAGACGCATGCGGGAAGCCGACTAGCATGCCTTCAAATATGGCAAAGTGCCAGTCCGCATGTCCGATGCCGGGCGGCAGTTGGTCATGCCGGTTCGGCAAGTCCCTGCAACCTGTGCGAGAATGCCGCCCGCTTCATAGTCAACGCATCGGAGATGTACGGTTTTGGTTACCCACTATTCCACCAATGGCCTCGATTCCGCCTGCGGGCGTAGCAGTGAGACGCTGGTCAGCACTGCCGTGGCCGAGGACGTATCCTGCAAGACCTGCCAGCGCTCGCTGGCCAAGCCGGACGCGGCTGCCGCCAGTGCCAACAAGACGCCGTCGCTGGCCGAATTGCGCAAATCGGCCAAGGCTGCCGCCGAGCCGGTCGCACAGGTTGCCGCTCAACCCGCCGCCAAGCCCACTGCCGCGCCTGCCAAGGCCGTGAGCAAGCCGGCTGGCAAACCTGCCCGCAGTGGCGGCTTCAGCGTCAAGTCCGCCTGGGCCGCGCGCCTGGCCGAGCAGTCGGACCGTTGCCGCCTGCCACGTGGCAAGGCCAGGCAGTCGCACGTCTGAGCCCGCGCCAAGCCCGCCCCACCCGTGCCGGCGTGGGCGCGGGCTTGCCCCGCGAAGGCCGCCGAGCGGTCCCGCCATCTACCTCATCTGTGCAACGCCGCGACTTGGCGTAGAATGGCCCACTTTGTTCAATGACCCCGTAATCACATCCCCTGGCCAATGCCGGGGCGCGTGTCTTTACCTATCTGATAGAGGGCTTGGTTTTGGCTCAATACGTCTACACCATGCATCGGCTGAGCAAGGTCGTGCCGCCGAAGCGGGAAATTCTCAAGAACATTTCCCTGTCGTTCTTCCCAGGTGCCAAGATCGGCGTGCTGGGCCTGAACGGCGCTGGTAAATCGACCCTGCTGCGGATCATGGCGGGCGTCGACAAGGAATTCGACGGCGAAGCCCGTCCGATGCCCGACATCAACGTCGGCTACCTGCCCCAGGAGCCGCAGCTGGATCCGAGCAAGACCGTGCGTGAAGTGGTCGAGGAAGCGGTCAGCGTGATCAAGGACGCCCAGGCTCGCCTGGACGAGGTTTACGCCGCCTATGCCGACCCGGATGCCGACTTCGACAAGCTGGCCGCTGAACAGGCCAAGCTCGAGGCCATCCTGCAGGCCGCCGACGGCCACAACCTCGAGCGCCAGCTGGACGTCGCCGCCGATGCCCTGCGCCTGCCGGCTTGGGAGGCGAAGATCGAGCACCTGTCCGGTGGCGAGAAGCGCCGCGTGGCCCTGTGCCGTCTGCTGCTGTCGGCCCCCGACATGCTGCTGCTGGACGAACCGACCAACCACCTGGACGCCGACTCGGTAGCCTGGCTGGAGCGCTTCCTGCACGACTTCCCCGGCACCGTGGTGGCGATCACCCACGACCGTTACTTCCTCGACAACGTCGCCGGCTGGATCCTCGAGCTGGACCGCGGCGCCGGCATCCCGTACGAAGGCAACTATTCGGGCTGGCTGGAAGCCAAGTCGGACCGTCTGGCGCAGGAATCCAAGCAGCAGAGCGCCCACGAGAAGGCCATGAAAGAGGAACTGGAGTGGGTGCGCAAAGGCGCCAAGGCCCGCCAGTCCAAGTCCAAGGCCCGTCTGCAGCGCTTCGAAGAGATGCAGTCGCAGGAATTCCAGAAGCGCAGCGAGACCAACGAGATCTACATCCCGGCAGGTCCGCGCCTGGGCGACAAGGTCATCGAGTTCAAGAACGTCACCAAGGGCTATGGCGATCGCGTATTGATCGACAACCTGTCGTTCGCCATGCCCAAGGGCGCCATCGTCGGCGTGATCGGTGGTAACGGTGCCGGTAAATCGACCCTGTTCCGCATGCTGATGGGCAAGGAACAGCCGGACTCGGGCAGCATCGAGATCGGTGAAACCGTGCAGTTGGCCTGCGTCGACCAGAGCCGCGAGGACCTGGACGGCAGCAAGACCGTGTTCCAGCAGATCTCCGACGGCTCCGACCAGATCCGCATCGGCAGCTACGAGATCCCGTCGCGTACCTACGTCGGCCGCTTCAACTTCAAGGGCGGCGACCAGCAGAAGTTCGTCAAGGACCTCTCCGGTGGTGAGCGTGGCCGCCTGCACCTGGCCCTGACCTTGAAGGAGGGCGGCAACGTCCTGCTGCTCGACGAACCGTCCAACGACCTCGACGTCGAAACCCTGCGCTCGCTGGAGGAAGCCCTGCTGGACTTCCCGGGCGCCGCCATCGTGATTTCCCACGACCGTTGGTTCCTGGACCGTGTGGCCACTCACATCCTGGCGTACGAAGACGACTCAAGCGTGGTGTTCTTCGAAGGCAACTACACCGAGTACGAAGCCGATCGCAAGAAGCGCCTGGGCGATGCTGCTGCCCAGCCGCACCGCGTGCGTCACAAGAAACTGGCCCAGTAAGCCGGTTTTCGCTGCACAACGATGGGGCCCTCAGGGGCCCCATTTTTGTGCCTGGCTTTCAGGGATGAGGAGGGCTGCGTGGGAGCGGGCTTGCCCCGCGATTGCGACGTTACAGGAGATCGAGGAGCGGGTTTTCTCTCACAAATACGCCCAGAAAACTTGTATACAGTTATAGAAAACGCACCAATTAATTTCATAAAAACGACATTGCGCCCTGTTCCAGTGCGATTGGTTCTTGGTACATTCCCGAAAAAACCAAAAACAATCCCTCTCTTGGTGAGATGTCTACCATGATCGAATCTGTCGACGATTTCCTGGCCCGACTGCAACAGCGCGATCCGGCCCAGCCCGAATTCCACCAGGCCGTTGAGGAGGTGCTGCGCAGCCTGTGGCCTTTCCTCGAAGCCAACCCTCACTACCTGCAGGCAGGTATTCTCGAACGCATGGTCGAACCCGAGCGCGCCGTGCTGTTCCGGGTGTCGTGGGTCGATGACCAGGGCAAGGTCCAGGTCAACCGCGGCTACCGCATCCAGATGAGCAGCGCCATCGGCCCGTACAAGGGCGGCCTGCGCTTCCACCCGTCGGTCAACCTGGGCGTGCTCAAGTTCCTGGCCTTCGAGCAGGTGTTCAAGAATTCGCTGACCTCGCTGCCCATGGGCGGCGGCAAAGGCGGCTCGGACTTCGACCCGAAGGGCAAGAGCGACGCCGAAGTGATGCGCTTCTGCCAGGCGTTCATGAGCGAGCTGTATCGTCACATTGGCGCCGACCTGGACGTGCCTGCGGGTGACATCGGCGTCGGTGCCCGCGAGATCGGCTTCCTGTTCGGCCAGTACAAGCGCCTGGCCAACCAGTTCACTTCGGTGCTGACCGGCAAGGGCATGACCTACGGCGGCAGCCTGATCCGCCCGGAGGCCACCGGCTACGGCTGCGTGTACTTCGCCGAAGAGATGCTCAAGCGCCGCGACCAGCGCATCGACGGTCGCCGCGTGGCGATCTCAGGTTCCGGTAACGTCGCCCAGTACGCGGCGCGCAAGGTCATGGACCTGGGCGGCAAGGTGATCTCGCTGTCCGATTCCGAAGGCACGCTGTACGCCGAAACCGGCCTGACCGACGCCCAGTGGGAGGCCGTGATGGAGCTGAAGAACGTCAAGCGCGGCCGCATCAGCGAGCTGGCCGAGCAGTTCGGCCTGGAGTTCCGCAAAGGCCAGACACCCTGGAGCCTGGCATGCGATATCGCCCTGCCGTGCGCAACGCAGAACGAACTGGGCGGCGAAGACGCCCGTACCCTGCTGCGCAATGGCTGCATCTGTGTAGCCGAAGGGGCCAACATGCCGACCACCCTGGAGGCTGTGGATATCTTCATCGAGGCCGGCATCCTGTACGCGCCGGGCAAGGCGTCCAATGCCGGCGGCGTGGCCGTGTCTGGCCTGGAGATGTCGCAGAACGCCATGCGCCTGCTGTGGACGGCCGGGGAGGTGGACAGCAAGCTGCACCACATCATGCAGTCGATTCACCATGCCTGCGTGCACTATGGCGAAGAGGCCGATGGCAGCATCAACTACGTCAAGGGCGCCAACATCGCCGGCTTCGTCAAGGTAGCTGACGCGATGCTGGCCCAGGGCGTGGTCTGATTCGATAACTTGGGGCCGCTTCGCGCCGAAAGGGGCGCGAAGCGGCTGCGGTGATTTCAGCACTCACCCAGAATGGCCAGCACCTCGATCATCTGGTCCCCCGCCGGCCGTCGCCACAACACTTCATCCCCAGGCCCGGCCCCCAGAAGCGCCCGCCCCAGCGGCGAGCCCCAGTTGACCAACCCCTGGGCGGCATCGGCCTGATCCTCGCCCACCAGTTGCACCTGATGCTCCTGGTCATGCTCATCGACGAACCGCACCAGGCTGCCGATCTGCACTTTCTCCGTGGACGTTGCAGCAGGTACCACCTGCGCGCTCTGTACCCGGGCGGTGAAATAGCGCAGGTCACGCTCGGTATCGGCCAGCCGCTGCTTGTCGGTATCGCCCTCGGCCTGCAGCTCGGCGTGCAATGCATTGAGCGCGGCCACTCGCTGCTGCAACTGTGCCAGGCCGTTGGCGGTGACGTAGTTGGGCTGATCGCTGACCAGGCGCTCGACCGGCTGGCTGGCCTGGGCGGCGGCCTGGTCTTCATTGACGAATGCTCGGCTCATGGTTGGCCTCCTTGTGCTGGAGACCATGGTGGCAGGCTGCGGGTTTCAATAGTTGTCCGTTTGCGACGTCAATTGCGGCGATAGGCGCGTGCGGCGCCTTGATCCTTCTCTTGCTGCCAGTCGCGGTCACGCTCGTCCCAATAGCGTTCGCGATACTCGCGCAGGTCTTCGTTGGACTGCATGGCGTGGCACTGGCGAAAGCCGTCGTCCCAGCCGCTTTCGTACTGGCGGTTGTGCAGGTAGCGCGGGACATCCTTGCGAAAGTCCCCGGCCATCAGCCCGGCGGCCTGGCGACCGCTGCTGCAACCGTCCTGAAAGCCGTCGGCGTAGGCGGGCGGGTAGCCCTGGTTGACCATCTGTTCATGGGTGGTTTCGCAACCCGCCAGCAGCAAGAAGCACAAGCCTAACCAGTACCGCGACATGACCACAGGACCCTCGGATTGATACCGCAAAGTCTAGGTCGGGAATTGTTGGCACGATGTCAAAACGCTGTCGAAGGATTGCACCGGGACTGGGACCGCAAAGCGGCCCAGGTGCTCAGTACTGATACCACTTCAACTCCAGCATCACCTCGTTCTGCGCCGTGGCCAGGTGGCTGAACTGTCGCGAGGCACTCAACCGCAAGCCCAGGTCGCGGCTGATCTCCCACTGCTGGTTCAGGCTCACGCTGCGCCGCACTTCGCCGTTGGTGAAATAATCACCCTTTGCCTCAAGCGTCAGGTTGCCCAGCGGGTTGCGCCACAACAGCCCGCCGTTGAACCCGGCGGCGGGCGAGATGAATTCGGCGAAGTCGTTGTGATGCTCGACCCGCACCGTGCCCAGGGCAAAGCCCAGCAAGTCGTCACCCAGTTGCCAGGTGCCGCCGGCGCCGCCGTTGACATGGCTGACCAGCACCTCGTCGTCATGCTTGCCCGGCACGCGTTCCAGGCCACCGGCGACCTGCCACGACCAGGGCTTGAGCAGTTCGTTGCGCGGTGTCAGCGAGCGGATGGTGGCCAGGTCCAGGCGTTGTACCTGCCAGTCGTTGCCCTCGTATTGGCGCAGCTTGAGTTGCAGGATCTCGATCTGCGCGCCGAGGGGGAAACTGTCCATGTTGTCGTTGAGGTCGTGGTACGCCATGCGCAGGCCATACTCGGCGTAGGCGCGGTCCTCGCGGGTACCCACCCCCAGTTGCCAGGTGCGCGACTGGTGGCCGTCCTCCGGCAGGCCGGGCCGCTCGATCTGCAATGGCGGCGGCGGGTTGCGGTTGATCGCCCTGAGCAGTTCATAGCTGCGGCCGGCCTGGGCTGGATCGCGTTCCTGGCCATTGGCGCGGTAGCGTTCCAGGCGATAGGCGGCATCCTGCACCAGCGCCTGGCGGTCGCGGGGCAGGGCGGTGAAAGAGGGGCTTTGCAACTGCGCGGTGTCGGCGCTGATGGCCAGCACCTGCTGCTTTTCTTCATGGTCCAGCGGCTCGGCACGGGCCAGCAGTTCACGCTCGCGGGACGGGCGGTAGCGCACGTCCGCCACCAGCCCGGACTGTTTCACCGCCTTCACGGTGTCGGTAGGGATGGCGGTCAGCGGGAACTGCGAGGTCAGGTCCAGGCTGGGGCGTGCCACCTGCAACAGCTCCAGCAGACGATAGGAGCAGTTCTCGTCGAAGAAGAAATAGTCGAACTTGATCTGCTTGAGTTCCCACACATGCTCGACCATGCGCCCGGTCTCTTCGGGCGTCAGGTCCAGCTGGTACTCCCACAGGTCGCGGTTTTCCAGGCTGCGGTACTCGGACAGCTTTTCCTGGTAGGGCATCATCGCGAACAGCCCGGGATAGCCGCCCATCAGGCCTTTCCAGGCATAGAGGATGCTGTTGTCGCTGCCCTCGATGTAGGCGCCGAAGTTGATCGCGTAGCTCAGCAGCGTGGTGTCGTCACGCCGGGTATTGGACTGGTCGATGCGCAGCAGCGTATGGCCGAACATCGACGACGGGCTGTTGAGATAGGCCGCCGGGAAGATCAGCGCCGCGCTGTGCGGGTCGATCGACTTGTACCAGGTATCGAATTCCTGGCAGGCCGGGCTCGGCAGATCGGTGAGGGCCAGTTGTTCGCGCAGCCAGCGGGTCCGCGCGGGGAACACGCACTGGGCGTGCTTGTCGCCCAGGCTGGCCGGGGCATACAGCGCGGCGACCGTGGCCTGCAGCTCCTGATCCGGGTGGTGCGCGCCATCCTCGGCGAGAAAGAAGCGCGGGTCGTCCACATAGCTGCGCCAACCACCAAGCTTGGCAGTCTCGTAGTGTCCGAGGGCGATCCAGTATGGCGTGACCGCCAACTGCTGGACGCGGGCCGGGTCAAGCTGTGGGGTGGCATGAAGCGGTGCGCTGACAATCAGCGCCAGGGAAGCGAGGCGTTTGAGCATGTCGGGCAACTACATCCTGATGATGCCGAAGGTGAAGCGCCAAACCCGCCCCGGTACCGGGGCGGGAGGCGTGGTACTCAGGCCTCGGTGGCGTACTTGGCCAGTTGCGGATCGCTCTTGAGCACCGCCAGGGTGTTGGAGTGGACAGTCTCGGCAGTCACGTCGGCGCTGCTGAAGATCTGCTGGAAGTGCTCGTGGGTGACGGCGGCAAAATGCGCGCGGTCTTCAGGCGCCACACCGAGGACCACGGCGTAGGTAGTCAGGGCTTCGCCCTGGCCCTGGGCCATGTCTTCGGAGAGCTCGTTCATCATGCCGTTCATGGCGAACCAGGATTTGCCGCCATAGGTGAGTGCGGCCTTGGTCGAGCAGCCGTTGGTGCCCGAGGTCATGCCGAAGGTTGCGTTGCCGGAGGTGCCGTTGGTGGTGGAGGCCAGGAAGTGGGCCGGTGTGCCGCGCTGGCCCTCGAACAGCAGGTTGCCCCAGCCGCAGTTCGGGCCGCCTGGCGCTTCGGCCATGGCGTTGATCGAGACAGCGGCGAACAGAGTACCCAGAAGAATCCGTTTCATAGCGTTGTTCTCTTTCTCAAGTGACGTACCAATGGTCAGGGTTCTGGCAACGCGGTTGCCAGGGCGGGAGGATTTCCATCCCCCTGCGCAGCTTGGAGTTTAGGCACGATCCAAAGGTTGCGTTGTTTATTGCGAAAAATTGCTTGCGTGATTGCCTGGCTTGGGCTGTGACATAAAGTCCCACGGAGCCTTGCCGCTGCGCGCTGGCAGCGCCAGAATGCCTTTCATCCGCCCCGCCGAAGTAAGGAAACCCAATGCCCGATCCTGTCGCCTCGCGCCTGCGTCTCGCGCCAGAAGCCCTGACCCGGCGTTTCTCCGCTGAACAGTTTGCTTTTTCCAATACCGACGATCTGGAGCCGTTTCGTGGTGTGCTGGGCCAGGAGCGTGCCGTCGAGGCCCTGCAGTTCGGCGTGGCGATGCCGCGCCCCGGTTACAACGTGTATGTGATGGGCGAGCCCGGCACAGGCCGGTTCTCCTTCGTCAAGCGTTACCTCAAGGCCGAGGGCAAGCGCCAGCACACCCCGGCCGACTGGCTGTACGTCAACAACTTCGAGGACTCCCGCGAGCCACGCGCGCTGGAACTTCCGGCTGGCAGCGCCCAGGCGTTCCTCGCCGACATGAACGGCCTGATCGACAACCTGTTGGCCACGTTCCCGGCGGTGTTCGAGCACCCTTCCTACCAGCAGAAGAAGAGCGCCATCGACCGCGCCTTCAACCAGCGCTATGACCGGGCGCTGGACGTGATCGAGCGTGCCTCGCTGGAGAAGGACGTGGCGCTGTACCGCGACAGCAGCAATGTCGCCTTTACCCCCATGGCCGATGGCAAGGCGCTGGACGAAGCCGAATTCGCCCAACTGCCTGAGGAGTTGCGCGAGCGCTTCCACGACGATATCGCCGAACTCGAGGAGCGCCTGAACGAGGAGCTCTCCAGCCTGCCGCAATGGAAACGCGAATCGAACAACCAGTTGCGCCAGCTCAACGAGGAGACCATCACCCTCGCCCTGCAGCCGCTGCTGGCGCCGCTGTCGGAAAAGTACGCGGAAAACGCCGCGGTGTGCGCCTACCTGCAATCGCTGCAATTGAACCTGCTGCGCACCGTGGTCGAGCAACTGGTCGATGACAGCAAGACCGACGCGGTGGCGCGCAAGATGCTCGAGGAGCAGTACGCGCCCAACCTGGTGGTCGGCCACCCGGGCAAAGGTGGAGCTCCGGTGGTGTTCGAGCCGCATCCGACCTACGACAACCTGTTCGGTCGCATCGAATACAGCACCGACCAGGGGGCGCTGTACACCTCCTATCGCCAGCTTCGCGCCGGTGCGTTGCACCGCGCCAATGGCGGCTTCCTGATTCTTGAAGCCGAGAAGATGCTCGGTGAGCCCTTTGTCTGGGACGCGCTCAAGCGTGCCTTGCAGTCGCGCAAACTGAAGATGGAGTCGCCGCTGGGCGAACTGGGTCGTGTCGCCACCGTGAGCCTGACGCCGCAGGTGATCCCGCTCAGCGTCAAGCTGGTGATCATCGGCTCGCGCCAGCTGTACTACGCGCTGCAGGACCATGACCCGGATTTCCAGGAGATGTTCCGGGTGTTGGTGGACTTCGATGAAGACATGCCCATGGTCGACGAGAACCTGGAGCAGTTCGCCCAGTTGCTGCGCACCCGCACCAACGAGGAAGGCATGGCGCCGCTGACCAGCGATGCGGTGGCGCGCCTGGCCACCTACAGCGCGCGCCTGGCCGAGAACCAGTCGCGCTTGTCGGCCCGTATCGGCGACCTGTTCCAGCTGGTCAGCGAGGCCGACTTCATCCGCCAGCTGGCCAGCGAGAGCATGACCGACGCCGGCCACATCGAGCGGGCCCTCAAGGCCAAGGCCCAGCGCACCGGACGGGTGTCGCAGCGGGTGCTCGACGACATGCTCGCCGGGATCATCCTGATCGACACCGAAGGCGCGGCAATCGGCAAGTGCAACGGCTTGACCGTGCTCGAGGTCGGAGATTCGGCGTTCGGCATGCCGGCGCGGATTTCCGCCACCGTCTACCCGGGCGGCAGCGGCATCGTCGACATCGAGCGCGAGGTCAACCTGGGGCAGCCGATCCACTCCAAGGGTGTGATGATCCTCACCGGCTACCTGGGCAGCCGCTATGCCCAGGAATTCCCCCTGGCGATCTCGGCGAGCATCGCGTTGGAGCAGTCCTACGGCTACGTCGATGGTGACAGCGCCTCGCTGGGGGAGGCGTGCACGCTGATCTCGGCTTTGTCGCGCACCCCGCTCAAGCAGTGTTTCGCCATTACCGGTTCGATCAACCAGTTTGGCGAGGTGCAGGCGGTCGGTGGGGTCAACGAGAAGATCGAAGGCTTCTTCCGTCTTTGCGAAGCCCGTGGCCTGACCGGTGAGCAAGGGGTGATCATCCCGCGTGCCAACGTCGCCACGCTGATGCTCGATGAGCGGGTGGTGCAGGCGGTCGAGGCCGGTCGCTTCCATGTCTATGCCGTCAGCCAGGCCGACGAAGCCTTGAGCCTGCTGGTTGGCGAGGAGGCTGGTGAGATGGATGACAAGGGCGAGTTCGCCGAGGGTAGTGTCAACGCCCGGGTGGTCGAGCGCTTGCGGGTGATTGCCGAAATGATCAGCGAAGAAGAAATCAAGGAAGCCGAGAAAGAGCGCCTGGAGGAGGTCATCGCCCAGGCCAAGCCCGCTTAAGTCAATAAACTGGCGCTGGAGGCGAAGTGCTACCGTTCAGCGCCAGTTTTCCAACTTTCGCCTCGGCTCGGCTACAGTGGAACTTAAGGACGTTGTCAGGGTTCAGGATGGAAACAGCCTGATGGTTTCAGGCTGAACAGGGCTTTACAGAGGGGACGCCGCCATGCGCAACCTCAGCCTCACCCGCCAGTGCCTGGGCCTGGTGACCCGCATCGAATGCAGCATCCGCCCACTGGCCGGGGACAATGGCATGTGGACCTTGCTGTTCGCCGCCGGCATGGCCGGTGAACAACCCTCGGCGATCAAGGCCCAGGGCCCGTTCCACGGGCCGATGGTGGCCGAATCGGTGATGAACGCCATCGTCGACAGCCTCACGCTCCATGGCTATCAGGTCGCTGAAGATCCGCAGATCTGGTGCCTGCACCTGCAGGCGCAGTTGCGCCGGATCAATGGTGAACGTTGCCGGAACCTTGGGGATTATCAGTTCCATCCCGAAACCTGACCCAATGATCGCATCGCCAGCAAGCTCCCACACACCTGACCTGTGGGAGCCGGCTTGCTGGCGATAGGGTATCGAGGATGTATCGGGCCTGCGGCAACTGACCGCAGGCTTTTGCTGTCACAGGTGGCTGGATATACTCGCGCTCGCTTTTCCAGTCACTTCAGAGTCCCTTATTGTCCATGGAACGTATCCTTGAAAACGCGATGTATGCCTCGCGCTGGCTGCTCGCCCCGATCTACTTCGGCCTCTCGCTGGGCCTGCTGGCACTGGCCCTGAAGTTCTTCCAGGAAATCATCCATGTCCTGCCCAATGTCTTCACCCTCGCCGAAGCCGACCTGATCCTGGTGATCCTGTCACTGATCGACATGTCGCTGGTTGGCGGCCTGCTGGTAATGGTGATGATCTCCGGCTACGAGAACTTCGTCTCGCAGCTGGACATCGACGAGAGCAAGGAAAAGCTCAACTGGCTGGGCAAGATGGATTCCTCGTCGCTGAAGATGAAGGTCGCCGCGTCGATCGTTGCCATTTCCTCGATCCACCTGCTGCGGGTGTTCATGGATGCGCAGAACATCTCCACCGACTACCTGATGTGGTACGTGATCATCCACATGACCTTCGTCATTTCGGCATTCGTCATGGGTTACCTGGATCGCATCACCAAGCACTGATCCGTCTGCTCTCATCGCGGGCTTGCCCCGCGATGCTTTTCAGCTCCTGACGGATGGTGGCTTGTACTTTTAGCAGGTCTGTACAAAAAATGAGCACTCATGCGTGGTTCCCGCAGCGAGGTGCGCCCATGAACCTGCATCAGCTCAATACCGAGGCCAGGGCTGGCCATGTCGACGAACTCAACCTGATCGCCATCGAAGGCGGTGATTACCTGCTCGAGGCCCGGGTCAAGGGTCGCGCCCACCCACTCGACGACCCGCGTGGTCAACGCTTGCGCGTGCATTCGGTCGAGGATGCGCGCCTGCTTCTGCAATCGATCCCCCTGCTGTCGCTGAACCTGGTGCACTGGTCCGTGCAGGACGAGATGTGCGGCATGGGCACGCACCCGGAAGAAGACCTCAAAGTCCCGATTTCCCAGCGTTCGGCCTGGTAGCTGCTTCGCGCGGCGCCAGTGTGCTAGGCTGCTCGCCCTTTTCATCAGGGCGCGGATGCAGTGCGCCCTCAAGCGGAGCACGCCAATGTCCGAACTCATCCTGTCCACCGACGAATCCCGCGTCAGCTACGGCATCGGCCGTCAGCTGGGTGGCCAGCTGCGCGACAACCCGCCACCGGGCGTCAACCTGGACGCCATCGTCGCCGGCCTGACCGACGCCTTCAACGGCGCCGACAGCCGCGTCAGCGAAGAAGACCTGTCGGCGGCCTTCAAGGTCATCCGTGAAGTGATGCAGGCCGAAGCTGCTGCCAAGGCCGAAGCCGCCGCTGCCGCCGGCAAGGAATTCCTGGCTGACAACGCCAAGCGTGAAGGCATCGTGACCCTGGCCTCGGGCCTGCAGTACGAAGTGCTGACCGCAGGCGACGGCGCCAAGCCGTCCCGCGAAGACAACGTGCGTACTCACTACCACGGCACCCTGATCGACGGCACCGTGTTCGACAGCTCCTACGATCGTGGCCAGCCTGCCGAATTCCCGGTTGGCGGTGTGATTGCCGGCTGGACCGAGGCCCTGCAACTGATGAACGCCGGCAGCAAATGGCGCCTGTACGTGCCGAGCGAACTGGCCTACGGCGCCCAGGGCGTCGGCAGCATCCCGCCGCACAGCACCCTGGTGTTCGACGTCGAGCTGCTCGACGTTCTGTAATACCTTCGGGGCCGCTTTGCGGCCCATTCGCGGGCAAGCCCGCTTCCACAGGAACAGCACAAGACCTTAGGTCGTTGCGATCAGTGTGGGAGCAACTGTCTTGAGGGGATTTTTTTAGAAAGATCCTTTCAGACATAGCTTCGCCAGCGACTCCCTCCAGATGGAGTCGCTGGCGAAGC
>NZ_QKZD01000020.1:0-78502 GCF_003253945.1 Pseudomonas sp. 2848
CGCCAGCGACTCCATCTGGAGGGAGTCGCTGGCGAAGCTATGTCTGAAAGGATCTTTCTAAAAAAATCCCCTCAAGACAGTTGCTCCCACAGGATGGCACATTGCTTTGGGCTAGCGCGGTCGGGGTGGGAGCCGGCTTGCCGGCGAGAGGCCGGTGCGAGAAAGCCCTGCCCTCAGAGACTGCGCGCCCGCGTCACCCGGTCTACCAGGTAGACCAGCCCGTGATAGTCGATGCCACTGTGGCTCGACAGGCCGATCTCGCAGGTGCGGCTGGTGGAGATCCCCTCGCTGCAGTACTGCACCGCGTCCTTGAGCGTGCGCAGCGAATGGGCGTTGAGCTCCGGTGTGGTGAAGCCCTTGTCGCCGGCGAAGCCGCAGCAATGAATGCCTTCGGGGATCACCACCTGCTTGCTGCAGCGCCGCGCCAGGTCGATCAGCGCCTGGCTTTCGCCCAGGTGCTGGGTGCTGCAGGTCACGTGTACCGCCACGGGCTCGTCCTGGGGGGTGAACTCCAGCTTGTCGACCAGGTGGGTGCGGATGAAGCGTACCGGATCGTACAGGTCCAATCGCGATTCGCCCAGGTCCTGGACCAGGCGCAGGGTGCAGGGGCTGGTGTCGCAGTAGATCGGGTCAAGGCCGCCACGGCTGGCGTGCAGCAGCGCGGTGATCAGTTCCTGTCGCTTGTGCTCGGCCTGCTCGGGGTAGCCCTTGGAGGCGAACGGCTGGCCACAGCACAGGCTGTCGGCGTTGTCCGGGAACACTACCTGGTAGCCGGCCTTCTCTAGCAGAGCACGGGTCTTGTCCAGCAACGAACTCTGCTCGCGGTCGGCATAGGCCGGGCCCATCACCCGCGAAACACAGGCGGCCAGGTAGACCACGCGAGGGCGGGCGTCGTGGCTCGCGGCGCTGAGTTCGACGGCCCGCAGCGGCTGCGGCATGGCGGGAGTCCACTGCGGCAGGCGGCCTTTGCTGGCCTTGCTCAGGCGGGCGCTGAGCCGGCTCATGCGCGGGGCGCCGAGCAGCTTGCGCGCGCCATTGGCGGCGGCCAGCGTGAAGCGCGCGCCGCGCAGGGTGGCGTGGAAATGTTCGGCCAGCCAGTCGGCGGCCTTGCCGTGCTCGGCCGCCTGCCCGCGCAGCTTCTTCACCAGCTCACCAGTGTTGATGCCCACCGGGCAGCGCTGGGCGCACAGGCCTGTGGCGGCGCAGGTGTCGATGCCCTGGTACTGGTAGGTGCGCAGCAGTTCGCGGGTATCAACGCCGGCGCGTTTCTTCGCCTGGATGTCGCGCCACATGACGATGCGCTGGCGCGGGCTCAAGGTAAGCCCTTTCGACGGACATACCGGCTCGCAGAAACCGCACTCGATGCACTTGTCGACGATCTCGTCGGCGGCCGGCAGCGGCTTGAGGTTCTTCAGGTGGATGTCGGGGTCCTCGCTCAGCACCACATCGGGGTTGAGTATGCCGTTGGGGTCGAGCAGGCGCTTGAGCTTCCACATCAGCTGGTAGGCGTCATGCCCCCATTCCAGTTCGACGAAGGGCGCCATGTTGCGCCCGGTGCCGTGCTCGGCCTTGAGCGAGCCGCCGAATTCCACTGCCACCAGCTGCGCCACGTCGTCCATGAAGGCCTGGTAGCGCGCCACTTCCTCGGCGCTGTTGAAGCCCTGGGTGAAGACGAAGTGCAGGTTGCCTTCCAGGGCGTGGCCGAAAATGATCGCCTCGTCGTAGCGGTGCTTGTCGAACAGCTGGATCAGGCGGTTGACGCCTTCGGCCAGTTGCTCGATGGGGAAGGTCACGTCCTCGATGATCACCGTGGTGCCGGTCTGGCGCACGGCGCCGACGGCGGGGAAGGTGTCCTTGCGGATCTTCCACAGCTGGTTGTACACCGCCGGGTCTTCGCTGAACGCGACCTTCTGCTCCAGCGGGTAGTCGTCGATGGACGCCATTACCTGCTCGAGTTGCTCGTGCAGCAGGCTCTGGCTGGCCGCGCGACATTCGATCAGCAGGGCGCAGGCGTTGGCCGACAGGTCCTTGACCCACGCCGGCATGCCCGGCATCTCCTGCACCGAGCGCAGGCTGCGACGGTCGAGCAGCTCCACGGCGGAGACGGGCTGGCGCTTGAGCACGGTCACGGCGCGGCAGCAGCTTTCGACGCTGGGGAACACCAGCAGCGCGCTGGCCTTGTGCGGGTGGTCGGGCACGGTGTCGTAGGTGACGGCGCTGATGAAACCCAGGGTCCCCTCGGAGCCGACCAGCAAGTGTTGCAGAATATCGAGCGGCTGGTCGTAGTCCACCAGTGCGTTAAGCGAAAGCCCCGTGGTGTTCTTCAGCCGGTACTTGTGCCGGATGCGCTCAGCCAGCGTGGTGTTGGCGCGGGTCTCGCGGCCAAGGCGGGCCAGTTCGTCCAGCAGGCTGGCGTGGCTTTGCTCGAATGCGGCGACGCTGGCCGGGTCTTCGCTGTCCAGGCGGGTGCCATCGGCCAGCACCAGGCGCAGACCGGCGAGGGTGTGGTAGGTGTTCTGCGCGGTGCCGCAGCACATGCCGCTGGCATTGTTGGCGACGATGCCGCCGATCTTGCAGGCGTTGATCGACGCCGGGTCCGGGCCGATCTTGCGCCCATAGGGGGCCAGCCAGGCATTGGCCTGGGCGCCGATCACGCCGGGCTGCAGGCGGATCTGCTCGCCGTGGTTGCGAATCTCCCGGCCATTCCAGTTGTCGCCGAGCACGATCAGCACCGAGTCGCTGATGGCCTGGCCGGACAGGCTGGTGCCGGCAGCGCGGAAAGTCACCGCTACCCGGTCACGCTGGGCCAGCTGGATCAGCGCGACCACTTCGTCCTCGGACTCCACGCGCAGCACCAGCTTGGGGATCAGCCGGTAGAAGCTGGCGTCGGTGCCGAAGGCCAGGGTCGAAGTCGGGTCGTCGAAGCGGCGCTCGGCGGGGATCAGGCGCTCGGCATCACGCAGGAACGCGGCGGGCAGGCTCATGCAGTCTCCTCGCGGGGCCGCGGCGTCTGGTGCGCGGCGTGCCCCGGGTAATCAGGCGTTGGCGGGCGCGCTCAGGCGCCCAGTTCGCGGACCAGCGAGTCTTTGCTGATCTCGCCGATGGACTTGGCGCCGGTCAGCACCATGGCCACGCGCATTTCTTTCTCGAACAGCTCCAGCAGGTTCTTCACCCCGGCCTCGCCGTGGGTCGCCAGGGCATAGAGGAAGGCGCGGCCGATCAGCACGGTGTCGGCGCCCAGGGCGATCATGCGCACCACATCGAGGCCGCTGCGGATGCCGGAGTCGGCGAGGATCTTGATATCGCCCTTCACCGCGTCGGCGATGGCCGGCAGCGCACGGGCGCTGGACAACACGCCGTCGAGCTGGCGGCCGCCGTGGTTTGAGACGACGATGCCGTCGGCGCCGAACTTGACCGCGTCGCGGGCGTCATCGGCGTCGAGGATGCCCTTGATGATCATCGGGCCGTCCCAGAATTCGCGGATCCACTCCAGGTCTTTCCAGGAGATGGACGGGTCGAAGTTGTTGCCCAGCCAGCCGATGTAGTCGGCAAGGCCCGTGGGGTTGCCGCGGTAGGCGGAGATATTGCCCAGGTCGTGGGGGCGGCCCATCACGCCGACGTCCCAGGCCCATTGCGGGTGGGTCATGGCTTGCAGCACGCGGCGCAGCGGGCCGTTGGCGCCGCTCATGCCGGAGTGGGCGTCGCGATAGCGGGCGCCGGGCACGGGCATGTCGACGGTGAACACCAAGGTCTTCACGCCGGCCGCTTTCGCACGCTCCAAGGCGTTGCGCATGAAGCCGCGGTCTTTCAGGACATACAGCTGGAACCACATTGGCCGGTCGATGGCCGGGGCCACTTCTTCGATCGGGCACACCGATACCGTCGACATCGTGAACGGAATGCCATGGGCCGCCGCTGCGCGTGCCGCCTGCACCTCGCCACGACGGGCGTACATGCCGGTGAGGCCGACCGGGGCCAGGGCCACGGGCATGCTCAGGGTCTCGTCGAACAGTTTTGTCTGCAAGCTCAGCTCGGACATGTTCTTCAGTACGCGCTGGCGCAAGGCGATGCCGGCAAGGTCCGAGACATTGTGGCGCAGGGTGTGCTCGGCGTAGGCGCCGCCGTCGGCGTAGTGGAACAGGAAGGGGGGCAGCTTGCGTTGGGCCGCGGCGCGATAGTCGGTGGAGGCGGAAATGATCATGGATTCTCGCAGCGTGGGTTGAAGGAGATGCCGGGCGCGCAGTGGCGCCCGGGCCCTTTCACTTTAGTGATGAACCAGCATGCCGGTCAGCCAGTAAGCCTGCACCAGGGTGATCAGGCCGACGATGGTGGCGAAGAACAGGCTGTGCTTGACGGTGAAGCGGAACAGGTCGGATTCCTTGCCGACCAGGCCGGTGGCCGCGCAGGCCACGGCGATCGACTGCGGCGAGATCATCTTGCCGGTCACGCCGCCGCTGGTGTTGGCCGCCACCAGCAGGGTGTCGCTGACGCCGATCTGGTGCGCGGTGGTGGCCTGCAGCGAGCTGAACAGGGCGTTGGACGAGGTGTCCGAGCCGGTCAGGAACACGCCCAGCCAGCCGAGGAACGGCGAGAAGAACGGGAACGCCGCGCCTGTGCCGGCCAGCACCAGGGCCATGGTCGAGGACATGCCCGAGTAGTTGGTGACGAAGGCGAAGGCCAGCACCATGCCGATCGACAGGATCGGCCAGCGCAGTTCCCAGAAGGTTTCTTTGAAAGTGGTCAGACCAGTTTTGAAGTTGATCTTCAACACCCACATCGAGATCAGTGCCGATAGGAAGATCGCGGTGCCGGTGGCGGAGATCGGGTCGAGCTTGAACACCGCCGGCATGGCGGTGGGCGCTGTGACGATTGGTGCGGTCTTCACCACCAGTTGGTCGAGGTGCGGGATGGCGAAGTTGAACACGAAGTTGTACATCGCGCCGCCCGGGGCGAAGGCTGCCTTGAATGGTTTCAGGGTCCAGATGGTGACCAGCACGGTGAGGATCAGGAAGGGCGACCAGGCCTTGAAGATCTCGCCAAAGCTGTACGGGCTCGGTTGGCTGCCGCTCGACTGCACGACGGCGGCGCCGACGCTGCCCTTGGCCTCGGCGAACGCGCGCTTGGGTTGCCAGACCTTGAGGAACAGGGTCAGGGCGATCAGGCTGGCCAGGGCCGAGGTGATGTCGGGCAGCTCCGGGCCGATGAAGTTGGAGGTGAAGTACTGGGTGACGGCGAAGCTCAGGCCGGCCACCAGGGCGGCAGGCCAGGTCTCTTTCACGCCGCGCACGCCGTCCATCATGAACACCAGCCAGAACGGCACGAACAGCGACAGCAGCGGCAGCTGGCGTCCGGTCATGGCGCCGATGTGGAAGGCGTCGATGCCGGTTACCTGCCCGGCCACGATGATCGGGATACCCAGGGCGCCAAAGGCCACCGGGGCGGTGTTGGCGATCAGGCACAGGCCGGCGGCATACAGCGGGTTGAAGCCCAGGCCCACCAGCAGCGCGGCGGTGATGGCCACCGGTGCGCCGAAGCCGGCCGCGCCTTCGAGGAAGGCGCCGAAGCAGAAGCCAATCAGCAGCACCTGCAGGCGTTGGTCGTCGGTGATCGACAGCACCGAGCTGCGGATGACCTCGAACTGGCCACTCTTGACCGTGAGTTTGTAGAGGAACACCGCGGCAACGATGATCCAGGCAATTGGCCAGAGGCCATAGAGGAAGCCGTAACCCGCAGCGGCCAGGGCCATGTCGACAGGCATCTGGAAGGCGAAGATCGCCACCAGGATCGACAGCGCCAGGGTGATGCTGCCGGCGACGTGGCCCTTGAGGCGGAACACGGCGAGGGCAAGGAAGAAGAACACGATTGGGATGACCGCCGCCAGCGCGGACAGGCCAAGGCTACCAAGCGGGGTATAGAGTTGTTGCCAGGTTTGCATATGGGGTGGCCCCTAATTGTTGTTGGTCAAGGCACTGGTATTGGATAATTGGTAAGACCAATTTACAATGGCTGGTCGCTAGGTTAAAAGCGCAGCAGCGGGTGTGTCAATTTGTCCTGGGGGAAACTTTGGTCGGACGCCGATGAGCGGGCATCTGAATGGCTGGGAAAAACGCCGCCTGATGGGTGTCGGCGCAAGCCGGATAGGCGCAGAATAGGCGCCCCCGGATTCGCATCCCCGGGGTTCGTGGAGAGCATGTGATGGTTTTTGATCAGGTCCGCCAGCGGCGCCTGTCCGACGACATCGTCGATCGGTTGGAAGGGATGATTCTCGAAGGCACCCTCACCTCGGGTCAGCGCCTGCCGGCCGAGCGCGCCCTGGCCGAGCAGTTCGGCGTGTCGCGCCCGTCGCTGCGCGAGGCGATCCAGAAGTTGGTGGCCAAGGGCTTGCTGGTCAGTCGCCAGGGCGGCGGCAACTATGTGGCCGAGTCATTGGGCTCGACCTTCAGCGACCCCTTGCTGAAACTTCTCGAATCCAGTCCCGAGGCGCAGCGTGACCTGCTGGAGTTTCGTCATACGCTGGAGGCGTCCTGCGCCTACTACGCGGCGCAGCGCGCCACCGAGCCGGATCGCGAGCGGCTGAAGACTGCGTTCGACGCCTTGCAGGACTGCTACAACCGTGTCGGTGAAGTGGACCGGGCGGAGGAGGGCGCGGCGGATGCGCGCTTCCATCTGGCCATTGCCGAGGCCAGCCACAACGCCGTGCTGTTGCACACCATTCGCGGGTTGTTCGACCTGCTCAAGCGCAATGTGGTGACCAACATTGGCGGCATGTACCAGCAACGCACGGAGACCCGCGACATGCTGATCAGCCAGCATCGCGAGTTGTATCTGGCGATTGTCGAGGGGCGCGCGGAGGACGCGCGGGAGGTGTCCAGCCGGCACATCCTGTATGTGCAGGAGGTGCTGCAGGAGGCGCAGCAGCAAGCGCAGCGGGTGGCGCGTGCGGAGCGGCGCAGCGGACGCTGATTCTGGACTTCGTGGGAGCGGGCTTGCCCCGCGATCGCGCTAGCAGGGGCAGCGGTACTGCCTGGCCTGGTGCTATCGCGGGGCAAGCCCGCTCCCACGGGAAAGGTCAGGCCGAGCCCTACTCTTCCTTGCCCTTGTTGCGCATCGTGCGCTGCAGCTCGCGGTTGGAGTCGCGCTCGCGCACGGTATCGCGCTTGTCGAACTCCTTCTTGCCCTTGCCGAGTGCGATCTCGCACTTGATCAGGTGCTTGCTCCAGTACAGCGACATCGCCACGCAGGTGTAGCCCTTCTGCGCCACGGCCGCTTCCAGGCGCTCGAGCTCGCGCTTGTTCAGCAGCAGCTTGCGGGTGCGGATGGGGTCGGCGATGACGTGGGTGCTGGCGGTGTTCAGCGGGGTGATGTGGCTGCCGAACAGCCAGGCTTCTCCATCCTTGAGCAGCACGTAGCTGTCGGTCAGGTGCGCCTTGCCGGCCCGCAGGCTTTTTACTTCCCAGCCGGACAGGACCAGCCCGGCCTCGAACTTGTGTTCGATGAAGTAATCGTGTCGCGCTTTCTTGTTCTGCGCGATGGTCCCGGTCGGATGCTTCTTTTGTTTAGCCATAGGGGCGGCATTATAGGCAGTCGCCGCGTCCTCGGCTACGGGGTTTAGCTGCGCTTGAGCCTGTTGTGTGAATCCCGGACAATGCAACCCACGCTCTGCCGCGCAGAGCCGTTTTCAAGGCGCTGACAAGCGCTGCCGCCCAGTTTGGAAGTGACGCCTGGATGACTACCCATATTCAACGCTCCGCTCTGCTGCCGTACCCTGCCCAGGCGCTCTACGACCTGGTCAACGATGTGGCGAGCTACCCGGAGTTCCTGCCCTGGTGCTCGGCGTCCACGGTGCTCGAGACCAGTGACACGCACATGCGGGCAAGGCTGGAAGTGGCCAAGGGTGGCATGAGCCAGCAGTTCATCACGCGCAATGTGCTGGTGCCGGGGCAGTCGATCGAGATGAACCTGGAGGAGGGGCCGTTCACCCAGTTGCACGGGCTGTGGGTGTTCAAGCCGTTGGGAGAGAAGGCCTGCAAGATCAGCCTCGACCTGTCGTTCGACTACGCAGGTGCCCTGGTGCGGGCCACCTTGGGGCCGCTGTTCAATCAGGCGGCCAACACGATGGTCGATGCCTTCTGCCAGCGGGCCAAGCAGCTCAATGGTTGAGGGCGCGCGTGGCGGGTGAGCAAGCCCCACCATTCATGCAGGCAATAAAAAGCCCGGACAAGATCCGGGCTTTTTAGTATCGGCGCATTTACTGCGGCGAAGTTTCCAGCGGTGCTGGTGTCGGCACCGGAGTGGTCTCGACGTTGTCGATTTCCTTTTGCAGCGAGTCTTCCAGCGAGCCTGGCTTGGCTGGCTTCTCGGGTTGGCTCGGCTGCTTGTCCGGGTTGACCGTGGTGTCACTGCTGCCACCGAGGATTTCCTGGTCGCGGCTGACGCCTGGCATGAAGTCGCCGGAGAGGTTGACCAGTTGATCGTTCTCGTTGAAGAAGATGCTCATGCGCTCTTGCTGGCGCTGGCCGCCGCCAGGCTGCAGGCTGTAGAGATAATCCCAGCGATTGGTGTGGAAGGTGTCCTGCAGCAGGGGGTTGCCCATGATAAACCTTACTTGTCGGCGGGTCATTCCCGGACGCAATTGGTCTATCATGTCCTGCGTGACGACATTGCCCTGCTGGATGTCGATTTTGTAAACCCCGGGAAACGAGCAACCGGCGAGTGCGAGCAGTCCCACTAGGGTGAGGCTGGTTAGCAAGAGCTTGGTGTTTTGCATCGGTGGGCGACTTCCACTATCTTGGCTGGACAACGTAAACCCCGATCATACCCGTATTAAGAGAAGCTGCGAAGCAGCATCGGCGAGAAAGCTGACCATGGTTGAAAATAGCGAATTGCGCAAAGCGGGCCTCAAGGTAACCCTGCCTCGAGTAAAGATTCTTCAGATGCTCGACTCCACCGAGCAGCGTCACATGAGTGCCGAGGATGTGTACAAGGCGCTGATGGAGGCTGGCGAGGATGTCGGTCTGGCGACCGTGTATCGCGTACTGACCCAGTTCGAAGCGGCGGGTCTGGTGGTTCGCCATAACTTCGATGGCGGCCACGCGGTATTCGAGCTGGCTGACGGCGGCCACCACGACCACATGGTCAACGTGGATAGCGGTGAAGTCATCGAGTTCTTCGATGTCGAGATCGAAAAGCGCCAGAAGGAAATCGTTGCCGAGCACGGTTTCGAGCTGGTGGACCACAATCTGGTTCTGTATGTGCGTAAAAAGAAGTAACGATTTATCTCGTTATTGACGACAAAGGCGACCTTCGGGTCGCCTTTGTGCTTTCTGGGGAGCGTGCGTGGGGTGGGCCCGCTCAGGTCTTGCTGGTCACCACCATCTTGCGCGCATGGGCTAGCGACTCCTTGGTGAGGTCGATACCGCCCAGCATCCGCGCCACTTCCTCGACCCGCTCGCGCTTGCCCAGGCTGGCCACGGCGGTATGCGTGGTGTCGCTGTTGCGCACCTTGTGCACGAACAGGTGGTGATGCCCCTGGGCTGCGACCTGTGGCAGGTGGGTCACGGTCAGCACCTGGCCGCGCTCGCCGAGACGGCGAAGCAATTGGCCGACGATCTCGGCAGTCGGGCCGCCGATGCCAACGTCGACTTCGTCGAATACCAAGGTTGGAATGCGTGAGGTCTGTGCGGTGATCACCTGGATCGCCAGGCTGATGCGTGACAGTTCGCCGCCCGAGGCCACTTTGGCCAGGCCCTTGAGTGGCTGGCCCGGGTTGGCACTGACCAGCAGTTCGATCTGCTCCAGGCCATGGGGTGAGAGGTCCGTGCTTTCGAAGGGGGTGAGTTCGATGCAGAAGCGTCCGCCGGGCATGCCCAGGCGTTGGATTTCCTGCTCCACGGCGGTGGCCAGCTGTTTGGCCGCCTGCCGGCGCAGGGTGCTGAGCTCGATGGCCTTCTCTTTATAATGCTGTGCGAAGGCCGCGAGCTCCTCGCCCAGCCGCTCGATCGATTCGTCGCTGGCGTTCAGCCCTTCCAGCTCTTCCATCAGGCGCTGTTGCAGGTGCGGCAGTTCAGTGGGATGCACGCGGTGCTTGCGGGCGAGGGTGTAGATGGTGTCCAGGCGCTCTTCAAGGCTCTGCAGGCGCATCGGGTCGGCGTCGAAGTTGTCGAGGAAGCGGTTGAGTTCGCCGACGGCCTCCTCCACCTGGATCTGCGCGCTGGCAATCAGGTTGACCGCCTCGCCCAGTGCCTTGGGTGCATTGCCTACCGCGCCGAGGCGGTTGAGGCTCATGGTCAGGGCGCTCAGCACGTTGCCTGAATCGCTTTCGCTGCACTGTTCGATGACCTGGCGGCAAATGCCGAAGAGTGCCTCGGCGTTGGTCAGGTTCTTGTGCTCCTGCTCAAGCTGCTCCAGTTCGTTTTCGCCCAGTCCGAGGTTGTCGAGTTCCTCCAGCTGGTAGCTGAGCAACTGGTGGCGCGCCCGCTGCTCGTCGCCGGAGTTGCTCAGGCGCTCCAGCTCCTGGCGCGTCTGGTTCCAGCGCTTGGCGGCCAGCTGCACCTGGCGGGCCAGATCGGTGGCGCCGGCGTACTCGTCCACCAGGCGGCGGTGGGTGTCGGTTTTCAGCAGTGACTGGTGTTCGTGCTGGCTGTGGATATCGATCAGCAGCTCGCCCAGGGCCTTGAGGTCGCCCAGCGGACAAGGGGTGCCATTGATGTAGCCGCGGCTACGGCCCTCGGCGGTGATCACCCGGCGCAGGATGCAGGGGCCGTCGCTTTCCAGGTCGCGCTCGGCGAGCCAGGCGTGCGCCTCGGGGATGTCGACCAGGTCAAACGTGGCGAGGATGTCGGCTTTGTCGGTGCCCGGGCGCACCACGCCGCTGTCGGCGCGGTCGCCCAGGGCCAGGCCGAGGGCATCGAGCATGATCGACTTGCCGGCCCCGGTCTCGCCGGTGATGACGGACATGCCGCGGGCGATCTCGAGGTCGAGGTGTTCGACGATGGCGTAGTTGTGAATGGACAGGTGCACCAGCATGGAGCGGCTCCCGAAGGGTCTTGTCTGGATATTTATACAGTGCTTTTCGCAAGTCTGCCAATAGCCGGTCGATGAATGTGGAAAAGCACCTTCCCCCTTGAACCTGGTTTTTCCGACCCCATATAGCCGGCAAGACATGGCGAGCCTGGCTCGCACGACAGAAATCGTGGAGGAGAAACCCAATGGCTGACGAACAGCTGGATGAGAAGAACCTGAATTCCGAAGAAGCAGGCGCCGCGAATGCCGATGCCCGTGTCCTGGAGCTCGAGGAGCAGCTGGCCGCCGCCAAGGACCAGTCCCTGCGCGCCGCTGCCGACCTGCAGAACATCCGCCGCCGTGCCGAGCAGGATGTCGAGAAGGCCCACAAGTTCGCCCTGGAGAAGTTCGCCGGCGACTTGCTGCCGATCATCGACAGCCTGGAGCGTGGTCTGGAGCTGTCCAGCGCCGACGACGAGACCATCAAGCCGATGCGCGAAGGCATCGAGCTGACCCTGAAGATGTTCCAGGACACCCTCAAGCGCTACAACCTCGAGACCATCGAGCCGCACGGCCAGCCATTCAACGCCGAGCACCACCAGGCGATGGCCATGCAGGAAAGTGCTGATGTCGAGCCGAACAGCGTGCTGAACGTGTTCCAGAAGGGCTACCTGCTCAATGGCCGCCTGCTGCGCCCCGCCATGGTGGTGGTCAGCAAGGCGCCGAGTGCCCCGCAGCCTTCGATCAACGAAAAGGCTTGAAATCTTTTCGGACACCCCCATCTAGGTGTCAAGCCTTCAAGTATTAGCGCAGTTGGCCAAAGCAGTCGCTGCTACCAAATTCAAGTTTCGGGAGAATCAACATGGGTAAAATCATCGGTATCGACCTGGGGACCACCAACTCCTGCGTCTCCGTGCTGGAAAACGGCACTGCCAAGGTCATCGAGAACGCCGAAGGCGCGCGCACCACGCCTTCGATCATCGCCTACGCCAACGACGGCGAGATCCTGGTTGGCCAGTCGGCCAAGCGCCAGGCGGTCACCAACCCGCACAACACCCTGTTCGCGGTGAAACGTCTGATCGGCCGCCGCTTCGAAGAAGATGTCGTACAGAAAGACATCAAGCTGGTGCCTTACAAGATCGTCAAGGCCAACAATGGTGACGCCTGGGTCGAGGCTGCCGACAAGCAGATGGCTCCGCCGCAGATCAGCGCCGAAGTCCTGAAGAAAATGAAGAAGACCGCCGAAGACTACCTCGGCGAGCCGGTCACCGAAGCGGTCATCACCGTGCCGGCCTACTTCAACGACAGCCAGCGCCAGGCGACCAAGGACGCCGGCCGCATCGCTGGCCTGGACGTAAAACGCATCATCAACGAGCCGACCGCCGCTGCGCTGGCCTACGGCATGGACAAGGGCAAGGGCGACCATACCGTCATCGTCTATGACCTGGGTGGTGGTACCTTCGACGTATCGGTCATCGAAATCGCCGAAGTCGACGGTGAGCACCAGTTCGAAGTGCTGGCCACCAACGGTGACACCTTCCTGGGTGGCGAAGACTTCGACATGCGCCTGATCGACTACCTCGTCGACGAGTTCAAGAAAGAGTCCGGCATGGACCTGAAGAACGATCCCCTGGCCCTGCAGCGCCTGAAAGAAGCCGCTGAAAAGGCCAAGATCGAGCTGTCCTCGGCTCAGTCGACCGACGTCAACCTGCCGTACATCACTGCAGATGCAACTGGTCCGAAGCACCTGAACGTGAAGATCTCCCGCGCCAAGCTGGAGTCGCTGGTCGAAGACCTGGTCAACCGTACCATCGAGCCATGCCGCATCGCCCTGAAGGACGCCGGCATTGATGCCAGCAAGATCGACGACGTGATCCTGGTCGGTGGTCAGACCCGTATGCCGATGGTGCAGAAAGCCGTTGCCGACTTCTTTGGTAAAGAAGCGCGCAAGGACGTCAACCCGGACGAAGCCGTTGCCATGGGTGCCGCCATCCAGGGTGCCGTTCTGGCCGGTGACGTGAAGGACGTGCTGCTGCTGGACGTCAGCCCGCTGACCCTGGGTATCGAAACCATGGGTGGCGTGATGACCGCGCTGATCGAGAAGAACACCACCATCCCGACCAAGAAGTCGCAGGTGTTCTCGACCGCCGACGACAACCAGGGCGCCGTGACCATCCACGTGCTGCAGGGCGAGCGCAAGCAAGCTTCGCAGAACAAGTCGCTGGGCAAGTTCGACCTGGCCGATATTCCGCCGGCTCCACGCGGCGTACCGCAGATCGAAGTGACCTTCGACATCGACGCCAACGGCATCCTGCACGTCGGTGCGAAGGACAAGGCTACCGGCAAGGCGCAGTCGATCGTGATCAAGGCCAACTCCGGTCTGTCCGACGAAGAAATCGAGAAAATGGTGCGTGACGCCGAGGCCAACGCCGAGGAAGACCGCAAGTTCGAAGAGCTGGCCGCCGCCCGTAACCAGGGTGATGCGCTGGTCCACTCGACCCGCAAGATGGTCACTGAAGCGGGTGACAAGGTCACCGCCGAAGAGAAGACTGCCATCGAGGCCGCCGTGGTTGCCCTGGAGGCCGCCGTCAAGGGCGACGACAAGGCTGCCATCGACGCCAAGGTCGAGGAGCTGTCCAAGGTTTCGGCCCCTGTTGCCCAGAAGATGTACGCCGAGCAACAGGCCGAGCAACCGCAGGGCGGCGCCCAGCAGGCCGAACCGGAAGCCAAGCACGACGACGTGGTTGACGCCGAGTTCGAAGAAGTAAAAGACAACAACAAGCAGTAAGTCCTGCATGTTGTCGCCCAGTTCACCGTCGTTTGCCGGTGAGCTGGTAGGATGTCGCCGCGCGGGGGCTTGCTCCCGCGTTGGCGTGTCTGGAACACGAGAATTATTTACAGCATCTGTCTGGGCGCATTCGCGTATGGCGGCAGGTGCTGACGGCATGGCGCACCGATGCGCAGAGGTATGCCGAACGCCCCCAAGAGTGCAAATGACCTATGGCAAAGCGTGATTTTTATGAAGTCCTGGGTGTCGAGCGTGGCGCCAGTGAAGGTGATCTGAAGAAGGCCTACCGCCGTCTGGCGATGAAGTACCACCCTGACCGCAACCCGGGTGATAAAGAGTCGGAAGACCTGTTCAAGGAAGCCAACGAGGCCTACGAAGTGCTGTCGGATGCCAGCAAGCGTGCGGCGTACGACCAGTACGGCCACGCCGGCGTCGACCCGAGCATGGGTGGCGGCGGTGCCGGTTTCGGTGGTGCCAACTTCTCCGATATCTTCGGTGATGTCTTCAGTGATTTCTTCGGCGGTGGCCGTGGTGGTGGTCGTGGCGGCGCCCAGCGTGGCAGTGACCTGCGCTACACCCTCGAGCTCAATCTCGAGGAGGCGGTGCGCGGTACCACGGTCAATATCCGCGTCCCTACGCTGGTCAACTGCAAGCCGTGCGACGGCTCCGGCGCCAAGAAGGGCTCGACCCCGTCGACCTGCCCGACCTGTGGCGGTATCGGTCAGGTGCGCATGCAGCAGGGCTTCTTCGCGGTGCAGCAGACGTGCCCGCGCTGCCATGGCCAGGGCAAGATCATCACCGACCCTTGCGGCTCGTGCCACGGCGAAGGTCGTGTCGAGGAATACAAGACCCTGTCGGTCAAGGTGCCGGCTGGCGTCGATACCGGCGATCGCATCCGCCTGTCCGGCGAAGGCGAGGCGGGTGCCCATGGCGGTCCGACCGGTGACCTGTATGTGGTCGTCAATGTGCGCGAGCACCCGATCTTCCAGCGCGACGGCAAGCACCTCTACTGCGAAGTACCGATCAGCTACACCGACGCCGCCCTGGGTGGCGAGCTGGAAGTGCCGACCCTCGATGGTCGCGTGAAGCTGAAAATTCCCGAAGGCACCCAGACCGGCAAGCAGTTCCGCTTGCGTGGCAAGGGTGTGGCGCCGGTGCGCGGTGGTGCGGCAGGCGACCTGCTGTGCCGCGTGGCGGTGGAAACGCCGGTCAACCTCAGCCGTCGCCAGCGCGAACTGCTCGAAGAGCTGCGTGACTCGCTCGAGGGTGACAGCTCCCATTCGCCCAAGGCCAGTGGCTGGTTCGAGGGTATGAAGCGCTTCTTCGGCGATCTCTGAGAAGGAACAGGCTATGCGACGTATTGCGGTAATGGGCGCGGCGGGGCGGATGGGCAAGACCCTCGTCGAGGCCGTGCAGCAGCAGGCGCCCCTGACGGGCCTGACGGCGGCGATCGACCGCCCGGACAGCTCGCTGGTCGGGGCTGATGCCGGTGAGCTGGCGGCCCTGGGGCGTATCGGCGTGCCGATCTGTGATGACCTGGCCAAGGTTGCCGACGAGTTCGATGTGCTGATCGACTTCACGCATCCTTCGGTGACCCTGAAGAACCTGGCGTTCTGCCGCAAGGCGGGCAAGGCCATGGTTATCGGCACCACCGGTTTCACGCCGGAAGAGAAAGAGCTGCTGGCAGAGGCGGGCAAGGAGATCCCGATCGTCTTCGCCGCGAACTTCAGCGTGGGTGTGAACCTCAGTCTCAAGCTGTTGGACATGGCGGCCCGGGTGCTGGGCGATGATGTGGATATCGAGATCATCGAGGCCCATCACCGGCACAAGGTCGACGCGCCGTCGGGGACCGCGCTGCGCATGGGTGAAGTGGTTGCCAATGCGTTGGGGCGCGACCTGCAGGAAGTGGCGGTTTATGGTCGTGAAGGCCAGACCGGTGCTCGTGATCGCAAGACCATCGGTTTCGCCACCGTGCGTGCCGGTGATGTGGTCGGTGATCACACCGTGCTGTTCGCCGCCGAAGGCGAGCGCCTGGAGATCACCCACAAGGCCTCCAGCCGCATGACGTTCGCCAAGGGCGCCGTGCGCGCTGCGCTGTGGCTGGAAGGGCGTGAGCCTGGCCTGTACGACATGCAGGACGTGCTCGAGCTGCGTTGATGCCGCGGGGCTGCCTGGCAGCCCCTTGTCGCATTGGTGTGTTTTAGAGGCACATCTACGGTAGACCGAAAACGCACTTTTCTGTAAGCTACAGCTTTAGTGTGTCCACTAAAAGCGCGCAGCGAATTGAATTCAGCACTTAAAAGCGGGGTGACGTGTCCATACGTCACTCCGCTTTTTTGCAACCTGCGATCGCCCTTTCATGCTTGATTTACGGGAGGTCTTCTTGACAAAGCCAGCCATACTCGCCCTTGCCGACGGCAGTATTTTTCGCGGTGAAGCCATTGGTGCCGACGGTCAGACCGTTGGCGAGGTGGTATTCAACACCGCTATGACCGGCTACCAGGAAATCCTTACAGACCCTTCCTACTCGCAGCAAATCGTCACCCTGACCTACCCGCACATCGGCAATACCGGCACCACCCCGGAAGACGCCGAATCCAACCGCGTCTGGTCCGCTGGCCTGGTCATCCGCGACCTGCCGCTGCTGGCCAGCAACTGGCGCAACACCCAGTCGCTGCCTGAGTACCTCAAGGCCAACAACGTTGTCGCCATCGCCGGCATCGATACCCGCCGCCTGACCCGTATCCTGCGTGAAAAGGGCGCCCAGAACGGCTGCATCCTCGCCGGTGACAACATCACCGAAGAGCAGGCCATCGCCGCTGCCCGTGCCTTCCCGGGCCTGAAGGGCATGGACCTGGCCAAGGTCGTTTCCACCAAGGAGCGCTACGAGTGGCGTTCCAGCGTGTGGGAGCTGAAGACCGACAGTCACCCGACCATCGATGCTGCCGACCTGCCGTACCACGTGGTTGCCTTCGACTACGGCGTCAAGCTGAACATCCTGCGCATGTTGGTCGCGCGTGGTTGCCGCGTCACCGTGGTGCCTGCCCAGACCCCGGCCAGCGAAGTGCTCGCGCTCAACCCCGATGGTGTGTTCCTGTCCAACGGCCCTGGTGATCCGGAGCCATGCGACTACGCCATCCAGGCGATCAAGGAAATCCTCGAGACCGAGATTCCGGTCTTCGGTATCTGTCTCGGCCACCAGCTGCTGGCCCTGGCCTCCGGCGCCAAGACCGTGAAGATGGGCCACGGCCACCACGGTGCCAACCACCCGGTCCAGGACCTGGATACCGGTGTGGTCATGATCACCAGCCAGAACCACGGCTTTGCCGTCGACGAAGCCACCCTGCCAGGCAATGTTCGCGCCATCCACAAGTCGCTGTTCGACGGCACCCTGCAGGGTATCGAGCGCACCGACAAATGCGCGTTCAGCTTCCAGGGCCACCCTGAAGCGAGCCCGGGCCCGACCGACGTCGCGCCACTGTTCGATCGTTTCACCGATGCCATGGCCAAGCGCCGCTGAGCATCCTGCTTCAAGGCCCCGGGCCGGCTTGTGCCGTGCCCGGAAGCGCCTGACCCAGATTGTTCAAAGCGGCTTGCCGACTGACCCCGGATTTGAGTGACCACCATGCCAAAACGTACAGACATCAAAAGCATCCTGATTCTCGGCGCTGGCCCGATCGTGATCGGCCAGGCCTGTGAGTTCGACTATTCCGGCGCCCAGGCCTGCAAGGCCCTGCGCGAGGAAGGTTTCCGCGTCATCCTGGTGAACTCCAACCCAGCCACCATCATGACCGACCCGGCCATGGCCGACGCCACCTACATCGAGCCGATCAAATGGCAATCGGTGGCCAAGATCATCGAGAAAGAGCGCCCGGACGCCGTCCTGCCGACCATGGGCGGCCAGACCGCGCTGAACTGCGCCCTGGACCTGGAGCGCCATGGCGTTCTGGAAAAGTTCGGCGTGGAAATGATCGGCGCCAACGCCGACACCATCGACAAGGCCGAAGACCGCTCGCGCTTCGACAAGGCCATGAAGGACATCGGCCTTGAGTGCCCGCGCTCGGGTATCGCACACAGCATGGAAGAGGCCAATGCGGTCCTCGAGAAGCTCGGCTTCCCATGCATCATCCGCCCGTCCTTCACCATGGGCGGCACCGGTGGCGGTATTGCCTACAACCGTGAAGAGTTCGAAGAAATCTGCACCCGTGGTCTGGACCTGTCGCCGACCAAGGAACTGCTGATCGACGAATCGCTGATCGGCTGGAAGGAATACGAGATGGAGGTGGTCCGCGACAAGAAGGACAACTGCATCATCGTCTGCTCCATCGAAAACTTCGACCCGATGGGCGTGCACACCGGTGACTCGATCACCGTGGCTCCGGCACAGACCCTGACCGACAAGGAATACCAGATCATGCGCAACGCCTCGCTGGCGGTGCTGCGTGAAATCGGTGTCGAGACCGGCGGTTCCAACGTGCAGTTCGGCATCTGCCCGAACACCGGCCGCATGGTTGTGATCGAGATGAACCCGCGTGTTTCGCGTTCGTCCGCCCTGGCCTCCAAGGCCACCGGCTTCCCGATCGCCAAGATCGCCGCCAAGCTGGCCATCGGCTACACCCTCGACGAACTGCAGAACGACATCACCGGTGGCCGTACCCCGGCGTCCTTCGAGCCGTCGATCGACTACGTCGTTACCAAGCTGCCACGCTTCGCCTTCGAGAAATTCCCCAAGGCCGACGCCCGCCTGACCACCCAGATGAAGTCTGTCGGTGAAGTCATGGCCATCGGCCGTACCTTCCAGGAATCCCTGCAGAAAGCCCTGCGTGGCCTGGAAGTCGGCGCCTGCGGCCTCGACCCGAAAGTCGACCTGGCCAGCCCGGAAGCCGCCAGCATCCTCAAGCGCGAACTGACCGTGCCGGGTGCTGAGCGTATCTGGTACGTGGCCGACGCCATGCGTTCGGGCATGACCATCGAGGAAATCTTCCAGCTGACCGGCATCGACCTGTGGTTCCTGGTGCAGATGGAAGATCTAATCAAGGAAGAAGAGAAGGTCAAGACCCTGGCCCTGTCGGCAATCGACAAGGACTACATGCTGCGCCTCAAGCGCAAGGGCTTCTCGGACCAGCGCCTGGCCAAGCTGCTCGGCATCACCGACAAGAACCTGCGCCGTCACCGCCACAAGCTGGAAGTGTTCCCGGTGTACAAGCGCGTCGACACCTGCGCCGCCGAGTTCGCCACCGACACCGCCTACCTGTACTCGACCTACGAGGAAGAGTGCGAGGCTAACCCGTCGACCCGCGACAAGATCATGATCCTGGGCGGTGGCCCGAACCGTATCGGCCAAGGCATCGAGTTCGACTACTGCTGCGTGCACGCAGCGCTGGCACTGCGTGAAGACGGTTACGAGACCATCATGGTCAACTGCAACCCGGAAACCGTCTCCACCGACTACGACACCTCCGACCGTCTGTACTTCGAGCCGCTGACCCTCGAAGACGTGCTTGAAGTCTGCCGCGTCGAGAAGCCGAAGGGCGTCATCGTCCACTACGGCGGCCAGACCCCGCTGAAACTGGCCCGTGCCCTGGAAGAAGCCGGCGTGCCAATCATCGGCACCAGTCCGGACGCCATCGACCGCGCCGAAGACCGCGAGCGTTTCCAGCAGATGGTTCAGCGCCTGAACCTGCTGCAGCCGCCAAACGCCACCGTGCGCAGCGAAGATGAAGCCATCAAGGCGGCCGGCACTATCGGCTACCCGCTGGTGGTGCGCCCGTCCTACGTACTGGGCGGCCGCGCGATGGAGATCGTCTACGAACTGGACGAGCTCAAGCGCTACCTGCGTGAAGCGGTGCAAGTGTCCAACGACAGCCCGGTGCTGCTTGACCACTTCCTCAACTGCGCCATCGAGATGGACGTGGATGCGGTCTGCGACGGTACCGACGTGGTGATCGGCGCGATCATGCAGCACATCGAGCAGGCCGGCGTTCACTCCGGTGACTCGGCGTGCTCGCTGCCACCTTACTCGCTGAGCAAGGAAGTGCAGGACGAAGTCCGCGTACAGGTCAAGAAAATGGCCCTGGAGCTGGGCGTGGTCGGCCTGATGAACGTGCAGCTGGCCCTGCAGGGCGACAAGATCTACGTGATCGAGGTCAACCCGCGCGCCTCGCGTACCGTGCCGTTCGTGTCCAAGTGCATCGGCACCTCGCTGGCGATGATCGCCGCGCGCGTCATGGCTGGCAAAACCCTGAAAGAACTGGGCTTCACCCAGGAAATCATCCCGAACTTCTACAGCGTCAAGGAAGCCGTCTTCCCGTTCGCCAAGTTCCCGGGGGTTGACCCGATCCTCGGCCCTGAGATGAAATCCACCGGTGAAGTCATGGGTGTCGGCGACAGCTTCGGTGAAGCCTTCGCCAAGGCCCAGATGGGCGCCAGCGAAGTACTGCCGACCGGCGGTACCGCGTTCATCAGCGTGCGCGACGACGACAAGCCACAAGTGGCTGGCGTTGCTCGCGACCTGATCGCCCTGGGCTTCGAAGTGGTTGCAACTGCAGGCACCGCCAAGGTTATCGAAGCGGCCGGCCTGAAAGTGCGCCGTGTGAACAAGGTGACCGAGGGTCGCCCGCACGTGGTCGACATGATCAAGAACGACGAAGTGTCGCTGATCATCAACACCACCGAAGGCCGCCAGTCGATCGCCGACTCCTACTCGATTCGTCGCAATGCGCTGCAGCACAAGATTTACTGCACCACCACCATTGCGGCCGGTGAAGCCATCTGCGAGGCGCTGAAATTCGGTCCGGAAAAGACCGTTCGTCGCCTGCAGGATCTGCATGCAGGACTCAAAGCATGAGCATTACCAAGTACCCGATGACCGTCCAGGGCGCTCGCGCCCTGGAAGAAGAGCATCTGTTCCTGAGCAAGACCGAGCGCCCGCGCCTGAGCCAGGCTATCGGTGAGGCCCGCGAGCTGGGCGACCTCAAGGAAAACGCCGAATACCATGCCGCCCGTGAGGAGCAAGGCATGGTCGAGGCGCGTATCCGCGATATCGAAGGCCGCCTGCAGAACTCGGTGGTGATCGACGTCACCACCATCGCCCACACCGGCAAGGTGATTTTCGGCACCACCGTGGTGCTGGCGAACACCGAGACCGATGAAGAGGTGACCTACCAGATCGTCGGCGAGGATGAAGCCGACGTGAAGCAGGGCAAGCTCTCCAGCGGTGCGCCGATCGCCCGTGCCATCATCGGCAAGGAAGAGGGTGATACTGTCGTCGTCAAGACGCCAAGTGGCACGGTCGAGTACGAGATTGTCGAAGTCAAGCACATCTGACCGGCGCCTGCGGGCGCCATCCCTCGAGGGGATCCTCTGGCAGCTGGCCCAGGTTTTCTGGGTCGGTGGCTTGTGGGTGTTCCACGTGGGGTTGGTGCCGGCGCTCAAGGTCAGTGGCCTTGCGCCGTTGCTGGTGCAGGATATTGCCGTGCAGATCGACCGTTGGTTGATCGGCGTGGCGCTGCTCGGGCTGTTGACCCAGCTGGCAGTATTGGCCAGGGTGGATGGCCTGGCGGCCTGGTGGCGGCAGTTCCGTGGGCAGATGCTGCTGCTTGGCTTTGCTGCCTGTCTCAGCTACTACACCCTGCGCTACGGGATCTCCGTGGGTGAGCGCTGGCAGATGTTCTGCTTTTTGGTGCTGGGCTTCTCCGGCATCGTGCTGGTGGCCCAGCCGGTTCCGGTCAGGGCGCGCTAGGCGCGCCACTGATCGGCGCCACTGTTACTTGTAACGGTGGATGTTGGACAGCTGCTTGTTCGGCTGTGGGTTCTTGCGGTAGATCAGCGCTTTCTTGCCGATGGTCTGCACCAGTTCGGCGCGGCCGACCTTGCACAGTTCGGCAATCGCGGCGGCGCGCTCTTCACGGTCTTCCGAACGGATTTCGACCTTGATCAGCTCGTGATCGGCCAGGGCGCGCTCCAGTTCGGCGGCGACGCCTTCGTTCACACCGTTGCCAGCAACGATCAGGACCGGCTTCAGGTCATGACCAATGGACTTGTATTGCTTCTTCTGCTCGTTATTGAGCGGCATAATCTGACCCTTTTCGTCTGATTCTGTAAAATTGACGGGCATTTTACCCGAGGGCCCCTGGCTCCGCCCAGTCAAACACGACGCATATCATCGAGGTGCCCCGTGGTACAACGTTCCAAAAGCAGCGCAAACTGGCTGCGAGAGCATTTCAACGATCCTTTTGTGAAACAGGCGCAGAAGGATGGCTACCGCTCGCGTGCGAGCTACAAACTGCTGGAGATCCAGGAAAAAGACCGCCTGATCCGCCCCGGCATGAGCGTGATCGACCTCGGCGCAGCGCCAGGTGGCTGGTCGCAGGTGACCAGTCGTCTGATTGGCGGCCAAGGGCGGTTGATCGCCTCGGACATCCTGGAAATGGACTCGATCCCGGACGTTACCTTCATCCAGGGCGACTTTACCCAGGACGAAGTGCTGCAGCAGATCCTGCAGGCGGTCGGTGATTCGCACGTAGACCTTGTGATTTCCGATATGGCCCCCAATATGAGTGGTACGCCCGCGGTGGACATGCCGCGTGCCATGTTCCTCTGCGAACTGGCCCTGGATCTGGCGACCCGCGTGCTCAAGCCCGGCGGGGATTTCCTGATCAAGATCTTCCAGGGCGAGGGTTTCGACATGTACCTGAAGGACGTGCGCAGCAAGTTCGACAAGGTGCAGATGCGCAAGCCGTCGTCCTCGCGGGATCGTTCCCGCGAACAGTACCTGTTGGGCAAGGGTTTCAAGGGAGCGTGAAAGGCGTGCTGCGGGGTTGCCGATAGTTATTTCCAATCGGCGGCTCCGTCTGGATCGTCCGAACTTCGTGTAGTCTAGCTTTCACAAAGGGTTACAGACGGTGCCTGCGGATGCGTGGGTAATGTAGTAAGTTAGGGCGATGAATATCATGCGAGGCACGGCTGCGTCGTGCGCCGGCCTCAGAGGGTAGCGAATTGAACGACATGGCAAAGAATCTGATCCTCTGGTTGATCATCGCCGCCGTCCTGGTGACGGTGATGAACAACTTCTCGAGCCCTAACGAGCCGCAGACCCTCAACTATTCCGACTTCATCCAGCAGGTCAAGGATGGCAAGGTCGAGCGCGTGACCGTCGACGGCTACATCATTACCGGCAAGCGCACCGACGGCGACAACTTCAAGACCGTCCGCCCAGCCATCACGGATAACGGCCTGATCGGCGACCTGGTCGATAACCACGTCACCGTCGAAGGCAAGCAGCCTGAGCAGCAGAGCATCTGGACGCAACTGTTGGTCGCCAGCTTCCCGATTCTGGTGATCATCGCCGTGTTCATGTTCTTCATGCGCCAGATGCAGGGCGGTGCCGGTGGTAAAGGCGGCCCGATGAGCTTCGGCAAGAGCAAGGCGCGCCTGCTGTCCGAAGACCAGGTCAAGACTACCCTGGCTGACGTTGCCGGTTGCGACGAGGCCAAGGAAGAAGTTGGCGAGCTGGTCGAGTTCCTGCGTGACCCTGGCAAGTTCCAGCGCCTGGGTGGCCGCATCCCCCGCGGTGTGCTGATGGTCGGCCCGCCCGGTACCGGTAAGACCCTGCTGGCCAAGGCCATCGCCGGCGAAGCCAAGGTGCCGTTCTTCACCATTTCCGGTTCCGACTTCGTCGAGATGTTCGTCGGCGTGGGTGCCAGCCGCGTGCGCGACATGTTCGAGCAGGCCAAGAAGCACGCGCCATGCATCATCTTCATCGACGAGATCGACGCCGTCGGCCGCCACCGTGGCGCCGGCATGGGCGGCGGTCACGACGAGCGAGAGCAGACCCTGAACCAGTTGCTGGTCGAAATGGATGGCTTCGAGATGAACGATGGCATCATCGTCATCGCCGCCACCAACCGTCCCGATGTGCTCGACCCGGCGCTGCTGCGCCCGGGCCGCTTCGACCGCCAGGTGGTGGTCGGCCTGCCGGACATCCGTGGTCGTGAGCAGATCCTCAAAGTGCACATGCGCAAGGTGCCAATCGGCGAGAACGTCAACGCGGCGGTCATCGCCCGCGGTACCCCTGGCTTCTCCGGTGCCGACCTGGCCAACCTGGTCAACGAGGCGTCGCTGTTCGCTGCCCGTTCCAGCAAGCGCGTGGTCGAGATGAAGGAGTTCGAGCTGGCCAAGGACAAGATCATGATGGGCGCCGAGCGCAAGACCATGGTCATGTCCGAGAAAGAGAAGCAGAACACCGCTTACCACGAAGCTGGTCACGCCATCGTCGGCCGTGTCGTCCCCGAGCATGATCCGGTGTACAAGGTGTCGATCATTCCGCGTGGTCGTGCCCTGGGTGTGACCATGTTTCTGCCGGAAGAAGACCGTTACAGCCTGTCCAAGCGTGCGCTGATCAGCCAGATCTGCTCGCTTTACGGCGGTCGTATCGCTGAAGAGATGACCCTGGGCTTCGACGGTGTGACCACTGGCGCCTCCAACGACATCATGCGTGCGAGCCAGATTGCCCGGAACATGGTCACCAAGTGGGGCCTGTCCGAAAAACTCGGGCCGCTGATGTACGCCGAAGAAGAGGGCGAGGTGTTCCTCGGCCGCAGCGCGGGTAGCCAGCATGCCAGCGTTTCCGGCGAGACGGCGAAGATGATCGACTCCGAAGTGCGCAGCATCATCGACCAGTGCTATGCCACGGCCAAGCAGATTCTCACCGACAATCGCGACAAGCTCGACGCCATGGCCGAGGCATTGATGAAGTACGAAACCATCGATGCCGACCAGATCGACGACATCATGGCTGGCCGCACTCCGCGTGAGCCACGTGACTGGGACAACGATGCCGGGACCTCTGGCAAGCAAGCTTCCCAGGATGATCGTCCGGAGTCGCCGATCGGCGGTCCAGCGGCTCAACACTAAGGGCATCTATGAGCTCTAAGCAGTACCCGGCCCGGTTGCCTTGTGGCAACCGGGTTCTTGATTTGTCCCGTACCCATGTCATGGGTATTCTCAACGTCACCCCAGACTCGTTCTCCGATGGTGGGCGCTTCAATCAGCGCGACGAGGCCCTGCGTCATGCTGAAGCCATGGTTTCAGCGGGTGCTACGCTGATCGATGTCGGAGGCGAGTCCACCCGGCCTGGTGCGCGAGCGGTATCCCCGCTCGAGGAGTTGGAACGCGTCGCGCCGATCGTCGAAGCGATCAACAGTCGGCTCGACGTGGTCATCTCGGTCGATACCTCCACGCCTGCGGTCATGCGCGAATCCGCGCGCCTCGGTGCTGGCTTGATCAACGATGTGCGCGCCCTGGAGCGCGACGGTGCGCTTGATGCCGCGGCGGACACCGGCTTGCCGGTGTGTCTCATGCACATGCGCGGCGAGCCGGGCAACATGCAGGACAATCCGCAGTATGAAGATGTGACAGCCGATGTTACGCGCTATCTTGAACAGCGTATGGCCGCCTGCGCGGCGGCTGGCATCGGGGCTGAGCGCATCCTCCTCGACCCGGGGTTCGGCTTTGCCAAGACCCTCGAGCACAACCTCAGCCTTTTCAAACACATGGAAGCGCTCTATCGCCTCGGGAGGCCGCTTCTGGTGGGCGTCTCGCGCAAGAGCATGATCGGCCTCGCGCTGGGTCGCCCCGTAGGTGAGCGCCTGTACGGTAGCCTGGCGCTGGCGGCATTGGCCATGACCAAGGGTGCGAGCATCCTGCGAGTGCATGACGTGGCGGAAACCGTCGACGTGGTGCGCATGATCGCGGCCGTGCAGTACGCCGAATAAGAACATTGGAGTCACTATGAGCAGAAAATACTTTGGTACCGATGGTATCCGTGGTCGCGTTGGCCAGTTCCCCATCACCCCGGACTTCATGCTGAAACTCGGCTGGGCGGCTGGCATGGCGTTCCGCAAGCAGGGAAATTGCCGTGTGCTGGTCGGCAAGGACACGCGTATCTCGGGTTACATGTTCGAGTCCGCGCTGGAGGCCGGCCTGTCTGCGGCCGGCGCCGATGTGATGCTGCTCGGGCCGATGCCGACGCCTGCCATCGCTTACCTGACGCGCACTTTCCATGCTGAAGCGGGTATCGTCATCAGCGCCTCGCACAATCCGCATGATGACAACGGCATCAAGTTTTTCTCCGGCGCCGGTACCAAGCTGCCGGACGAAGTCGAGCTGATGATCGAGGAACTGCTCGACCAGCCGATGACCGTTGTCGAGTCCAGCAAGCTGGGCAAGGTTTCGCGTATCAACGACGCGGCGGGGCGCTATATCGAGTTCTGCAAGAGCAGCGTGCCCAGTAGCACCAGCTTCGATGGCCTCAAGATCGTGGTGGACTGCGCGCACGGCGCCACCTACAAGGTCGCGCCGAGCGTGTTCCGTGAGCTCGGTGCCGAAGTCACGGTACTGCACGCAGCGCCAGATGGCCTGAACATCAACGAGGGCTGTGGTTCGACCCATATCGAGTCGCTGCAGGCCGCGGTGCTGGTCGGGCATGCGGACATCGGCATCGCCTTCGACGGCGACGGTGACCGTGTGTTGATGGTCGACCACACCGGCACTATCGTCGACGGCGACGAGTTGCTGTTCATCATTGGCCGCGACTTGCAGGAGCGCGGCAAGCTGCAAGGCGGCGTGGTCGGTACGTTGATGAGCAACCTGGGCCTGGAGTTGGCGTTCAAGGAGCTTGATATTCCGTTCGTGCGCGCCAAGGTGGGTGATCGCTACGTGATGGCCGAGCTGCTCGAGCGCGAATGGCTGCTGGGTGGCGAAAATTCCGGGCATGTCGTCTGCGGTAGCCACACCACCACGGGAGACGCGATCATCGCCGCGCTGCAGGTGCTGATGGCGCTCAAGCGCCGAGGCGAGAACCTTGCCCAGGCACGCCAGGCGGTGCGCAAATGCCCTCAGGTGCTGATCAACGTGCGTTTCGCCGCAGGCAAGAGCGATCCCCTGGAAAATCCGTTGGTCAAAGAGGCCAGCGCCAAGGCGACCGAGGCCATGGCCGGTCGCGGCCGTGTGCTGCTGCGCAAGTCGGGTACCGAGCCTCTGGTGCGGGTGATGGTAGAGGGTGACGACGAAACCCAGGTGCGCGGCCATGCCGAAGCCCTGGCCAAGCTCGTTGAAGAAGTTTGTGCCTGAAAGAGGCTTGCCAGCGCAGATCGGGTTGGGTAAGATCTGCGCCCACTTTGACCGACGAGGTAAAGCATGCGTCGCCCCATGGTAGCTGGTAACTGGAAGATGCACGGTACCCGCGCCAGCGTCGCTGAGCTGACTCAGGGGTTGGGCAACATGCTCATTCCCGACGGTATCGAAGTCGCGGTGTTTCCACCGGCCCTGTTCATCAATGAAGTTGTTGATGGGCTGAAAGGCAAGGGGATCATCGTTGGAGCACAGAATTCTGCGGTACAGCCCGAGCAGGGCGCACTGACCGGTGAAGTTGCACCGAGTCAGTTGTCAGAAGTCGGTTGCAAGTTGGTGTTGATCGGCCATTCGGAGCGTCGCCAGATTATCGGCGAAAGTGACGAAGTGCTGAATCAAAAGTTTGCAGCCGCACAGAAAAGTGGTTTGACGCCAGTGCTCTGTGTAGGGGAAACTCTCGCCGAGCGTGATGCAGGCAAGACGCTCGAAGTTGTAGGGCGTCAACTAAGCAGTGTAATCGACGCGTTCGGTATCGCCGCTTTTGCCAATGCAGTAATTGCCTATGAGCCTGTATGGGCCATTGGTACAGGTTTGACGGCCTCGCCCCAGCAAGCGCAGGATGTGCATGCAGCCATCCGCAAGCAGTTGGCGGAAAAGGACGCCGAAGTTGCCCGCAAGGTGCAGCTTCTCTACGGCGGCAGCGTGAAGGCGGCTAATGCGGCCGAACTGTTCGGCATGCCGGATATCGATGGGGGGCTCATTGGTGGAGCGTCCCTGAATGCAGACGAATTCGGTGCAATTTGTCGCGCCGCAGGAAACTGAAAAATGCTGGAAACAGTCGTAGTTGTTTTTCATCTGTTGGCAGCACTGTCACTGGTAGTCATGGTGTTGTTGCAGCAGGGTAAAGGTGCGGAAGCAGGTGCATCTTTCGGCGCAGGTGCTTCAAATACTGTGTTCGGAAGCCAAGGTTCCGCTACCTTTTTGAGTAAAGTTACTGCTATACTTGCCGCCACTTTCTTTTTGACTGCACTTGGGTTAGGATACTTCGCCAAGCAGCAGGCTCACCAGCTGACTCAAGCTGGTCTGCCAGATCCAGCAGTGCTGGAAGTCAAAGAGCAAAAGCCGGCAGTCAATGATGATGTACCGGTGCTCCAGCAGCAGAAGAGTGAAACCACCAACTCTGGTGATGTACCTCCTCCAGCCAAAGAGCAGCAGTAACGGGTTTCAAATGTAGTATTGCCGAGGTGGTGGAATTGGTAGACACGCAACCTTGAGGTGGTTGTGCCCATAGGGTGTAGGGGTTCGAGTCCCCTTCTCGGTACCAATTGAAGCATGAGAGCCCGCTTTAGCGGGCTTTCTTGCAGGTGGAGGTCGGATTGACCCAGCAAAGGGTTCAGTCTTATACTTTCGCCCCAGCTTTGTCGCGGGGTGGAGCAGCTTGGTAGCTCGTCGGGCTCATAACCCGAAGGTCGTTGGTTCAAATCCAGCCCCCGCAACCAGCTTCAGCAGAGCCCCTTTTCAGGGGCTTTTTGCTAGCCGAACAGTTTTGGCGTCGTTGTCCAACGGCGCTTTCAGGGATGGGCGCTTCGCCCATTTTTTATTTGCACAGCATGCACGAGGGGGTTCAGGTGTCGAGCAAGCTAGAACAGTTGCAGGCCTTGTTGGCCCCGGTTGTCGAGGGCCTGGGCTACCAATGCTGGGGGATCGAATACGTCTCCCAAGGCAAGCATTCGGTACTGCGTATCTATATCGACAAGGAAGGCGGCATCCTGGTGGAAGACTGCGAAGCCGTCAGCCGTCAGGCCAGCGCCATCCTCGATGTGGAAGATCCGATCAGCTCTGAATATACCCTCGAGGTGTCCTCTCCAGGCATGGACCGCCCGCTGTTCACCTTAGAACAGTTTGCAGCGCATGCCGGCGAGCAGGTGAAGATCAAGCTGCGTACGCCCTTCGAGGGCCGTCGTAACTTCCAGGGCCTTCTCCGCGGTGTGGAGGAGCAGGATGTGGTGGTCCAGGTGGACGATCAAGAGTTCCTGTTGCCGATCGACTCGATCGACAAGGCCAATATTATTCCCAGTTTTGACTGAGACGTGCCGGGCCCGGCGGATGTTCCGGGGCCAATGGCTTGCGCAAGGCGAGGCGTACGATGAGCAAAGAAGTACTGCTGGTTGTTGAATCGGTATCCAACGAGAAAGGTGTACCGCCAGGCGTCATTTTCGAAGCGCTGGAAGTGGCCCTGGCCACTGCAACCAAAAAACGTTTTGAGGACGAAGTCGACCTGCGTGTGGAAATCAACCGCCACACCGGTAGCTACGAGACCTTCCGCCGCTGGACCGTGGTCGACGAAAACGACCTGGACGATCCGGCGATCGAGACCTGGCTGGAAAAGATCCAGGACACGCACCCGGATGCCAAGATCGGTGACGTGATCGAAGAGAAGATCGAGTCGATCGAGTTCGGTCGCATCGCCGCGCAGACCGCCAAACAGGTCATCGTGCAGAAGGTCCGCGAGGCCGAGCGCGCCCAGGTGGTCGATGCCTACCGCGAGCGCGTGGGCGAGATCATCTCCGGTACTGTCAAGAAGGTCACCCGCGACAACGTCATCGTCGACCTGGGCAACAATGCCGAGGCGCTGCTGGCGCGTGAAGACATCATTCCCCGTGAGACCTTCCGTGTCGGCGTGCGTCTGCGTGCGCTGCTCAAGGAAATCCGCACCGAGAACCGCGGCCCGCAGCTGATCCTGTCGCGCACCGCGCCGCAGATGCTGATCGAGCTGTTCCGCATCGAAGTGCCGGAAATCGCCGAAGGCCTCATCGAAGTCATGGCCGCCTCCCGTGATCCGGGTTCGCGTGCCAAGATCGCCGTCCGCTCCAAGGACAAGCGCATCGACCCGCAGGGTGCCTGTATCGGCATGCGTGGTTCGCGCGTCCAGGCCGTATCCGGCGAGCTGGGTGGCGAGCGTGTGGATATCGTCCTCTGGGACGAGAACCCGGCGCAGTTCGTCATCAACGCCATGTCGCCGGCAGAGGTTGCCGCGATCATCGTTGACGAGGACGCCCATGCGATGGATATCGCCGTTGCCGAGGACAACCTGGCCCAGGCGATTGGCCGTGGTGGCCAGAACGTCCGCCTGGCCAGCCAGCTGACCGCATGGACCCTGAACGTGATGACCGAGAAGGACATCCAGGCCAAGCAGCAAGCTGAAACCGGCGACATCCTGCGTAATTTTGTCGAGGAACTGGAAGTCGACGAGGAGCTGGCACAAGTGCTGGTCGACGAAGGCTTTACCAGCCTCGAAGAAATTGCCTACGTACCGTTGGAAGAAATGCTCAACATCGATGGCTTTGACGAGGAAATCGTCAATGAGCTCCGCGCTCGAGCCAAGGACCGTTTGTTGACCAAGGCCATCGCTACCGAAGAAAAACTGGCAGACGCCCATCCGGCCGAAGACCTGCTCTCCCTTGAGGGCATGGACAAGGACCTGGCGGCGGAACTGGCGGTGCGCGGCGTGGTTAACCGCGAAGACCTGGCCGAGCAGTCGATCGACGACCTGCTCGACATCGACGGCATCGACGAAGAGCGTGCCGGCAAGTTGATCATGGCCGCCCGAGCCCACTGGTTCGAGTAATTAGGCGCGGCCTGAGGAGAGAAGTGCATGACGCAAGTCACGGTGAAAGAACTGGCCCAAGAGGTCGAGGCACCGGTAGAGCGCCTGCTGCAGCAGATGCGTGAGGCAGGTCTGCCGCACACCGACGCCGGTCAGGTAGTGACCGACAATGAGAAGCAGACCCTGCTGACTCATTTGAAGAGCAGCCACAAGAGCAAGGCGGAAGAGCCGCGCAAGATTACCTTGCAGCGCAAGACCACCAGCACTCTGCGTGTCGCCGGTAGCAAAAGCATCAGCGTAGAAGTACGCAAGAAGAAGGTATTCGTGCAGCGCAGCCCGGAAGAGATCCAGGCTGAGCAGAAGCGCGAACAGGAAGAGCGCCGTGCGGCTGAAAACGCAGCCCGCGACAAAATTGAAGCCGAAGTTCGCCAGCGTAACGAGGAGCAGGCACGCCGTCAGGCCGCTGAAACTCCGGCCGTTGCGCCAGTGGCCAAGGCTGAACCTGCTGCTGCCCCGGTAGTGGCCAACGCACCGGTGTCCGAAGACGCTGCTGCGCGTGCTGCCGAGCGCAAGAAGGACGAGACCCGTCGTAACGAAAGCCGCACCCGTGATGACGATCGTCGCGGTGGTGGCCAAGCTACCGCCGGCCGTGGCGAAGCGCCGCGCATGTCGGTCAAGGTCAAGGTCAAGGAGAAGGAAAAGGCTCCGACTCCGCGCGCCGCGCCGCGTACCACCGATGAAGAAAGCGATGGTTTCCGTCGTCGCGGTGGCAAGGGCAAAGGCAAGAAGCGCAATGCGCATGGCTTCCAGAGCCCGACTGGCCCGGTTATCCGTGACGTGGCGATCGGCGAGACCATCACTGTCTCCGATCTGGCCAACCAGATGTCCGTCAAGGGCGCTGAAGTGGTCAAGTTCATGTTCAAGATGGGGACTCCGGTCACCATCAACCAGGTGCTCGACCAGGAAACCGCTCAGCTGGTAGCAGAAGAGCTGGGCCACAAGGTAACCCTGATCAGCGACACTGCCCTGGAAGACTCCCTGGCCGAATCGCTGAAGTTCGAAGGCGAGACCACCTCTCGTGCGCCGGTCGTGACCGTCATGGGCCACGTCGACCACGGCAAGACCTCGCTGCTCGACTACATCCGTCGTGCCAAGGTTGCTGCTGGCGAGGCCGGTGGTATCACCCAGCACATCGGTGCCTACCACGTCGAAACCGACCGTGGCATGGTCACCTTCCTCGACACCCCTGGCCACGCTGCGTTCACGCAAATGCGCGCCCGTGGTGCCAAGGCGACCGACATCGTCATCCTGGTGGTGGCGGCGGACGACGGTGTGATGCCACAGACCCGCGAAGCCGTACAGCATGCCAAGGCAGCTGGCGTACCGCTGGTCGTTGCAGTGAACAAGATCGACAAGCCAGGCGCAGACCTCGACCGCATCCGTAACGAGCTGTCCGTCGAAGGCGTGACCTCCGAGGAGTGGGGTGGTGATACCCCGTTCGTCAAGGTTTCGGCGAAGATGGGTACCGGCGTCGACGAGTTGCTCGAAGCTGTCCTGTTGCAGGCCGAGATTCTCGAACTCAAGGCCACCCCGACCGCACCTGGTCGTGGTGTCGTGGTCGAGTCGCGTCTGGACAAGGGCCGTGGCCCGGTGGCGACCATCCTGGTTCAGGACGGTACCCTGCGTCAGGGCGACATGGTCCTGGTCGGCTCCAACTATGGCCGCGTGCGTGCCATGCTCGACGAGAACGGCAAGCCTGTGAAGGAAGCCGGCCCGTCGATCCCGGTCGAGATCCTCGGCCTGGACGGTACACCGGACGCTGGCGAAGAGATGTCGGTGGTTGCCGACGAGAAGAAAGCGCGTGAAGTTGCGCTGTTCCGTCAAGGCAAGTTCCGCGAGGTCAAGCTGGCCCGTGCTCACGCCGGCAAGCTGGAAAACATCTTCGAGACCATGGGTCAGGAAGAGAAGAAGACCCTCAACATCGTCCTCAAGACCGACGTGCGCGGTTCCCTCGAGGCGCTGCAAGGTTCGCTCGGCGGCCTGGGCAACGACGAAGTTCAGGTTCGCGTCATCGGTGGCGGCGTCGGTGGTATCACCGAAAGCGATGCCAACCTGGCGCTGGCGTCCAACGCTGTACTGTTCGGCTTCAACGTGCGTGCCGATGCCGGCGCGCGCAAGATCGTCGAGCAGGAAGGTCTGGATATGCGTTACTACAACGTGATCTACGACATCATCGAAGACGTCAAGAAAGCCCTGACCGGCATGCTCGGCAGCGATGTTCGCGAGAATATCCTGGGTGTCGCCGAAGTCCGTGACGTGTTCCGTTCGCCGAAGTTCGGCGCCATCGCTGGCTGTATGGTCATCGAGGGTACCGTGTACCGCAACCGTCCGATCCGCGTTCTGCGCGACGACGTGGTGATCTTCGAAGGCGAGCTGGAATCGCTGCGTCGCTTCAAGGACGATGCGTCCGAAGTACGCAACGGCATGGAGTGCGGTATTGGCGTCAAGAGCTACAACGACGTCAAGGTCGGCGACAAGATCGAAGTGTTCGAGAAAGTCCAGGTGGCTCGTACCCTGTAAGGGCCGAGCGTGGTGCAGGCCCCGCCCCAGGGCGGTTGCCTGAACCTCTGAAGGTAGCGCCCGGTCAGGCTTCGAGCTTGACCGGGCGTTTGCCGCTTTAAGATACAGGTAGCAAGAATGGCAAAAGAATACAGCCGTACCCAACGTATCGGTGATCAGATGCAGCGCGAGCTTGCAGAGCTGATCCGCCGTGAAGTCAAAGATCCGCGTGTCGGCCTGGTGACCATCACCGCCGTCGACGTCAGCCGTGACCTCGGCCATGCCAAGGTGTTCATCACCGTCATGGGCGAAGAAACCCCGGACGCCGTCAAGCAGTCGCTCAAGGCCTTGAACAGCGCCGCCAGCTTCCTGCGTCTGCACCTGGGGCGCTCGATGCAACTGCGCAGCGTGCCGCAGCTGCATTTCCACTTCGATGAAAGCGTGAGCCGCGGTGTGCATCTGTCGGCGCTGATCGAACGTGCGGTGGCCGAAGACCGCCAGCACCAGGATGCCGACGCGCCGGACACCAAGGAGTAAGCGGTGGCCCAGGTCAAACGTATCCGCCGCAACGTCAGCGGCATCATCCTGCTCGACAAGCCGCTGGGGTTCACCTCCAACGCTGCCCTGCAGAAGGTCCGCTGGCTGCTCAACGCCGAGAAGGCCGGCCACACCGGCAGCCTCGACCCGCTGGCCACCGGCGTGCTGCCGCTGTGCTTCGGCGAGGCCACCAAGTTCTCGCAGTACCTGCTCGATTCCGACAAGGGCTACGAGACAGTGATGCAGATGGGCCAGACCACCACCACCGGGGACGCCGAAGGCGAAGTGCTGAAGACCCGCGACGTGACCGTTGGTCGCGTCGACATCGAAGCGGTCATCCCGCGTTTTCGCGGTGAAATCCAGCAGGTGCCTCCGATGTACTCGGCCCTCAAGCGCGACGGCCAGCCGCTGTACAAACTGGCGCGCGCAGGAGAGGTAGTGGAGCGCGAGGCGCGTTCTGTTACTATTGGCCGGCTGGACCTGCTGGAGTGCGAAGGCACCCGGGCACGCCTGTCGGTTGGCTGCAGCAAGGGAACCTATATTCGCACCCTGGTGGAGGATATGGGCGAGGCGTTGGGCTGTGGTGCCTACGTCGCCGAGCTACGCCGCACCCAGGCCGGCCCCTTCGAGCTGGCCCAGACCGTCACGCTCGAAGAGCTGGAACAGGCTCACGCCGAAGGTGGCAACGAAGCGCTCGATCGCTTCCTGATGCCCTCGGACAGCGGCTTGCAGGACTGGCCATTGGTGGTATTGTCCGAGCACAGCGCGTTCTATTGGCTACATGGCCAGGCAGTACGTGCGCCGGACGCGCCGCAATTCGGCATGGTCCGCGTACAGGATCACAATGCCCGCTTCATCGGTATCGGTGAGGTGAGCGAAGACGGGCGCATTGCGCCGCGTCGACTGATTCGGTCGGAATGACCGATACCACAGGGCGAGGTCAACGCTTTGCCCTGCGGATTCGAGGATGGCTGTCAGTAGGCACGGTCATTACTCTTTTTATTAATACAGGGATCCAGTCCCTGGCCTATTGGACCCCGCTTGCGGGATCCGTTTATCAGGAGAAGCCAAATGGCCCTCAGCGTCGAAGAAAAAGCTCAGATCGTTGCAGACTATCAGCAAGCCGCCGGCGACACCGGTAGCCCGGAAGTACAGGTTGCCCTGCTGACCTTCAACATCAACAAGCTGCAAGGCCACTTCAAGGCCAACGAAAAAGACCATCACTCCCGTCGTGGTCTGATCCGTATGGTCAACCAGCGTCGTAAGCTGCTGGATTACCTGAAGGGTAAAGACACCACTCGTTACAGCGCCCTGATCGGTCGCCTGGGCCTGCGTCGCTAATAGCGGCCTGGCCAGTGGTGTTGCATGGTGTGTCGCATTCTTCGGCAACGCTGCCTGCCAGCGTCGCCGTCGGACACGCCGCGCGATCTGCGAGGTTGGCAGCCTGGTGTGCCGAGCGGTTTATCCGCCCGGCGCCAGGCTCCCAGCCTCGTGTTGTATCTGGACGGTCAATGGGGCCGATTCCCCGTTCTGCCCAAGAATTCGCAAGAACCAGTTCCCCCAAGAGCCACTGAAAAAGGTAGGAAACCGTGAACCCGGTAATCAAGCAATTCCAGTTCGGTCAATCGACCGTTACCCTCGAAACGGGCCGCATTGCCCGTCAGGCCACCGGCGCCGTGCTGGTCACCGTCGACAACGATGTCACCGTGCTGGTGACCGTGGTCGGTGCCAAGCATGCCGATCCGAGCAAGGGCTTCTTCCCGCTGTCCGTGCACTACCAGGAAAAGACCTACGCCGCTGGCAAGATCCCAGGTGGTTTCTTCAAGCGTGAAGGCCGCCCATCCGAAAAAGAAACCCTGACTTCGCGCCTGATCGACCGCCCGATCCGCCCGCTGTTCCCTGAAGGTTTCATGAACGAAGTGCAGGTTGTCTGCACCGTGGTTTCCACCAGCAAGAAGACCGATCCGGACATCGCTGCGATGATCGGTACCTCGGCTGCCCTGGCCATCTCGGGCATTCCGTTCGAAGGCCCGATCGGCGCCGCCCGCGTTGCCTTCCACGAAAGCACCGGCTACCTGCTGAACCCGACCTACGAGCAGCAGGCCGCCTCGAGCCTGGACATGGTCGTTGCCGGTACCGAGTCGGCCGTACTGATGGTTGAATCGGAAGCCAAAGAGCTGACCGAAGACCAGATGCTGGGCGCCGTACTGTTCGCCCACGACGAATTCCAGGCTGTGATCAAGGCTGTCAAAGAGCTGGCCGCCGAAGCCGCCAAGCCGACCTGGGACTGGAAACCTGCCGTTGCCAACACCGAACTGTTCAACGCCATCCGCGCCGAGTTCGGCGAAGCGGTGTCGCAGGGCTACACCATCACCGTCAAGGCCGACCGCTACGCGCGCCTGGGCGAGCTGCGCGATCAGGCGATCGCCAAGTTCTCCGGTGAAGAAGGCCAGCCGTCGGCTGGCGAAGTGAAAGACATCTTCGGCGAGATCGAATACCGCACCGTTCGCGAAAACATCGTCAACGGCAAGCCACGTATCGACGGTCGCGACACCAAGACCGTGCGCCCGCTGAACATCGAAGTCGGCGTTCTGCCGAAGACCCACGGTTCGGCCCTGTTCACCCGTGGCGAAACCCAGGCCCTGGTCGTCGCGACCCTGGGTACCGCCCGTGACGCCCAGCTGCTGGACACCCTCGAAGGCGAGAAGAAAGACCCCTTCATGCTGCACTACAACTTCCCGCCGTTCTCGGTAGGTGAGTGTGGTCGCATGGGCGGTGCTGGCCGTCGTGAAATCGGCCACGGCCGTCTGGCCCGTCGTTCGGTGCAGGCCATGCTGCCGGCCGCCGACGTGTTCCCGTACACCATCCGCGTGGTATCGGAAATCACCGAGTCGAACGGCTCCAGCTCCATGGCTTCGGTCTGCGGTGCCTCCCTGGCGCTGATGGACGCGGGCGTACCGATGAAGGCGCCGGTTGCCGGTATCGCCATGGGCCTGGTCAAGGAAGGCGAGAAGTTCGCCGTACTGACCGACATCCTGGGTGACGAAGACCACCTCGGCGACATGGACTTCAAGGTAGCCGGTACCGCCAAAGGCGTCACCGCGCTGCAGATGGACATCAAGATCAACGGCATCACCGAAGAGATCATGGAAATCGCCCTGGGCCAGGCCCTGGAAGCGCGCCTGAACATCCTCGGCCAGATGAACCAGATCATCGGCGAGTCGCGTACCGAGCTGTCGGCCAACGCGCCGACCATGATCGCGATGAAGATCGACACCGACAAGATCCGTGACGTCATCGGCAAAGGCGGCGCCACCATTCGCGCCATCTGCGAAGAGACCAAGGCTTCGATCGACATCGAAGACGACGGCTCGATCAAGATCTTCGGCGAAACCAAGGAAGCCGCGGACGCTGCCAAGCAGCGCATCCTGGGCATCACCGCCGAAGCCGAGATCGGCAAGATCTACGTCGGCAAGGTCGAGCGCATCGTCGACTTCGGTGCCTTCGTCAACATCCTGCCGGGCAAGGACGGCCTGGTGCACATCTCCATGCTGAGCGATGCTCGCGTCGAGAAGGTCACCGACGTGCTGAAAGAAGGCCAGGAAGTCGAAGTACTGGTACTGGACGTGGACAACCGCGGCCGTATCAAGCTGTCGATCAAGGACGTTGCCGCTGCCAAGGCATCGGGCGTCTAAGCCTTTCGAGGCTGAAAGGAGGACCCTTCGGGGTCCTTTTTTTATGCCTGCCGCAAAATAGTTGAGAGCATGCATCTTGCACGTGGCTTTTTCCCCGGGATTGCAAAATGCACGGTGCGGGCTTCTGGTTGATTTGTTTAACTCATTGATTTTAAAGGTTTTATAGGGCGTGCAAAAACTGGCACAGCCCCTGCAACTACCTTACTACCTGACGCCAGGAACCAAGGCGCAGACCTTTCGAAAAAACAGGAGTGACTCACATGAAGAAGTTCGCCATTGCTGCCGCTACTGCTACCGCTCTGACCCTGACCATGGCTAACGCGGCTTTTGCTGCCCAGTCCACCCAGGCCCCGATGACGCTTGCGGCCGGTGAGGTGACCAAAGCCAAGGAAGCCACTTCCGACACCTGGATCACCACCAAGGTGAAGGCTGACCTGATGACCGAGAAAGGCGTGCCGGGCAGTGACATCAAGGTTGAAACCAACAAAGGCGTAGTGTCCCTGTCCTCGGACGTGGCCATTACCGATGCGCAGAAGGAAATGGCGGTTGCCATCGCCAAGAAGATCAAGGGCGTACAGGCCGTCTCGGCTGATGGCCTGAAAGCCGAATAAGGATTGTCCCGTCGGCCAAAAGGATTTGGCCACCCCTTCAAGCAAAAGCCCCGGCATTCGCCGGGGCTTTTCTATTGGCATTCAGGAAAGCGGCTTCAGTTCACCGGGTTCCGGGCGATCACATCGCTCTCGAAACACACCTGCTCTTCGATCAGCGGCTCCACCAAGGGGCGGCTGTCGCGAAAATGCGCGGTCCGGGTATGCGCCTCGTACGCCTCATCGTCCTGGTAGATCTCGTACAGGTAGATGACATCGGCATTCTCCCGATCCTGCGAGACATCGAATACCAGGCAACCCGGCTCGGTGGCGACCGACGCTGCGGCGTTGGCATTGATGGCTGCCAGGAAGGCATCGGCGGTGCCGGGTTTCACGCGCGTCTTGATAAATAGGCAGTACACATGACGTTCCTTTTGTTTTAAATTCTATTATGAATTGTATACAAAAAAGGAGCCGCGCTCATGTCCGATCTACCTGCCCGCCCAGGCCGTCTCAATGGCTTGCGGCACATCGCCCTGCTGGTCCCCAACCTGGAGGAGTGCGAGCGTTTCTACGTGGATGTGCTGGGCATGGAGGTGCTCAACCGTGCCAATGAAGACCTGGTCTATCTCACCTGCGGCAACGACAACCTGTCGCTCGGGCGTGGCGCAGGTGCGGCCAACGGGCTGCAGACCTTGGATCATTATGGGTTCATCGTCGACAGCGTGGAGGAGTTGGAGGCCTGGTATCAGTACTTCAAGGCCCATGGCGTGACGCTGCTGGATCGCCCGTTCAATCACGGCGATGGCGCGCGCAGCTTCCATTTGCTGGACCCGGCGGGGAACAAGGTGCAGCCGCTGTATCACCCGGCGGTATCGGGGCAACGGCTGGCCTGATGGTATTGATCGCCTGCGCTGCCCTCATCACCGACTTGTCGGCGATGAGGGCGACTCGGTCGAGGGTTACTCGGCATCCAGGTGCATCGGCGTCACCACGCGGCCATCGCTCTCGGCCTGGCCGAGGTTGGTGTCGATGAAGTACACGCGGTCATCTTCCAGCTGGCCCTTGTCCACCAGATAGTCCTTGATGCTGCTGGCCCGCTCCTGGCCCAGGTTGCGCAGCAACACGGCGCTTTCCGCCCAGGACTTGATCACCGCCTCGCGCAGCTTGGCGCTGCGCTCGTCACGGCCCAGGTCCTGCCATTCAGCCGGGGGCTGCTGTTTCAGGCGGGTACGGTAGATGCCCTCGAGCATCGCCGGCTTGTCGCTGTCGTCCACCACCAGCAACGAAGCATTGGCCGGCACCTTGTCGCCCCGACGCTGGAGGATCTTGTACCAGGTCGCCTGGTACTCGCGCTCCAGGCGCTGCTGGGCAATCAGCGGGCCGTCACTGCTCTGGGCCGCCGTGCCTTCGATTTCCAGGCGCAGCTCGGGGCGCTCCTTGAGGGCCGAGGCGAGCTTGTCCAGGGATGTTTGCACGTCGGGGGTGAGGTCGCTGGAGCCCGGCGCGAACGAGACATTGCCCAGATCTTCCGCGCCGCCACCGGCGACCAGCCCGCCAAGCAGCTTGAACGGCGCCTGCGCCGCGCGCAGCACCAGGTTGCGCAGGGTCTGCCAGACGATCGGCATCACGCTGAACTGTGGGTTGTTGAGGTCGCCCGACACCGGCAGCTCGATGGAAATCCTGCCTTCGGTATCCTTGAGCAAGGCCACCGCCAGGCGGATCGGCAGGTCCACGGCATCCGGGCTGTCGACCTTCTCGCCCAGCTGCAGTTGCTCGATCACCACCTTGTTCTCGGCCTTGAGCTGGCCGTTGGTGATCAGGTAATGCAGGTCGAGGTTCAACCGGCCCTTGCGGATGCGCATACCGGCGAACTTGCCGGAGTAGGGCGTCAGGGTTGTCAGCTCGACACGCTTGAAGCTGGTGGCGATGTCGAGGCTGGCCAGTGGGTTGAACGGGTTGAGCGCGCCCTTGATGGTCACAGGCGCGTAACGGTCCACCTTGCCCTTGATGTCGACCTTGGCCGGGAGTGGCTTGCGGTTGTCGATGGTGCCGATCTGGCCGTTGAGCTGCTGTACCGCGGTGGCGAAGTTAGGCGTCAGGGTCAGGTCGGCGAAGTTGGCCGAGCCGTCGTTGATGCTGATCTGGCCGATGCGGATGCCCAGTTCCTTGCCGCTACCGGCAGCGGCGGGCTTGCTCGGGGCCGTGGCAGGCTTGTCAGCGGGTTGCGGGATCAGCAGGTCGTCGACGTTGGTGGTGCGGTCTTCGTTGATGATAAAGCGTGCGTAGGGCTGCAGCAGTGTCACCTTGTCGATGGACAGGGCGTCGCCGTGCACATACGACAGGCCATCGACGTTGACCTGCTGCCATTTGACGAAGTCGCGGTTCTTGATGGTGTCCAGTGTATGCAACTGGTTGGCCTGGGCCTTGCCGGTAATGCTGAAGGCCAGGGGCTCGGTACTCTTCAGATCGACCTTGAGGTCGCTGGAAAGCATGCCGCTGCGCAGCTCCAGGCGGATGAACGGGCTGATGTAGGCCTGCGCCACCCGCAGGTCGATATCGCGGGTGGCGACGTCGAGCTTGGCCGAGACCGGTGCCAGGTTGACCTGGCCTGCGGCCTGCAGCTTGCCCTGCTTGCCCACGCCGGTGTCGAGCTTGAGGGTGAAGGGCGACTGGTTGAGGCTGTCGAAATTCTGCAGGTCGAGGTTGAGCGGGCCGACATCCAGGGCCACGGGCTCTTTCTGGCTACGGTCTGCCAGGTGGACCATGTAGTTGCGCGCCTGCACGTCCTTGAGCAGGACCTGCCAGGGCTTGCTCGGCTCTTTGGCAGCCTGTTCTTCCGGGGTTGGCTCGGCGGCGGCGGGCTCGGCCTTCTCCTTTGGCGTGGCCTTGGCCGGCTGGCTGGCGAACAGCTTCTGCCAGTCGAGCTGGCCGTCCTTCTCCAGGGCCGCCCAGGTTTCCAGCTTGTCGCTGCGGATCTTACCGACGGTGACCAGTTGCTTGGCCAGGTCGATGGAGGTTTCACTCACCTCCAGGCTGGCCAGGCGCGCCAGTGGGCGACCATCCGGGGCCTTGATGGCGAAGGGCGCGACCCGCACCGAAGTGTTGTCCAGCAGCAGTTCGGTTTCCTTGGAAAGGTTGAGCTTGTAGTGGGTGTCGAGACTGACCATGCCGTCTTCCAGCACCAGCGGCACGGCGTCGCGCACATATGGCCAGAACAGCTTCATCTTGCCGTCGGTGACTTTCAGCGTGCCCTCGGAAGCGATCGGCGTCAGGCTGAGCGTGCCGCTCCAGTCGATGCGCCCACCCGCCGGGCCGTTGGCCACCAGGGTCATGTCGGCGTTGTCGTCGGGGAGGGTGCTGAGGTTCTTCAGTTCCAGGTTCATCGAGTCGTAGAGAAACTCGATCGGCTCGCTCGGGCGCAGGTCCTGGAAGTGCAGGTAGCCCTCGCTCAGCTTGATGCTGGCGATGCGCAGCGGGAACGGGTCGCTTGGCGGTTCCTCGGCCTTGGGCTCGCTGGGCGGGAGCTTGAACAGCTGGGCCAGGTTGAGGCTGCCGTCCTTGGCGAACAGCAGCTCGGTGCGCGGCTTGTCCAGCTCCACCGCGTCAAGGCGCACGGCCTTGGTCCATAAGCTGTCGAGGGACAGGTTGGCGTAGAGGCGCTCGAAGCCGACCTGCTCCTTGCCGGGCTCGCCGATCTGCAGGCCCCACAGGGTCAGCTCGAGGCTGAACGGATTGAGCTCGATGCGCTGCAGGTGTGCTGGCACCGTGGCGTACTGCGCCAATTGCTGGTTGGCGATGCGCAGGGCGATGCCGGGGAGAATGAAAAAGCCGAGCAGGCTGTACAGGGCCACGAGGGCCACGAGTGCGCCGAGGGCGCGGGTCAATCCTTTGGGCATGTGTCGCTTCGTCTGTATCAGGCTGGAGTGCTTGGAGTATGGCACGTTAAATCGGTTCCGATGAACGGACCAAAATACCTCAATCGACGCCCATGCGCCGCCTGGCGCGCTGGGCCGAGCCATTGCGCATGGCCCAGCGCAGCACTGGCGCGGTGTTGCTCAGGCCCAGGCGGATCATGTGCCGCTCTACCGCGCCCTGGTGCAGGCCGAGCATTGCGCTGGCCCAGTCCGGCAACAGGTCGATGCCGGCCTTGAGCATCAGCTTGCCTACTGGTTCGGCCAGACGGCTGGGGGCCGGGGCCTTGAGCAGGATATCGACTACCTCGAGGCTGCGCGCATCGCACCGCAACTGCGGGCGCATGCGCTGCAGGTAGGCATCCACTTCGGCACAGGAGCGGGGCACGTCGCGCGCGCCCAGGCGTTCGGCGATCAGGGCTATCTCGTTGTAGTAGGCGTCCTGCGCGCTACGCGCCAGGCCAGGATTGCGGTAGCGCAGGTGGGCGGCGAGGAAGCTGCTGACTTCAGCCACATGCACCCAGGTCAGCAGGTCGGGGTCGCTGGCGGCGTAGGGGCGGCCATCGGCGGCGGTGCCGACCACCTTGAGGTGGATGGTGCGGACCTTGTCGATCAGCCACTCGGCATCACGGGTCGAACCGAAGGTGGTGCCGGAGATGAACTGGCTGGTGCGCCGCAGGCGGCCGAGCAGGTCCTGACGAAAGTTCGAATGGTCCCAGACCCCGGCCAGGGCCAGCGGATGCAGCAGTTGCAGCATCAGCGCGCTGATGCCGCCCACCAGCATGCTGGGAAAGTCGCCATGCACCTGCCAGCTGATGCTCTGTGGGCCAAACAGGCCGGGATCGCCCTTGGGCGACTCCAGGTCGAGCTGGCCTAGGGCCAGCCCGGTGAGGCTCATGACTTGGGTTTCGATGCGGCGACGCAAGGCTTCCATGGCGACCTGTGCTGGCCGCCATGGCGGCCGTCTATGAGGTTGGGCAATTGTCGTCCAGTCGGGCACTGCCCGGGCTGGTGGGCGCATTCGTTTCGAACGCGCCGCCCTGCACATGATAAACCGTAGGCTCCTCGGAAAAATATGGTGTCAGCCGGGCCATGAAGACCTGATGGTCTTCACTGGCCTCGAAACCCGGCGCGTGGTCCTCGAGTGTTTGCCATTGCACGATCAGGTTGAATTGATGGGGGCTCTCGACCCCTTGCGCGAGCATATGGCTGACGTGACCCTTGGCTCGGCTGAGCAAAGGGGCGACCTCGGCGAACGCGTGCCGGAAGTCGTCGACGTGGGTTGGGCGTACGGGAAGCAGGGCGATTTCGTAGATCATGGCGGTCCTTGAAGTCGAGAAGGGTGGCAGGCGCCTCAAACGCTGGCGAGATCGGCCATGGGCGCGACCGCAATGGCGATCTTCCCTTGCAGGCCATTGTTGGCGCTTTGCAGCCGGGCATGGGCGAGGGGAACCTCAGCGAGGGTGTAGACGGCGCCCACGTGTGGCTTCAGTTGCCCGCGCTCGACCAGCGCGCTCAACTCGTCGAGCTTGCCGCGGTGTTGCCGGGTGAAGACGAAGTGGTAACTCGCGTTGCGGCCCCAGGCCTGGATCAGGTTCTGCGGTTGCGCGATGTCCACGATCGACACCACGCGCCCCAGTTGCGCCAGGACGTCTGGGCTGCGTGCCAGGGTATCGCCACCAATGGTGTCGAAGACCACGTCGACACCTTGGCCCCCGGTTTCCCGCAGGACCACCTCGACATAATCCTGATGCTCATAATCGATGACCACGTCCGCGCCCATTTGCCGCACGAATTCGGCGTTGGCCTCGCGCACGGTGGTGAACACCCTGGCGCCCATGGCCTTGGCCAGTTGGATCGCCACGTGGCCGACACCGCCGGCACCGCCGTGAACCAGGATGCGCTCGCCCACCCTGAGTGCCGCGCGCACCACGAGGGCCTCCCAGGCCGTACCACCGACCAGGCTCAGGCTGGCCGCCTCCAGATGGCTTAGCGAAGGCGGCTTCAGGCCGACAATGCCTTCGGCGGCGACGTGGTACTCGGCATAGCTGCCCGCCCCGTCGAAGATCTGCGGTGTGTACCAAACCTCGTCGCCCGGCCTGAACGCGGTCACACCCGGCCCGACGGCTTCGACGACGCCGGACACGTCGTGCCCGGTAATGGCCGGGAGAGGCACCAGGTCGGGGTAGTCGCCACGCCGGACCTGGTAATCCAGCGGGTTGATGGAGGTGGCATGCACCCGGACCAGTACCTGTCCGGCCTGCGGCACCGGTTTGACGACATCGCGATAGGCGAATGCGTCCGTGCCGCCAAAGGAATCCAGTATCAACGCTTTCATGGTGTTTCCTCGCTTCGTTAAAAAGGGATATCGGGAAATATCGATGTATAAAGTGGAATGAAGATGCTGTTCTATGCCTCGGCACCTGCCAGATGCCGCAGTTGTTGCCTCCTTGAGTTCGGTAAAACGGGATATCGGGAAAAGTCGATATATAGAGGTAAAAGTAAAAACCTACAACTCACTCCCGATCAGCTCGGCGAGCGCGCTGATGGCGGCTTCGTTACGCTTGTAATAGGTCCACTGGCCAATGCGCCGGACTTCGACCAGGCCTGCGCGCTGCAGGGTGGCCAGGTAGTCGGATACCGTCGACTGCGATAACCCCACGCCTTCCTGGATGCTGCTCACACAGACGCCCACCGTATGAACGTCACCTTCGTCCTGGGGAGGAAAGTGTTTCACCGGGTCTTTCAGGCCTTTGAGGATCTCGAGACGGGTACGGTTCGAGAGTGCCTTGAATATGTCGAGCAGTTCCATGGCGCGATAATATCGAGATTTACCGATATGTCAATGCGGTAAACGATGATCGGGGCGGCGGTGGCCGCCCCCGAGGGTTCTACTGGTTGAGACGTTTGTCTATCAGCCCCTGGACCACGCTGGGGTCGGCGAGGGTGGATGTATCCCCCAGGTTGTCCAGTTCGTTGCAGGCGATCTTGCGCAGGATGCGCCGCATGATCTTGCCCGAGCGGGTCTTGGGCAGGGCGGGCGCCCACTGGATCAACTCGGGCTTGGCGAAGCTGCCGATTTCCTTGCTGACCAGGGCCAGCAGGTCGGCCTTGAGCGCATCATCCGGTTCGATACCGTTCATGGGGGTGACGAAGGCATAGACGCCCTGGCCCTTGAGGTCATGGGGATAACCGACCACCGCCGCTTCGGCGACGCTGTCGTGCAGCACCAGCGCGCTCTCCACCTCGGCGGTACCGATACGGTGGCCGGAGACATTGATCACATCGTCGATGCGCCCGGTGATCCAGTAGTCGCCATCGGCGTCGCGGCGGGCGCCGTCGCCGGTGAAGTAATAGCCGGGCATGGGCTTGAAGTAGGTGTCGACCATGCGCTGGTGATCGCCGTAGACGCTGCGGATCTGCCCGGGCCAGCTGGCCTTGATCGCCAGCAGGCCGGCGCCTGGCCCCTCGATGAGCTTGCCTTTTTCATCCAGCAGCACCGGCTGCACGCCGAACATCGGTTGGGTGGCGCAACCGGGCTTGAGCCTCTGTGTGCCGGGAAGGGGCGTGAGCATGATGCCGCCGGTCTCGGTCTGCCACCAGGTGTCGACGATGGGGCAGCGCTTCTGCCCGACCGACTCGAAGTACCATTCCCAGGCCTCCGGGTTTATCGGCTCGCCGACGCTGCCGAGCAGGCGCAGGCTCTGGCGCGATGTGCCCTGCAGCGGGCCGGGGCCTTCACGCATCAGGGCCCGCAACGCGGTGGGCGCGGTGTAGAAGATGTTCACCTGGTGCTTGTCCACCACTCGCCAGAAACGCGAGGTGTCGGGGTAGTTGGGCACGCCTTCGAACATCAGCGAGATCGCGCCGTTGGCCAGCGGGCCATAGACGATATAGCTGTGGCCGGTGACCCAGCCGACGTCGGCGGTGCACCAGAACACTTCGCCGTCGCGGTAATCGAACACCAGCTTGAAGGTCATCGTGGCCTGCAGCAAGTAGCCGGCGGTGCTGTGCAGCACGCCCTTGGGTTTGCCGGTGCTGCCGGAGGTGTAGAGGATGAACAGCGGGTCCTCGGCGCTCATCGGTTCGGGCGGACAGTCGTCGTCGGCCTTTGCCGTTGCCTCGTGGTACCAGAGGTCACGGCCTTCGCTCCAGCCGACGTCACCGCCGGTGCGCTTGACCACGAGCACGCTGCTGACGGCCGGGCAGCTGGCCAGCGCCTTGTCGACATTCTGCTTGAGCGGTATGCGCTTGCCGCCGCGCACCCCTTCGTCGGCAGTGATCACGGTACGGCAATCGGCGTCGAGGATGCGGTCGCGCAGGGCATCGGGGGAGAAGCCGCCAAACACCACCGAGTGAATGGCGCCGATACGTGTACAGGCGAGCATCGCGTAGGCGGCCTCGGGGATCATCGGCATGTAGATGCACACCCGGTCGCCTTTGTTCACACCCCGGGCTTTCAGGGCATTGGCCAGCCGGCACACCTGGCGGTGCAGCTCGCGGTAGCTGATGGCCTTGCTGTCCTTGGGATCGTCGCCCTCCCAGAGCAGGGCGGTCTGTTCGCCGCGCTTGGCCAGGTGGCGATCGATGCAGTTATGGCTGACATTCAGCTGGGCGCCGTCGAACCAGCGCGCCGCGCCGGTCTTCAGGTCGCATTGCTGCACGCTCGACCAGGGCTTGATCCAGTCCAGGCGCTTGGCCTGCTCGGCCCAGAAGGTGTCGGGGTCGTCCACCGACTGGCGATAGAGGCGGCGGTAGTCGTCGACGGAGAGTGTGGCGGCCTGGCTGACGGCCAAGGCCTCGGGATAGTCGCGGATATCGAACATGGCGGGTGGTCCTGCTCTTGTTAGGGGCGAGGGACTGCAACGGCTATTCGATGGACAGTGTAGAAGGTGGGGGTGTTCCCGGGCGGAAAGCATCGCGGGGCAAGCCGCATCGGCGCACCGATGCGATTTGCCCCGCAATTGACGGCTACAGGTCGATCAGCCGCGATGACGGCCGCGGAAGTAGTTGATCAGGCCCTGGGTCGAGCCATCCTCGGCGCTGTCTTCCTGGGCGCCGACCAGGCGCTGGTACACGCCCTTGCCCAGTTCCTTGCCCAGCTCCACGCCCCACTGGTCGAAGGCGTTGATGCCCCAGACCACGCTCTGCACGAACACCTTGTGTTCGTACATTGCCACCAGCGCGCCAAGGCGGCGCGGGCTGATGCGCTCGACCACCAAGGTGTTGCTCGGGCGGTTGCCCGGGATCACCTTGTGCGGCGCCAGCTTGGCGATGTCGTCCTGGTTCAGGCCCTTGGCGCGCAGTTCGGCCTCGGCTTCCTCGCGGGTCTTGCCGAGCATCAGCGCCTGGCTCTGCGACAGGCAGTTGGCGTACAGCCACTGGTGATGGTCGGCCACCGGGTTGAAGCTCACCACCGGCACGATGAAGTCGGCCGGGATCAGCTGGGTGCCCTGGTGCAGCAGCTGGTGGTAGGCGTGCTGGCCGTTGCAGCCGACGCCGCCCCAGATCACCGGGCCGGTTTCGGTCTGTACCGGCGTGCCATCGGTCAGCACGCTCTTGCCGTTGGACTCCATGTCCAGCTGCTGCAGGTGCTTGGTGATGTTGCGCAGGTAGTGGTCGTACGGCAGGATCGCGTGGCTGCGGGCGCCCCAGAAGTTGCCGTACCACACGCCCAGCAAGGCCAGCAGCACCGGCATGTTCTTCTCGAACGGCGCGGTCTGGAAGTGCTGGTCCATGGTGTAGGCGCCGGACAGCAGCTCCTTGAAGTTGGCGGTGCCGATGGCCAGGGCGATCGGCAGGCCGATGGCCGACCACAGCGAGTAACGCCCGCCGACCCAGTCCCACATCGGGAAGATGTTCTCTTCGCGGATGCCGAAGGCCACGGCCGCGGCCTTGTTGCTCGACACGGCGATGAAGTGGCGGTACAGCTCGGCTTCCGAGCCGCCCTGGGCCAGGTACCAGGTACGCGCGGCCATGGCGTTCTTCAGGGTTTCGAGGGTGTTGAACGACTTCGACGACACGATGAACAGGGTGGTTTCGGCGCGCAGGTTGGCCGACAGTTCATGGAACTCGCTGCCGTCGATGTTCGCCAGGTAGTGGCAGCGCACGCCGCGCTGGGCGTAGGGCAGCAGAGCCTCGGAGACCAGCTCGGGGCCAAGGAACGAGCCGCCGATGCCGATGTTGACCACGTCGGTGATCGGCTTCTCGCTGTAGCCGCGCCACAGGCCGTCGTGGATGCGCCCGACCAGTTCGGTGATCTGGTTGAGCACCTTGTGCACTTCAGGCATCACGTTGACGCCGTTCACGCTGAGCTTGTCGCCGACCGGGCGGCGCAGGGCGGTGTGCAGCACCGGGCGGCCTTCGGAGGCGTTGATGATCTCGCCGCTGAACATCGACTTGATGGCTGCTTCCAGGTCGACTTCCTTGGCCAGGTTGACCAGCAGGTCTCGGGTCTGCTCGGTGATCAGGTTCTTCGAGTAGTCGAGAAACAGGCCGCAGCTGCTCAAGGAGAACTGGTCGAAGCGCTTGCCGTCGGCGGCGAAGGCTTCGCGCATGCTGAAGCCCTGCATGGCGTCGCGGTGTTGCTGGAGCGCCTGCCAGGCGGGCAGCGCCGTCACATCGTGGGGGGTACGGTAATACGCCATTGCGGGTGGTTTCCTTGTTGCATGGTCAGGCTTGGACAGCGGCAGTCATTGCCGGTTGCAAGCTGGACATTATAGGCATTGGCGCCAAGGCGGGAATGGGGGGAGGCGGGCGGCGCGGATTAAAAATTGTCACCGGCCTGATACCCAGGGCACGCGTGGGGCGACGTTGAGCCGCTCCCACGCGTCGAGCTCAGGCGGTCTGCTCTTCCAGGTGCAGATAGAGATTGTCGATCAGCCGGGTGTTGCCCAGGTAAGCTGCGGCGATCACCACCAGGTCACGGTCATCGACCTGCGCCGGGCGCAGGGTGACGGCGTGGCGTACCTCCAGGTAGTCCTTACGCAATCCAGCGGCTTCGAGTTGCGCCTGGCCCTCGGCGATCAGCGCCGCGTAGTCGCGCTGGCCACGGCGCAGGGCCTCGGCCATGCTGCTCAGCACTCGGTATAGCGCCGGCGCGGCGGCACGCTGTTCCGGCGTCAGGTAGCCATTGCGCGACGACAGCGCCAGGCCATCCTCGGCGCGTACGGTCGGCTCGCCGATGATCTGGATCGGCATGTTCAAGTCGCGGACCATGGCGCGGATCACCGCCAGTTGCTGGAAATCCTTCTCGCCGAACACGGCCAGGTCCGGCTGGACCATGTTGAACAGCTTGCTGACCACGGTCGCCACGCCTTCGAAGTGGCCAGGACGGCTGGCGCCGCACAGCCCTTCGGACAGTTGCGGCACGCTGACGCGGGTCTGCACGGTCATGCCATCGGGGTACATCTCCTCGACGGTCGGGGCGAACAGCAGGTGGCAGCCGGCCTGGAGCAGTTTCTCCTGGTCGGCGGCGAGGGTGCGCGGGTACTTGTCCAGGTCTTCGCCGGCGCCGAACTGCAACGGGTTGACGAAGATGCTGGCGACCACGAAGTCGGCGCGCTGTGCGGCCTTGGTCACCAGGGCGGCGTGGCCGCTGTGCAGGTTGCCCATGGTCGGCACGAAGGCGATGCGCTTGCCCTCGCCACGGGCGCGGGCCACGGCGGCGCGCAGCTCACGGACGGTCTTGACGGTATTCATGCGCTGAACCCATGTTCGCTGCCGGGGAAGCTGACTTCCTTGACCGCGCGGACATAGGCGGCCAGGGCACTCTGGATGTCCGGCTGGCCGGCCATGAAGTTCTTCACGAACTTCGGCACGCGGCCGCTCAGCGACAGCCCGAGCATGTCGTGCAGCACCAGCACCTGGCCATCAGTGGCACTGCCGGCACCGATGCCGATCACCGGAATGCTTACGGCCTGGGAGATCTCCGCGGCCAGCTCGCTGGGCACGCACTCGAGCAACAGCATGGCCGCGCCGGACTGTTCCAGGGCGATGGCGTCGGCGCGCATCTGCCGTGCCTGGGCTTCCTGGCGCCCCTGGACCTTGTAGCCGCCCAGCACGTTGACCGTCTGCGGGGTCAGGCCCATGTGCGCGCAAACCGGCACGCCGCGTTCGGCCAGCAGGCGGATGGTCTCGCCCAGCCAGGCGGCGCCTTCGATCTTGAGCATGTGGGCGCCGGCGCGCATCAGTTCGGCGGCGTTGGCGAAAGCCTGCTCGGGGGTGGCGTGGGCCATGAACGGCAGGTCGGCGAGGATCAACGCCCCATCGTTGCCGCGTTTGACGCAGGCGGTGTGGTAGGCCATGTCGCGGTTGGTGACGGGCAGGGTGCTGTCATGGCCCTGCAGGACCATGCCCAGGGAGTCGCCCACCAGCAGCACTTCCACGCCGGCCTGGCTGGCTGCCTTGGCGAAGGTCGCGTCGTAGCAGGTCAGCATGGTGATTTTTTCACCCTTGGCCTTCAGGCCGTGCAGGGTGGTCAGGGTTACTTCAGGCATGTAGGGGAGTCCTCGTTCAGGCGCTGTGAACAACAACTGCGTACAACGCGTGTATTCATCTTCCGGAGCGGCACATCATCGGTCGTGATGTTCGGGCACAGATCCGTCCGAGCCTAAATGGGTGATTGCGGCACAGTAGCGCCGCGGGACGCCTATAGTCGTGAGCGAGGTGGGGGAAGTCAACCAGCCGTGTTACCGCATTGTTACGGCGTGGGTGTTACTGGCGTTACCGTCGTCTGAAACGCCCGATTTACAGGCGTTCCAGGCCGACGAACGGGCAGTCCTCGAGCAGTTGCGCGAGGGGGCGGCCGTCGGCAAGGCGGAAGCTGGCGGGCACCAGCTCGGCGAGTGGGTACAGCACGAAGGGGCGGGCGTGCATGTGGTAGTGCGGCACTTTCAGGCGCGGCGCATCGATGACCTGGTCGCCGAACAGCAGCATGTCCAGGTCGAGGGTGCGTGGGCCCCAGCGCTCCTTGCGTACGCGGCCCTGGCCGTTTTCGATGGCCTGCAGGGCGTCCAGCAGGTCCAGCGGTGTCAGTGCCGTGTCGATGGCCGCCACGGCGTTGGTGTAGCGTGGCTGGCCCGGCAGCAGCGAATCGCTGGTGTAGAGCGCCGAGGCCGCCGTCAGGCGCGTCTCGGCGATCAGGTCCAGCGCCTGCAGGGCGCTGCGCAGCTGCTCGGCGGGCTCATCCAGGTTGCTGCCCAGGCCGATGTACGCACGGGTGGTCATGCTCAGTCCCACGCCTGCTCGTCGTCACGCTTGCGCTTGCCGCCACTGCGTTTGCGCTTGCGTGGGCCGGCACCGGCGCCCGCGGCGTCGTCACGGTTGCCCAGTTCGCGGATCATGTCGCGGCGCTGGCTGTCGTTGGCGTCCTGGTAGTCGGTCCACCATTGGCCCAGCCCATCGGTTTCCTCGCCGGCGCTTTCACGCAGCAGCAGGAAGTCGTAGCCGGCGCGGAACCGCGGGTTGTCGAGCAGCATGTCGGCGCGCTTGCCGCTGCGCCGTGGCAGGCGCTCCTGCATGTCCCAGATCTCGCGGATCGGCAGGGTGAAGCGCTTGGGGATGGCGATGCGTGCGCACTGTTCGGCGATCAGGTCGTGGGCCGCGCCGTTCATGGCCGGGATCGGCGGCACGCCTTGGCTCTGCAGGTACAGTACGCGGCTTGGCAGGGCTGGCCAGAGCAGCGCGGCGAACAGGAAGGCGGGTGTCACCGGCTTGCCCTGCTTGACGCGCAGGTCGGTGTTGGCCAATGCCTGGCTGATCAAGCTGTGGGTGTAGCTAGGGCGTTCTTCCAGGGCATGGCTGCTGGCCGGGAACAATGGCTCGAACAGTTGCAGGTCGACCAGCATCTCGAAGGTGATCGCCCCCTGGCCGTTGAGGAACAGCTTGAGGCTTTCCTCGAACAGGCGCGCCGGCGGAATGTCGCGCAGCATCGGCGCCAGCTCGCGGATCGGCTGCACGGTGTGCTTCTCGATGCCGAAGTCCAGCTTGGCGGCGAAGCGCACGGCGCGCAGCATGCGTACCGGATCTTCCTGGTAACGGTGGGTCGGATCGCCGATCAGGCGCAGCAGCCGGTTACGGATGTCGTGGACACCGTTGGCGTAGTCGAGGATGCGCTCGCTGACCGGGTCGTAGTACAGGGCGTTGATGGTGAAGTCGCGGCGTTGCGCGTCTTCTTCCAAAGTGCCGTACACGTTGTCGCGCAGGATGCGACCGCTGGCATTGTGCGACGAACGGTGGCTATCGGACTGGTCGTCATCGGAGTGGGGCGCACGGAAGGTGGCGACCTCGATGATGTCACGGCCGAAATGCACGTGAACCAGCTTGAAGCGCCGGCCGATGATACGGGCGTTGCGGAACTCCGCGCGGATCTGCTCGGGGGTGGCGCTGGTGGCCACGTCGAAGTCCTTGGGCGTGATGCCCAGCAGCAGGTCGCGCACGCAGCCACCGACCAAGTAGGCCTGGTAACCGGCCGCCTGCAGGCGCTCGACAATGCCCACGGCATGGCGGCTGAACTGGCTGCGCTGCAGCGAGTGCTGGCTCTTGTTGATCACTTCAGGCGTGGTGCGCCTGTGGTGCTGGCCACGAACGGGCGGGCGGAACGACTGGAACAGCTTCTTCAGCATGGGATGCACTGTTTGAAGGAATGATCGGCCAAGGATAGGAGAATGGCCGCATGATGGGCGGGGATTCTAGCATTTACTGGGGGAATGGTGTAGGCGGTGTGCCAAGCGTGATGCAGAAGTGAGAAACGACATGGGGAGCCGAAGCTCCCCATCAAGTCGTTGCGTGCTCTTATTGTTCTTCTGCCGGGCTTCTTGTTTTTGTTGAATGCCCTGTCCACAAATCTCGAAGCTTGTGGACGACCCCCAAACCGGGGGTGAAGAGCAAACGGATTGCTTTGGTCGCCGAGTTGATGCTGATCTGTCGATCCAATCAGTTCAGGTGCTGCTTTTGAGTGCAGTTTTTGTTGTTCTCTGCCTGATCGTGGGGCAAGCCCCAAACACAACGCCTCTCCAAAAGAATCAGTTAGCTGCGCCTCCGCCGTCTTGTTTTTATTGTGCGTGAGCCGTTTCGTCTTGTTCTTATTCTGAGTTGCAGTGCTTGTTATTGTTCTTGTACCAGACATATAGCAGGTGCCGTGCCAACTTTTGAAAACCCAATAAAATCGGGGGTTTCAGCGTTTCAGGCAGGTTTTGCCGCGGGGCAAATGTAGAAATTTCGTTACCTTACGCCTCGGGGGATGTTACGCCCGCCAGGGTAGGTAACAGATTTTTGCGGTAACTGATGTGTTACCCCCAAACGACCGCGGGGCAAGCCTGCCCCCACGCGCTGTGGGAGCGGGCTTGCCCCGCGATCAGATTACACAGAATCAGTTGTCGCTGGTGGCGTTGCTCTTGCGCCGCGGGATGCCCAGGCGCTGGCGCCGTTCCCACAGGCATTTGCGGCTGACGCCCAGCTTGCGGGCCAGTTCGGTTTCGGTCATGTGGTCCTGGTGCTCGAGCACGAAGTGCTGGAAGTAATCCTCCAGCGACAGGTCCTCGGTCGGCTCATGGCTGGCGCTGTTGCTGCTGGCCAGCGCCGGCAGGTTGTCCAGCATGTCGTCGTCTTCCAGGTCGCTCAGCTCGATGTCGATGCCCAGCAGGTCGGCGGAAATTTCCGCGCTTTCGCTGAGAATCACTGCGCGCTCCACCGCGTTTTCCAGCTCGCGCACGTTGCCCGGCCAGCTGTAATGGCGGATGGCTTGCTCGGCATCGTGGGAAAAATGCAGGTCGTCGCGGCCGATCCGTGCGCTCTGGCGGGCAAGGAAGGCATTGGCGATCTCGTTGACGTCGCTGCCGCGCTCGCGCAGGGCCGGCAATTTCAGGGCGATCACATGCAGGCGGTAGTAAAGGTCTTCCCGGAACTGCCCGGCCTTGGCCAGGTTCTTCAGGTCGCGGTGGGTGGCCGCGATCAGGCGCACGTCGACCTTCTGTGATTGCACCGAGCCCACCCGGCGGATCTCGCCTTCCTGCAGCACTCGCAGCAGGCGGGCCTGGGCTTCCAGTGGCAGCTCGCCGATTTCGTCGAGGAACAAGGTGCCACCATCGGCGGCTTCGACCAGCCCCGCCCGACCCGCGCTGGCGCCGGTGAAGGCACCCTTCTCGTGGCCGAACAGTTCCGACTCGATGAGGGTTTCCGGGATCGCCGCGCAGTTCACCGAGATCATCGGTGCCTTTGCCCGGCGCGAGAGGTTGTGCAGGGCGCGGGCGACCAGCTCTTTGCCGGTACCGGATTCGCCCTGGATCAGCACATTGGAGTCGGTTGGCGCGACCTTGCGAATCTTCACGAACATGTCCTGCATCGGCGGGCAGGAGCCGATGATGCCGATCTCGCCGTTGGCGGCGGCGGGACTGGCCTTGTCCGTGCTGGCCTTGCCGTTGGCGGCCCGGGGCTCGCCGGCCGGCGCCGAGGCTGGGGCGTTCACCCGGTCGCGCAGGATACGCGCCACGGCCTGGAGCATCTCGTCGTGGTCGAAGGGCTTGGCGATGTAGTCCACCGCGCCCATTTTCATCGAGTCCACCGCCGAGCGCAGGCTGGCGTAGCTGGTCATGATCAGTACCGGCGTGCCCTGGCCGAGCTTGATCAGCTCGGTACCCGGGGCACCCGGCAGGCGTAGGTCACTGACGATCAGGTCGAAGGTGGCAATGCTGAAGCGTTCCTGGGCTTCCTGCACCGAGCCGGCTTCGCTGACCTGGTACTGGTTCCGCTCGAGCAGGCGACGCAGGGCCGAGCGGATGATGGTTTCGTCTTCGACGATCAGAATATGCGGCATTGATTCAATTCTCTCGACGGTCTCGAATTTCAGGGGACGTCGCTACGACATGCCGGGGCAGGGTCACGCGGATCCGGGTACCACGTTGGCGCTCGATGTCGGCCGGGCTGTCGATGGTGATTTGCCCATAATGCTCTTCCACGATGGAATAGACCAGAGCGAGCCCCAGTCCGGTTCCTTCGCCCGGGTCCTTGGTGGTGAAGAAAGGTTCGAACAGGCGGTCCATGATGCTTTTCGGAATACCGCTGCCTTCGTCCTCGACCACCAGGTCGACGGTGTGCTCGTTGATTTCACTGCGCACGCGCACGGCGCTGCCGGGCGGCGAGGCGTCGCGGGCGTTGGAGAGCAGGTTGATCAGCACCTGGGCCAGGCGTTGCGGGTCGCCCTCGACCCAGTGTTGCGGGTCGCAGAGGTTGAAGAACTGTACTTCGAAATTGCGCCGGTTCAACGCCAGCAGACCAATGGCATCCTGCGCCACCTCGGCCAGGCACACCGGCTCCTCGCTGTTCTGCTGGCTGCCGCCGGCGTGGGCGAAGCTCATCAGCGACTGGACGATGCGCGACACGCGCTTGGTCTGCTCGAGGATCTGGCTGGACAGCTCGATGATCTCGCCGTCGCCCTCGCGCTCCTCGCGCAGGTTCTGCGCCAGGCAGGCGATGCCGGTGATCGGGTTGCCGATCTCGTGGGCCACGCCCGCGGCGAGGCGGCCGATGCTGGCCAGGCGCTCGGAGTGCACCAGCTTGTCCTCCAGCGCCTGGGTCTCGGTGAGGTCCTCGACCAGTAACACCAGGCCGCTGTTGCCCGGGGCCAGCGGCTCGTCGATGGCCGCCTTGTGCAGGTTCAGCCAGCGCGGCTGGCCATCGAGGACCAGGCGCTGCTTGTGCAGGTGTTCGTCGGGCACGTTGATGAAGCCTTGCAGCAGGCCGCGCCAGGGTTCGGCGATGGTCACCAGGCGCGAGCCGACCACATGCTTGGCGGCGATGCCGGTGAGCTCCTCCATCGCCTTGTTCCACATCAGGATCTCCTGGTCCTTGGCCAGCGAGCACACGCCCATGGGCAGTTCCTGCAGGGTCTGGCGGTGATAGCGGCGCAGGGCGTCGAGCTCGGCGGCAAGGCCGGTCAGGCGCGAGTGATAGTCCTCGAGGCGGCTCTCGATGAAGTGGATGTCCTCGGTGACGTAGTTCTCGTTGCCGGACTTGTAAGGCAGGAAGGTCTCGACCATGTCCTGTGCCACGCTCGGCCCCATCAGGCCGGACAGGTTGGCCTCGATACGATCGCGCAGGCGCCGCAGGGCATAGGGGCGGCGCTCGTCGAAGGGCAGGTAGAGGTCGCGCAGGGCCTGTTCCACCTCTTTTTGCGCAGCCTTGGCGCCTAGCGGCTTGGCCAGCTGGGTGGCAAACTCCTGGGGCGAGGCGGCGTGCAGCTCGCGGCGTTGCGGGCGACGCACGTTGTCCACCGCGCAGGCCTCGGCGGCGCTGACCTCCTCGCTGCTGGCGTTGGTGAACAGCGAGATCAGGGTGAACAGCAGGACGTTGGCCGCAAGTGAAGCGATGGCCGCCATGTGCCAGCTGGTGTCGTCCAGCACGTAGATCATGTCCAGCAGCGGGATGTAGAAGCCCTGCAGGTTGCCCAGCAGTGGCAGCAGCATGGTCACCATCCACACCAGCATGCCGGCCAGCAGCCCGGCGATGAAACCGCGGCGGTTGGCGGTCGGCCAGTACAGCACCGAGAGCACGCCGGGCAGGAACTGCAGGGTGGCGACGAAGGCAACGATGCCCAGGTTTGCCAGGCTCTGGTGGGTGTTCTGGGTCAGGTAGAAGACGAAGCCGGCGGTGATGATGGCGACGATCAGCGCTCGGCGCGTCCATTTCAACCAGCGGTAGATATTGCCTTCGGCCGGCGGCTGGTACAGCGGCAGCACCAGGTGGTTCAGGGCCATGCCTGACAGCGCCAGGGTGGTGACGATGATCAGCCCGCTGGCGGCCGACAACCCACCGACATAGGCCAGTAGCGCCAGCGCTTCGTTGTTGGCGGCGATGCCCAGGCCCAGGGTGAAGTACTCGGGGTTGGTGCTGGCGCCCAGGCGCAGGCCGGCCCACAGCACCAGCGGCACGGCCAGGCTCATCAGCAGCAGGAACAGCGGCAGGCCCCAGCTGGCGCTGACCAGCGAGCGCGGGCTCAAGTTCTCGGTGAAGGCCATGTGGTACATGTGCGGCATGACGATGGCCGAGGCGAAGAACACCAGCAGCAGGGTGCGCCAGGGGCCTTCCTGCAGCGGGGTGTGCAGGGCGGCGAGGGCGGTCTGGTTCTGCAGCAGCCAGACCTCCAGCCCATGCGGGCCACCGAACACGCCGTACAGCGCATAAAGGCCGATACCGCCCAGCGCCAGCAGCTTGATCACCGATTCGAAGGCGATGGCGAACACCAGGCCTTCGTGCTTTTCGCGGGTGGCGATATGGCGTGAGCCGAAGAAGATGGTGAACAGGATGATCAGCACGCAGAAGGCAAACGCCACCCGCGCCTTGACCGGCTCGCCGGTGAGGATGCTGATCGAGTCGGCCACGGCCTGGATCTGCAGGGCCAGCAAGGGCAGCACGCCGATCAGCATGAAGATGGTGGTCAGCGCACCGGCCCAGGTGCTGCGGAAGCGAAACGCCAGCAGGTCGGCCAGCGAGGAGAGCTGGTAGGTGCGGGTGATCTTGAGGATCGGATAGAGCAGCACCGGGGCCAGCAGGAAGGCCCCGGACACCCCCAGGTAACAGGCAAGAAAGCCATAGCCATATTGATAGGCCAGGCCGACCGAGCCATAGAAGGCCCAGGCACTGGCGTAGACGCCGAGCGACAAGGTGTAGGTCAGGGGGTGGCGAATGATCGCCCGCGGGATCAGCCCGCGCTCGCTGATCCAGGCCACGCTGAACAGCACCAGCAGGTAGGCGGCGCTAATCAGGATCATCTGGGTCAGGCTAAAGCTCATCGGCATCTCGTTGGCTCTGCAGGATGAAGGTGACGACGATGAGGATCAGCCAGAGCAGGTAGGGACGGTACCAGGCACCGGTCGGCTCGATCCACCAGTCCATGATGGCGGGGGAGAACAGGTAGATCCCCACCACCAGAAGCAGGACCAAACGATAGATGTACATGCTGGCCTCGAAGGGTTGGGCGCTGCGGTTTGGACTTATTATTGGCGCAAATGGCTGGGGCGATGCTAGCGGGAATCGGGGCTGTTAGCCAAGGGTTTGAATTTGTTGGGCTTTTGAGGCTGGTTTCACGTGTTCTGGCTCTATCGCGAGGCCAGTGTGCTCTTCGTGGGAGCGGGCTTGCCCCGCGATAGGGCCGCTACTGCCTCAGCGCAAATCAGCCTCGGGCACCGTCATCTGCCGCGCAATGTGCTCCGGCCGCCACTGCTGGCGCGCCACCGCCAGCACCTCGGCCGGGCTGGCCCCCGCCAGTGCCGGATCGGTCTGCTGCCCCAATGCCCGCAGGGCTCGCAACAGCAACGGCGTCACCTGGTCCGCCTCTAGCGGCGGCGAGCGATACGACTTGCCCAACTTGTGCCCGTCGGGCTGCACGATCAACGGAATGTGCAGGTAACGCGGCTGCGAGAACCCCAGCAGCTCCTGCAGGTACAACTGGCGGGGCGTGTTGTCCAGCAGGTCGGCGCCGCGCACGATGTCGGTAACGCCCTGCCACGCATCGTCCAGTACCACCGCCAACTGGTAGGCATAGAGCCCGTCACGGCGCTGGATGACGAAGTCGCCCACCTCGCGCCCCAGGTGCTGTTCGAAGCTACCCTGGACGCGATCCGTGAAGCGGTAGATCAGTTCCGGTACGCGCAGGCGAATGGCCGCGTCTTGCCGGGGATGCCCGGCATTACGGCAAAAGCCTGGGTAGATACCGTCGTACCCTTCCAGTTGCTTGCGCGAACAGGTGCAGGCATAGGCCAGGCCCATGCTGAACAAACGGTCGACCACGGCGGCGTAGGCCTCGTGGCGCTGGCTCTGGAACACCACTTCGCCGTCCCACTCCAGGCCGTAGCGCTCCAAGGTCTGCAGGATCGCATCGCGTGCCCCGGGCATTTCCCGAGGCGGGTCGGTGTCTTCCATACGCAGTAACCAGCGGCCATCGACCGCGCGGGCGTCGAGCCAGGAGGCGAGGGCGGCTACCAGCGAGCCGAAGTGCAGAAAGCCGCTGGGGGTGGGGGCGAAGCGGCCGATGTAGCGGGAGTCGTTCATGGATTGCACAGCTATATAAATGAAGACGGGGCGTACCGATTGCAGGAGCGGGCAAGCCCGCCTCCACAACCAGTACGCCCCGTCTGCGAGGTTCTGGAATCAGCCTTTACCGACAGTCTTTTCCTTCTTCTCGGCAATTTCCTTGCAGTCGAAGCACAGGTCGGCGGTCGGGCGGGCTTCTAGGCGGCGCAGGCCGATCTCGATGCCACAGGAGTCGCACCAGCCGTACTCTTCGTCCTGAATCTTCTGCAGGGTCTTGTCGATCTTCTTGATCAGCTTGCGCTCACGATCGCGGTTGCGCAGTTCCAGGGCGAACTCTTCTTCCTGGCTGGCACGGTCAGCCGGGTCTGGGAAGTTGGCAGCTTCGTCCTTCATGTGGTCTACAGTGCGATCGACACTCTGCATGAGCTCGCCTTTCCAAGCATTGAGAAGCTTGGTGAAGTGCTTCTTCATGGGCTCGCCCATGTACTCTTCGCCCTTGGTCTCTTTATAGGGCTCGACACCGTACATGGTCTGACCGGATTTTTGCTTTTCTACGGTGGACATGAATAGACCGCCTCTCACTCATCTGATCCAATGCGCAGGCTTGCTTCCATCGCCGGCACCCGCCGGCCCTGCGACTGCGAGCCGCCGAACTTACCAGATAGATCCGGGGTGCGCTACCCCGTCCTATGCCTGCTATTGACAGCAGGACGGGCGGCACGTTCGCTGCGGCGCACAGGTAGAATCACCAGTTTAGACCCAATTGAGAGAAGGCCCATGGCTCAGCCACACAGTGCGCGCAGTCGCGCCATCGAACCCTTCCACGTGATGGCCCTGCTGGCGCGTGCCAACGAGTTGCAGGCTGCGGGCCACGACGTGATCCACCTCGAGATCGGCGAGCCGGACTTCACCACCGCCGCGCCCATCGTCGCCGCGGGCCAGGCTGCCTTGGCCGCCGGGCACACCCGTTACACCGCTGCCCGCGGCTTGCCGCAACTGCGTGAGGCAATCGCCGGGTTCTATGGCCAACGCTATGGTGTGGACCTCGACCCGGAGCGCGTGCTCATCACCCCGGGCGGTTCCGGCGCGCTGCTGCTGGCCAGCAGCCTGCTGGTCGATCCGGGCAAGCACTGGCTGCTGGCCGACCCGGGCTACCCGTGCAACCGTCACTTCCTGCGCCTGGTCGAAGGCGGCGCGCAGCTGGTGCCGGTGGGGCCGGAGGTCAATTACCAGCTGACCGCCGATCTGGTCGAGCGTCACTGGGACAAAGACACGGTCGGTGCCCTGGTGGCGTCGCCGGCCAACCCGACCGGCACGGTGCTCGACCGCGACGAGCTGGCCAGCCTTTCCAAGGCCACCCGCGAGCGCCATGGGCATCTGGTGGTGGACGAGATCTACCACGGCCTCACCTACGGCATGGATGCGCCGAGCGTGCTGGAAGTCGACGATGAGGCTTTCGTCCTGAACAGTTTTTCCAAATATTTCGGCATGACCGGCTGGCGCCTGGGCTGGCTGGTGGCGCCGCCGTCGGCGGTAGCGGACCTGGAAAAGCTGGCGCAGAACCTCTACATCAGTGCTCCGAGCATGGCCCAGCATGCCGCGCTGGCCTGCTTCGAGCCGCAAACCCTGGCAATCCTCGAGGAGCGCCGCGCCGAGTTCGCCCGCCGCCGCGACTACCTGTTGCCGGCATTGCGTGAGTTGGGCTTCGGTATCGCGGTGGAGCCGCAAGGCGCCTTCTATCTGTATGCCGATATCAGCGCGTTCGGCGGCGATGCCTTCGCATTCTGCCGGCACTTCCTCGAAACCGAGCACCTGGCATTCACCCCGGGGCTGGACTTCGGTCGTTACCAGGCCGGCCACCACGTGCGCTTTGCCTACACCCAGAACCTGCCACGTCTGGAGGAGGCGGTGCAGCGCATCGCCCGTGGCCTGAAAAGCTGGCAGGGCTGACGGATGCTGTTTCCGCAACTGGAACAGGCGCGACTGCTACGCCGCTATAAACGCTTCCTGGCCGACATCGAGCTGGCAACTGGCGAGCAGTTGACCATTCACTGCCCCAACACTGGCTCCATGCTCAATTGCATGCGCGAGGGCGGGCAGGTCTGGTTCAGCCGCTCCAACGATCCCAAGCGCAAGCTGCCCGGTACCTGGGAGATCAGCGAAACGCCCCAGGGACGGCTGGCCTGTGTCAACACCGGGCGCGCCAATGCGGTGGTGGAGGAAGCGCTGCGGGCCGGGGTGATCACGGAGCTTGCCGGGTTCACCACGCTCAAGCGTGAAGTGGCGTATGGCGAGGAACGTAGCCGTATCGACTTCTACCTGGAGTTCGCCAATGGCGACAAGGCCTACGTCGAGGTCAAGAGCGTGACCCTCGGTTACCCCGATACCGCCGTGGCGGCGTTCCCCGACGCCGTCACCCAGCGTGGGGCCAAACACTTGCGCGAGCTGGCCGCCCTGGCACGCCAGGGCATCCGTGCGGTGCAGCTGTATTGCGTGAACCTGACCGGCATCGAGGCCGTGCGCCCGGCCCAGGAGATCGACGCCGCCTACGCCCAGGCACTGCGCGCCGCGGTGGCGGAAGGGGTCGAGGTGTTGGCTTATGGCACGCGCCTGGATGCCCAACAACTGGTCATCGACCGGCCACTGCCGGTATTGCTCAATCCGTAAGCCAGATGCCCTGGCTGTCTTCCCGGCAGTCCAGGGCTTCCAGCCATTCGCCCGCGCAGGGGCCAGTAATGCATTCGCCGCTTTCTATCAGGAACTGGGCCCCGTGATGGGCGCACTGGATCAGGCTCGCGCTGTCATCGAGAAAGCTGTCCGCCGCCCAGTTCAGCGGGATGCCCCGGTGCGGGCAGCGGTTGCGATAGAGGTGGACCGTGCCCTGGCGGCGCACGCCGAACAGCGCTATGCCGGCTACGCTGAAGGCGCGGCTGTGGCCCTCGGCGAGGTCGTTGGAGGCGCAGAGAAAATGCATCGCAGCGGAGTCTTCCGGTTAAGCCGTGTGACAAAGGGATGGCTTGACGCTTCAATGCGAATAATTATCAAATTGCCCGCATTCGTCGCGCCAGGCTGTCTATGGTGCGCACTTGTGCCGCCCGCCACAAGGTGTGCTGCCCGCCCTCTGCAAAGGAATCCGATGATGCGCCGTCCCGCTGCCTTGATTGCCCTGTGCGCCGGTCTTGCCCTATCTACCCACACCATGGCCGCCGAGCTGCCACAGCGCTGGGTGAGCGCCGGCGGTGCCTTGAGCGAGTGGATCAGCGCCCTGGGCGGTGAGCAGCGTCTGGTCGGCGTCGACACCACCAGTCAGCATCCCGAGTCGCTCAAGGCGCTGCCCAGCATCGGTTACCAGCGCCAGTTGTCGGCCGAAGGCATCCTCAGCCTGCGCCCTGACGTGCTGGTGGGCACCGAGGAAATGGGGCCACCGCCGGTGCTGGCGCAGATCCGCAACGCCGGGGTGCGGGTCGAGCTGTTCTCCAGCAAGGCCGAAGTGGGCGCGGTTGACGAGAACCTCAAGCACCTGGGGGCATTGCTTGGCGACGAACGCAAAGCCGAGACGTTGGCTGCCGATTACCGCCAGCAACTGGAGGCGTTGCACAAACAGGTCGAGCAGGCCCAGGCCGGGCAGAAGGCGCCTGGGGTGTTGCTGCTGGTCGGGCATGCCGGCGCCAAGCCGATGATCGCCGGGCAGGGCACTGCCGGGGACTGGGTGCTGCGTCAGGCGGGAGGGCGCAATCTTGCCGATCACCAGGGCTACAAGAACTTCTCGGTGGAAGCCCTCGCCGCGCTGAATCCGGACGTGGTGGTGTTCTCTGACCGTGCCCTCAGCGGTGAAAAGGCCTTGCAGGCACTGATCAAGGAAAACCCGGCCCTGGCGACGTCCCGCGCGGTGCGCGACAAGCGCCTGCTGTCGCTCGATCCGACGTTGCTGGTCGGCGGCCTCGGCCCGCGCCTGCCGGCCACCCTGCATGAGCTGGCCGCCAGCTTCTATCCCGCCGCCAAGGCCAGCCTCAATCCATGATGCCGCGGGTTCGACCACGTACGTTGTTCATTACCCTGGCCTTGCTGTGCCTGCTGGCGGTGTGGTTGTCGCTGGCGCTGGGGCCGGTCAGCCTGCCGCTGTTCGATACCCTGCGCGCCGGCCTGCGCCTGGTCGGGTTGCCGGTCAGTGGCGAGGGCCTGGAGCAGGCCGAGATGATCCTCGGCCAGATCCGCCTGCCGCGAACCCTGCTGGGGCTGGCGGTCGGCGCGGTGCTGGCATTGTCCGGCGTGGCGATGCAGGGGTTGTTCCGCAACCCGCTGGCCGATCCGGGGCTGGTCGGTGTCGCCAGCGGCGCCGCCCTGGGGGCCGCGGTGGCGATCGTCGGCGGCAGTTGGCTGGGCGGCATTGCTGACTGGTTCGCGCCTTATCTATTGTCGTTGTGTGCCTTCGTCGGCGGCCTGGGCGTGACAGCGATGGTCTATCGCCTGGGGCGCCGCGACGGCCAGACCAACGTGGCGACCATGCTCCTGGCCGGTATCGCGATGACCGCGCTGGGCGGCTCGGCGGTGGGCCTGTTCACTTACCTGGCCGACGACGCCACCCTGCGCACCCTGACCTTCTGGAACCTGGGCAGCCTGAACGGCGCCAGCTACGAGCGACTGTGGCCCTTGCTGCTGGTGGCGGCAGCCGTGGCCTTGTGGCTGCCGCGCCGGGCACAGGCGCTCAACGCGTTGCTGTTGGGGGAGTCGGAGGCCCGGCACCTGGGCATCGAGGTCGAAAAGCTCAAGCGCGAGCTGGTGTTCTGCACCGCGCTCGGCGTGGGGGCGGCGGTTGCCGCGGCCGGCCTGATCGGCTTCATCGGCCTGGTGGTGCCGCACCTGGTGCGGCTGGTGGCGGGGCCGGATCATCGGGTGCTGCTGCCGGCCTCGTTGCTGGCGGGCGGTACCTTGCTGCTGTTCGCCGACCTGGTCGCACGCCTGGCCCTGGCCCCGGCAGAGTTGCCGATCGGCATCGTCACCGCCTTTATCGGGGCGCCATTCTTCCTGTTCCTGCTGGTGAAGGTGCGCAACTGATGCTCGACGTCCAAGGGCTGTCCCTCAAGCGCGGTGGCAGCCAGGTGCTGCACGACATCAACCTCACGTTGCGGCCAGGGCAGGTGCTGGGTGTGCTCGGGCCCAATGGCGCCGGCAAGAGTAGCCTGCTCGGCGCCCTGTGTGGCGAACTGGCGCCCAGCGCCGGGCGCGTGCAGCTCGATGGGCGCGGACTGGACGCCTGGTCGGGCCAGGCGCGGGCCCGGCGCCTGGCGGTACTGCCGCAGGCGTCCAGCCTTGGCTTTGCCTTCAGTGTCGCGGAAGTGGTCGGCCTCGGCCGCCTGCCCCATGCCAGCGGCCGTCAGCGCGACCGGGAAATCGTCGAGGCGGCGCTGGCGGCGGCGGATGCTCAGCACCTGGTCGAGCGCAGCTACCTGGCGCTGTCCGGGGGGGAGCGCCAGCGCGTGCACCTGGCGCGGGTGCTGGCCCAGCTGTGGCCGGGCGAGCCCGGCACCACGCTGTTGCTGGATGAACCCACTTCTGCGCTGGACCCGCTGCATCAGCACACCACGCTGCAGGCGGTACGCAGTTTCGCCGACCGAGGCGCGTCGGTGCTGGTGATCCTGCATGACCTGAACCTGGCGGCGCGCTACTGTGACCATATTCTCTTGCTGGAGCAGGGCCGCAGCCATGCACTGGGCACACCGCAACAAGTGCTGACTCCGACGGCGCTGCGGGCGGTGTTCGGCATCGACGTTCTGGTGCAACCTCACCCGGAGCGCGGCCATCCGCTGATCATCACTCGCTAGGAGCCATTCGCCATGCGCCATCCCTTGCTGTCCGGCTTGTCCATCTGTTTGGCGCTGGCGCTCGGCGGTTGCCAGGCGAGCCTGCCGCCCGTGCCGGCCTGGCAGGGGACCGAGGGCCGCGACAACGTCCAGTTGGGGCAGATCATCGAATTGTCGACCGGCCAGCCATTGAGCCCTGGGCAGCTGGTCCAGCGCCTGGCCGATGCGCCACGGGTGCTGGTGGGTGAAAAGCACGACAACCCCGACCACCACCGCTTGCAACTGTGGCTGCTGCGCGCCTTGGAGAGCCGCCGCGCGCAGGGCAGCCTGCTGCTGGAAATGCTCGAGCCGCAACAGCAGGCGCTGGTCGATGCGCAGAAGGGCAAGGTAACGCCTGCAGCCGACCTGCCGAAGGCGCTGGCCTGGCGACCTGGCTGGGATTGGGCGCTGTACGGGCCTATCGTGCGCGAGGCCCTTGGCCAGCCATACCCGCTACTGGCGGCGAACCTGTCGCCCGATGAAATCCGCCAGGCCTATCGCCAGCCAGCGACACCACCTGGCGAACGCTCCAATGCGCCGGCAGTGGTGCAGGCGTTGCTGGTACAGGTGCGTGCCGGCCACTGCAATCTGCTGCCGGAAAGCCAGCTACCGGCGATGCTGGCGGTGCAGCAGCAGCGTGACCGGCGCATCGCCGAGCGCTTGCTGGCCGCGCCGCAGCCGGCGCTGTTGCTCACCGGCAGCTACCATGCGCGCAAGGATCTCGGCGTGCCGCTGCACCTGGCCGACCTCGACGCCAAGCCTGAAGACAGGGTGCTGTTGCTGGCGGAAGTGGGGGAAACGGTCGAGCCGGCCATGGCTGACTTCGTCTGGTACACACCGGCGACACCGGAACAGGACTACTGCGCCCAACTGCGCAAGGGCCACTGAATCGCAGGCAAAAAAAGACCCGGCAAAAAGCCGGGTCAATAACCGTGATTAGCCTGATGAGGAGATAATCTGAGCGTCCGAACCAGGGAGCATTCAGGTTACCCAACCGGTCTCGCGACCAGTTGTGATAATCATAACGATTCTCATTTCGGAGTCAATGCCTTTGCACAATTATTTTTCGTTCTTTTGTGATTGGGCTGGGCACTTGGCATCGAGCTGCTGGTTCAACGCTTGTTTGCGTTCGACCGGCAGGTCATTCCAGTGCATGTCCAGCAGGGCGCCCTCGATGGCGTACAACAACACCTTCGAAGCCCGGAATCCTCGCGTTCTTACGGCCTGATAGGCACCCACCGCGCCGAGCCGGCGCAGGTCCGATGCACTGTGGATGCCGACAGCATGCAGCCATTGCGCGGAGGTCTTGCCAAGGTTTTTCAGATGCTGCAATTCATCGTTCATCGAGCCTCCTTGCGATGGCTGAACGGGTCGTGGGGATAAATCGCGAGCAGGTCAATGAGGAGTGTAGCGGGGGTTGTGGATTACGCGGCCTTTTGCCATCGGGGCCGACGGGATGTAGCGTTCTGGCTGGACGGGAGCGGGCAAACGTGGGAGCGGGCTGGCCCCGCGACGGCGATCGCAGGGGCTGATGCTATCGCGGGGCAAGCCCGCTCCCACGTGTATCCGTTCCCGCAAGGCTCGTGGCCACAGCCTTGTGCAGGCCAGGCGCTTACCCGTGGCGTGGGCTGCGATAACGCATCCGCGTCCCGAACTTCACCGACATCAGGATCTCGTCGGCACTCAGCTCGGCCGGGAAATACGTTCCGGAAATTTGCGCATGCGCCAGGCTCGCCCCTTCCAGGCCGTTTTCCCGCAGGTCCAGCCCACGCAGGTCGGCGGCGCGGAAGTAGGCATCGGTGAAGTCGATGCCACGCACATCCAGGTCGCGCAGGTCCAGGCCACGGAAATCTCCGCCGCGAAAGTCGATGAGCGAGTCGGTGGGCTTCTCGCGGTTGAATGCCGCGATCTTCTCGTCGCGGATCATCGCAAACAGTACGTTGTCCAGCTGACGGGGTTGATTCATGGCGGCGCCTCTTCCGTGGGGTGTGATGATATAGTAATGCTATCACTGGAGGGGCGCCGGACTTCAGGCGTGAACTGTCGACTGCTTCACGCCTGGCGGGTTAGAGGCCGGGCAGGCGTTGGCGAATCTGCTCGATCACCTTGTTCATGTTGTTAGCGTCCTGGGTGTCGACGCGGGTGCTTTGCGCCAGTTCCTCGGCATCCAGCGGATCGCGGCTGGCCTGTTGCGCCTTGACCACCTCCAGGGTGGCGTCCGACGGGTCGATGGCCTCGGCCTGGCGCTGGGCCAGCCAGCTGGCGATCACCGCGTCCGGGGCATGGCAGTCGAGGATCAGGAACGGCACGCCGGTCTCGCTGGCGACCTCGGCCGCGGCCTTGCGCTGCTCATGCTTGAGGTAGGTGGCATCGAGCACCACCGGGAAACCGGCGTGCAGGATGATCTCTGCCAGCTTGTGCAGGCGCTGGTAGGTGGCAACGCTGGCCTGCTTGTCGTAGATACCGGCCTCCAGGTGACCGGCATTGGCCGCCGATTGCTTGCCGAACAGGCGCTTGCGCTCGACGTCCGAGCGCACGCGCACTGCGCCGAGCGCCTCGACCAGGCGCATTGCCACGTGACTCTTGCCCACTGCCGAGACCCCCTGGGTGATGGCCAGCAGGCGCGAAGGGATGGCGCTGTAGCTCTCGGCCAGGTTGGCATAGTTGCGGTAGGTGCGCAGGGTGGTGGCGCGCTGCACGCCATCGGCTTCGGCCGGCATGCTGAACAGCGCGACCTTGGCCCGCACCAGGGCACGGTAGGCCTTGTAGAAGTTCAGCAGCTCCAGGCCCTGGTAGTCGCCGGTCAGCTCCAGGTACTGGCTGACGAAACGCCGCGACAGGCACTTCAGGCCGCGGTCCTCGAGGTCCATGGCCAGGAAGCCGACGTCGGCGTAGACGTCGGTCAGGCGGAAGGGCTCGTTGAACTCGATGCAGTCGAAGATCACCACCTGGCCGTCGATCAGGGTGGCGTTGCCCAGGTGGATGTCACCGTGGCATTCGCGGATGAAGCCATTGGCCTTGCGCGCTTCGAGCAGGCCGTGCAGGCGCTTGAAGCTGTCCTGGGCCCAGGCTTGCAGTGCGTCCAGTTGCTGCAGGTCGGCCTTGTCGCTGAGGAACGGGCGGATCTGTTCGAAGTTCTGCTCCACCGGTGCCATCACCGCGTCCGGGGTGCCCAGGGGGTGTTCGACCGGCACCTTGGGCGCCTGCAGGTGGAACTCGGCGATCTGCCGGGCCATCTGGTCGATATGGCCGGCGTTCAGCTCGCCGTTGGCCTGCAGGGTGCTGAGCATCTGGCCCTGGGGGAACTGGCGCATCTTCAGCGCGTACTCGATCGCCGGGCCTTCGCCGTCGATCTGCGGCGCTTCGACGCTACCGGTGATCGGCAGCACTTCCAGGTACAGACCTTCGGTCAGGCGCTGGTTCAGGCGCAGCTCTTCGTTACAAAAATGCCCGCGCTGGTCGAGGCCAGTGAAGTCGAGGAAGCCGAAGTTCATCGGTTTCTTGATCTTGTAGGCAAACTCGCCGGTCAGCAGGACCCAGGAGATATGCGTCTCGATGAGCTCGAAGCCCGCGACAGGGTGCGGATAGAGGGCGGGGTTCTGTAGCGCGCTGATCAGGGCTTGGCTCACGGATCATCCTTCAGGGGTCAGGGAATTCGAATCGAACATTATGGTCAATGGTGCCGTCCCTGCAAACCGCCGAGGGGCGTCTGCCTCCCTTTTCCAAAGTGCGTATAATCCGCCGCCATGACTCGTACCCGAAATTCCCGCACTCCTAAAAAACGCCCGACCGGCCGTGCCCGTGCCTGGCTGGGCTGGGCGCTCAAGCTCAGCCTGGTCGGCCTGGTACTGATCGCCGGCTTCGCGGTCTACCTCGACGCCACTGTCCAGGAGAAGTTCTCCGGCAAGCGCTGGACCATCCCGGCCAAGGTGTATGCCCGGCCGTTGGAGCTGTTCGTCGGCCAGAAGCTGAGCCGCAACGACTTCCTCACCGAGCTCGATGCCCTCGGCTACCGTCGGGAAAGCGCGGCCAACGGCCCGGGCGCGGCGTCGGTCAACGGCAATACCGTCGACCTCAATACCCGTGGCTTCCAGTTCTACGAGGGCATGGAGCCGGCGCAGTTCGTGCGCGTGCGCTTCTCCGGCGATTATGTCGCGGGCCTCAGTGGTGCCAACGGCGGCAAGCTCGACGTGGTGCGCCTTGAGCCGCTGATGATTGGCGGCATCTACCCGAAGAACCTCGAAGACCGCATCCTGATCAAGATCGATCAGGTGCCGCCGTATCTGGTGGAAACCCTGATCGCCACCGAGGACCGCGACTTCTACAGCCACTTCGGCGTGTCGCCCAAGTCCATCGCCCGGGCCGTCTGGGTGAACACCTCGTCCGGCGCCATGCGCCAGGGCGGCAGTACCCTGACCCAGCAGTTGGTGAAGAACTTCTTCCTCACCAACGAGCGCAGTCTCAGTCGCAAGCTGACCGAAGCGATGATGTCGCTGCTCCTGGAAGTGCACTATGACAAGCACGAGATCCTCGAGGCCTACCTGAACGAAGTGTTCATCGGACAGGACGGCCAGCGCGCCGTGCACGGCTTCGGTCTGGCCAGCCAGTTTTTCTTCAGCCAGCCGCTGCAGGAGCTCAAGCTGCACCAGATCGCCCTGCTGGTGGGCATGGTCAAGGGCCCGTCCTACTACAACCCACGCCGCCACCCCGAGCGCGCCCTGCAACGGCGCAACCTGGTGCTCGACCTGCTCGCCGAGCAAGGCGTGGCCACTCAGGACGTGGTCGACGCGGCGAAGAAGATGCCCCTGGGCGTGACCAAGCGTGGCAGCCTGGCCGACAGTTCGTTCCCGGCCTTCCTCGACCTGGTGAAGCGTCAGCTGCGCCAGGACTACCGCGACGAAGACCTTACCGAAGAAGGCCTGCGCATTTTCACCAGTTTCGACCCGATCCTGCAGATGAAGGCCGAAACCGCCATGAGCGAGACCTTCAAACGCCTGGCCGGGCGCAAGGGCGCCGACGAAGTCGAGTCGGCGATGGTCGTCACCAACCCGGAAACCGGTGAGGTGCAGGCGCTGATCGGCAGCCGCCAGTCGGGCTTCGCCGGTTTCAACCGTGCCATCGACGCGGTGCGGCCGATCGGTTCGCTGGTCAAGCCGGCGGTCTACCTGACCGCGCTGGAGCAACCGAGCAAGTTCACCCTCACCAGCTGGGTGCAGGACGAGCCGTTCTCGGTCAAGGGCGCCGATGGCCAGGTATGGCGGCCGCAGAACTACGACCGCCGCCCCCATGGCACCATTTACCTGTACCAGGGCCTGGCCAACTCCTACAACCTGTCCACCGCCAAGCTGGGCCTTGAAGTGGGCGTGCCCAACGTGATCAAGACCATCGGTCGGCTGGGCGTGCAGGTCGATTGGCCGGCGTTCCCGTCGATGCTGCTGGGCGCCGGCGGCATGTCGCCGATGCAGGTTGCGACCATGTACCAGACCATCGCCAACGGCGGCTTCAATACGCCGATGCGCGGTATCCGCAGCGTGCTCACCGCCGAAGGCGAGCCGCTCAAGCGCTACCCGTTCCAGATCCAGCAGACCTTCGACCCAGGCTCGATCTACCTGGTGCAGAACGCCATGCAGCGGGTGATGCGCGAAGGTACCGGGCGCTCGGTATACAGCGTGCTGCCGAGTTCGCTGACCCTGGCCGGCAAGACCGGCACCAGCAACGACTCGCGCGACAGCTGGTTCTCCGGCTTCAGCCAGGACCTGCTGGCGGTGGTCTGGCTGGGCCGCGACGACAACGGCAAGACGCCGTTCACCGGAGCCACCGGCGCGCTGCAGGTGTGGACCAGCTTCATGAAGAAGGCCGACCCGCTGCCGCTGGACATGCCGCAGCCGGACAATGTGGTGCAGGCCTGGATCGATCCTTACAGCGGCCAGGGTTCCGACGGCAGCTGTCCGGGAGCGGTGCAGATGCCGTATATTCGTGGCAGTGAACCGCCCGCAGGCGCCGCCTGTGGCGGCGAGCAGAACCCGGCCGAAGAGGTGATGGACTGGGTCAAGGGCTGGATGAATTGAGCGCGAGCTTCTGAAGAGGGTGTGAAGTGAACAAGTGGTGGATTCCTGCCGTGGCGGCAGTGACCGTTCTGCACGGCTGTACCAGCGTCCCGCGTGGCAATATTCCGGTGGTCGATTCGAGCACCCGGGTCTCCAACAGCGAGCGCGTCTCGGCCAACCGCACGTCGGCTTATCCGACCAGCGGCGGCAGCAGCCAGGCCCAGTCATTGCCGGAAGACTCCGGCGTCACCGTGATGATCCCGCAAGGGACAGGCGGGGCGCCGATCCAGTCGTTCCCGGCAGGCACGGGCCCCGCACCGATCAGCACCGGCCCGATCACCCCGGGCCCGGTCAGCAGTGGGCCGATCACGACCAACCCCAACCCGATTGCCGACGAACCGTTCGACATCGCCTCGATGAGCAACCCGGCGCCGGTGACCAGCGCCCCGACCGGTATTCCGCGTGGCAACGCGTCCAGTGGTGGCTTGTCGGCCGACGAGCAGCTAGACGGCCCGGTGCTGGCCTTGCTCACCACTGCCCAGCAGCAGCAGGGCAGCGGCGACTTCAACGGTGCCGCGTCGAGCCTGGAGCGTGCCCTGCGCATTGCCCCGCGTGAGCCGCAGGTGTTGTTCCGCCTGGCCCAGGTGCGTCTGTCCCAGGGCGATGCCGCGCAGTCCGAGCAACTGGCACGCCGTGCCCTGACCTACGCCAACGGTCGCCCAGACCTGCAGGCCCAGCTGTGGAGCACCATCGCCCAGGCCCGTGAAAAACAGGGTGACAGCGCAGGTGCCGCCCTGGCGCGGCAGAAGGCGCGGGTCAACCTGTGATGGAGCAGCGCATTCTCGATATTGCCGACCAGTTGCTGTTGATCGAGCAGGAGCTCAAGGTCCAGGGCTGGTGGAGCGACGCCACCCCCAGTGCCGAGGCGTTGGCCAGCGTGGAACCGTTCGCGGTGGACCGCATGGCCTTCGAACAGTGGCTGCAGTGGATATTCCTGCCGCGCATGAAGCTGATCCTCGAGCACGGGCACCCGTTGCCCAACGCCTCGGGCATCCTGGTGATGGCCGAGACGGTGTTCGTCGACCGCCCGGAACAAAGCCGCGAGCTACGGCGTTTGCTCGCAACTTTCGACCAATTGATCGCGCCTTCCGCCTGATTTCTACCGTTTTTCCTTCAAGGGCCGCAGATTGTGGCCCTTTTTTATGGAAATCTTATTTTTCCTGCTGCTGCTCGCGCCATTAGTGGTGGTGAGAATTCATCTTGATGAAAAATTGGCAATAATTTCTCTTGACTTGTGAGCGCCGAATCACAAGAATCCAGATTCCGCTGTAGAGGGACTGCCAGAAGCAGACCCGCTAAGCAGATCATGAGGCGCACACCCGCGCCGACTTGTAACACCCCGCAACGCGTTACCTCGCGCTGGGTGGGAAGGCCCGCAACACACCAGGGTATTCCCAATACTTGCTCAGTCAGTGCTGACGTTCGCTCATGCTCTGCTTGGCAGTAAACCTAATAAGACCCGCTCAGTGAGGGCGGTATTCTGGCGTTTTAGAGGTGAACAACGTGGAGCTCTTATCCGGCGCTGAAATGGTCGTCCGCTTTTTGCGCGACGAAGGCGTTAAGCACATCTACGGGTACCCTGGCGGTGCTCTCCTTCATGTTTACGATGCCTTGTTCAAGGAACCGGAAGTCCAGCACATCCTGGTTCGTCACGAGCAGGCTGCCACCCATATGGCGGACGGTTACGCCCGTGCCACCGGCAAGGCCGGTGTGGTACTGGTGACTTCCGGCCCAGGCGCGACCAATGCCATCACCGGCATTGCCACCGCCTACATGGATTCCATCCCGATGGTCATCCTGTCTGGCCAGGTGCCCAGCACCATGGTCGGCACCGATGCGTTCCAGGAAACCGACATGATCGGTATCTCCCGGCCGATCGTGAAGCACAGCTTCATGGTCAAGCACGCCTCGGAAATCCCCGAAGTCCTGAAAAAAGCCTTCTATCTGGCGCAGTCCGGCCGTCCCGGTCCGGTCGTGGTCGACATTCCAAAAGATATGACCAACCCGGCCGAGAAGTTCGAGTACATCTACCCGAAAAAGGTCAAGCTGCGTTCCTATAGCCCGGCCCTGCGCGGCCACTCCGGGCAGATCCGCAAGGCAGCCGAAATGCTCCTCGCGGCCAAGCGCCCGGTGGTCTACTCCGGCGGCGGCGTGATTCTCGGCGGTGGCTCCGAAGCCCTGACCGAAATCGCCAAGTCGTTGAACCTGCCGGTCACCAACACCCTCATGGGCCTTGGTGGCTACCCGGGCACCGACCGCCAGTTCCTCGGCATGCTCGGCATGCACGGCAGCTACACCGCCAACCTGGCCATGCACAACGCCGACGTGATCTTCGCTGTCGGTGTGCGTTTCGACGACCGCGTGGTCAACGGCCCGGCCAAGTTCTGCCCGAATGCCAAGATCATCCACATCGACATTGACCCTGCGTCGATCTCGAAAATGATCAAGGCCGACGTACCGATCGTCGGTCCGGTCGAGAGCGTATTGAGCGAAATGCTCGGCATCCTCAAGGAAATCGGCGAGCAGCCCGACAAGGCGGCGCTCGACGCCTGGTGGAAGCAGATCGACGAATGGCGTGGCGACGGTGAGCTGTTCCCCTACGACAAGGGCGACGGCAACATCATCAAGCCGCAACAGGTCATCGAGACCCTGTGCGAAGTGACCAAGGGCGATGCCTTCGTCACCTCCGACGTGGGCCAGCACCAGATGTTCGCGGCGCAGTACTACCGCTTCAACAAACCCAACCGCTGGATCAACTCCGGTGGCCTGGGCACCATGGGCTTCGGTTTCCCGGCGGCCATGGGCATCAAGCTCAACTTCCCCGATCAGGACGTGGCTTGCGTCACCGGTGAAGGCAGCATCCAGATGAACATCCAGGAGCTGTCCACCTGCATGCAGTACGGCCTGCCGGTGAAGATCGTCAACCTGAACAACGGTGTGCTGGGCATGGTTCGCCAATGGCAGGACATGTCCTACAACGGTCGCCACTCGCACTCCTATGTCGAGTCGCTGCCGGACTTCGTCAAGCTGGCCGAGGCCTATGGCCATGTGGGCATTCGCATCACCAGCCTGAAAGACCTCAAGCCGAAACTGGAAGAGGCTTTCGCGATGAAGGACCGCCTGGTGTTCATTGACATCGCGGTCGACCGGACCGAGCACGTCTATCCGATGCAGATCAAGGACGGCTCGATGCGTGACATGTGGCTGAGCAAGACGGAGCGTACCTGACATGCGGCACATCATCTCCCTGCTGCTGGAAAACGAACCCGGTGCCTTGTCTCGCGTGGTCGGCCTGTTCTCCCAGCGCAACTACAACATTGAAAGCCTGACCGTGGCGCCGACCGAAGACCCGACCCTGTCGCGTCTGACGCTGACCACCGTTGGCCATGACGAAGTGATCGAACAGATCACCAAGAACCTCAACAAGCTGGTCGAAGTGGTCAAGCTTGTCGACCTGTCGGAAAGCGCCCACATCGAGCGCGAACTGATGCTGGTCAAGGTCAAGGCCACCGGTGCCCAGCGCGCCGAGATCAAGCGCACCACGGATATCTTCCGTGGCCAGATCGTCGACGTGACCGCCAGCGTGTACACCGTGCAACTGAGCGGCACCAGCGACAAACTGGACAGCTTCATCCAGGCCATCGGCACCGCATCGATTCTCGAAACCGTGCGCAGTGGCGTCACCGGCATTGCCCGTGGCGACAAAGTGCTCAGCATCTAACTTCAAAAATAGCGATGGCTCCACAGGGGCCGAGATATAACCAGGGGTATTTTCATGAAAGTTTTCTACGACAAAGACTGCGACCTCTCCATCATCCAGGGCAAGAAAGTCGCCATCATCGGCTACGGCTCCCAGGGTCACGCCCAGGCGTGCAACCTGAAGGACTCCGGTGTGGACGTTACCGTCGGTCTGCGTAAAGGCTCGGCCACCGTTGCCAAGGCAGAAGCCCACGGCCTGAAAGTAGCCGACGTGGCCACCGCCGTCGCTGCCGCCGACCTGGTCATGATCCTGACCCCGGACGAATTCCAGGGCCAGCTGTACAAGAACGAGATCGAGCCGAACATCAAGAAAGGCGCCACCCTGGCCTTCTCCCACGGTTTCTCGATCCACTACAACCAGGTCGTTCCGCGTGCCGACCTCGACGTGATCATGATCGCGCCGAAGGCCCCGGGCCACACCGTGCGCTCCGAGTTCGTCAAAGGTGGCGGCATCCCTGACCTGATCGCCATCTACCAGGACGCCTCGGGCAACGCCAAGAACGTCGCCCTGTCCTACGCCGCTGGCGTTGGCGGTGGCCGTACCGGCATCATCGAAACCACCTTCAAGGACGAGACCGAAACCGACCTGTTCGGTGAGCAGGCCGTTCTGTGCGGCGGTACCGTCGAGCTGGTCAAGGCCGGTTTCGAAACCCTGGTCGAAGCGGGCTACGCCCCGGAAATGGCCTACTTCGAGTGCCTGCACGAGCTGAAGCTGATCGTTGACCTCATGTACGAAGGCGGTATCGCCAACATGAACTACTCGATCTCCAACAACGCCGAGTACGGTGAGTACGTCACCGGCCCTGAAGTCATCAACGAAGAATCCCGCAAGGCCATGCGCAACGCTCTGAAGCGCATCCAGGACGGCGAGTACGCGAAGATGTTCATCAGCGAAGGCGCCACCAACTATCCTTCGATGACCGCCAAGCGTCGCAACAACGCCGCTCACGGCATCGAGATCATCGGCGAGCAACTGCGTTCGATGATGCCGTGGATCTCGGCCAACAAGATCGTCGACAAGACCAAGAACTGAGTCTTGCGTCGATAATGAAAAACGCGGCTTCGGCCGCGTTTTTTCGTTTGCGCGGTCAGCTTCTGGTATAAAGCGACCAGTGGCTCGCTGTCAGAACCGTTTTGCAGAGCCCATGTCGAACATATTCCACCCTGTTGCAAGGTACTTTTCATGAGCGAACGTCCCGAAGAGCCGAACAAGCCCTCCGACGCCGAAAGCCTGCTACCTGTCGATGAGCACGTTGAAGAAGGCCACGACGCCGAAGGGCGCAAGGTGCGTCACCGCGGTATCTATCTGCTGCCCAACCTGTTCACCACCGCGAACCTGTTCGCCGGCTTCTATTCCATCATCAGCTCGATGAGCGCGCAGAGCGCCCTGAGCGCGGGTGATCCACGCGAGGCGAGCAAGTACTTCGCCTTCGCCGCCATCGCCATCTTCGTCGCCATGGTCCTCGACGGCCTCGATGGTCGCGTGGCGCGCATGACCAACACGCAAAGCGCCTTCGGTGCCGAGTATGACTCGCTGTCGGACATGGTCGCCTTCGGCGTGGCCCCGGCGCTGCTCGCGTTCGGCTGGGCCCTGGGCGACATGGGCAAGGTCGGCTGGATGGTCGCCTTCATCTATGTGGCCGGCGCGGCCCTGCGCCTGGCGCGCTTCAACACCCAGGTCGGCACCGCCGACAAGCGCTACTTCATCGGCCTGGCCAGCCCGGCGGCGGCCGGCGTGGTGGCCGGTACCGTCTGGGCGTTCAGCGACTATGGCATCCAGGGTTCCAAGCTGTCGTTCCTGGTGGCTTTGCTGGTGGCTGCCGCCGGCATGCTGATGGTCAGCAACATCAAGTACAACAGCTTCAAGGAGCTCGACCTCAAGGGCCGCGTGCCCTTTGTCGCGATCCTCGCCGTGGTGCTGGTGTTCGCCGTGGTGTTCAGCGATCCGCCGCGCATCTTGCTGCTGATCTTCCTCGCCTATGCTGCATCGGGGCCGATCCAGTTCCTGTTGCGGGCGCGCCGTCGCAAATCCTGACAAGGATTTAATCGCGGAATAACCTGCCGGCTCCATAGTCTTACGTGTACATCAGTTACCCGTACTGTGGAGCCGCCATGCTCATCAAGCTTCCCCGATCCAGCGACTGCAAGTCGTCCGAGATCACCCCCGAAAGTTTCTACCTCTCCCGTCGCAAGCTGCTGGGCGCAAGCCTTGCAGGTGCAGCCCTGGGCGCCTTGCCCCGATTGGGCGCCGCGGCGGAGGTTTCCCGCTATGCCGATGTCGAGGCGGGCAGCGCCCCAGGTTGGTTCACCGACAAGCTCGGCGCCACGCGCTGGCAGGCGGTCACCGTCAGCGGCGAGGCGATCACGCCGTTCAAGGACGCGACCCACTACAACAACTTCTATGAGCTCGGGCCCGACAAGGGCGACCCGGCGGCCAATGCCGGCAGCCTGAAGACCGAGCCGTGGAGCCTGGTGGTCGATGGCGAAGTGGCCAAGCCCGGGCGTTATGCGCTGGAGGATTTCGTCAAGCCTTACCAGCTTGAGGAGCGGGTCTATCGCCTGCGCTGCGTGGAGGCCTGGTCGATGGTGATTCCCTGGCTGGGCTTCCCGTTGGCCGAGGTGCTCAAGCAGGTCGAGCCAACCTCCAAGGCGCGCTATATCCGTTTCGAAACCCTGGAAGACTCCAAGCGCATGCCTGGGCAGCGCTCCGGCTTCGCCCTGATCGACTGGCCGTATGTGGAGGGCTTGCGACTGGACGAGGCGATGAACCCGCTGGCGATTCTGGCGGTTGGCATGTATGGCCGTGAGCTGCCCAACCAGAACGGCGCGCCGCTGCGCCTGGTGGTGCCATGGAAGTACGGCTTCAAGAGCATCAAGTCGATCGTGCGCATCAGCCTGGTGGCCGAGCAGCCTGCGACTACCTGGCAGGGTTTGGCGCCGGACGAGTACGGCTTCTATGCCAACGTCAACCCGACGGTCGACCACCCGCGCTGGACCCAGGCCCGCGAGCGGCGCCTGCCCAGCGGGCTGTTCAGCCCCAATGTGCGCGATACGCTGATGTTCAACGGCTATGCCGATGAAGTGGCGTCGCTGTATACCGGCCTCGACCTGCGGAAGAACTATTGATGCGCTATCCGTGGCTGCGCCTGGCGATCTTCGTGATCGGGTGCCTGTTTCCCGTGTGGTGGTTGTATGAGGCAGCCATGGGGTCGCTCGGCCCGGATCCGGGAAAGATCATGGTCGATCGCCTTGGCTTGGGGGCGCTGGTCTTCCTGTTGATCACCCTGAGCATGACACCGCTGCAGCGGTTGACGGGGTGGTCGGGGTGGATCGTGGTACGGCGGCAACTGGGGCTGTGGTGCTTTGCTTATATAGTGCTGCACCTGACGGCGTACCTGGTGTTCATCCTGGGGCTGGACTGGGGGCAGTTTGGCGTCGAGCTGCGCAAACGGCCTTACATCATTGTCGGTGCATTGGGTTTTCTTGGCTTGCTGGCGCTGGCGGTCACTTCCAACCGGTATAGCCAGCGGCGCCTTGGGGCGCGGTGGAAGAAGCTGCACCGGCTGGTCTATGTGATTCTCGGACTTGGGCTGCTGCATTTCCTGTGGATCGTACGCTCGGACCTGAAGGAGTGGGCGGTGTATGCCGCTATCGGCGTCTTCCTGCTGGTGCTGCGTATACCCCCGGTGTGGCGGCGTGTGCCACGGCTGGTGGGGCGGGGGAGGGCGGCCTGAAATCTTTCTTTAATAAAAGGTTGACGCCCTCTCGGATCCCCTTATAATGCGCCCCACTTCCAGCGACATCGGAACGAAAAACTCCTTGAATATCAAAGAGTTGATCGATTAAGAGGGTTGCGGAAGTGCTTCGGTCATCTGATCGGCAGCGGTGAAAAAGGCAGTTGACAGCAGGTTGTAACGCTGTATGATTCGCCTCCCGCTACGAGAGATCG
>NZ_QKZD01000021.1:0-61359 GCF_003253945.1 Pseudomonas sp. 2848
GGGGCGCAGCGCTTGACGGGCATCCATGCCCGTCACCTCCCTCCGCAAGACCTGCGTTCGGCCTCCTGAAGTCGCGAAGTTACGGGCGGCGCCTGGGCTGACGCAGCTGTCGCTAGCGGGGTATGGCGCTAGACTCCTGATCGGCAACGGCAACGGCAACGGCAACGGCAACGGCAACGGCAACGGCAACGAGCAGCACATTTGCATCTGGGCAATCAGATAAACTGCCTCCATGTCTGATTTTTCTCTCCCCCAAGCCCCCCTGCAATGCCTCGACCTATCTTGGTTACGCCACGCGGGAATCGAAGCTGCGGTCCTGCGCCTGGACCTGATCGACCCGCTGATCAGCGGCAACAAATGGTTCAAGCTGCGTCATCACCTGCTCCAGGCGCGCAAGGCCGATGCGCCGGGCCTGATCAGCCTGGGTGGTAACCATTCCAACCATCTTCATGCCCTGGCGGCGGCTGGCAAGCGCTTCGGCTTCGCCACTGCCGGGCTATTGCGTGGCCACCCCCAGGACACACCGACGGTGCGAGACCTGCAGGCCCTGGGCATGGAGTTGCATTGGCTCGGTTTCGGCGGCTACCGCAATCGCCATGAACCCGGTTTCTGGGAGCCCTGGCAGGCCCGCTACCCGGGTTGGCACTGCATCCCTGAAGGCGGTGGCGGCCAAGCTGGCGCGCAGGGCTGCGGCTTGATCGTCGCGCAATGCCGGGCGCAGTTGGCAACGCTCGGCTGGCCGGGCTACGACGCCTGGTGGCTGGCGGCAGGCACCGGCACGACCTTGGCCGGAATGGTGCTGGAGGAGGCGGGCAGACATGTGGTCCATGGCGCCCTGGCCGTGCCCCTCGACCACGGTGTACCGGAAACCGTCGCGGCGCTGGCGGGCGTGCACGGCTACCAATTGCACGACGCCAGCCGTGGCGGCTTTGCCCGTATCGACGACGCACTGCTGGCGTTCATCGCCGACACCGAACGGCAAACCGGCATGCCGCTGGAGGCGCTCTACACCGGCAAGGCCCTGCTGGCCCTGCGCGACCGGGTCGAGGCCGGGCATTTCGCTCCCGGCACCCGCTTGGTATTCCTGCATACCGGAGGCCTGCAGGGACGACGCGGTTACTTGTAGGGCAGCATGCGCAGCAGGGTGTTGTCACGCCGCACGTAGTGATGATAAAGCCCGGCCAGTGCGTGCAGGCCGATCAGCCAGTACCCCCAGCTGCCGATGCGTTCATGCCAGCCCTTGATGAACTTGCTCAGGTCCGGATCCGGGGCGACGATGGCCGGCAGATCCAGGCCATAGAACGGGATCGGCTTGTCGGCGGCGCTGAGGATTGCCCAGCCGGCCAGCGGCAGGCCGATCATCATCAGGTACAACAGCAGGTGCACCAGGTGCGACAGGCCGGTCTGCCAGGCTGGTGGCTTGGGCACGATCGGCGGCGTGGGGCGCGACAGGCGCAGGGCCAGGCGCAGCCAGACCAGCACGAACACCGTCAGCCCGAGCATGAAGTGCAGGTCTTTCATCAGGTCGCGTTCGGCGCTGCCCTTGGGGAACAGGCCGCGCAGCTCGATGCAGGCGTAGACGGCGGCCAGCAGCACCAGCATCAGCCAGTGCAGGGCGATCGACAGGCGCGCGTAGTGGGCCGCAGGAGTGGATGAAACCATGGTGGGTCCTCGTCATCAGGTCGGAAGGGGCGCTCTTGATGGCGCCTGCCCCTAACTCTAATCGCTGGCGTGGAAATGTGTTTGCTTCAGATCTATCAAACACGGCCGACACAACGGGCCTGGGTAATGGCTTTGGGCCTGCACCCGATCTCCATCGCACAAGGATCCTGTGTCAATGAAACGCCTCATCTCCACCCCTCGGGTAGCGCTGTTTGGCGCCCTGTCCCTGCTGCTCGCCGGCTGCGAGCAAGCCCCGGCGGTCAAAACTCCTCCGATTGCCGCCCTGACCATTCCGCTGTGCGTGAACGACGAGTGCGCGGTGCTGGACCAGAACGGCGCATTTCGAGTCGCCCCAGGCAGCGAGTTCACCCAGATCTACACCCAAGCCTTCACCAACGCCTTCATCTTCGGGCGTGGCGACTACTGGCACCTGGCAAGTGGTGACGGCAAGCAGGTGATTCGCGCCGACCTCACCGATGAGCTCTACACCTTGACCCCTGGCCTGTTCGGCTACGTCCGCAATGGCAAGGTCGGAGTGATGGATGAGCAGGGCAAGGAAGTCCAGCCGGCCATCTTCGACACTGTCTATGTCGGAGGTGACAACGACTTCATCGTCTATGAGATCGACGAACTGCGCGGCATCCTCACGCCTCAGGGCGAGAAGGTCAGCGAAGCGGTGTTCGACTCGCTGTACGTGCGCGAGGATTTCGCAAAGCGTGGCAATTGGGTGCTGGCCGAGCGGCAAGGCGAGAGCTGGGGATACAACCTCCAGACCAAGGTGTTGCGCAAGCTGGACTTCGACACCATTGTCAGCGCGGCTGACGGATATCTGGTGGTCACCCGCGAAGGCGGCGCGGGCAAGGGGCTGGCTGATGCCTCCGGCAACCTGGTGATTGCGCTCGACAAGGGTTGGCTGGGCACGCCAGGCGGTGGTCTGGTGGCCTTCAGGGATGGCTACGACAAACCTTGTGGCTACCTGGATTATCAAGGCAAGGTCGTCATCGAGGCGCAATACCAGAACTGCGAGACGTTCGGCAAGGTTGGCGGCATGGTGCAGTTGCAGCGCACCGGCGAAGACCGCGGCAAGGCCGGGATGATCGGGCATGACGGCAAATGGCTGATCGAGCCCGAGTACGACTCGATCGGCGATGCGGGTATCGGCCTGCTCGGCATGAGTGGCCATCGCCCGGGTTTCAACCATATCGGCAAGCTGCAGAGCATGTTCCTGGCAACCTACGGAACCATCGACCTGGACCAGGGGAAGGTCGTGTTCCAGCCTATATACAAGCAGATCGGCGTGGTTGCGCCCAAGCGCTATGCCTTCACCGAGCTGAAATCGCCGAAGAAGACGGTGATGCTCCTCGGTATGCCGAGTGAAACCGATACCGTGGGCCTGATGGACGAGCAGGGCAAAGTGCTGGTCCAGCCGGAACAGTTCGTGTCGTTCAAGCTGTTGGCCGATGGCCGCCACCTGCTGGCTGCCGAGGGCAGCAATTCGGATACCCTGCGCGCGCTGTACGACATCGATGGCAAGCTGCTGGTGCCCGCCAAATGGCAGGATCTGGAAGTCGACGAGGCGCGTGGCGCGATCTTCGCCTATCGAGTCGAGGGCAATGGCGATGACGCCGTGCGCACGCTGCGCGCCCTGTATCGTCTGGATGGCAGCGTGGTGTTCGACACCAACCGTTTGCCCTGTGGCGCGGAACAGGTGGTCGATGGCAAGGGCCAGGTGCTGTGGCCGAAGGATGCCCAGGCCCACTGCCCGGCGCCTGAGCCGGTGGCCGAGGCGTCCTGACGCTTGAGCACCCGTCGCCGGTGAATCGGCAGCGGGTGCTGCTTCAGCGTGGGGGGAGGTGCGGCCAGTTGTCGGCCACCAGGAACATCCGTTCGACCTCTTCCCACGTTCCGTCCGCCTGTTCCTCCACTCTGCACAGCAAGTGTGCGTGGGCATCGGGTTCCAGCCCTTGCCGCCAGGCGGTGAAGCGCGTTGCGTTCCAGCAGGCCTGTGCTTCAAAGCGCGCTGGCGCCAGCCATGCCTGGCGTGGCAGGGGCTGCCAGCATCCGTTATCGGCTTCGCTCCATTCAGATTGGCGCAGCCAGCCACCGCGCAAGTGCAGGGGGTTGGCCCCGTCAGGTGGACGGGGCTGCCCCGACCGTGGGTAGAACAGGTAGCCGCCAAGCCACAGGTGGGCTTGCACCCGGTCCAGACCCAATCCGGCCAGCACAGTGTGACTCTGCGGTCCGCTCGACATGGGCAGCTGGTGCTGCACCAGGTGTGCCAGCTTGCGTCCCAGCCGATCATGGCAACCGGGGCCGAGCCAGAGGCCTGGGTCGCCACCGTCGCCGCTAGGCGGCCCCAGGTAGAGCTTGATGGCCAGCTCCAGATGATGATCGCCTTCGCGGTCACGCAGCAGAATGTCCAGCTCGCCCAGGGTGTGCCCGCCGTCGCGGATCGCCAGGTTGGCCGCCAGCAGCTCGATACCCGGTGCCTGCTGCAGGGCGAACTGCCACAGGCTTTCGTAGTACAGGCCCAGCCGCCGGCTGTTCAGGCGTGCCAGCCAGTCCAGCAGCGGCGCAGGCTCCTGGTCGAGCGTCACGAGCCATTGGCCCAGGCGCTGCGGATCATCGGCCCAGGCGCTGCCCTGCAGCGGGTGGCGCTGGGGGCAGCCGGCCTGCGCCAGCAGCGGGGGCGACAGCAGCGCCCAGGCCAGGTCGCGCACGGCAGGGTGGCGCAGCTGGCGGGGCAGGGGCTCGAGATCGGCGAAGGGCGTCATCCTGCGAGCATAGCCGGTTTGCCGCTGGCCGGTCCTTTCGCCCATAATCCCGGCATTGTCACCCCGCCGCAGAGCCTTGCAGGAGCACCATGGAGCAATTTCGCAATATCGGTATCATCGGACGCCTTGGCAGCTCCCAGGTGCTCGACACCATTCGCCGACTGAAAAAATTCCTCCTCGAGCGCCACCTGCACGTGATTCTCGAGGACACCATCGCCGAAGTCCTGCCCGGCCACGGCCTGCAGACCTCCACGCGCAAACTGCTGGGCGAGGTCTGCGACCTGGTCATCGTGGTTGGCGGCGACGGCAGCCTGCTCGGCGCCGCCCGTGCCCTGGCCCGTCACAACATCCCGGTGCTGGGGATCAACCGCGGTAACCTGGGTTTCCTCACCGATATCCGCCCCGACGAGTTGGAGGAGAAGGTCGCCGAGGTGCTCGACGGCCATTACCTGGTGGAGAACCGTTTCCTGCTGCAGGCCGAGGTGCGTCGTCACAACGAGGCCATCGGCCAGGGCGACGCGCTCAACGACGTGGTGCTGCACCCGGGCAAGTCGACGCGGATGATCGAGTTCGAGATCTACATCGACGGCCAGTTCGTCTGCAGCCAGAAGGCCGACGGCCTGATCGTTGCCACCCCGACCGGCTCCACCGCCTACGCGCTGTCCGCCGGCGGCCCGATCATGCACCCCAAGCTGGATGCCATCGTCATCGTGCCAATGTACCCGCATACGTTGTCCGGCCGGCCGATCGTGGTTGACGGCAACAGCGAGCTGAAGATCGTCGTGTCCAAGGACTTGCAGATTTACCCGCAAGTCTCCTGCGACGGCCAGAACCACTTCACCTGTGCCCCGGGCGACACCATCACCGTGAGCAAGAAACCGCAGAAGCTGCGCCTGATCCACCCGCTGGACCACAACTACTACGAGGTCTGCCGCACCAAGCTCGGCTGGGGCAGCCGCCTGGGCGGCAGGGACGACTGATGCTCGATCCGGCGCGCAGTTTCGACATCATCGGTGACGTGCACGGTTGCGCGCTCACCCTCGAACGCTTGCTCGACGCCCTCGGCTACAAGCGCATCGGCGGGGTCTGGCGGCATCCGCGGCGCCAGGCGTTGTTCCTGGGCGACATCGTCGACCGTGGCCCACGCATCCGCGAGGCGCTGCACATCGTTCATGACATGGTCGAGGCCGGCCAGGCGTTCTGCATCATGGGCAACCATGAGTACAACGCCCTGGGCTGGGTCACTCCGGCGTTGCCGGGCAGTGGCAAAGCCTTCGTGCGCGACCATACCCCGCGCCATGCCCGGCTGATCGACGAGACCCTTACCCAGTTCGCCCAGCACCCCGGCGACTGGCACGATTTCATCCAGTGGTTCTATGAGCTGCCGTTGTTCGTCGACGCAGGTCGCTTCCGCCTTGTGCATGCCTGCTGGGACCCACGGCTGATCGAGCCGTTGCGTCAGCAGTACCCCACGGGCTGCATCGACGAGCACTTCGTGCAGGCCTCGGCAGTGTCCGGCAGCTTCGCCTCGACAGTGTGCAACCGCCTGCTGCGCGGCACCGACATGCGCCTGCCGGACGGCCTGACCCTGACCGGCGGCGACGGCCTGACCCGCGCCTTCTTCCGCACCAAGTTCTGGGAAGAGGACCCGCAGACCTACGGCGACATCGTCTTCCAGCCCGATGCGCTACCCGACGAGGTGGCCCGCACGCCGCTCAGCCACAGCCAGAAGAACGCCCTGCTGCGCTATGCCGAGGACGAACCGTTGCTGTTCGTCGGCCATTACTGGCGCAGTGGCCGGCCCGCGCCGATCCGCGACAACCTGGCCTGCCTGGACTACAGCGCCGTGCTCTACGGCAAGCTCGCGGCCTACCGTCTGGACGACGAGACCCGCATCGACCCGCACAAGTTTGTCTGGGTCGATGTCGACCGCCCGCAGGCCAGCCAATGAACGTGGTCGAAGTGCTGCGCCTGCCGCTGGCGGTCGATCTCAGCGGTTTCGTCACCCTGCTGCGTCGTCTGCAGGTGCCGCACCGGGTGGTGGAGGAGGGCGAGGAACAGGTGCTCTGGGCGCCGCCGGCCATGGCCCACGAAGTACTGGAACTCTATCGACGCTTCCCTGAGGGCAATGCCGATCTTGAAGCCATGCCTGAACCTGTGGACGCCGGCATGCCCAGCGCCCCGGCGGCGCCTTCGCTGAAGGAGCAGGCCCTGGCCTGCAAGGTCACCGCCGCGGTACTGATCCTGAGCCTGGTGGTCGCCGGGGTGACCGGCCTGGGTGACAACCTCTCGACCATCGGCTGGTTCACCTTCCTGTCGTTCAAGGTGCAGGGCGACTACCTGTACTTCACCCCCTTGCTCCAGGGCCTCGCCGAAGGCCAGTGGTGGCGCCTGGTGTCGCCGATGCTGCTGCACTTCGGCGTGCTGCACCTGGCCATGAACGGCCTGTGGTACTGGGAGCTGGGCAAGCGTATCGAACTGCGCCAGGGGCCGTGGATGTTGCTGGGGCTGACACTGTTGTTCAGTCTGGTGTCCAACCTGGCTCAGCATTTCACCAGCGGGCCAAGCCTGTTCGGCGGGCTGTCTGGCGTGCTCTACGGCTTGCTCGGGCATGTCTGGCTTTACCAGTGGCTGGCGCCGAACCCGCAGTTCAACCTGCCCAAGGGCGTGTTGGTGATGATGCTGATCTGGCTGGTGATCTGCCTGAGCGGCGTGGTCGGCCAGCTCGGCTTCGGCCAGATCGCCAACGCCGCCCATGTCGGCGGGTTGCTCATCGGATGCCTGACGGGGCTCTTGGGTGGCGCGCTGGCGAGGCGTAAACTGACCGCCTGACTGAGGAGACAGCATGTCCACGTTCGCGCAAATGATCGAAAACATCACCCCCGAGATCTACGAGAGCCTGAAGACGGCCGTGGAGATCGGCAAATGGTCCGACGGCCGCAAGCTGACCGCTGAGCAGAAGGAGCTGTCGCTGCAGGCAGTGATCGCCTGGGAGATCAAGAACCTCCCCGAAGAGCAGCGCACCGGCTACATGGGCCCGCAGGAGTGCGCCTCGAAGTCGGCGCCGATCGCCAACATCCTCTTCAAGTCGGACTCGGTACATTGATCGAACTCGCTCGTGGCTCTCTGAGCAAGATGGCGGTGCGCCTGGACGCACCGGTCGTTCAATACAGTTTCCGCCTGGATGACACCGAGGTGCCGGTCAACCCGCTGATCGGCCAGTCGATCCGCCTGGAGTACCTCGGCGCGATCCACTGCAGCCATTGCGGCAAACGCACCAAGACCAGCTTCAGCCAGGGCTACTGCTATCCGTGCATGACCAAGCTGGCCCAGTGCGATGTGTGCATCATGGCCCCGGAACGCTGCCACTACGACGCCGGCACCTGCCGCGAGCCGTCGTGGGGCGAGCAGTTCTGCATGACCGACCACGTGGTGTACCTGGCCAACTCGTCGGGCATCAAGGTCGGCATCACCCGAGCCACCCAGCTGCCCACCCGCTGGCTCGACCAAGGCGCCAGCCAGGCGCTGCCGATCATGCGCGTGGCCACCCGCCAGCAATCCGGGCTGGTCGAGGATGTGCTGCGCAGCCAGGTGCCGGACCGCACCAACTGGCGCGCGCTGCTCAAAGGCGACGCCGAGGTGCTCGACCTGCCGGCCATCCGCGAGCAGATCTTCGACGCCTGCGCAGACGGTATCCGTGGGCTGCAGGAGCGCTTCGGCCTGCAGGCCATCCAGCCGCTGCCCGACGCCGAGGTGGTGCAGATGCGCTACCCGGTCGAGGCCTACCCGAAAAAGATCGTCAGCTTCAACCTCGACAAGGATCCCGTCGTGGAAGGCACGCTGCTGGGCATCAAGGGCCAGTACCTGATCTTCGACACCGGCGTGATCAACATTCGCAAGTACACGGCCTACCAGCTGGCCGTGCTCCAGTAAAAGGATCGTCACCATGCGTACCGAACAACCGCAAGTGATCTACCTCAAGGACTATCAGGCCCCCGAGTACCTGATCGACGAGACCCACCTGACCTTCGAACTGTTCGAGGACCACAGCCTGGTCCATGCGCAGCTGGTCATGCGCCGAAACCCCGAGCGCGGCGCCGGCCTGCCGCCGCTGGTGCTCGATGGCCAGCACCTGGAGCTGCTGAGCGTGCAACTGGACGACCAGACGCTGAACGCCAATGACTACCAGCTCGATGACCACAGCCTCACCGTGCAGCCCAAGGCCGAGCGCTTCACCCTCGACACCAGCGTGAAGATTCACCCGGAAAGCAACACCGCGCTGGAAGGCCTGTACAAGTCCGGCAAGATGTTCTGCACCCAGTGCGAGGCCGAGGGCTTCCGCAAGATCACCTACTACCTCGACCGCCCGGACGTGATGAGCACGTTCACCACCACGGTGATCGCCGAGCAGCATCGCTATCCGGTGCTGCTGTCGAACGGCAACCCGGTGGGCAGTGGCCCGGGTGAGGATGGCCGCCACTGGGCGACCTGGGAAGACCCGTTCAAGAAGCCGGCGTACCTGTTTGCCCTGGTAGCCGGTGACCTGTGGTGCGTCGAGAGCGAGTTCACCCGCCAGTCCGGCCGCGCCGTGACCCTGCGTATCTATGTCGAGGAAGAAAACCTCGACAAGTGCGACCACGCCATGGTCAGCCTGAAGAAGTCCATGCGCTGGGACGAGGAAGTCTACGGCCGTGAATATGACCTGGACATCTTCATGATCGTCGCGGTCAACGACTTCAACATGGGCGCCATGGAAAACAAGGGCCTGAACATCTTCAACTCGAGCTGCGTGCTGGCCCGCGCCGAGACCGCAACCGACGCCGCCCACCAGCGGGTCGAGGGCGTGGTGGCCCACGAGTACTTCCATAACTGGTCGGGCAACCGCGTGACCTGCCGCGACTGGTTCCAGCTGTCGCTCAAGGAAGGCTTCACGGTGTTCCGCGATGCCGAGTTCAGCGCCGACATGAATTCGCGCACGGTCAAGCGCATCGAGGATGTCGCCTACCTGCGTACCCATCAGTTCGCCGAAGACGCCGGCCCCATGGCCCACCCGATCCGCCCGGACAGCTTCATCGAGATCTCCAACTTCTACACCCTGACGGTGTACGAGAAGGGCGCCGAGGTGGTCGGCATGGTCCACACCCTGCTGGGGGCCGAGGGCTTCCGCAAGGGTAGCGACCTGTACTTCGAGCGCCATGATGGCCAGGCGGTTACCACCGACGACTTCATCAAGGCCATGGAAGACGCCAACGGTGTCGACCTGACCCAGTTCAAGCGCTGGTACACCCAGGCCGGCACCCCGCGCCTGGAGGTCAGCGAGGCCTATGACGCTGCCGCGCAGCGCTACAGCCTGACCTTCCGCCAGAGCTGCCCGCCGACACCGGGGCAGGTTGAGAAACTGCCGTTCGTGATCCCGGTGGCGCTGGGCCTGCTGGATGCCCAAGGTAACGACCTGCCGTTGCGCCTGGCCGGCGAAAGCGCCGCCACTGGCACCAGCCGCGTGCTGTCGGTGACCGAAGCCGAGCAGACCTTCACCTTCGAAGGTATTGCCAGCCAGCCGCTGCCGTCGCTGCTGCGCGGCTTCAGCGCACCGGTCAAGCTGAGCTTCCCGTACGATCGCGACCAGCTGATGTTCCTCATGCAACACGACAGCGACGGCTTCAACCGCTGGGAAGCGGGGCAGCAGTTGGCCGTGCAGGTGCTCCAGGAGCTGATCGGCCAGCACCAGCGTGGCGAAGCACTGGCCCTCGACCAGCGCCTGATCACCGCACTGGGCACTGTGATTGGCAACGAGTCGCTGGACCCTGCCATGGTCGCCGAGATGCTCTCGCTGCCGGGCGAGGCCTACCTCACCGAGATCAGCCAGGTGGCCGATGTGGATGCCATCCACGCCGCCCGCGAGTTCGCCCGCCGGCAGATCGCCGAACAGCTGTTCGGTGCCCTGTGGGCGCGCTACCAGGCCAACCGCGAGGTCTCGCGCAAGACCGCCTACGTGGCCTCGGCCGAGCACTTCGCCCGCCGCAGCCTGCAGAACATCGCCCTGTCGTACCTGATGCTCAGCGGCAAGCCGCAGGTGCTCGAGGCGACCCTGGAGCAGTACGAGCACTGCGACAACATGACCGAGCGTCTCACCGCCCTGGCGGTGCTGGTCAACTCGCCGTTCGAGGCCGAGCGCGCCAAGGCCCTGGATGCCTTCTCCGAGCACTTCAAGGACAACCCGCTGGTCATGGACCAGTGGTTCAGCGTGCAGGCGGCCAGCACCCTGCCGGGCGGCCTGGCGCGGGTCAAGGCATTGATGCAGCACCCGGCCTTCACCCTGAAGAACCCGAACAAGGTGCGCGCGCTGATCGGTGGTTTCGCCGGGCAGAACTTGGTCAACTTCCATGCCGCTGACGGTTCGGGGTATCGCTTCCTGGCGGATCTGGTGATCGAGCTCAATGCGCTGAACCCGCAGATCGCCTCGCGTCAATTGGCGCCGCTGACCCGCTGGCGCAAGTATGACGACCAGCGTCAGGCGCTGATGAAGGGCGAGCTGGAGCGGATCCTCGCGTCCGGTGCGCTGTCCAGCGATGTGTACGAGGTGGTGAGCAAGAGTTTGGCGTAAGCCTGGTCCAACGCTATCGCGGGGCAAGTCGGTTCGCCGCATCGCCGCTCCCACGCCATACCTCGTGCGGCGTGGGAGCGGCGATGCGGCGAACCGACTTGCCCCGCGATGCGTTTGACGGTTAACAAAACATAACGTCCCGCTCGTTGTTTTCTGTCGGACAAGCCCGATACGATGGCCAGAAGCTATTCCAGGCCTCTGGACCAGGGGTTTCGGCAGTGCCTGGCAATAGATTGACCCACCACAAGAACACAACAGGGGGCAGTCATGAGAGAGCGGATTACGCCACGCCGCAGGCTGGCGGCAGGCGCGATGCTGGCACTGGCGCTGGGCATCGGCGCCGGCAATGCCGAGGCGGCGGTGGCCGCCGAGGAATACTCGGTGGAGTCGGCCAAGGCCAGCCAGAGCCTGTTGATCGGCGCCACCCACGCCGGCCAGCGCCTGGTGGTGGTTGGCGATCGCGGCCATATTCTGTTCTCCGACGACCAGGGCAAGACCTGGACCCAGGCCCGGGTGCCCACCCGGCAACTGCTTACCGCCGTGTTCTTCCTCGACGACAAGCGCGGCTGGGCGGTCGGCCATGATGCCCAGATCCTCGCCAGCAACGACGGCGGCGCGACCTGGAGCAAGCAGTTCGAAGACCTGTCCCGCGAAGCGCCCTTGCTCGACGTGCGCTTCATCGACGCGCAGCATGGTTTTGCCGTGGGCGCCTATGGCGCGCTGCTGGAGACCACCGATGGCGGCCAGCACTGGCAGGACGTCGCCGAGCGCCTGGACAACCCCGACCAGCTTCACCTCAACGCCATTACCCAGGTGAAGGACGCTGGCCTGTTCATCGTCGGCGAGCAGGGCAGCATGTTCCGTTCCAGCGATGCCGGCCAGAGCTGGACAACGGTGCAGGGCCCCTACGAGGGCTCGCTGTTCGGTGTGATCGGTACCACCCAGTCCAACACGCTGCTGGCCTACGGCCTGCGCGGCAACCTGTTCCGCTCCACCGATTTCGGCGACAGCTGGCAGCCAGTCGAGCTCAAGGCCGAACGCGGTCCGCTCGAATTCGGCCTGGCAAGCGCTACGCTTCTCGAGGACGGCAGCCTGGTGCTGGTTGGCAATGGCGGCAGCGTGCTGCGCAGCCATGACGACGGGCAGACCTTCAGTGTGCGCAACCGCGCCGACCGCATCGCCCTGTCGGGTGTGAGTGGCCTGGGCGGTGGCGGCCTGTTGCTGGTCGGGCAAGGGGGCGTGCACCTGGCCTCGGCCGACGGTACCCAGGAGGTGCGTCCATGACCAGCCGGGAGAGCTTCGACATGCAGCACAAGGACAAGGCCACCCTGCTGGAACGCCTGATTTTCAACAACCGCCCCGTGGTCATCGCCATCTGCCTGCTGGTTAGCGTGTTCCTGTTCTGGCAGGCCACACAGATCCGCCCGTCCACCAGTTTCGAGAAGATGATCCCGCTGCAGCATCCGTTCATCGAGCAGATGATGGAGCACCGCAACGACCTGGCCAACCTCGGCAACACCGTGCGCGTCTCGGTGGAGGCGGTCAATGGCGACATCTTCGACAAGGACTACATGGAGACACTGCGCCAGATCCATGACGAGGTGTTCTACATCCCCGGCGTCGACCGCGCCGGGCTCAAGTCGCTGTGGAGCCCGAGCGTGCGCTGGAGCGAGGTCACCGAAGAGGGCTTCTCCGGCGGCGAGGTGATCCCCAATACCTACAATGGCTCCCAGGACAGCCTCGACACCCTGCGCGACAACGTGCTCAAGTCAGGCCAGGTGGGGCGCCTGGTGGCCAACAATTTCAAATCCAGCATCATCGACATCCCGCTGTTGGAGAACCATCCCGACCCGCAGGATCCGGGGCGCCAGGTCAAGCTCGACTACCAGCAGTTCTCCCACCAGCTGGAAGAGAAGATCCGCGACAAGTTCCAGGCACAGAACCCCAACGTGAAGATTCACATCGTCGGTTTCGCGAAGAAGGTCGGTGACCTGATCGACGGGCTGGTGATGGTGGCGATGTTCTTCGGCGTGGCGCTGGTGATCACCTGGGCGCTGCTGTACTGGTTCACCTGGTGCATCCGCAGCACCATCGCCGTGCTCATCACCACCCTGGTGGCGGTGGTCTGGCAGCTGGGGCTGATGCATGCGGTGGGCTTCGGCCTGGACCCGTACTCGATGCTGGTGCCGTTCCTGATCTTCGCCATCGGTATCTCTCATGGCGTGCAGAAGATCAACGGCATCGCCCTGCAGTCCAGCGACGCCGACAACGCCCTGACCGCAGCGCGGCGCACGTTCCGCCAGTTGTTCCTGCCGGGGATGATCGCCATCCTCGCCGACGCCGTGGGCTTCATCACCCTGCTGATCATCGACATCGGGGTGATCCGCGAGCTGGCCATCGGCGCCTCGATCGGCGTGGCGGTGATCGTGTTCACCAACCTGATCCTGCTGCCGGTGGCGATCAGCTACGTCGGCATCAGCCAGAAGGCCATCGCCCGCAGCAAGAAGGATGCGACCCGCGAGCATCCGTTCTGGCGCCTGCTGTCCAACTTCGCCAGCCCCAAGGTGGCGCCGGTATCGGTGGTGCTGGCGCTGCTGGCATTCGGCGGCGGCCTCTGGTACAGCCAGAACCTGAAGATCGGCGACCTCGACCAGGGCGCGCCGGAGCTGCGCCCGGACTCGCGCTACAACCAGGACAACAGCTTCATCATCAGCAATTACTCGACCAGTTCCGATGTGCTGGTGATCATGGTCAAGACCCCGGCCGAGAGCTGTTCGATCCACTCGACCATGGCGCCGATCGACGAGTTGATGTGGACCATGGACAACACCCCGGGGGTGCAGTCGACCATCTCCCTGGTGACCGTTTCCAAGCAGGTCATCAAGGGCATGAACGAGGGCAGCCTGAAATGGGAAACCCTGTCGCGCAACCCGGATATCCTCAACAACTCCATTGCCCGGGCCGACGGTCTGTACAACGCCGACTGCTCGCTGGCACCGGTGCTGGTATTCCTCAACGACCACAAGGCCGAGACGCTGGAGCGGGTCACCGCCGCGGCCAAGGCCTTCGCCGACAGCCACAGCAAGGACGGCCTGCAGTTCCTCCTGGCGGCGGGTAATGCTGGCATCGAGGCCGCCACCAACGAGGTGATCAAGTCGGCCGAGCTGACCATCCTGATCCTCGTGTACATCTGCGTGGCGGTAATGTGCATGATCACCTTCCGCTCGTTCGCCGCGACCTTGTGCATCGTCCTGCCGCTGGTGCTGACTTCGGTACTGGGCAACGCGCTGATGGCCTTCATGGGCATTGGCGTGAAGGTCGCCACGCTGCCGGTGGTGGCGCTGGGCGTGGGCATCGGCGTGGACTACGGCATCTACATCTACAGCCGCCTGGAGAGCTTCCTGCGCGCCGGCCTGCCGTTGCAGGAGGCCTACTACGAGACCCTGCGCTCCACCGGCAAGGCGGTGCTGTTCACCGGCCTGTGCCTGGCCATCGGCGTGTGCACCTGGATCTTCTCGGCGATCAAGTTCCAGGCCGACATGGGCCTGATGCTGACCTTCATGCTGCTGTGGAACATGTTCGGCGCCCTGTGGCTGCTGCCGGCGCTGGCGCGGTTCCTGATCAAGCCAGAGAAATTGGCGGGCAAGGAGGGCGGGTCGATCTTCGCCCATTGAGTGACGCCATTATCGCGGGTCAAGTCGCATCGGCGCACCGCCGACGCGACTTGACCCGCGATTGCGTATAATGGCGGCCTTTGTCTGAAATGGTATTACCATGACCACCCTCGCCACCGCCCTCGCAGCCTGCGACATGCTCCTGATCGACGGCCTGCACGCCTTCGACTTCAACCTCGACGAAACCGGCCTCACCATCGAATGCATGGACGGCCGCCAACTGCGCCGCTGGACCTTCACCTCCGAGCAGATCGCTGCCGCCAATGGCGAGGGCGACGACTGGAGCCTGGCCACTGATGAAGGCGAGCATCGTCTAGTCTGTATGAGTGCTTTTCGTGCCCCGGATGAAGAAGACGATGAACAGGAAATGGACACGCCTGCTGACCGCTAGCCTCATGGCTTTGTCAGTCAACGCCCAGGCTGCCACGTTGCTGGTGGGCAGCTACACCGACAACGGCAGCGAAGGGATCTACCGCTACGACTTCAACGCTCGCACTGGCCAGATCGACGCCAAGCCCCGGCAGGTGGTCAAGAGTGTCAGCCCCTCGTGTCTAGTGCTGTCTGCCGACCAGCGCCAGCTGTTCGCCGTCAATGAAACGCCCAAGGGCAACGTCAGCAGCTTCTCGCTAAGCAGCAAGGGCGAGATCAAGCTGCTGAACCAGGTGCCCAGCCAGGGCGACGAGCCGACCCACGCCAGCCTGAGCCATGACCAGCGCTACCTGTTTGTCGCCAACTACGCCGTCGCTCCCGACCCCGGTGGCAGCCTGGTGGTGATCCCGGTGGCCAGGGACGGCAAGCTCAAGCCGGTGGTGCAGCAGGCCCGGCACACGCCAAGCAAGGTCAACCCCGAGCGCCAGGCCGGTGCCCATGTGCATTCGCTGGTGCTGTCGCCCGATGGCCGCCACCTGTATGCCAGCGACCTGGGCGCGGACAAGGTGTTCATCTACCGCTACGACGGCGCCAGCCCCGAGCATCCGCTGAGCCCGGCGATTCCGCCGTCGGTGGCGTTGCCACCGGGCAGTGGCCCGCGTCATCTGCTGTTCGACGCCAAGGGCCGGCATGCCTACCTGACGCTGGAGATGAGCGCCGAGGTGGTGGTATTCGATGTGCAGGACGGTGCTCTGACCGAGCGCCAGCGCTTGCCGCTGACCGACAGCAAGGATGCAGCGGCCAGGGCCGCGGGCGGGCTGCACCTGTCGGCCGATGGCCGCTTCCTCTATGTCAGCAATCGCGGCACTGCCAACGAGATCGTGGTGTATGCGGTAGGCAAGGATGACGGCCAACTGAGATTGGTGCAGCGCCGCTCGGTCGAGGGCGACCATCCCCGCGAGTTTGCCCTCGACCCCAGTGGCAACTACCTGCTGGTGGCGAACCAGAAGAGCAACCAGATCGTGGTCATGCGCCGCGATCCGCGCAGCGGCAAGCTGGGGGACACCGTGCAGAAGTTGGCGCAGCAGGCGCCTTCGGACCTCAAGTTCCTCGAATAATGGCAGGGGCTGAAAACCTCCGGCGTGGGAGCGGGCTTGCCCCGCGATGAGGCCGGCCCTGCGATCGCGGGGCAAGCCCGCTCCCACGTTGTTGCCCTCCCGCCTTGATTATCAATGGCCATGATAATGGCTACTGCCGCAATGAATTTTTACAGGCGGACCTATCGGCGTAAGTTTTGACCCAGGGCCCACGACGGGCCAACGTCAACCACCGAAGTCGAGGTCTGCCAGCATGAACTTCAATCTTTTCCCGATTATCGCCGCCTCTGCCATTTCCGCCTCTGTCGTACTACCTGCTCATGCTCAGTCGCAGATATCCGAGCGTAAAAGCAGCGTCCAGAGCTATACCCAGAAATACTTGCAGCAGAGTGCCAATTTCTATGCGGCGCTTGATCACAAGCCTCACCTCTGATTAATCAGGCGCCCACCTTCAAAAGGTGGGCGTTGCATCAAAGATCGACTGGAGCGCCCGGTGGCATGAGTGTCGGTACTTTGTTGCAAGCGATGCCGATCTGCAAGGGCGATTCAAGGATGTACGGATTACCGGTGCGGTCAATCAAATAGAACACTTCGTGCAGGTATTGCTTGCCCTCACTCTGGTAGCAGCGAAATGCCGTGTTTTTTGGAAACGCATCCTTGATCACGGTAAATGATGCCTCGGTACCGATCAGCTTGCTGAGTTTCTCTTTGTCGTAACTCACCACTTTCCTCAGGCTCACCAGATCGCTGAAGTAATCCTTGATAGTCCCACCATAGCAGGTGCCGTGTTTTCGCCATTCGTGCCGAAACATGCCTTCTGGATTGGAAGTGACCAGTTTTGCCAGGCGGGGAATAGTCATTATCTCGTTCATTTCTTCATCAGAGATGACGCAGGCCTTGCCGGTGCAGCCGGAGGGAGCCTCGCAAAACTGCGGATGACGGTTGGTGATGGGAGACGCCCCACCTTCACTTTTGGAGTAGGGCCAGATGCCATGGCTCAGAAAAGCGTTAGGAGGACTATTGCATCCAGGCATCTTTGGATTCATCAGGCAAAAGGAAGGTTGCCAGGTAACCGAATAGACCAGGAAGTCGACGGGGAAATCCTTCAGTGAAGGCCCCGCTCGCTCATTGAGATCTTCCCCCCAAGCGTGATTAAGACCCATTGTTAAAAGCAGTGCCACAAGAGCTGCTCGCGCGTGCATATGTCTATCCTCCTTGATACGGCCAACGTATTGGTGGCAGTTGATACATCATTAGTAGGAGCGCGATCAGTGCTTGGCTACTGGCAAAAATGACAGGTGCATCGGGGCAAGTGTAAAGAACGTGGTGATATCACAAGGCCATGTGATTTAATTTGACGCTAAATTTTTGACTCGCCAAAGGGGCAGAGCATGATGTGGCGTATCACGGCGGTATTGCTGTTGCTGATGTCCGCGCCGATTCTGGCGTTGTGAGTAGCGGACCGCAGGAAAAAACGCAGGGCGAACGACGCTTTTTCCTGCGGCCTGCAGTGTGTCGCGTGGGGCACTATGGCTTCGCCATGACGGCCTTGAACAGGGATGACCCCAGCCAGCCCTGAAGCCAGCTCCGCAGCCGCGGATAAGCAGCCTCGGCGAACCATTGCGGTTCGACCCCGGCAAACTGGCGCATCAAGGGCAGCAAGGCGGCGTCGGCCAGGCTCGGGTGCTCGGCGAGTAGCCAGGGCCTGCCTTCAAGCAGGCTTTCCAGTTCGGCCAGCCAGGGCTCGGCCTGGGTGCGGTAATGGGCCCGGGAATACTCTGGATAGCGCTCGGCATATTTGTACAGGTTCACCTGCGCCTTGAACGCGCTGTCGTTACGGGCGATCAGCGCGTCGGCCTGGCGCGCCGCCGCCGGGTCGGCCAGCAGGCGCCAGTCATCGGGGTCGTGTCGGTCGAGCGCCCAGCGCATGATGTCGAGGCTTTCCTCCAGCACGCCATTCCCGGTATCGAGCACCGGCACCGTACCCTTGGGCGACAGTGCCAGCAGCTCGGCGGGCTTTTCCTTCATCTTTACCTCGACCACCTGCACGTCGCACTCGGCGTAGCGCAGCGCCAGGCGTGCGCGCATGGCCCAGGGGCAGCGGCGGAACGAGTAGAGAATCACCCGCACACCTCGACATCGCTCAGGCCATTGCCCTGACGGCGCACCTGGATCTGCACCGGGATGCGTTCGTGCATCTCCTGCACGTGGGAAATCACCGCCACCTTGCGGCCCTGGGCCTGCAGACCGTCGAGGGCGTCCATGGCCAGTTGCAGCGACTCGGGGTCGAGGCTGCCGAAGCCTTCGTCGATGAACAGCGATTCGATGCGCAGGGTGCTCGAGGCCATCGACGCCAGGCCCAGGGCCAGGGCCAGTGAGACCAGGAAGGTTTCGCCACCCGACAGCGAGTGCACCGAGCGCAGCTCGTCGCCCATCTCGGTGTCCAGCACCAGCAGGCCCAGGGCGCTGCCGCCACGCTTGAGGCGGTAGCGTTTGGCCAATTGGCGCAGCTGGCTGTTGGCGTGGTGCAGTAGCAGGTCGAGGTTGTAGCCCTGGGCGATCTTGCGGAACACATCGCCGGAGGCTGAGCCGATCAGCGCATTCAGCCGTGCCCAGCGCTGCCATTGCTGGTAAGCCTGCTCGATCTGCTCGGCCAGGGCCTGGCTGGCGTGCTGGCGGCGCTGGTCGTCGGCCTGGCGCGCGCGTAGCTCGGCGCAGCATTGTTCTTGAACAGCCAGCTGCTGCTGGAGCTCGCTTAGCGCTTGCTCCAGCTCTTCCACCGGCAACTCGCCGTGGGCCTGGCTGGCATGCTGCTGCAGGCGTTGTTCACGCTCCTGAAGCAGCACGCGGCCCTGCTCGACGGACTTCTCCGCGGTTTGCAGGCGCTGACGCAGTTCACCGAGCTGGGCATCGTCGATGGCCAGCAGGCGGTCAAGGCCGGCATCGTCCAGCTCAGGGTGCGCGCTGCGCCAGTGGGCGATCTCGCCCTGCAACTGCTGATGCTCCTGTTCCAGGGCCTGTTGGCGCTGCTGGTTGGCCTTGAGGTCGGCGGCCAGCTGCACGCTTTGGGTGTGCAGCGCTTGCAGTTTCTGGGCGCAGTCGGCCTCGGCGCTGCGCGCCTGTTCCAGCTGGGTGTCCATGTACTGTTGCCAGGCTTCGGCGCTGGGCTGTTCACCGAGCAGCTCGCCCAGGGTGGCGCGGACCTGCTGGTGTTGCGCGTCCAACGCGGCGAGTTTCTGTTGCAGTTGCTGCTGCCCTTGCAGGCGTGCCTGTTGCTGGTCGCGCAGCTTGTCGAGCTGGACTTGTCGGGCCTGTTGCTCTTCCTGCTCGTCCTTGCGCAGGTCGAGCTGTTGGCGGCGCTGGGCGATCTGCTGGTCGAGGCCGAGGAAGGCGTTGGCCGGATCGTCGCGCAGGGCCTCGAGAATGTCCTGGGGCAGCACGCTGCCCAGGTCGTCGAGGCTTTGTTCCAGTTGCTGGGCGTCGGCGGCCAGGGCCTGGTGCTGCTGCTCGAGGTGACGCTGCGCCTGTTGCTGGGCTTCGCCTGCGGCCTGCAATTGCTGGGTAAGGCGAGCGGCATCCTTCTGCAGGGCGAGCAGGGCGCCTTGGCGTTTCTCGTCGCGGTCGATCTCCTCGCCGAGGCGGCGTAACTGGCCGTCGAGCCACTTGCCGCGGGCCGCGTCGTCCTGCGGGGCAAGCGCCGGCCACAGGGCATGGGCCTGGAGCTGTTCGGTCACAGGCTGCAACTGCTCGCCGAGCTGCTGCTGTTGTTGCTGGTAATCCTTGAGCTGGGCATTGACCACGCCCAGTTCGGTGCGCAGTTCCACGAGCTTGCCATTGAGCTGCTCGACTTGCTTGTGCGCCGCCTCTTCCTCGGCCTGGTCGTGCCGACCAAGGCTGTGCAGCAGCGCTTCGGGCTGGTGGAACGGGTGTTCGGCGCTACCGCAGACCGGGCAAGGCTCGCCGTCGCGCAGTTGCGCGCGCAGCTCCTCGACGCTGGTGTTGCGCGCCAGGCGCTGGCGCTCGAGCAATTGACGGGTGAGGGTCAGCGCTTGCTCGGCGCTTTCCAGCTCGGCCTTGGCCGCGGTGCCTTCGCCGATCAGTTGCTGGCGCCGCTGCATGGCTTGTTGCTGGCGTTCACGCAGGGTGGCGATGGCCTGGCGCAGTTCCTGCTCGCGACCATGCAGGCGGGTCAGCTCTTCGACGGCGCGCTGTTGCTTGCGGTTGTCCTGGAGCATGGCGCCGAGCAGATCGACCTGCTCGGCCAACGCATGGGGTTCGGCACCAGCTTCGCGGAACAGCAGCTCGAAATGCTCGCGTTGCGCTTGCAGTTGGGCGTTGGCCTGGCTGGCCTGGGCCTGCAGTCCGGGCAGCTCTTCGCGGCCCTTGGCCAGGCGGCCGCCGATCAGCATGACCTGCTTGAGTTGTGGCAGGTAGGCCTGCCAGGCGTCGGCGAGGCCGCCCAGGTGCTGGCTTTCGGCCAGGGCGGCATCGATCTGCGACAGCTGCTGCTGGCTGCGCTGCTGATGGTCTTCCAGCTGGTGCAGTTGCTGCTGGCCCGCGCTGGCCTCCTGCTTGGCTTGGTTGCAGGCTTCGCGTTGTTCGGCCAGGTCCTTGTCCAGGCGTGCAATGTCACCTTGAGCGGCGAAGGCCTGGCGCAGGCGTGGAGCGTTTTCGCCTTGCAGGGCCTGCTGCTGGCCCAGGTGCTGGCGGGCCGCTTCAAGGGACTGCTGCAGTGCGTCGATATGTTGCTGCAGATCGCTTTGCTGGCGTTGTTGCTGGTCGATATCCGCCTGCACTGGGGCCAGTTGCGCGGCCAGGTGCTGTTGGCGATGGAACTGGTGGCGCTGGGGCGCCAGGCGCTCCAGGCGTTGCAGGTCGACGCGCTGCTCGGCCAGTTGCTGCCACGCCTGCTCGGCAGCTTGCAGGGCAGTGCCGGCCTCATGGTGCTGGGCGTGCAGGCGCTGCTGTTCTTCGAACCAGGTGCGCTGTTGCTCGAGCAGGCGCTGGCGCGACTGGTCGGCCTTGAACTGTTGCAGGGCCAGTTCCAGTTCCTGGTCTAGGGCAGCGCGGGCTTCGGCGTCCATTGGCAGCAGGTGCTCGGCCTGCTTCTTCAGGTCGTTGTGAACCTCGCCGGTTTCCCGAGCCTTGCTGAAGGCGCGCTGGCCGAGGCGGGTGTAGATCGCCGTGTTGGTGAGCTTTTCCAGCAACTCGCTGCGCTCACGGTCGTCGGCCTTGAGGAACGCGCCGAACTCGCTCTGGGCGAGCATCACTGCACGTGTGAACTGCTCGAAGTTCAGGCCCAGGCGAGCCTCGACCAGTTGCTTGTATTCGTTCTTGCCACTACCCAGCAACTGCTCGCTGTCCAGGTCGTAGAGGCTCTGGCGGCTGTTCTGCAGCTTGCCGGTGGCTTTCTCGCGGGCGCGATTGGCTTCCCAGCGGGCGCGGTAGCGGCAGCCGTCGATACCGATGAAATCCACCTCGGCAAAGCCGCTGCCGGTGCCACGGCGCAGCAGGTTGCGTGGGTCTGAGGTGGGGATCTCGCCGTCGGCATCCGGCACCTTGGCTTCCCGGGCGATATCGTTCAGGCGTGGCACGCTGCCGAACAGGGCCAGGCAAAGCGCGTCGAGCAGTGTGCTCTTGCCGGCCCCGGTCGGCCCGGTGATGGCGAACAGGCCGGCGCTGGCCAGGGGCTCGGCGGTGAAATCGATGTCGATGGGGCCGGCAAGGGAGGCCAGGTTCTTCAGGCGGATGGCGAGAATCTTCATGGTCGTTCCTCTTCTTGCAGCACGTCCTGCAGCAGTTCGGCAAAGTCGGCCAGGGCCTGCTCGTCGGCGGGGTTGCCGTACTGTTGCTGCCAGGCACGGCCGAACAGGTCCTGCGGGGTCAATTGCGCCAGTTCGACAAAGGCTTGGTCGTCCTCCTCCTGGCGCCCGGCGCCGGCATACTCGGCGCTGATGCGCACCAGGCGCACAGCCTTGCCCTGCAGGGCCGTCTCGATCTGCTGGCGCAGGTCGGGCTGCGGCTCGTCCAGGCGCACCCGCACCTCCAGCCAGGGTTGGCGGTTGGGGTCCTCGAGCAGGTCGATCACCGGCAACTGCCCCAGTTGCTCGAGCAACTCGCCCAGCGGTGCCGGGCCGACCCGCTGCAGGGCCACGGCACGCGGCACCGGGCGCGGCTCGACGCTGACCAGGTCGGCACCCTCAAGCTCCACTTCCAGCACCTGGTGCGGGTAGTTGATTTCAGCGAAGGACAGCGGGATCGGCGCGCCGCTGTAGCGGATGCGATCCTCGCGGTTGACCTTCTGTGGCTTGTGCAGATGACCCAGGGCGACATAGCTGATGGCCTTGTCGAACAGCCGCGCTGGCAGCGCCTCGGCATTGCCGATGATCAGGCTGCGTTCGGAGTCTTCCGAGATGCTGCCGCCGGCCATGTGCGCATGGCTGATGGCGACCAGCGCTTGGCCCTTCTTGCGTTTCTTCTGCGCCGCCGCGATCAACTGCTCGTGGACCTGGGTGATGCCCTGCAGGTAGTCGTCACCCAGCGCCGGCCCGGTGACTTCGGCGGGACGCAGGAAGGGCAGGGCCAGGCACCAGGCGCCGACCTTGCCGCGGGCGTTGGTCAGCGGGATCAGCAGGCGCTCGGCGTCCAGCTGGCCTTCGTCGAGCCAGTGCACGCGGCCCAGGGCGTGGGTGCGCAGGCGGCGCATCAGTGGCGCCGGCAGCTCGATGCGCGAGCCGGAGTCGTGGTTGCCGGCGATCATCACGATGTCCAGCTTGGGCTGTTGCTCATGGGCCTGGACGATGAAGTCGTAGAGGCGCTCCTGGGCTTTGACCGGCGGATTGACGGTGTCGAAGATGTCGCCGGCGATCAGCAGCGCATCGGGCTGGCGCAGGCGCAGCTGGCCGAGCAGCCAGTCGAGGAAGCAGGCGTGTTCGAAGTCGCGTTCCTGGCCATGCAGGCTCTGGCCCAAGTGCCAGTCGGAGGTGTGAAACAGACGCATGGAAGATCCGTAGGGTGAGCGGCAGGGGGCGTTTGGATTTGGGCGGTATGGTAACTCATCGCGGACTTGTGGGAGCGGGCTTGGCCCGCGATGAGGCTACTTGGGATACAGCGGTGGCAGGCTACTGGCCTCGCCCGTGGGCGCTAGCACCTGCTCGGCCGGTGGTATGGCGCCGATGGCGCGCCACAGCTCGTCGCCCTGCCAGTACTGGCCGCCCTCGCTGTACAGCGCACCGTTCAACCCATCCAGCGCATCGGACAATGGCACGAAGCGCGCCGCCATCTCGGCCAGGGTTTCCGGCTGCTGCCGCGCCCAGGCGTCCAGAGCCTGGCGGGTGGCCTGCGGATCGTTGGCCTGGCAGGCGCGCTTGAGGTCGTCGAGCAGCGTGCGTGGGCTCGGGCCAGTCTGTGCCGCCCGCAGTACCGCCGGTTGCGAACGGGCGCGCCACCACAGGGTGAAACCGAGCAGGGTAGTCAGCGCCAGCACCAACGTCGCCAGTTGCCAGGGCCAGAGCAGGCCTGGGGCCATGTTGCTGTCGCCGGCCGGGGTGTCGGCGCTGAGCGCCGGATTGTCCTGCACGTTCAGGGTGCGTGCCGGCAGGCTGCTGTGCTCCAGGTGGTCCTCGCGGGTGTTCCACCAGGTCACCTCCAGCGCCGGCAGCGCCAGCTCGCCGGCGTGGGTCGGCACCAGCGCCTCGCGCTCCTCACGGTTGGCGACCATGCCGCGTTCGCCGATCTCATTGCGCAGCAACGGCTGGTCGGGGTAGCGGCGCAGGCCGGCGGCCTCGGTGGCCGGCAGCGGCGGCAGCTGGGTGCTCGAAAGGCCCTCGGCGCGCACACTGATGTTGCGGGTCAGCGAGTCGCCGATCTGCGTGGGCTGGCTGTTCGGGTCGGGATTCCAGTGTTCTTCCAGGGTCAGGCTGCGTGCCGGCAGCCAGGGGCGGTCGGCCGGGTAGCCGGCCGGGATCGGCTTGACCGTCAGGCGCAACGGCAGCGAACTCACCTGCACCTGGCGGCCGACCCTTGGCGTGCCGGCAGGTTGCTCGCCATTGTCGGCGGCGGTGGCGGTGAAGCGCAGCGGCGGCACGTCAAGGTTGCCGCTTTGCTGGGGGTAGATGGCGTAGCGGGTCTCGATCACCCCATGGCGCACGCCGTTGATCTCTTTCTCGTAGGTGCGCGACTCGCCCAGCGGGTCGACCTTGGCGTTCTCCAGTTGCAGCGGGCTGAGGTTGCTGTCGTCGTACAGCGCCACCGAATGGTAGATGCGCAGGGTCAGCACGGCCTGGGCCTGGACATAGACTGCGCTGCTGTCCAGGGTGGCCTCGACGAACACTTGCGAGGCTGCGTCCGGGCGCTGGCTGTCGGCCTGCTGCACCTGCAGCTCGATGGCCTGGCTGCGTGACTGGCCCAGTTGCAGCTCGGGGATGCGCAGGCTGCCGCTGCGCCGGGGCAGCAGGGTGATGATCCAGCGGGTGCTGGCGCGGGTCTCGCCGTCGAGGGTGTGCAGGCTGTTGAGCTGGCGCGTGCCACGGACCTCGAAGTCGGGCTCAAGGGTGCGCAGGTCGGGCTTGCCGAACTGGGTCACGTCCTGGCTCTCGAGGGTGAGCTCCAGGGTTTCGCCGGCCTCGAGGCGCGTGCGGTCGACACTGGCCTGCAGGGTCGGTTCGGCCTGGGCCGCGAGGCTCCACAACAGGCCTAGGAGAAAGACGCCGAAGCGACTCATCGTGGGGTTTCCTGATGCAATTGCTGTTCATACCAGAATTTGCGCCGCAGCAGTTCCGCCGGATTATCGGGGATCTCCCGCAACCATTGTTCCAGGGCCTGGCGCTGTTCGGCGTCGAGGCTGGTGGAGAGCGGCCGCTGGGGCGGCTGGGTGATGCTGTCTTCATCGCCGCCGGCAGTGCCGGACGGAGCCTGGGAGTTGCCCTGGCTGTCACCGTTCTGCTGGCCTTGTGCCGGGTTGTCGCTGTCCGGCGAGCCCTGGGCCTGGCTGCTGGTCGAGCTGCTGTTGCCTTCGGTCTCGTTGCCGGGCGTGTCCCGGGCATCGGCATTGTTCGGCTGTTCCTCGGCCTTGGCCTGGCGCTGCTGCAACAATTGCTGGACCAGCGCCTGGTTGTCCAGCGCCGCTTTCAGGTCGGGTTGGCGCTCCAGTGCTTGTTCGTAAGCGTCCAGCGCCGCTTCCAGTTCGCCGGCGCGGGCCAGGGCGTTACCTCGATTGTAGTGGGCGGCTGCCGTGCCGGCCTGGGCGAACGCGGCGGCGGCGCCTTCGAAGTCGCCGGCCTGGTACAGGGCCATGCCGCGCCACTGGCTGTCGGCGAAGTGCCGGGCGGCCTCGGCGGGGCGTTGCCGTTCCAGCAGGCGCTGGCCTTGCTGGTCGGGGCGCAGCCACAGGTCGTTGAACTCGAAGGCCTGGCTCGGCTGAGGCAGGGCCACCAGGAGGGGGAGGCAGAATAGCCAGCCACGCCGGCCGGCGCAGGCGGCGAGCAGCAGCAGGGGCAGTAGCAGCCAATAGCCCTGGTCGGCCCAGCTGTCCAGTTGCAGGGTCTGGCCATCGTTGTGCAGCAGGCGCGGGTTGTCGAACAGGCCTAGGCCGCGCAGGTCGAGGTCGTCGATGCGGGCATGGCGATAGCGCCCGCCGGTCGAGCCGATGAAGGTCTTCAGCGAAGCGCTGTCCAGGCGTGGCAAAAGGATGCCGCCTTGTTCGTCCTTGAGGTATTCGCCATTGGCCTGGCGCACCGGCGCGCCCTCGGCACTGCCGACACCCAGCATCAGCAGGCTAGGGCCCTGACGGCCCAGGGCCTGGCGTATGCCTTCGCGTTCAAGCTCGCTCAGCGACGAGCCGATCAACAGTAGGCGGCCCTGGCCCAGGCCGCTCTGCGCCAGCAGCGCGAGGCCCTTGCGCACGGCCAGGTCGGCGCGCTGGCCGGGCTGCGGCATGATCGATGGATCGACGGCCTCGAGCAGGTTGCGCGTGGTGCTCAGGTCATCTGACAGCGGCACCAGGGTGTGGGCGCTGCCGGCATAGACGATCAGTGCGGTCTGGCTGTCGCGACGATGCTCGAGCAGGTCGAGCACCTTGCGTCGGGCCTGCTCCAGGCGGTTCGGCGCGCTGTCCTCGGCGAGCATCTGCGGCGTGAGTTCGAGCAGGATCACCAGCGGGTCGGCCGGACGCTGGCGGGTTTCCTCGAGGCGTTGCCAGCTGGGGCCGAGCAGGGCCAGGACGATCAGCAGCCAGGCCAGGCCCAGGGCGATCCACGGCAGCTTGCTGGTGCTGCCGCTGCCGCCACCGAGCAGTACCGCGTGAAACGGCTGCGGCAGGATCAACTGCCAGCGTCCGGCGCGTTTGCGCCGGTGCCAGAGCTTGAACAGCAGCCAGCCAAGCAGTGGCAGTACTAGCAGCCAGAGCGGGCGCATCCATTGCGGCCAGAGTTCGATCATCGCCGCCTCCTCAGGCGCAAGCGCTCGAGGCGCTGTCGCCATTCCGGGTGGGGCTGCAGGAAGCGCGGTTTGCGCAGCAGGCGTTGCAGCAGGTTGTCCGGCCACTGCACGGCCACCACCAGCAGCACGCTGAGCAGCAGCGCCAGGGCCAGTGGCCAGGCGTACAGCTCATGGGCGGTGCGCGCCTGGGTCGGCTGCTGGGCCACCGGTTCCAGTTGGTCGAGGGTGTCGCCGATGGCATCTAGTTCGGCGCCGTCGTGGGCGCGGAAGTAGCTGCCGTGTGTGATTTCGGCGATCTCCCTGAGCGCGGCTTCGTCCAGGTCCAGGCTTGGGTTCAGCCCCAGCAGGCCCGGCGTGCCGCTGGCCTCGGGGTTGGCGCCGATGCCAATGGTGTAGATGCGCACCCCTTCCTGGGCCGCCAGGCGGGCGGCAGTCAGCGGGTGGATCTGCCCGCCGTTGTTGGCGCCGTCGGTGATCAGGATCAGCACCCGGCTCTGCGCCGGGCGCTGGCGCAGGCGTTTGACGGCCAGGCCAATGGCGTCGCCAATGGCGGTATTCTTGCCGGCGATGCCGATCTGCGCTTCGTCGAGGAAGGTGCGCACGGTGCGTCGGTCGAAGGTCAGCGGGGCCTGCAGGTAGGCCTGGCTGCCGAACAGGATCAGGCCGACGCGGTCGCCCTGGCGGTCCTGCAGGAAGTCGCCCATCAGTGCCTTGACCAGGTCCAGGCGGCTGATCTCGTCGTCCTTCCACTGCATGTCGGGGTAGTCCATCGAGCCCGACACGTCCACCGCTACCAGCAGGTCGCGACCGCTGGCCGAGACCGGTACCGGGTCGCCCAGCCATTGCGGGCGCGCCGCGGCCAGCAACAGCAGCAACCAGATCAGGATGAACGGTGCCTGCTGGCGCCAGGTTGGCAGGTTCAGGCGGGCACGGCGCCCGGCCAGGCCCTCGAGCTCGTCAAGGAAGCCGACTTTGAGCACCGGTTCGCCGCTGTCGGCTGCCGGCAGCAGCAGGCGCGCCAGCCAGGGCAGCGGCAACAGCAGGAAGATCCACGGCCAGGCCAGTTCAAACATGCTTGCGGATCCAGGTTTCGACCGCCTGGGCGAGCCCGGCGATGGCCTTGTCGTCGAGCTTGCACTCGGGCTTGTAGGCGCCTTCGACCAGCACCATCCAGCGGGTCAGGCCGGCGGCCGGGCAGCGGTTGTCGAGAAATGCCAGCCACTGGCGGCCGTTGAGGGTATGGCTGTTGGCACCTGGGTAGTGATTACGGCACAGGCGTTTGAGCAGGGCGTTGATCTGTTGCAGCCAGGCTCCGGCTGGCGCGCCGTCATAGGGGCGCGGCAGGCGCGCCAGTTCGGCCAGGGCCTCGACGCGGATCGGGTCCAACGGCAGTTCGGCGCGCACCACCTTGCGCTTGCCCGGGCGCCAGTGGCGCAGGCGCCAGGCGCCCCACCCGAGCAGGGGCAGCAAGGCCAGCAACAGCCACCAGCCGGGCGCGGGCGGCCACAGGCCGATGGCGGGTGGCGCGATCAGCGGCTGCAGCTGGTCCAGCGGGTTCATTTCGCGCCTCCCAGGCGCTGTGCATTCAGGTACTCACGCAACTGCTCGACCATTTCGCTCTGGGTGCTCAGCGGCATCAGCACCACGCGCAGTTTTTGCGCCAGCAGCTCCCAGCGCTCGATGCGCGCCTCGGCCTGCTGGCGGTAGGCCTGGCGCAGGTTGGCGTCGAGGGTGTCGAGCTCCAGCTGAGCGCCGCGCTGGGCGAAGCGCAGCAGGCCGGCGGCGGGCAGGGCGTGGTCGAGCGGGTCACTGACCGGCATCAATAATACGTCGCAGTGGCGCGAGAGCATGGCCAGGTGCTGCTCGACGCTGGCGCTGAGGGCGCGTTCGTCGCAGATGACGATGGCCAGGCTGCCCGGGCGCAACACCTCCCGTGCCCGGCGCAGGGCAAGGCCCAGGCTGTCGGCCTGGGGCTGGGCCTCGGTGTGCAGGGCCTGGTTGATCTTGGCCAGGCGGTTGAGCAGTTGCAGCAGGCTCTGCTTGCTGCGCCTGGGCTTGACTTCATGGTGCTCGTTGTCGCCGAACACCAGCCCGCCGATACGGTCGTTGTGGCCCAGCGCGGCCCAGCCGAACAGGGCGGCGGCCTGGGCCGCCAGCACCGACTTGAACATCAGCCCGGAGCCGAAGAACAGCCGCTGGCTCTGCTCGACCATGATGAAGATCGGCCGCTCGCGCTCTTCGTGGAAGAGTTTGGTGTGCGGCTCCTGGGTGCGCGCGGTGACGCGCCAGTCGATGTTGCGCACATCGTCGCCAGCCTGGTAGACCCGCACCTGGTCGAAGTCCACCCCGCGGCCACGCAGTTTCGAGTGGTGCAGGCCCACCAGCGGGCTGCGCTGGCCGGGCCGGGAGAACAGTTGGATCTCGCGCACGCGGTGGCGCATGTCGATCAGGTCGGCCAGGCCGATGCGGATGCCGGGTTCGGCCAGCTGCGTGGTGGGCATGGGGTCAGGCGACGGCGACGACGTCGAGGATGCGCTGGACCACGCGGTCCTGGTCGACCCCCGCCGCCTCGGCCTCGAACGACAGGATGATGCGGTGGCGCAGCACGTCGAACAGCACCGCCTGGATATCCTCGGGGCTGACGAAGTCGCGCCCGGCCAGCCAGGCGTGGGCGCGGGCGCAGCGGTCGAGGGCGATTGAGCCACGGGGGCTGGCGCCGTAGGCGATCCAGTCGGCCAGTTCGCTGTCGAACTTGGCCGGTGTGCGGGTGGCCATGACCAGTTGCACCAGGTATTCCTCTACCGCGTCGGCCATGTACAGGCCGAGGATTTCCTTGCGTGCGGCGAAGATCGCCTGCTGGCTGACCCGCCGCTCGGGCTTGACCTCGCCGCCCAGGGCCTCGCCCCGCGCTTGCAGGAGGATGCGTCGCTCGACGGCGGCATCGGGGAAGCCGATCTTCACGTGCATCAGGAAACGGTCGAGCTGGGCTTCGGGCAGCGGGTAGGTGCCTTCCTGCTCGATCGGGTTCTGCGTGGCCATCACCAGGAACAGCGGCGACAGCTCGTAGGTACTGCGCCCGACGCTGACCTGGCGCTCGGCCATGGCCTCGAGCAGGGCCGACTGCACCTTGGCGGGGGCGCGGTTGATTTCGTCGGCCAGCACCAGGTTGTGGAAGATCGGGCCTTGCTGGAACACGAAGCTGCCGGTTTCCGGGCGGTAGATCTCGGTGCCGGTGATATCGGCGGGCAGCAGGTCGGGGGTGAACTGGATGCGATGGAACTGGGCCTCGATGCCTTCGGCGAGCTCCTTGATGGCCTTGGTCTTGGCCAGGCCCGGGGCCCCCTCGACCAGCATGTGGCCGTCGGCCAGGAGCACGATCAGCAGGCGCTCGACCAGTTTTTCCTGGCCGAGGATCTGGGAGGAGAGAAAGGTGCGCAGCGCGATCAGCGCCTCACGGTGTTCCATCGTTGACGGTTCCTGGGGATGGGCCCTGGCGCGCTGGGAGCGGATGCCGGGCGAGGGGTGATACTTTAATCCATCCGGGGGGGCGGGGACCAATGGGGGTTTGCAAAAAACGTGTAAAGGATGGATTGGGGGAGCAAGACTGTCCCAATCCCAATCCCAATCCCAATCCCAATCCCAATCCCAATCCCAATCCCAATCCCGATCCCGATCCCGATCCCGATCCCGATCTTGCCGTTGCCGTTGCCGTTGCTCTTGCTTCTAAGCGCGCAATAGTTCAGGCGACACAAATTGCGACTTCAGGAGGCCGAACGGAGGGCTTGCGCAGGGAGGTGACGGGCATGGATGCCCGTCAAGCGCCGATCAGGCCATGGATGGCCCGTCGGCGCGTCCTCCCGGAGCGAGCCCGGAGTGAGGGGACCCCGGAGCGAAGCGTAGGGGCCGGATGATGGAGCGAGCGGCTTTTGCCTTCTTTTGCCCGCGTGCAAAAGAAGGTCGCCGTAAAGGCGAAAAGGTGACTGTGCGTCGACATGGCGAATGAATGCGCCTATAACTTTCAAAACACACGCTGTCAAATTCAAATTCAAATTCAAATTCAAATTCGAAGTCAATCGGCACCGGTTTTTATAGTTTTAAGTGCATTCATTTGCGATGTCGACGCACAGTCACCTTTCCGCCCTTACGGCGGGTCCCTTTTTGAAGGATCAAAAAGGAACCAAAAAATCCTCGCTCCATTCATCCGGCCCTCCGCTTCGCTCCGGGTCCCCTCACTCCGGCCTTGCTCCCGGGAGGACCGCGCTGAACGCCCCATCCTGGGGCGCAGCGCTTGACGGGCATCCATGCCCGTCACCTCCCTCCGCAAGACCTCCGTTCGGCCTCCTGAAGTCGCGAAGTTACGGGCGGCGCCTGAACTAACGCAGCTGTCGCTAGTGACTACGCAGTTAATCTCGCGATCAAGATCAAGATCAAGATCGGATCGTGGCTTCGTTTAGTTCTTCGCCTTCGAATGCCGCCACCCTTGGTCAAAGAACGCAAACACCACCACCAGCACCCCGGCCACCGCCAATATCATCGCCACGCCATCGGTGGAATGAGTCGCCGAACCTGCCACCAGCGCCAGCCCACCCAACGGCGCCAGGCCACCGGCCACCGCGGTACCGACCTCTCGCCCGGTGCCGAACCCGGACGAGCGCGTCTGCGTGGGGAACTGCCGGCTGAGGAACGACCCCTGCGGGGCGAACATCATCGGCGCCAGGATCCCGGTGCCCACGGCGATAGCCAAGTAGATCATCATCGGCTCGCCAGTCGACAGCAGTTGCAGGAACGGGAAGGCGAACAGCGCCGACAGCAGCCCGCCGAGCATCAGTACAGTCTTGCTGCTCCACTTGTCGCACAGCCAGCCGAAGAACGGCACGGCGAAGATCGCCACCAGGCTGGCCAGGGTGACCGACAGCGAGGTGACATGCGCCTCGACGCCCTTGAACTGGGTGAGGTAGGCCAGCGAGAAGGTCTTGAAGATGTAGCTCAGGGCGTTGTAGCCCACCGCCACGAAGAACACCACGGCCAGGCCCTTGAGGTCGTTCCTGAACAGCAGCTTCAGCGGCGACACCTGCGGTTTGTCGTCGGCCTTGTCCAGCTCCTTGAAGTCCGGGGTCTCGGGGATGCTCTTGCGCACCCACAGGCCCACCGCCACCAGCGCGATACTGGCGATGAACGGGATGCGCCAGCCGCCGGCCAGCAGGAATTCGTTGCCGTTCATGGTCAGCAGGTACACGGTCAGCGACGATAGCAGCAAGCCCAGGTTCAGCCCCAGCGCCGGCCAGGCCCCCTGGCTGCCGCGCTTGCCTTCACTGGCGTGTTCGTAGGAGGTCACTGCCGCGCCGGACAACTCGGCACCGGCGCCCAGGCCCTGGATGATGCGGATGATCACCAGCAGGATCGGCGCCCAGATGCCAATGGTTGCGTAGCCGGGGATCAGGCCGATCAGCATGGTGCACAGCCCCATCATGCAGAAGGTGATCACCAGCACATGCTTGCGCCCGAAACGGTCGCCCAGGTAGCCGAACAGCACGCCGCCGAACGGGCGGGCGATGAAGCCGATGGCGAAGGTGGAAAACGCCAGCAGAGAGGCCACCGCCGGGTTGCTCGGGTCGAAGAAGATCTTCGAGAAGACGATCGCCGCCATGGTCGCGTAGAGGTAGAAGTCATACCACTCCAGCATCGAACCGAAGATGGTCGCCGCCGCCACCTTGCGCAGGCGCTTGCGTTGTTGCTCTGGGGTTTCGGGCGCGGCCGGGGCCGTCTCGTATACCGACATCTGAGGTTTCCTTGTTGTCTTTGTAGTTGTGGATGCAGCAGGTGCTTCAGCGGGCCTCGAGGATCTTTTCGGCGATCATCTGGCCGATGGGGATGGCCGAGGTGGCGGCCGGCGACGGTGCGTTGCATACGTGCACCATGCGCGGCGTCTCGGCGAACAGGAAGTCGTGGACCAAGGTGCCGTCGCGCATTACCGCCTGGGCGCGGATACCGGCCTCATAGGGCAGCAGATCCTCGACTTCGAGGGATGGGCAGTACTTGCGGCACTGTTCCAGGTAACCACGCTTGAACAGCGAGTTCTTCATCTCGGTGGTGCCGGAACCCAGGTTGTTCCAGATGGTTTTCCAGAAGCCGGGGAAGCGTGCGTACTCGGCGACATCGCGCCAGTTCACCGAGAACTTGCGGTAGTTTTCCCGGCCAAAGCCGAGCACCGCGTTGGGGCCGACGGTGACGCTGCCGTCGATCATCCGCGTCAGGTGCACGCCAAGGAACGGCAGCTCCGGATCGGGGATCGGGTAGATGAGGTGGTTGACGATCTGGTTCTTGCTCGCCGGCAGGCGGTAGTACTCGCCGCGGAAGGGGATGATCTGGTGCTCGATCTTCACCCCGGCCAGGCGCGCCAGGCGGTCGGACTGCAGGCCGGCGCAGGCCACCAGTTGGCGGGCGCGCCAGGTGTTGCCGTCAGTGCTGACCGCGACATGATCGGCGTGTTCCTGGATGGCGCGCACGGCGGTGGACAGGTGCACCTCGCCCCCGGCCTGGCGAATCACCTTGGCCATGGCGTCACATACCTGCTGGTAGTCGACGATACCGGTGGCATCGAGGAACAGCGCGCCCTTGCCGACGATGTTCGGCTCGCGCTCGCGCAGGGTGCCGGCGTCCAGGCGCTCGACCTTCAGGCCGTTCTGTTGCGAACGCTCGTACAGCGCCTGCATGCGCTGCACCTCCAGGTCGTTGGAGGCCACCAGCAGCTTGCCGCAGACCTCGAAGGCGATGCCGTGCTCGGCGCAGAAGTCCTTGGTGGCCTGGGCGCCGCGCTTGCACAGGTCGGCCTTGAGGCTGCCGGGGGCATAGTAGATACCGGCATGGATCACACCGCTGTTGTGGCCGGTCTGGTGGCGACCGAGGCTGGCCTCCTTTTCCAGGATCAGCAGCGAGGCGCCGGGGCGACGGGTGAGCAGGGCCATCGCGGTGGCGAGGCCGACGATGCCGCCGCCGATGATGCAATAGTCGTAAGTCATGCAGGGTACCTTGGAATTCTTGTCGGTGAATCTGCTTATCAGGTTGTCAGACTAAGTAGTGCGCGTAAAACCTCGCCAGGCTGCGATAGGGGTCTCCAGAATCAGTCGAGGTCGGGAAGATCGAGTTTCAGGCGCTTGGCCGAAGCGCGCAGATGGGCCTCGGCGCAGGCGGCGGCCGCCTGCCGATCACCGTCGGCAATGGCCTGGTACAGCGCCCGGTGCTCACGGAGCGCGTCGGCCGAACCGCCCACGGCCGGGGTGGCGGAGTTTTCCCAGGCGGTGCGGCGCGCGGCGGCCAGCTGGCCACCGAGGAAATCGTGGAAGGCGACGAAGTAGTCGTTCTTGCCGGCGTCGGCGATGGCACGGTGAAAGGCCACATCAGCGGCCGCGGCGGTGGCAAAGTCGCTGCGCGGGTCTTCCATGGTGCCCAGGGCCGCGGCCATGCGCTGCAGGTCGTCGGCGTCGCGGCGGCGAGCGGCGATGGCGGCGGCCTGGGTCTCGATCCACAGGCGCATCTCGAACATCTGCACCAGGTCCGGCTTGCGCCCGTTGCTGCCGGGGAAGCGGAACACCGTGCCGTTGGGGGTCTGCGAGATGTACGAACCGAGCCCGCGGCGAGCGATCAGCACGCCATCGGCCTTGAGCTGCGCCACGGCCTCGCGCACGACCGAGCGGCTGACATTGAGCTGTTCGGCCAACTGCTGTTCGGTGGGCAGACGCGACTCGGCGGCCAGGCGGCCGGCATCGATCTCGGCGCGGATGGCGCTGACGACGCGTTCAACGAGGGTGTCGGGGCGCTGGAGCTCTAGCATGGACGTGCGGGTGCCTATTGGTCAGGTTGTCAGACAATGCCTGCTCGCACCTTCGGCTGTCAATGGTGTTGTGCCTTCATCGCGGAAGACTCAAGCCCCCGCGAGGAGGCCCGAATGACCGGTCTAGACCTCGGACACGAAGGTCCCGGTGCCGTCGAGAATGTTGCGCAAGGTCAGCGCGACTTCCTCCAGGTCGCTGCCCGAGGTAGTCAGGATAATCTCCAGTTCCTCGTCGCCCTTCAGCGCGTCGCGATCCCCGGCCGCCACCTCGATCAGCAGGCGGGTGGCGCTCAAGGTCACCTTCAGCCCGTCCAGTGTCGATGGCTCGTCGTCCAGGGTCAGGTCGACGGTGTCTTCGTCCGGGTAGCGGGTCAGCAGGAACATCTGGCCCTTGTCGCTGTGGCAGCACAGGGTCGCCATGTTGTCTTCCTCGTCGTCGCAGGGGGTGGCGAAGAGCAGGGCGGTTTTCAATTGCATGGCGCACTCGGATCAATGGATATGAAAAGGAATTCTGACAGCCTTACGCACACTGATAAACGTAAAGTTACCGCGCATTGACCGAAATTGTCGCAGCGCTGCAAGCCCAAGTGACCGTTCAGTCGTTAAGCTGCCCTGTCGATGGGTTCCCGTAAAGGCACAGCCACCTGGCAGTCGCTTTTGCAGGTACCCAACGCTTCTGTCTTGCCACGGGTTGGCTATGGTTGATCCGTACAAGGCGCATGTACGCGACGCTTCACCTATAACAAAGCCCAAGCGGAGTACCACAGATGGCGTTCTTCACCGCAGCCAGCAAAGCCGACTTCCAGCATCAACTGCAAGCGGCCCTGGCGCAGCACATCAACGAACAGTCCCTGCCACAAGTGGCACTGTTCGCTGAACAGTTCTTCGGCATCATCTCTCTGGACGAACTCACTCAGCGCAGGCTGTCGGACCTGGCCGGCTGCACGCTGTCCGCCTGGCGCATCATCGAGCGCTTCGACGCCACGCACCCGCAGGTGCGGGTCTACAACCCCGATTACGAACGCCACGGCTGGCAGTCCACGCACACCGTGGTCGAGGTGCTGCACCACGACCTGCCATTCCTGGTCGACTCGGTACGCACCGAGCTCAACCGCCGCGGCTACAGCATCCACACCCTGCAAACCACCGTGCTCAGCGTGCGCCGCGGCGCCAAGGGTGAGCTGGTCGAGCTGCTGCCCAAGGGCACCCTGGGCGAGGGCGTCAACCATGAATCGCTGATGTACCTGGAGATCGACCGCTGCTCCAATACCGCCGAGCTCAACACCCTGGCCATGGAGCTGGAGCAGGTGCTGGCCGAGGTGCGCGGCGTGGTCGCCGACTTCGAGCCGATGAAAGCCAAGATCCGCGAGTTGCTGGAACTGGTGGAGCAGAACGCCTTCGGCCCCGCGCAGAACGACAAGGCTGAGGTGAAAAGCTTCCTGTCGTGGCTGCTGGACAACCATTTCACCTTCCTCGGCTACGAGGAGTTCACCGTCGAGTCCGACGCCGACGGCGGCCACCTGGTCTACGACGACGCTTCGTTCCTGGGCCTGGCCCGCCTGCTGCGCGCCGGTCTTGGCGCCGACGACCTGCGCATCGAGGACTACGCCGTCGCCTACCTGCGCGAACCGCGCCTGCTGTCGTTCGCCAAAGCCTCGCAGCCGAGCCGCGTGCATCGTCCGGCCTACCCGGATTACGTGTCGATCCGCCAGATCGACCAGGACGGCAAGGTCGTCAAGGAATGCCGCTTCATGGGCCTGTACACCTCGTCGGTGTACGGCGAGAGCGTGCACACCATCCCCTACATCCGCGGCAAGGTCGCTGAAGTCGAGCGCCGTTCGCACTTCGATCCGAAAGCGCACCTGGGCAAGGAACTGGCCCAGGTCCTCGAAGTGCTGCCCCGCGACGACCTGTTCCAGACCCCGGTGGACGAGCTGTTCAGCACCGCCATGTCGATCGTGCAGATCCAGGAACGCAACAAGATCCGCGTGTTCCTGCGCAAGGATCCGTACGGCCGCTTCTGCTACTGCCTGGCCTACGTACCGCGCGAGATCTACTCCACCGAGGTGCGGCAGAAGATCCAGCAGGTGCTGATGGAGCGCCTGAAAGCAACCGACTGCGAGTTCTGGACCTTCTTCTCCGAGTCTGTGCTGGCCCGCGTGCAGTTGATCCTGCGGGTCGACCCGAAGAACCGCATCGAGATCGACCCGCAGCAACTGGAGAACGAAGTGATCCAGGCCTGCCGTTCGTGGCAGGACGATTTCTCGGCGCTGGTGGTGGAAAACTTTGGCGAAGCCCACGGCACCAACATCCTCGCCGATTTCCCGAAAGGCTTTCCGGCCGGCTATCGCGAGCGCTTCGCCGCGCACTCGGCAGTGGTCGACATGCAACATGTGCTCAACCTGTCCGAGGCCAAGCCGCTGGCCATGAGCTTCTACCAGCCGCTGACCCAGCTCGGTGAGCGCACGCTGCACTGCAAGCTCTACCACGCCGATACGCCGCTGGCACTGTCGGACGTGCTGCCGATCCTGGAAAACCTCGGCCTGCGCGTGCTCGGCGAGTTCCCCTACCGCCTGCGCCACGCCAGCGGCCGCGAGTTCTGGATCCACGACTTTGCCTTCACCTACAGCGAAGGCCTCAACCTCGATATCCAGCAGCTCAACGACACTTTCCAGGACGCCTTCGTCCATATCGTCAAGGGCGACGCCGAGAACGACGCGTTCAACCGCCTGGTGCTGACCGCTGGCCTGCCGTGGCGCGACGTCGCGCTGCTGCGGGCCTACGCCCGTTACCTCAAGCAGATCCGCCTGGGCTTCGACCTGGGCTACATCGCCAGCACCCTGAACAACCACACCGATATCGCCCGCGAGCTGACCCGGTTGTTCAAGACCCGCTTCTACCTGGCGCGCAAGCTCACCAACGAAGACCTCGACGACAAGCAGCAGCGCCTGGAACAGGCGATACTCACCGCCCTGGACGACGTGCAGGTGCTCAACGAGGACCGCATCCTGCGTCGCTACCTGGACCTGATCAAGGCGACCCTGCGCACCAACTTCTACCAGCCGGACGCCAACGGGCAGAACAAGTCGTACTTCAGCTTCAAGTTCAACCCCAAGCTGATCCCCGAGCTGCCCAAGCCGGTGCCGAAGTTCGAGATCTTCGTCTATTCGCCACGGGTCGAGGGCGTGCACCTGCGCTTCGGCAACGTCGCCCGCGGCGGCCTGCGCTGGTCGGACCGCGAGGAAGACTTCCGCACCGAGGTGCTAGGCCTGGTCAAGGCCCAGCAGGTGAAGAACTCGGTGATCGTGCCGGTCGGCGCCAAGGGCGGCTTCCTGCCGCGTCGCTTGCCGCTGGGCGGCAGCCGTGACGAGATCGCCGCCGAAGGCGTGGCGTGCTACCGCATCTTCATCTCGGGCCTGCTCGACATCACCGACAACCTCAAGGACGGTGGCGTGGTGCCGCCGGCCAACGTGGTGCGCCACGATGACGACGATCCGTACCTGGTGGTGGCGGCGGACAAGGGCACCGCGACCTTCTCCGACATCGCCAACGGCATCGCCATCGACTACGGCTTCTGGCTGGGTGATGCGTTCGCCTCGGGCGGCTCGGCCGGCTATGACCACAAGAAGATGGGTATCACCGCCCGTGGCGCGTGGGTGGGCGTGCAGCGCCACTTCCGTGAGCGCGGCATCAACGTGCAGGAAGACCCGATCACCGTGGTCGGTGTCGGCGACATGGCCGGCGACGTGTTCGGCAACGGCCTGCTGATGTCCGACAAGCTGCAACTGGTGGCGGCGTTCAACCATCTGCACATCTTCATCGACCCGAACCCGGACCCGGCCACCAGCTTCGCCGAGCGCAAGCGCCTGTTCGACCTGCCGCGCTCGGCCTGGAGCGACTACGACACCGGCATCATGTCCGAAGGCGGCGGGATCTTCCCGCGCAGCGCCAAGAGCATCGCCATCAGCCCGCAGATGAAGGAACGCTTCGCCATCGAGGCCGACCGCCTGACCCCGACCGAACTGCTGCATGCACTGCTGCAGGCGCCGGTGGACTTGCTGTGGAACGGCGGTATCGGCACCTACGTCAAGGCCAGCAGCGAAAGCCACGCCGATGTTGGCGACAAGGCCAACGACGCCCTGCGCGTCAACGGCAACGAGCTGCGCTGCAAGGTGGTGGGCGAGGGCGGCAACCTGGGCATGACCCAGCTCGGCCGTGTCGAGTTCGGTCTCAATGGCGGCGCCACCAACACCGACTTCATCGACAACGCCGGTGGCGTCGACTGCTCCGACCACGAGGTCAACATCAAGATCCTGCTCAACGAAGTGGTGCAGGGTGGCGACATGACCGAGAAGCAGCGCAACCAGTTGCTGGGCAGCATGACCGACGAAGTCGCCGGGCTGGTGCTGGGCAACAACTACAAGCAGACGCAAGCGCTGTCGCTGGCGGCCCGCCGTGCCCGCGAGCGCATCGCCGAGTACAAGCGCCTGATGGCCGACCTGGAGGCCCGTGGCAAGCTGGACCGCGCCATCGAGTTCCTGCCCAGCGAGGAGCAGCTGGCCGAACGCCTGGCGGCGGGGCAGGGCCTGACCCGCGCCGAGCTGTCGGTACTGATCTCGTACAGCAAGATCGACCTCAAGGAGCAGCTGCTCAAGTCGCTGGTGCCGGACGACGACTACCTGACCCGCGACATGGAGACCGCGTTCCCGCCGTCGCTGGTCAGCAAGTTCGCCGACTCCATGCGTCGCCACCGCCTCAAGCGCGAGATCGTCAGCACCCAGATCGCCAACGACCTGGTCAACAACATGGGCATCACCTTCGTGCAGCGCCTGAAGGAGTCCACCGGCATGAGCCCGGCCAACGTGGCGGGCGCCTACGTGATCGTGCGCGACATCTTCCACCTGCCGCACTGGTTCCGCCAGATCGAGGCCCTGGACTACCAAGTCCCGGCCGAGATTCAGCTGACCCTGATGGACGAACTGATGCGTCTGGGCCGTCGGGCCACCCGCTGGTTCCTGCGCAGCCGCCGCAACGAGCAGGATGCCGGGCGTGATGTGGCTCACTTCGGGCCGAAGATCGCCCAGTTGGGGCTGAAACTCGACGAACTGCTGGAGGGGCCGACCCGCGAGCGCTGGATGAACCGCTACCAGGGCTTCGTCGACGCCGGGGTACCGGAGTTGTTGGCGCGCATGGTCGCTGGCACCACGCACCTGTACACCCTGCTGCCGATCATCGAGGCCTCGGATGTCACCGGGCACGATCCGGCGCAGGTGGCCAAGGCGTTCTTCGCGGTGGGCAGCTCGCTGGACCTGACCTGGTACCTGCAGGAGATCAGCAACCTGCCGGTGGAGAACAACTGGCAGGCCCTGGCCCGCGAGGCGTTCCGCGACGACATCGACCTGCAGCAGCGGGCGATCACCATCTCCGTGCTGCAGATGGCCGACGCGCCGGAAGACATGGACGCCCGCGTGGCCCTGTGGTGCGAGCAGCACCGGGTGATGGTCGAGCGCTGGCGCGCCATGCTCGACGACCTGCGCAACGCCACCGGCACCGACTATGCGATGTACGCGGTGGCCAACCGTGAGCTGGTCGACCTGGCGCTGAGTGGTCAGGCGGCGGTGATTCCGTCCTGAGCCTTGCGCTGAAGTGAAAAAAAGCCCCGGCAGTGATGCCGGGGCTTTTTCATGGGGCGTGCGCGGAGTTTGTGGTGGTGCGCGAATCGAGCGCCGCCCGCGCGGCGCTCGGTCTCACTGGCGATAAAAATCCTGTGACGAGCCCCTCGCGTTACTTGAACCGCCGCTCCACCCCTTTCTCCACCAGGATCTTCGCCGAAATCTCCTCCACCGAAAAATGCGTGGAATTGATGTTGGGAATGTTCTCCCGACGGAACAGGTTCTCCACTTCGCGCACCTCGAACTCGCACTGGGCGAAGCTTGCGTAGCGGCTGTTGGGCTTGCGTTCGTGGCGGATCGCGGTCAGGCGGTCGGGGTCGATGGTCAGGCCGAACAGCTTGTTGTGGTGCTTCTTGAGCACCGCCGGCAGCTGCAGGCGCTCCATGTCGTCCTCGGTCAGCGGGTAGTTGGCGGCGCGGATGCCGAACTGCATGGCCATGTACAGGCAGGTCGGGGTCTTGCCGCAACGCGACACGCCCACCAGGATCAGGTCGGCCTTGTCGTAGTAGTGGGTGCGCGCGCCATCGTCGTTGTCCAGGGCGAAGTTGACCGCCTCGATACGCTCCATATAGTTGGAATTGCCACCGATCGAGTGGGATTTGCCCACGGAATACGACGAATGGGCGGTCAATTCCTGCTCGAGCGGGGATAAAAACGTCGAGAAGATGTCGATCATGAAGCCATTGGACGTGGCCATGACCTCACGGATGTCCTGGTTGACGATGGTGTCGAAAATGATCGGACGCACCCCGTCGCGCTCGGCCGCGGCGTTGATTTGCTGGACCATGGCCCGGGCCTTTTCCAGCGTATCGATGTAGGGGCGCGTGAATTTATTGAACGGAATGCTCTCGAATTGTGCGAGCAGGCTCTGGCCCAGCGTTTCTGCAGTGATGCCGGTACCGTCGGAGATGAAGAACGCGGTTCGTTTCATTTGCACCTGGGGGCCTTAAGCTGCCGAAGATTTCTGGATATGATAGGTTCGGTTTGCCGAACGCGGTTGCACGGCATTCTCACTTATTTTCCAGGTCCAGGCCACAAGCGTCCGGCCCAGTCATTCAGGCAGGCGGGCGCCCTTGAGCTTTTCCAATACAGTTAGTGGAGAGATCACCTTGGTAGAGTACGTAGTTTCCCTCGATAAGCTCGGCGTCCATGATGTGGAGCATGTGGGGGGCAAGAACGCATCCCTGGGCGAGATGATCAGTAACCTCGCAGGTGCCGGTGTCTCGGTGCCGGGCGGCTTTGCCACTACGGCTCAGGCGTACCGCGATTTTCTCGAGCAAAGTGGCCTCAACGACCGCATCCATGCGGCGCTCGACGCGCTGGATGTCGACGATGTCAACGCCCTGGCCAAGACCGGCGCGCAGATCCGCCAGTGGGTGATGGAAGCCGATTTCCCGGCGCGCCTCGATTCGGAAATCCGAACCGCCTTCGCCGAAATGTCCCAGGGCAATGACAACATGGCCGTGGCCGTGCGCTCCTCGGCCACCGCTGAAGACCTGCCGGACGCCTCCTTCGCCGGCCAGCAGGAGACCTTCCTCAACATCCGTGGCGTCGACAACGTGATCCGCGCGGCCAAGGAAGTGTTCGCCTCGCTGTTCAATGACCGCGCCATTTCCTACCGCGTGCACCAGGGCTTCGACCACAAGCTGGTCGCCCTGTCCGCTGGCGTGCAACGCATGGTCCGCTCCGAGACCGGTACTGCGGGCGTGATGTTCACCCTGGACACCGAGTCGGGCTTCCGCGACGTGGTGTTCATCACCGGTGCCTATGGCCTGGGTGAAACCGTGGTCCAGGGTGCGGTCAACCCGGACGAGTTCTACGTGCACAAGAACACCTTGCAGGCCGGTCGCCCGGCGATCCTGCGCCGCAACCTGGGCAGCAAGGCGATCAAGATGGTCTATGGCGACGAAGCCAAGGCCGGTCGTTCGGTCAAGACCGTCGAGGTCGACCGCGCCGAGCGTGCGCGCTTCTGCCTGAGCGACGACGAAGTCAATGAACTGGCCAAGCAGGCCATGATCATCGAACAGCACTACCAGCGCCCGATGGACATCGAGTGGGCCAAGGACGGTGACGACGGCAAGCTGTACATCGTCCAGGCCCGTCCCGAGACCGTGAAGAGCCGCGCCAGCGCCAATGTCATGGAGCGCTACCTGCTGAAAGAGAAGGGCACCGTGCTGGTCGAAGGACGTGCCATCGGCCAGCGCATCGGCGCCGGCAAAGTCCGCGTGATCAACGACGTGTCCGAGATGGACAAGGTCCAGCCAGGCGATGTGCTGGTCTCGGACATGACCGACCCTGACTGGGAGCCGGTGATGAAGCGCGCCAGCGCCATCGTCACCAACCGAGGCGGGCGTACCTGCCACGCGGCGATCATCGCCCGTGAACTGGGCATCCCGGCGGTGGTCGGCTGCGGTAACGCCACCCAGGTCCTGAAAGATGGCCAGGGCGTCACCGTTTCCTGCGCCGAAGGCGACACCGGCTTCATCTTCGAAGGTGAGCTGGGCTTCGACATCAAGCAGAACTCGGTCGACGCCATGCCGGAGCTGCCGTTCAAGATCATGATGAACGTCGGCAACCCGGACCGCGCCTTCGACTTCGCCCAGTTGCCCAATGCCGGTGTCGGCCTGGCGCGCCTGGAGTTCATCATCAACCGTATGATCGGCGTGCATCCCAAGGCGCTGCTCAACTACGCCGGCCTGCCGCCGGAGCTGAAAGAGAGCGTCGACAAGCGCATTGCCGGCTACAACGACCCGGTCGGCTTCTATGTCGAGAAGCTGGTCGAGGGCATCAGCACCCTGGCTGCGGCCTTCTACCCGAAAAAGGTCATCGTGCGCCTTTCGGACTTCAAGTCCAACGAATACGCCAACCTGATCGGCGGCAAGCTCTACGAGCCGGAAGAAGAAAATCCCATGCTGGGCTTCCGCGGTGCGTCGCGCTACATCAGCGAGTCGTTCCGTGACTGCTTCGAGCTCGAGTGCCGTGCGCTCAAGCGCGTGCGCAACGAGATGGGCCTGACCAACGTCGAGATCATGGTGCCGTTCGTGCGCACCCTGGGCGAGGCCAGCCAGGTCGTTGACCTGCTCGCCGAAAACGGCCTGGCCCGCGGCGACAACGGCCTGCGCGTGATCATGATGTGCGAGCTGCCGTCCAACGCCATCCTGGCCGAAGAGTTCCTCGAGTACTTCGACGGCTTCTCCATCGGCTCCAATGACCTGACCCAGCTCACCCTGGGCCTGGACCGCGATTCCGGCATCATCGCCCACCTGTTCGATGAGCGAAATCCTGCCGTGAAGAAGCTGCTGGCCAACGCCATCGCCGCGTGCAACAAGGCCGGCAAGTACATCGGCATCTGCGGCCAGGGCCCGTCGGACCACCCCGACCTGGCCAAGTGGTTGATGGAGCAGGGCATCGAAAGCGTGTCGCTGAACCCGGACTCGGTGCTTGAGACCTGGTTCTTCCTGGCCGAAGGCCAGGGCGCTGCCTGATGCGGTAACAGGGCGCCTGTAGCGCCCTGGTGTTAGTGCGTGGGAGCGGCGGTGCGCCGATGCGACTTGCCCCGCGATAGCGTCAGTAAAGACACCTCTGTAGTCTGCTCTGACACCATCGTGGGGCAAGTCGCATCGGCGCACCGCCGCTCCCACGTTTCATGTCCACTGAATTTGTGAAGCCATGCAAAGCAGCAGCACCCAATTTCCCGTCGCGTTGCTCAGTGCCGAGCGCCGCGGCGACCTCAGCGAAGACGTCTACCGGATCAAGGCCGGCAACAGCCCGGATGCGAGTGTAGAACTGGCCGTCACCCGCCTGGGCCTGGCCGATCAGGAGCGCGTCCAGGGCATGCCGGTCATTCTCCTGCACGGCAGCTTCTCCAACCGGCGTTTCTGGTATTCGCCCAAGGGCATCGGCCTGGGCGCCTACCTGGCACGTGCCGGTTTCGATGTTTGGATCCCGGAGATGCGCGGCCACGGCCTGTCGCCGCGCAACCGCGACTGGCGGCAGAATCGCGTGGCCGACTATGCGCGCTACGATCTGCCGGTGATCGGCGCCTTCGTACATGAAAAAGCCGGGCAGGTTCCGCGCTGGATCGGCCACTCGCTGGGCGGCACCACGTTGGCGGCGGCACTGGGCAGCGGCTATCTCGACACCGGCCTGGTGGCCAGTGCGGCGTTGTTTGGCACCCAGGTCAGCCGGGTTTATTGGCCGTTAAAAGTGCCACCGGTGGAGTGGGGCGCGCGCATGCTGCTCAAGCGTTTTGCGCAGATTTCCGGTTCGCGCCTCAAGCGGGGCCCGGAAGACGAACCCATCGGCCTGGCCCTGGAGAGCCTGCGCTGGAATGGCCTGTTCGGCCGCTTCGGCGACAAGGAGAAGGACTGGTGGTCGGGGCTGGCCGAAGTCGAGGTGCCGCTGCTGGCGGTGGCCGGAGCCGGTGACTTCCAGGATCCGGTGTGGGCCTGCCGCAAGCTGTTCGAGCAGTTTGGCGGTGATGCCAGGCAGTTCCTGCGCCTGGGCCGCGAGGAAGGCTTCGAGGCCTTCGGGCATGTCGACATGCTGGTCAGCAAGGCGGCGCAGGCCCAGGTGTGGCCGTTGGTGGAGCGCTGGCTGCGCGACCCCCTGGTACCGGTGCATGCCTCGACGGTGGTGATGGAGCCTGTGGCTGCCAGTTGAACATCGGCCGGCGGGGCGACGGTTCAACTGACTACTCGGTCCCGGATGACTGCCGGCCCTTCCAAGGTGTAGCCTTGGCCGACACCCGCTTTCGTTGTGACTGACAGGAGTTTCCCATGCAGCATTACGTAACGCCCGACCTGTGCGACGCCTACCCGGACCTGGTCCAGGTGCTTGAACCCATGTTCAGCAACTTCGGCGGCCACGACTCATTCGGCGGCCAAATCGTCACCATCAAGTGCTTCGAAGACAATTCCCTGGTCAAGGAACAGGTCGAGCTCGACGGCAAGGGCAAGGTCCTGGTGGTCGACGGCGGCGGTTCGCTGCGCCGTGCGCTACTGGGCGACATGCTCGCCGAGAAGGCCGCGAAGAATGGCTGGGAAGGCCTGCTGATCTACGGCTGCGTGCGTGACGTGGACGTGCTGGCGCAGACCGATGTCGGTATCCAGGCCCTGGCCAGCCACCCGATGAAGACCGACAAACGCGGCATTGGCGACCTCAACGTCGCGGTGACCTTTGCCGGCGTGACCTTCCGCCCGGGCGAATACGTGTACGCCGACAACAACGGCGTGCTGGTCTCGCCAAGCCCGCTGAAGATGCCCGAGTGATTCGCCGCACACCCATGGAGCTTTGATGTTCGAGGAAGACAACGCGCAATGGGGCCTGGTGCATGCCCTGGTGCTCGATGGCAAGGGTGGCGCGCGTTCGATCGCCCGCACCGAGCTGGACGACCTGCAGTTGCAGCCCCAGGAGAGCCTGTGGCTGCACTGGGACCGCAGCCATCCGCAGACTCGCACCTGGCTGCTGCACGACAGCGGTCTGAGCGAGTTCGCCTGCGAACTGTTGCTTGAGGAGAACACCCGCCCGCGCCTGTTGCAGATGGCCGGCGAGCAGATGCTGCTGTTCCTGCGCGGGGTCAACCTCAACCCGGGTGCCGAACCCGAGGACATGGTTTCGGTACGTATCTTCGCCGAGGCGCGGCGGGTCATCTCGCTGCGTTTGCGGCCGCTGCGCGCCAGCGACGAGGTGCTCCAGCAGCTGGACGAGGGCAGGGGGCCGAAAACGGCTTCCGAACTGTTGTTGCTGATGGGCGAACTGCTGACCGAGAAGGTCCAGGCGCTCGTCAGCGACCTGTCCGAAGCGGTCGATCTGGAAGAGGAAAAGGCAGAATCCGACGAACGGTATTCTCCAGCCCAGGGCAGCCTGCAGCAGATCCGCCGTCGTGCCGCCGGCCTGCGCCGTTTCCTTGCCCCTCAGCGCGATATCTATGCCCAGCTTTCGCGCAATAAATGCAGTTGGTTCGCCGATGCTGACGCGGACTACTGGAACGAGCTGAACAACAGCCTGATCCGCTACCTCGAAGAACTCGAACTGGCTCGCGAGCGAGCCGCCCTGGTGCTGGAAAGCGAGGATCGGCGCCGCAGCGAGCGAATGAACCGGACCATGTACCGGTTTGGCATCATTACCTGCATTTTCCTGCCCATGAGCTTTGTCACGGGCCTGCTGGGCATCAATGTCGGCGGTATTCCCGGGGCGGAAAACCCCTACGGCTTCGCGCTCGCCTGCACCGTGGTGCTGGGGCTGGCGGCGGGGCAGTGGTGGTTGTTCCGTCGACTGCGCTGGGTCTGAAATGAGGCATTTTGAAACATTCGTCCCAGTGGCAGGTGTGACCCATCGCCTGGCACCCACGTCTTTGACTGACATTGCGCGAGGTGCCCATGCACGATCCGTTTGAAGAATCCCTGCGCGACCTGCTCAAGGCGTCGCCGTCCGGCCAGGACCGTGACGACGCCGCGTGCCTGGGTCGCGTGCTCAAGACCGCCAACCGCCAGGTTGGCGCGGGCGATCTGTTCAGCCTGCTTGGCCGCTGGAGCCAGGCGCTGCTGATCGCCGTGAACAATGGCTCGGCGCATGTCGCGCCGGTGCGCCGCAACTCTACCCGCAACCCTGCCGCAGGCAGCCCTGCAGATAAGGCCGATTGAATATGGAACTCGATCTCTGGACCCAGAGCCTGGTCACCGCCATGACTGCCCTTTGGACCAAGGTGGCGAACTTCATCCCCAACCTGTTCGGCGCGCTGGTCGTGGTGCTGCTCGGTTTCGTCGTGGCCAAGCTGCTCGACACCTTGCTGTCGAAGGTACTGGCCAAGTTCGGCCTGGACCGCCTGATGAGCGGTACCGGCCTGACCAAGATGCTCGCCCGGATTGGTATCCAGGTACCGATTTCGACGCTGATCGGCAAGATCGTCTATTGGTTCGTGCTGTTGATCTTCCTGGTTTCGGCGGCTGAATCGCTGGGCCTGGAGCGGGTCTCGGCGACCCTGGACATGCTGGCGCTGTACCTGCCCAAGGTGTTCGGCGCGGCGCTGGTGATGCTGGCCGGCGTGCTGTTGGCGCAACTGGCCAACGGCCTTGTGCGTGGCGCCGCCGAGGGCATTGGCCTGGAATACGCCGCTGGCGTCGGGCGTATCGTCCAGGGCCTGGTAATCATCATCAGTATTTCGGTGGCCATCAGCCAGCTGGAGGTCAAGACCGACCTGCTCAACCACGTGATCGTCATCGGGCTGATTACCGTTGGTCTGGCAATTGCCCTGGCGATGGGCCTGGGCAGCCGTGAAATTGCCGGGCAGATCCTGGCCGGCATCTATGTGCGTGAGCTCTTTCAGGTCGGCCAGCACGTGCGCATTGGCGAGGTCGAAGGGCACATCGAGGAGATCGGCACGGTCAAGACGACCCTGCTGACCGATGATGGCGAATTGGTGTCGTTGTCTAATCGCGAGCTCCTCGAGCAGCGCGTGAATAGCCGCTAACCGCACAAAAGCTGTTAATGTATGCCGCCGCAAAAATCGGCCCACGGGGCCGAGCGGCGACATTGACCTGACTGTCGGCCAGATCCGTTTTGAATAAAGTTCATTCGCCGCCCATGCGTTATGACCCCCGCGAGCTCACCGACGAGGAGTTGGTGGCGCGTTCGCATGAGGAGCTGTTTCACGTCACCCGCGCCTATGAGGAGCTCATGCGGCGCTACCAGCGCACGCTGTTCAACGTCTGTGCGCGCTACCTGGGGAACGATCGGGATGCCGACGATGTCTGTCAGGAGGTGATGCTCAAGGTGCTCTACGGGTTGAAGAACTTCGAGGGCAAGTCCAAGTTCAAGACCTGGCTCTACAGCATCACCTACAACGAATGCATCACCCAGTACCGCAAGGAGCGTCGCAAACGCCGGCTGATGGATGCGCTGAGCCTGGACCCTGTCGAAGAGGCGTCCGAGGACAAGGCACCAAAGCCGGAAGAAAAAGGCGGGCTGGATAAATGGCTGGTACATGTGAACCCGATCGACCGGGAAATCCTGGTGCTGCGATTTGTCGCGGAGCTGGAATTCCAGGAAATCGCCGACATCATGCACATGGGCCTGAGCGCCACGAAAATGCGCTACAAGCGTGCGCTCGACAAGCTTAGAGAGAAATTTGCAGGCGTGGCTGAAACTTAGTGGCCTGCAAATACCTCTAACCAACCGGCAAGTTCTGCTAGACTTGCCGTCGAGTTGTCCCCCGGATGTTGGTGGGACTGCTTAACTATCACCAGATGGGGATTTAACGGATGAAATTGAAAAACACCTTGGGCTTGGCCATTGGCTCTCTCGTAGCCGTGACTTCGCTCGGCGCTCTGGCTCAAGGCCAAGGCGCAGTCGAAATCGAAGGTAACGTTACCAAGCAGTTCTACGACAGCGAACGTAACTTCAAGAACACCGGCACCAATCCAGGTGTTCGCCTCGGTTACTTCCTGACCGACGACGTCTCCCTGGACCTGGGCTACAACGAGACCCACAACGCTCGTGGTGAAGTCTTCAACAAAGACATCAAAGGCTCCAAGACCAAGCTCGACGCTACCTACCACTTCGGTACCGTAGGCGATGCACTGCGTCCGTACGTTTCCGCCGGTTTCGCTCACGAGAGCCTGGGCCAGGCCACTCGTAGCGGCCGTGACCACTCCACCTTCGCCAACGTTGGCGCTGGCGCCAAGTGGTACATCACCGACATGTTCTTCGCCCGTGCCGGCGTCGAAGCCATGTACAACATCGACAACGGCAACACCGAGTGGGGCCCGACCGTTGGTCTGGGTCTGAACTTCGGTGGCAGCGGTGGCCAGAAAGCCGCTCCTGCGCCTGCTCCAGTTGCCGAAGTCTGCTCCGACAGCGACAACGATGGCGTCTGCGACAACGTCGACAAGTGCCCTGACACCCCAGCCAACGTTACCGTTGACGCTGATGGCTGCCCGGCTGTTGCCGAAGTCGTTCGCGTTGAGCTGGACGTCAAGTTCGACTTCGACAAGTCGGTCGTCAAGCCAAACAGCTACGGCGACATCAAGAACCTGGCTGACTTCATGAAGCAGTACCCACAGACCACCACCACCGTGGAAGGTCACACTGACTCCGTCGGCCCAGACGCTTACAACCAGAAGCTGTCCGAGCGTCGTGCCAGCGCTGTCAAGCAGGTCCTGACCCAGCAGTACGGTGTTGAATCGAGCCGTGTTGACTCGGTTGGCTACGGTGAGACCCGTCCGGTCGCCGACAACGCCACCGAAGCTGGCCGCGCCGTCAACCGTCGCGTAGAAGCTCAGGTAGAAGCCCAGGCCAAGTAATTGGTTTGACGCTTCACGAAAAACCCGGCCTTGGCCGGGTTTTTCTTTGTCCGCGATTTTTTGGGGGCGATGGGGCGTGGATGGCCGCGTGCTCAGTGCTTGAGCAGAACCAGCAACAGCACCATGTTCAACAGCAGCGACAGCAGCCCAATCGTGCGCCATACCTTAAGTGGCTCACGCTCCAGCAGTGGTCGTGGTCGCTCGTCCAGTTCCTGGCGATCCCCCCGCTCCAGCAACAGCAACCACTGTTCGGCGGTCTCGAAGCGCTGCGCTGGATCTGCCGCCACCGCCTGCAACAGGTTGTGCTGCAACCACTCCGGCACATCCGGGCGGTAGCGCGCCGGGTTTACTGGCGTACCGAAGCGTGGCCGTTGGAACGCCTCGACTTCGCCGTAGGGGTAGTGGCCGGTAAGCAGCTGGTAAAGCGTCACGCCCGCGGCATAGAGGTCCTGACGCGGCGCAGGGGGCAGGCCGTCGTAGGCTTCCGGGGCAAGGAACGAAGGCGTGCCTGGCAAGGCGCGGGGCGGGTCCTCGGAAAGCCCCGGACAGTACGCCAGTCCGAAGTCCAGCAGGCGCAACTGGCCATCTTCGCCCAAGTGAAGGTTTTCCGGCTTGATGTCACGGTGCAGCAGGTTGCGCCGGTGCAGCGCGCCGACAGCCTGCAGCAGCTGGCGCGTCATTTCCAGCCATTGCGCCAGGGGCAGCGGGCCGCCCGCCACGAGCAGGTTGGCGAGGGTCGTGCCCGGGTATTCGCGCATCAGGTAGTACAGGTGCTGGCGCTGGCTGGCCGGGTGCACTTCGGGGAAGTGGCGGCCGGCGACCCGGCGCAGGAACCACTCTTCCATGAGCAAGGTCTGGGCGGCCCCGGGCTCGTTATCGCGGGCCGGGGGCAGGGTCTTGAGCAACCAGGGCCGGCCTTGCGGATCACGGGTGCGGTAGAGCAGCGCTTGCCTGCTCTGGGCCAGCAAACCGTCGACCTGCCAGCCATCGATCATCTGGCCTTCACGCAAAGCGGCTGGCAGCGGCCACTGCTTGAGCTGCGCCAGGGTGTCGCCCAGGTTGCTCGCGCCCAGCTGGTCGACTCGTACCAGCAAGGCGCTGGCATTGTCCTGGCTGCCGCAGTGGTGGGCGCTGGCCACGAGGGTATCGGCGGCTTCCTGCAGGTCGCGGTGTTCGCGCAGGATCGACTGGATATGCGCATCGCCCAGGCTGGCCCACACGCCGTCGCTGAGTAGCACGAAGCACTCGCCTTCGTGCAGATCGCCCTCCAGATAGTCCACCAACAACTGCTGGTCCAGCCCCAGCGCGCGCTTGAGCACGTGCTGCATGCCGGGCTGGTCCCACACATGGTCTTCACTCAGGCATTGCAGTTGGTCGTCCTGCCAGCGGTACACCCGGCAGTCGCCGACGTGGGCGAGGGTGAAGCGTCGCCCGCGCAGCACCAGGGCGCTGAGGGTGGTGAGCAGCGGCTGGCCGTTGCCTTGGGCGCGCAGCCAGCGGTTTTGCGCCATCAGCAGACGGTCCAGGGCCTGGGCCACGCTCCAGGTGGCGGGCGTGGCGTAGTAGTCCAGGGCCAGGGCCTGCAAGCTGGCGCGCGCTGCCAGGCCGCCGTCGGCGCATTGGCTGACGCCGTCGGCCAGCGCGCACAGGTAGCCCTTGCTGGCCGCCAGCTCGGCTGCAGGGGTGACCAGGCGCAGGGCATCCTGGTTATCCGTGCGCGGGCCTGTGGCGCTGGCCTGGGCGAAGCTCAGTAGCAGGCTCATGGCGGCGCCTCAGACCCGCGCCGCGGTGACTGCGGCCGAGCCCCAGGTGGTGCGCCAGCGCTGCTTGACGCCATGCAGGCCGAACCAGGCCAGCAGGCCGAGGCTGGCGAACAGCCACAGGCCGAGCTGGTAGTCGCCGGTGTGCTGCTTGATGGTGCCAAGGCCCGCAGCGAGCAGGAAACCGCCGATACCGCCGGCCATGCCGATCAGCCCGGTCATCACGCCGATCTCCTGGCGGAAGCGCTGCGGCACCAGTTGGAACACCGCGCCATTGCCCGCACCGAGCCCGAGCATGGCGCTGACGAACAGCGCCAGGGCCGCCGCCGCGCTGGGCAGGTTGAAGCCTACTGCCGCGATGCACACGGCGGCCACGCTGTACATCGCCAGCAGGGTGCGGATGCCGCCGAAGCGATCGGCCAGGGCGCCGCCGAGCGGGCGCATGAGGCTGCCGGCGAACACACAGGCGGCGGTGTAGTAGCCGGCGGTCACCGGGCTCAGGCCGTACTGGTCGCTGAAATAGCCGGGCAGGGCGCTGGCCAGGCCGATGAAGCCGCCGAAGGTGACACTGTAGAAGAACATGAACCACCAGCTGTCGCGGTCGCCGAGGGCCTTGAGGTAGTCGGCCATGGCCTTGGGCTTGGGCCGTTGCGGGGCATTGCGGGCCAGCCAGGCGAACAGCACCAGGGTCAGCAGCAGCGGCAGCAGGGCAAAGCCGAACACATTGTTCCAGCCGAAGGCGGCGGCCAGCGCTGGCGCCAGCAGCGCGGCGAACACCGTGCCGGAGTTGCCGGCACCGGCGATGCCCATGGCCTTGCCCTGGTGCTGCGGCGGGTACCACTGCGAGGCCAGCGGCAGAGACACGGCGAACGAGGCCCCGGCAAAGCCAAGGAACACACCCAGCAGCAAGGCTTGTTCGTAGCTGCGCACGCCCAGCTGCCAGGCACAGGCCAGGGCGACGATCACCACCACCTGGCCGATCAGCCCGGCGGTCTTGGGCGACAGGCGATCGACCAGCACGCCCATGGCAAAGCGCAGCAGCGCGCCGGCCAGGATCGGCGTGGCCACCATCAGGCCGCGTTGCTGTGCGGTCAGTTGCAGGTCGGCGGCAATCTGCACCGCCATCGGGCCGAGCAGGTACCAGACCATGAAACTCAGGTCGAAATACAGGAAGGCGGCGAACAGGGTGGGCACATGCCCGGATTTCCAGAAGCTCGTATTCATCTGACACCTCGTGGGGCGCACAACACAGGGCGGAAACGAAAAGACGCCGCTGCCCGGTCCACGGATGAGTGGCTGGGGAGCGACGTCTTTGTCGGGGTCTGGGGGGCAACCGCCGTTGGCTACCTGGGGTTCCATGAGCAAGAGACGGGCCAAGGTCTGCGGGTCATTGCAACTAGCCCAGCATCTCCGACATGGCGATGATCTGCTCCGCCACCTGGATCAGCTTCTGCTGGCGGCTCATGGCCTGGCGGCGCATCAGGGTGTAGGCCGCTTCCTCGTTGCAGTCCTTCATTTTCATCAGCAGCCCCTTGGCTTTTTCGATGCGCTTGCGCTCGGCCAGTTGCTGGTCGCGGGCCAGCAATTGCGCCTTCAATGCCTGGTCGCTTTCGAAACGGGCCATGGCCACGTCGAGGATCGGCTGCAGGCGCGTGGCCTGGATACCCTCGACGATATAGGCGCTGACTCCAGCCTGGATCGCCTGGCGCATCACGTCGGGGTCATGCTCGTCGGTGAATAGCACGATCGGGCGGGGGCGATCGCGGCTGACCAGCACCACCTGTTCCATCACATCCCGGCCAGGTGACTCGGTATCGATCAGCACCACGTCCGGGTGCACCGTTTCGACACAGGCGGGCAGGTCGATGCTCAGGTTGCCGGCCTCGATCACTTCGAAGCCGGCCTCGATCAGGGCCGCCTTGAGACGACCGACTTTCTTTTCGGTGTCGTCGATCAGCAGGATACGCAGCATGCTCGTCCCCTCAATGACTGGCGCGGGCATCAGGCGCCGCGTCCAGGGCGTGTAGGGGGAAGCTGCGCGCATAGCCATGGGGGTCGCTGCCGTCCCAGCGGCGGCCGTCGAGCAGCAGGCTGCTGCGCATGGGTAGGTCGGCGCAGGGCACGCCCAGTGCTGAGGCGGCCTCGCGGTAAAGGGCCAGCTGTTGCACCTGGCGGGCGACCCCGAGGTAGTCCGGGTCGTCACGCAGCAGGCCCCAGCGGCGGAACTGGGTCATGAACCACATGCCGTCGGACAGGTAGGGCAGGTTGGCCCGGCCCTGGTCGAACAGGCGCAGGGCATGGGGGTCGTGCCAGCGGTGACCGAGGCCATCCTGATAGTCGCCGAGCAGGCGCGGCTCGATGCTGTCGACGGGGGTGTCAAGGTAGGCGCTGCCGCTGAGCAGTTGCGCGGTGCTGCGGCGGTTCTCCTGGCTCTGCTCGATGAAGCGCGCGGCGGCGAGTACCGACTGGATCAGTGCGCGGGCGCTGTTGGGGTACTGTTCGACGAAACCCCGGGCGCAGGCCAGGACCTTTTCCGGGTGATCGGGCCAGATCGACTGGCTGGTGGCCAGGGTGAAGCCCTGGCCCTTGGCGAGCGCGTCCGCCGACCAGGGTTCGCCGACGCAGAAGCCGTCGATACGTCCGGCCTGCAGGTGGGCGGTCATCTGCGCCGGGGGCACCACCACGCTGCTGACGTCACGCAATGGGTGAATCCCCTGGCTGGCCAGCCAGTAGTACAACCACAGGGCATGGGTGCCGGTGGGAAAGGTCTGGGCGAAGGTGAGTCGTGCGCCTTGCTGGTGCACCAGCCGCGCCAGTGCCTCGGGGTTGGTCACGCCCTTGCGCTGCAGTGCGGCGGAGAGGTTGATGGCCTGGGCGTTCTGGTTCAGGCCCATAAGCACGGCCAGGGGGCTGGCGGGCACGCCGCCGATACCGAGGTGCACGGCGTATACCAGCCCATACAGGCAGTGGGCGGCGTCGAGCTCGCCGCTGACCAGCTTGTCGCGCAGCCCGGCCCAAGAGGCCTGGCGGCGCAGGTTTAACGTCAGGCCGAATGGCTGGGCGAAGCCCTGGGTGGCGGCGACCACCACCGAGGCGCAGTCGGTGAGGGCCATGAAACCGATGTCCAGGCTGGGTTTTTCCGGCGCGTCGCTGCCGTTGACCCAGGCCAGGGGCGTTGTCGGGAGGGCTGTGTTCACGGAGTTCCTCGAGCGTTCGCAATAGAGCGGCATGCAACAGACATAGCAACCCATGTGCCATGGCCCTGTCGCCCCGGCGGCGCGCTGGCTATAATCGCCCCCTCACACACCGCGAGTCCGCCCGCCCATGTATACCCTGGCCCGCCAGCTGCTGTTCAAGCTCTCCCCGGAAACCTCCCACGACCTCTCGCTGGACCTGATCGGCGCCGGTGGCCGCCTGGGGCTCAATGGTCTGCTGTGCAAGCAGCCAGCGGCGTTGCCGGTGACGGTGATGGGCTTGAACTTCGCCAACCCGGTCGGCCTGGCCGCTGGCCTGGACAAGAACGGCGCGGCCATCGACGGTTTCGCCCAGCTGGGCTTCGGCTTTGTCGAGATCGGCACCGTGACGCCACGCCCGCAGCCGGGCAACCCCAAGCCACGGCTGTTCCGCCTGCCTGAAGCCACGGCCATCATCAACCGCATGGGCTTCAACAACCTGGGTGTCGACCACTTGCTGGCACGTGTGCGCGCCTCGAAGTACACCGGGGTACTGGGTATCAACATCGGCAAGAACTTCGACACCCCGGTCGAACGGGCCCAGGACGACTACCTGATCTGCCTGGAAAAGGTCTACAACGACGCCAGCTACATCACCGTCAACGTCAGCTCGCCGAATACCCCGGGCCTGCGTTCGCTGCAGTTCGGCGACTCGCTCAAGCAACTGCTCGATGCCCTGGCCGAGCGCCGTGAACAGCTGGCCACGGCCAACGGCAAGCGCGTGCCATTGGCGATCAAGATTGCACCGGACATGAGCGACGAAGAGACCGCGCTGGTGGCTGCGGCGCTGCGCGAGTCGGGCATGGACGCGGTGATCGCCACCAATACCACCCTGGGCCGCGAAGGTGTCGAAGGCCTGCCGTTCGGTGGCGAGGCGGGCGGCCTGTCGGGTGCGCCGGTACTGCAAAAGAGCACGCACACGGTGAAGGTGCTGGCGGGCGAGCTGGGCGGTAAGCTGCCGATCATCGCCGCTGGCGGCATTACCGAGGGGCGCCACGCGGCTGAGAAGATCGCCGCTGGGGCTAGCCTGGTGCAGATCTATTCGGGCTTTATCTACAAAGGCCCGGCGTTGATTCGTGAAGCGGTGGATGCGATTGCGGCGATGCCGAAACCATGAAATGAGCCGCTCCCACGCTGTATAGAAGATATGGCGAGAAAATAAGGTGCATAAAAAAGGGCCCCTTCAAAGGGGCCCCTGGGCCGCAGCCCGCCGCCCGGATAGGGCGCGCATGGTGACTCGAATTCAGTGTCCTCGTTCAGCCAACGGCGTGATTTTCGTTGAGTCTATGAATGCCAGCGGTGCCGGTCATGCCATCCCAGTTATCGCCGCGACCTTCGCGCCAGCCGTTGATCCAGGCTTGGCGTACAGAGGGTAGATTGAAGGGGCAAAGTTCGCGGGATTTGCCGGTGACTCCATACTGGTAGCCACGTGAATATGCTCTTTCCAACGGATCACGCTTAAGTCTTCTCATAGGGTGTTGCCCTCACTTGTTGACTGTAATGTCCCGTCGGCCTCTCCGAGGCCGGGCAGAATCGTTCTGCCGGTTTGCGCCCGCTGCCGGCGTCGCGGGCTGAAAGTGCCGCCCCGTTGCGGTGCGGCCTGAGATCAGTTCTAACGAATGCGAGTCACAGTGTGAATGATCGATTTGTCATAAGGACGTAACCTTTCCGAGGGTGAGGGGATAAGTAAATAAATGCGACTCAACCTTGTTTGCCGTTGAGCCCGCTATGATCAGGGTTTAGTCAACGTTGACGTCAATTGGCCAGCGTTGCTCGATGATGACAGTAATAATTGGTAATGCGACGAAGGGTCACATCTGAACCCTGGGTCCACGAAATTTTCACACTGCCCGACGATCAAAGCCTCTTTCGCTTCTGCGCGAGGCGTTGGTCTGCCGGGCGGCCAGGTCTTGCGAACGCTTCGCAAGGCCACCCGGGCGCCTGCTGGAAAGGTGCCCGGGCAAACAGCGGCAGCCGATGCGTCGGCTTGCCATCTACCTAGCCAAAGGCTCTGGATTGCACATGTCGGACCGTTTCGAACTTTATCTCACCTGCCCCAAGGGTCTTGAAGGCCTGCTCGCCGAGGAGGCCCGCCAACTGGGCCTGAGCGAGGTGCGTGAACACACCTCGGCCATTCGCGGCGACGCCGATATGGAAACCGCCTATCGCCTATGCCTGTGGTCGCGCCTGGCCAACCGGGTGCTGCTGGTGCTCAAGCGTTTTTCCATGAAGAACGCCGATGACCTCTATGACGGTGTGCACGCCCTCGATTGGGCCGATCACCTGGCGGCCGACGGTACGTTGGCGGTGGAGTTCAGCGGCCATGGTTCGGGTATCGACAACACCCACTTCGGCGCCCTGAAGGTGAAGGACGCCATCGTCGACAAGCTGCGCAACCGCGAAGGCCTGCGCCCGTCGGTGGAGAAGGTCGACCCGGACGTGCGCGTACACCTGCGCCTGGACCGTGGCGAGGCCATCCTGTCCCTCGACCTGTCCGGCCACAGCCTGCACCAGCGCGGCTATCGCCTGCAGCAGGGCGCGGCGCCATTGAAGGAAAACCTGGCAGCGGCGGTGCTGATCCGCTCGGGCTGGCCACGCATTGCGGCCGAGGGCGGCGCGCTGGCTGACCCGATGTGCGGTGTGGGCACCTTCCTGGTCGAGGCGGCGATGATCGCCGCCGACATCGCCCCCAACCTCAAGCGCGAGCGCTGGGGCTTCACGGCCTGGCTCGGGCACGTACCGGCGCTGTGGCGCAAGCTGCACGAGGAGGCCCAGGCCCGTGCCCAAGTGGGCCTGGCCAAGCCACCGTTGTGGATTCGTGGCTACGAGGCCGACCCGCGGCTGATCCAGCCGGGGCGCAACAACGTCGAGCGCGCAGGCCTGGGCGACTGGGTGAAGATCTATCAGGGAGAGGTGGCCAGCTTCGAGCCGCGCCCAGACCAGAACCAGAAGGGCCTGGTGATCAGCAACCCACCCTATGGCGAGCGCCTGGGCGATGAGGCCAGCCTGCTGTACCTCTACCAGAACCTCGGCGAGCGCCTGCGCCAGGCATGCATGGGCTGGGACGCGGCGGTGTTCACCGGCGCGCCGGAGCTGGGCAAGCGCATGGGTATCCGCAGCCACAAGCAATACGCTTTCTGGAACGGCGCATTGCCGTGCAAGCTGTTGCTGTTCAAGGTCCAGCCCGACCAGTTCGTCACTGGCGATCGTCGTCAGGCCCAGGCCGACGCGGGTGAGGGCGAGCCGCGCCGCCAGGCGCCGGTGGCCAGCGAGCCGGCGCGCCTGTCGGAAGGCGCGCAGATGTTCGCCAACCGCCTGCAGAAGAACTTCAAGCAGCTGGGCAAGTGGGCCCGCCGCGAGCAGGTCGATTGCTACCGCGTGTACGATGCCGACATGCCCGAGTACGCCTTGGCTGTCGACCTGTACCACGACTGGGTGCACGTGCAGGAGTATGCCGCGCCGCGCTCGATCGACCCGGACAAGGCCCAGGCACGCCTGCTCGACGCGTTGACCGCGATTCCGCAGGCCCTTGGCGTCGATCCGCAGCGCGTGGTGCTCAAGCGCCGGGAGCGCCAGACCGGCACCCGCCAGTACGAACGCCAGGCCACCGAAGGACGCTTCCAGGAAGTCAGCGAGGGCGGCGTCAAGCTGCTGGTCAACCTCACCGACTACCTCGACACCGGCCTGTTCCTCGACCACCGCCCGATGCGCCTGCGTATCCAGCGCGAGGCGGCGGGCAAGCGCTTCCTCAACCTGTTCTGCTACACCGCCACGGCCAGCGTGCATGCAGCCAAGGGCGGCGCGCGCAGCACCACCAGCGTCGACCTGTCGAAGACCTACCTGGACTGGGCACGGCGCAACCTGTCGCTCAACGGTTTCTCCGAGCGCAACCGCCTGGAGCAGGGCGACGTCATGGCCTGGCTGGAGAACGCCCAGGACAGCTACGACCTGATCTTCATCGACCCGCCGACCTTCTCCAACTCCAAGCGCATGGAAGGGGTGTTCGACGTGCAGCGCGACCATGTGCAACTGCTCGACCTGGCCATGGCGCGCCTGGCGCCGGGTGGTGTGCTGTACTTCTCCAACAACTTCCGCAAGTTCCAGCTCGACGAGCACCTGGCGACGCGGTATGCGGTGGAGGAAATCAGCGCCCAGACCCTGGACCCTGACTTCGCTCGCAACAACCGCATCCATCGCGCCTGGCAGCTGCGTTTGCGCTGAGCCGACGAGGTACATGGCGTGGCCACTGGCCAGCGGCTATAAAGCAGGACAGGGCGGGACAATACGCAGGACGCTGACGTTGCTGAGAGTCCTCTATGTCGAACCCAGGCGTACCTGCGAAGCCGCTTGGCCTGTTCGGTGACGAGCTGTCGGCCTGGGGCGTGGCCCTGGCGGCGCTGGTCGCCGGGGCGCTGCTCACGGCCGCGCTGGCCATTGCCACGCAGACCTTCTTCAAGCAGCAACTGCGCCAGCGCTTCGAACTGCTGGCCAGTGAGCGCTACAGCCGCATTGCTGAACGTTTCGAGGAGCAGGAGCAGCGCCTGGACGGCCTGCGCCGCTTCTTCGCCTACTCCAGTGAAGTCAAGCCCTACGAGTTCGATGGCTACGCCCGCCCGTTGCTGCATCGCACCCAGGCCTACTCCTGGGCGCCGCGGGTAGCGTCCGGGCAGCGCGCGGCGTTCGAGCAGCAGGCCAGCGCCTTGCTGGGGCAGCCTTACCAGATCCGCGACCTGGACGCCCAGGGGCGTTGGCAGGCGGCAGCGATGCGCGATCACTACTACCCGGTCCTGTACACCCAGGCGGCGAGCCGGCAGGCCCAGCCCTATGGTTTCGACCTTGGCGGGCAGGCGCTGCGCGCCGCGACCCTGGCCCGGGCCTCGGGCCCTGGCAGCATGGCGGTGTCTGCGCCGCTGGACATGATCAATGTCGAGCCGGCCTACACCCGCGGCCTGCTGATGGTCGCCCCGGTGTTCGCCGATGATGCGCCGGCGAGCGAGTTGCCCCGAGGTTATGTGATGGCGTTGCTCAGCCTGCACCAGTTGATAGCCGAGAGCCTGCCGACCGTGGCCGATGACAACCTGGTGGTGCGCATCCTCGATCTGTCCACCGAGGGTGGTCACGAGGTGCTGTTCGACTCGGGCATGCCGCCGGCGCGCATGGGCCTTGCCAGCAGTCACCTGCTGCACCTGGCCGACCATCACTACCAGCTCGATATTCGCCCCAGCCAGGGCTTTCTGTTGGCCAACCGGTCGTCTGCGGTGCCAGTCGTGGCATTGCTGGGTGGCCTGCTGAGCATATTGCTGGCGCTGCTGCTTTACAGCCTGTTCAGCCAGCGCCAGCGTGCCCTGGGCCTGGTGGCCCGGCGCACCGCCGAGTTGCGTGTCAGCGAGCAGTCGTTGCGCGAGACTCACAACCAGTTGCGCAGCGTGCTCGATGCCGCGACCCAGGTCGCGATCATCGCCACCAGCCTGCGCGGAGTGATCGGCACGTTCAATGCCGGCGCCGAACGCATGCTGGGCTACTCGGCCGGCGAAGCGCTGGGCCAGCTGCGGCTGGAGGACCTGGTGTTGCCCGAAGAGCTGCACCAGCGTGCCCATGCCTTGAGCGTGCGCTTTGGCCGCGAGGTCGGCGCCGGCCAGGCGATGTTCGCCGAAACGGTGCAGGAGGGTGGCGCGCAGCCGGCGGACTGGACGCTGGTACGCAAGGACGGCAGCCATCTGCTGGCCAACATGCTGGTGACGGCGGTGCTGGACGAGCAGGGCTTGTGGGTGGGTTACCTGGCGATCTGCATCGATGTCACCGAGAGGCGCCGGGTGCACGAAGCCCTGGCGGCTCGCGATCGGTTGCTGGAGAAACTCAGTGCCGAGGTGCCTGGCGGGATCTACCAGTACCGCCTGGATGCCGATGGCCATTCCTGTTTTCCCTATGCCAGCCAAGGTTTGCACGACATCTACGAGGTTGACCTGGCGGTGCTGCGCGAGGATGCCTCGGCGGTTTTCGAGCGTATTCACCCTGACGACGTGGAGCGGGTGCGACGCTCGGTGCGGTATTCCGCCGAGCACCTTGCGCCGTGGCGCGAGGAGTATCGGGTGTGCCTGCCGCAAGCGGGGCTGCGCTGGGTGCGTGGGGAGGCTACGCCGGAAATTGGCGAGCATGGCAGCACGCTGTGGCATGGCTACCTGACCGATATCTCGGATCTCAAGCGGGTCGAGGAAGAGTTGCGCGCATTGTCGGTGACCGACGCCCTGACCGGTATCTACAACCGGCGCTATTTCCAGGAGCGGCTGCGCAACGAACTGGATCGGGCCCAGCGCGAAGGTCTGGACCTGGCGGTGATCATGCTGGATATCGACCATTTCAAGCGTATCAACGATCAGTTCGGGCATGCGGTCGGGGATCATGTGCTGCGCAATCTGTGCCAGCGGATCGCGCATCGGCTGCGGCGCACCGATGTGTTCTGCCGTTTGGGCGGGGAGGAGTTCATGGTGCTGTGCCCCGGGAGCAATGCCGAGCAGGCGCGGATGCTGGCGCAGGAGTTGTGGCAGGGGGTGCGCAGTGTGCCGGTGGAGGGCGTTGGGCGGGTCACGGCGAGTTTCGGGGTGGCGGGGTGGCGGGCGGGGGAGGGGGCGGATGCGTTGTTGTTGCGGGCGGATGCTGGGGTTTATGTGGCCAAGCAGGGGGGGAGGGATCGGGTTGAGGGGGAGTTGTTGTCTTGACTTGGGTTTGATGTTCTTTTTGGTTGGTGAATAGTATTTGGTGTTGGTTTGAAGTTGTATGCGAATTCAGGTTATATTTCGGTGCGTCGGTGTATTGTGTTATTTTCAATCGATAAATTTCCAGGTTTTGCTCTTGCTCTTGCTCTTGCTCTTGCTCTTGCTCTTGCTCTTGCTCTTGCTCTTGCTCTTGCTCTTGCTCTTGCTCTTGCTCTTGCTCTTGCTCTTGCT
>NZ_QKZD01000022.1:0-42365 GCF_003253945.1 Pseudomonas sp. 2848
GGAGCGAGGGAACCCCGGAGCGAAGCGTAGGGGCCGTATGAACGGAGCCGAACGGTTTTGCCGACTTTTGCCACGACAAAAGTCGGCCGCCGTAAAGGCGGAAAGGTGACGAAATGTCGACATCGTCTACGAATGTGCTTGCAAATACCAAAACAATCTATCGAGCCGAAGCCGAAGCCGAAGCCGAAGCCGAAGCCGAAGCCGAAGCCGAAGCCGAAGCCGAAGCCGAAGCCGAACCCGAACCCGAACCCCTCAAACCAAAACCCGCGAACTCGCCACCCCCACCACCACAACGCCAATCAACAAATTAACCCCAACCAACCGCCGAATCCGCCCCAACACCCCAGCCCCCGAAGCCCAATCCCCAGCCTCCATCGCCGCACGCAACTCAGGCAACAACAACCCCTGAACCCGCATGAACAACGCAAACATGACAATCCCCCCGCCAATCATCACCTGCACATAACGGGGCGCGGTCTCGAACCCGGCAAACCGCAGGTGAATCATCCCGACCCCGCTGACAGCCAGCACCGCCACCGCCAGCCAGACCCATCTGAAGAACCGCTGGAAAACTTCCACCCACAAACGCAGCCGCGCGGGCCCTTCCAGCGCTGCAACCGTGGCTGGCCGCAGTACCAGCCAGGCGAAGAACATCCCGCCGACCCAGACGAGGGCGGCCAGGACATGCAAGGTGTAGGGCAGGGCAAAGGCAAGCATCGGGATCTCCATGCGGCACAAAGGGCAATAGCGGGGTATGATAGCCGGCCCATGCGAAACACTGAAAATATATCCAGCCCTCCGGGCGCCTGCAGACCATGATCAGCAACGAACTCAAAGCCACCATCCAGGGCGCCTACTCGCGTTTCCTCGAAGCCAAAAGCCTCAAGCCGCGTTACGGCCAGCGCCTGATGATCGCCGAAGTGGCCAAGGTGCTCGGCGACATCGCCTGCGACGATGAAGGCCGCCGTGCCGGCGAGCCCGCGGTGGTTGCCGTCGAGGCCGGTACCGGTACCGGCAAGACCGTCGCCTACAGCCTGGCCGCGATCCCCGCCGCCAAGGCCGCCGGCAAGCGCCTGGTGATCGCCACCGCGACCGTGGCGCTGCAGGAGCAGATCGTCTTCAAGGACCTGCCCGACCTGATGCGCAACAGTGGGCTGAACTTCAGCTTCGCCCTGGCCAAGGGCCGTGGCCGTTACCTGTGTCTGTCCAAGCTCGACGTCCTGTTGCAGGAAGGCCACGCCCAGTCGGCCACCGCCCAGCTGTTCGAGGAAGAGGGCTTTCGCATCGAGGTCGACGAGCGCAGCCAGAAACTGTTCAACAGCATGATCGAAAAGCTCGCCGGCAACCGCTGGGACGGCGACCGCGACAGCTGGTCGGAGGCCGTCGAGGACCAGGACTGGGCGCGCCTGACCACCGATCACAGCCAATGCACGGGTCGGCACTGCCCCAACTTCCAGCAGTGCGTGTTCTACAAGGCCCGTGAAGGCATGGGCAAGGTCGACGTGATCGTCACCAACCACGACATGGTCCTGGCCGACCTGGCGCTCGGCGGTGGCGCCGTGCTGCCCGACCCGCGCGACACAATGTACGTGTTCGACGAAGGCCACCACTTGCCGGACAAGGCCATTGGCCATTTTGCTCATTATTCGCGGCTGCGCTCCACGGCCGACTGGCTGGAGCAGACTGCCAAGAACCTGACCAAGCTGCTGGCCCAGCATCCATTGCCGGGCGACCTCGGCAAGTACATCGAGCAGGTGCCGGAGCTGGCCCGCGAGGTGCGTACCCAGCAGCAATTCATGTTCACCCTGTGCGAGCAGGTGGCGGACTTCCGCGCCGGCGAGGACATGGAAGGCCGCGACCGCCCGCGCTATCGATTCGAGGGCGGCGTGGTGCCGGAGCAGATCCGCGAAGTAGGCATCGAGCTCAAGAAAGGCTTCGCTCGTCTCAACGACCTGTTCACCCGCCTGGCCGACCTGCTCAAGGAAGGCATGGACGGCGAAAACAACATCGGTATCGCCAGCCACCAGGCCGAGGAGTGGTACCCGCTGTTCGGCAGCCTGGTGACCCGGGCCCAGGGCAACTGGGAGCTGTGGACCGCCTTTACCGCGGAAGACCCCGAAGACAACCCGCCCATGGCCCGTTGGCTGACCCTGGCCGAAAGCGGCGCGCTATTCGATATCGAGGTCAACGCCAGCCCCATCCTGGCTGCCGAGATGCTGCGCAAGAGCCTGTGGAACGTCGCCTATGGCGCCCTGGTGACCTCGGCGACGCTCACTGCGCTGGGCAAGTTCGACCGCTTCCGCATGCGTTCGGGCCTGCCACGCGACGCGGTGCAGTGCGTGGTGCCCAGCCCGTTCGTGCATGGTGACGCCGGGCTGCTGCGGGTGCCCGACCTGGGTGCCGATCCGCGCGATGCCACGGCGCACACCGCGGCGATCATTCGCGAGCTGCCAGCCATCGTCGAGGATGCCCGCGGCGCGCTGGTACTGTTCTCCTCGCGCAAACAGATGCAGGACGTGTTCGACGGTCTGGACCGTGACTGGCGCAAGCTGGTGCTGATCCAGGGCAACCTGTCCAAGCAGGAAACCCTGAACAAGCACAAGGCGCGGGTCGACGACGGCCAACACAGCGTGCTGTTCGGCCTGGCCAGCTTCGCCGAGGGTGTCGACCTCCCGGGCGCCTATTGCGAGCATGTGGTGATCGCCAAGATCCCCTTCGCGGTGCCGGACGATCCGGTCGAGGCCGCGCTGGCCGAATGGATCGAAGCCCGTGGCGGCAATCCGTTCATGGAAATCGCCGTGCCCGACGCCTCGCTGCGCCTCATCCAGGCCTGCGGCCGGCTGCTGCGTACCGAGCAGGACCGTGGCGTGATCACCTTGCTCGACCGCCGTCTGGTCACGCAACGCTATGGCAAGGCTATTCTCAATGCGCTGCCACCTTTCCGACGGGAAATCGGCTGACCGCCGGAGCAACACGCACAACCCGTTGTCCATTACTCGATTGCGAGCCCATGACGGGCTCCGAAGGAGAGCCACCGCCCCATGATCCGCCGCGCCTTGCCTGTCGTGTTCTCCGTGTTGTTCAGTGCGCCTTTGCTGGCCGGGCAGCAGACCCTGTTCAGCTTCGTGCGCCCGGCCTCGGTGGTGAATGTCATCACCCAGGACACCAACCTGCCGCAGTACAACGCGGAACAGACAGCCGAAGGCGAAGTGTTGCGGCGCGTGGTGTTCAACCCGGTGGCGCAGCCGACACTGCGCCTCGCGCCGCAGAGCGGGGCGTGGGACTGGTCTGCCGGCCAGGCGCTGACCCTGCGCCTGCAGAGTGGCATGGACTGGGCGCTGACCGTCGATGTGGTGGTGCAAAGCAGCGACGGGCGCACGCTCACCAGCCGCATCGACCTGCCGGCCGGGCCTGCGCAGACCGTGATGATTCCGCTCAAGGCCCGTTCACCACTGAGCCAGGGCATGCGTGCCGGGCCGCCGATGCCTTGGACCTACGAAGGCCAGCGCCTGTTGCTGACTAGCAGCGAAGGAGGAGCTGACCTGGCGCAGGTCACTTCGGTCAGCTTGAGCATCCCCGGCCCCAAGGTGGCGCAGAGCCTGTTGATCGAGAAGGTCGGCCTGCAGGATGACGATCAGGCGTTCAAGGCCGCCTACGCCGAGCTGATCGATGGTTATGGGCAATCGACCCGTGGCCGCTGGCCGGAAAAAATCGTCAACGACGAGCAGCTCAAGGCTGCCGACAGCCGTGAACAGGCACAGCTCAAGGGCTGGCTGGCCGAGCGCGACAAGCTCAAACTGGACACCTATGGCGGCCTGCTGGAGGGGCCTGCGTTCGAAGCCAAGGGTTTCTTCCGTACCGAGAAACGCGACGGACGCTGGTACCTGGTGACGCCGGAAGGGCATCCGTTCTATTCGCTCGGCGTCAATGCCGTCGCCGCAGATGGCGGGCGCACCTATGTCGCCGGCCGTGAGGGCATGTTCAAAGCCTTGCCGGGAGAAGGCGACACCCTGAGTGCCTTCTATGGCGAAGGCAACAACGATGACGGCAATGCGTCGTCCCAAGGCCGTGGTTTCAAGCAGGGGCGCTGGTTCGACTTCTACGCGGCCAATCTTCAGCGCACCTATGGCAAGCCTTGCCCGCAGGGAGAGGTGGCGTGCCCGGTGGCGGTGCTGGACGCCCAGCGTTGGCAGGCCCATACCCTGGATCGCCTGCAGGCCTGGGGCTTCAACACCCTCGGCAACTGGAGCGATGCGTCGCTCGGGCAAGCCAAGCGCCTGCCGTACACCTTGCCGCTATCGATCGTCGGTGACTACGCCAGCATCAGCACTGGCATGGACTGGTGGGGGCGCATGCCCGACCCGTTCGACCCGCGTTTCGCCATGGCTACCGAGCGTGCCGTGGCCATTGCTGCCCGGGATCACCGCGACGACCCTTGGCTGATCGGTTACTTCGCCGACAACGAACTGGCCTGGGCCGCGCCGGGGGACGACCCCAAGGCTCGCTATGGCCTTGCCTATGGCACCTTGCGTCTGACCACCGATGTGCCGGCCAAGCGCGCTTTCCTCAAGCAACTGCGCGACAAGTACCGCAACCAGCAGGGGCTGTCGAAGGCCTGGGGTATTGAGCTGACCGCCTGGGAGCTGATGGAAGACCCGGGGTTCGAGGCGCCTTTGCCTAATCCTGAGCATCCGGAAATCGAGCGTGACTACCAGTATTTCCAGCAGGTGTTTGCCGAAACCTATTTCAAGACCATTTCCGAAGCGCTGAAATGGCATGCGCCCAACCATCTGCTGCTCGGTGGCCGCTACGCGGTCAGCACCCCCGAGGCGGTGAAGGCCTGCGCCGAGTTCTGTGATGTGCTGAGCTTCAACTTCTATACCTTGAAGCCTGACGACGGCTACGACTTCGCCCGCCTGGCCGAGCTCGACAAGCCGGTGCTGGTCTCGGAGTTCCAGTTCGGTTCACGTGACCGCGGCCCATTCTGGCCCGGGCCGCTGGAGGTGGCCCGCGAGGAAGACCGTGGCCCGGCGTATGCCAACTTCCTCAAGGCGGCCATGGCCCAGCCGATGATCGTCGGTGCGCACTGGTTCCAGTACCTCGATCAACCCGCCAGCGGGCGCCTGCTCGATGGCGAGAACGGTCATCTTGGCCTGGTCGCTGTCACCGATGTGCCCTATGCGGGGTTCATCGAGGCGGTACGCCGCAGCAACCTGCAAGTCCTTGGGCATTTGCGCGCAGCGTTGGACAAGCCGTAGTTCCGGATAACCACCCAGCCATCTTCAGTAGGCAAATCGCCCAACTACTGAAACAATGCACCCCTTTGCAAGCCAGGCAGTAAAGAGAGGTAGTCGGGTGCAGATCCAGGGTCACTATGAGCTGAAGTTCGAGGCGGTGCGCGATGCTTTCGCCGCGTTGTTCGAGGATCCCCAGGAACGTGGTGCCGCGTTGTGCATCCAAGTCGGCGGAGAAACCGTGGTCGACCTGTGGGCCGGCAGTGCCGACAAGGATGGCCGCGAGGCCTGGCATAGCGACACCATCGCCAATCTGTTCTCCTGCACCAAGACCTTTACCGCCGTCACCGCCTTGCAACTGGTGGGCGAGGGCAAGCTCGCCCTCGATGCGCCGGTGGCGCGCTACTGGCCGGAGTTCGCCCAGGCCGACAAGGAGCAGGTCACCCTGCGCCAATTGCTCAGCCACCGCGCCGGCCTGCCGGCCATCCGCGAGCTGCTGCCGGCCGAAGCCCTGTATGACTGGCAGGCCATGGTCGATGCCCTCGCCGCTGAAACGCCCTGGTGGACGCCCGGCAGCGAGCACGGTTACGCGGCAATCACCTACGGCTGGCTGATTGGCGAATTGATCCGCCGCGCCGATGGCCGTGGTCCGGGCGACTCCATCGTCGCTCGCACCGCCAAGCCGCTGGGCCTGGACTTCCACGTCGGCCTGGCGGATGAAGAATTCCACCGCGTGGCGCATATCGCCCGCGGCAAGGGCAACCCTGGCGATGCCGCCGCCCAGCGCCTGCTGCAGGTGACGATGCGCGAGCCCGAGGCCTTGTCCACTCGGGCCTTCACCAACCCGCCGGCGATCCTCACCAGCACCAACAAGCCTGAATGGCGGCGCATGCAGCAGCCGGCGGCCAATGGCCATGGCAATGCCCGCAGCCTGGCGGGCTTCTATGCCGGCCTGCTCGATGGCAGCCTGCTTGAGTCCGAACTGCTCGACGAGCTGACCCGCGAGCACAGCCTCGGCCAGGACCGCACCCTGCTCACCCAGACCCGTTTCGGCCTGGGCTGCATGCTTGACCAGCCAGACGTGGCCAACGCCACCTTCGGCCTTGGCGCGCGTGCCTTCGGTCACCCCGGCGCCGGCGGCTCGGTCGGTTTCGCCGACCCCGAGCATGACGTGGCCTTCGGCTTCGTCACCAATACCCTCGGCCCCTACGTGCTGATGGACCCCCGCGCACAGAATCTGGTGCGGGTGCTTGGCAGTTGCCTTTGATCGGGTAACGCGGGTATTGCCACGTCCCTTTGACTATCCTCAATGCCAACGCCTGAAGCGTATGGGCAAAATTTCTTTCTATTTCATGGTGTATCGCTGATGTCTTCACATAAAACCTTAGCACTCGCCCTGTGCCTGGCCATGACCGGTTGTGCCAGCCACTCCCCGGACGCCGCAAAGGACGGTGGCCTGAACTGGTGGCCATTTGGTTCGGACAAGGTCGCTGACAAGGAAGTGAAGGAGGCTGTCGTCGAGAACGTGGCCAAGGCCGACGCCAAGTCCGAAAGCGGCAGCCGCTGGTGGTGGCCGTTTGGCAGCGATGAGAAGAAGGACAAGGTCGCGGCGGTGCCGAAGATCGACCACAAGGCCACGCAGGCCTGGCTTGACCAGTACGAGCCGAAGGTCCGCGAAGCGATCAAGGGCAGCAAGTTCGAGCTGGAGCGCCGCGAGGATTTGCTGGCGGTAACCATCCCGGTCGACAGCTCCTACAACCCTGATCGCCCGAACATGCTGCTGCCCGCGACCCTTGGCCCGATCACCCAGGTTGCCAAGGTCATCGAGACCGATACCAAGACCGCTGTGCTGATCCTCGGCCACGCCGACACCAGCGGCGCCATGGCCGCCAACCAGAAACTCAGCCTCGAGCGCGCCGCTTCGGTGTCGGCGATCTTCCGTCTCAGCGGCCTGCAGCGCGACCGCCTGATGCTCAAGGGTATGGGCGCGGTGATGCCGCGTGCCGCCAACGACAGCGCTGAAGGCCGTGCCTTGAACCGCCGAGTCGAGCTGCTGCTGACCCCGCAGAACACCATGGTTGCGCTGCTGGCCAAGTACCAGCAGGCTGCCCCGTCGCCGGCTCCGGCGGCGATGGTTGCCACCCAGGACGCCAAGGCCCCGGCCGCCAAGCCTGTCGTCAAGGCCGCCGCCAAGCCGGCTGCGAAAAAGCCTGCCGCCAAAGCCAAGGCGCCAGCCAAGGCCAGCACCACCGCCAAGAAGAAAGCCGCTCCGGCCAAGCCAGCCGCGAAGAAGGCCGCCACCGACAAGAAAGTCGCCGCCAACAGCCCTGCGAAGACCAACTGATCGTCAAGGAAACGCAGCATGACCCAATCCCTGGCCGATATGCGCCGCGACTATACCCGAGATGGCCTGGCCGAAGCCCAGGCCCCCGGGGAGCCGTTCGCGCTGTTCCACCACTGGTTCGCCGATGCGGTGAAGACCGAGCAGCTACCGGTGGAAGCCAATGCCATGACCCTGGCCACCGTTGATGCCGAGGGGCGTCCGCATTGCCGGGTGTTGCTGCTCAAGGCGCTGGACGCACGCGGTTTCACCTTTTTCACCAACTATGAAAGTGCCAAGGGCCAGCACATTGCGGCCAACCCTTATGCAGCGATGACCTTCTTCTGGCCGGCGCTGGAGCGCCAGGTGCGGATCGAGGGACGGGTGGAGAAGGTCACGGCCAAGGAGTCGGACGATTATTACCAGGTGCGCCCGCTGGGCAGCCGGCTGGGGGCCTGGGCGTCACCGCAGAGCCGGGTGATTGCCGATCGCGAGGAGCTGGAAGGCCTGGTCAAGGCCACCGAGGCGCGCTTTTCCGACAGTCAGCCGCATTGCCCGGAGCATTGGGGCGGTTACCGCTTGCTGCCCGAGCGCATCGAGTTCTGGCAGGGGCGTGCGAGCCGCTTGCATGACCGCCTGAACTACCGCCTGGTCGATGGCCAGTGGGCGCGCGAACGCCTGGCGCCCTGACAAGGATGGGGCCGCGACGCGGCCCCATTATCAACGATACCCCGCCGCTTCGCGCTCCAGCCACGCCGCCAACGCCTTGCGCCGCACCTTCTCCACCCGCGCCCGCTCCAGCAACTTGAGCATGAAGTCCTGCTTCGCCGGATCCTCCCCGGCCAGCGACAGCGCCAGGTCCCGGTCCATCCAACGGCGCATGCGCACATACAGCCACCCGTGAAAATACAGCCCGGCGACCGTCACGACGACGACGATGAAGTAATCCATGGCTATCCTTGGTCTCACCTGTAGGCCCGCAATTCAGCCAGCAACGGCTGTACCTGAGCTGAATGAAAACAATTTTATAACGTTTGCGCCGTGACACTTGTCAAGGCGCGGAGTCTAATGGACACCTGTCTTACGGAGATTGTCCCCATGCGTAAATCCGCTTTGCTGCTGGCCAGCTTCACCACCGTGTCGCTGCTGCTGGGCGGCTGTCAATCGTCGCTGACCGGCGACAGCTACTCCCGTGATGAGGCCCGCCGCGTGCAGACCGTGCGCATGGGTACCATCGAATCCCTGCGCCCGGTGAAGATCGAAGGCACCAAGACGCCAATCGGTGGCGGTGCTGGCGCAATTGTCGGTGGTGTCGCCGGCAGTGCCGTCGGTGGTGGCCGTGGCAGTATCGTTGCCGCAGTCATCGGTGCCGTGGCCGGTGGCCTGGCGGGCTCCGCCGCTGAAGAAGGCCTGACCCGTACCCAGGGTGTCGAAATCACCGTGCGTGAAGACGACGGCAGCATGCGTGCCTACGTGCAGCAAGTGCAGCAGAACGAGATCTTCCGTGTGGGTGAGCGTGTACGCATCATGACTGTCGACGGCACCAGCCGCGTCACTCACTGACAGCACGCTTGAAAAGAAAACCCCGACCGGCTTGGCCGTGTCGGGGTTTCTTTTTGTCTGCGAAAGACGATCGGGTTAGTCGTTCAACCCGAGGATATCCCGTGCCACCGCTTCGGCGATGCGAATCCCGTCGACGCCGGCGGACAGGATGCCGCCCGCGTAGCCTGCGCCTTCACCTGCCGGGAACAGGCCCTTGAGGTTGAGGCTCTGGAAGCTGGCGTCACGGGTGATGCGCAGCGGCGATGAGGTGCGGGTTTCGATGCCGGTCAGCACCGCATCGTGCAGGTTGTAGCCCTTGATCTGGCGGTCGAAGGCCGGCAGCGCTTCACGGATCGCCTCGATGACGAAGTCTGGCAGGCTCGGTGCCAGGTCGCCCAGGGTCACGCCCGGTTTGTACGACGGCTCGACGCTGCCCAGCGCGGTGGACGGGCGCCCGGCGACGAAGTCACCGACCAGCTGCGCCGGTGCCTGGTAGTTGCTGCCGCCCATCACGTAGGCATGGGCTTCCAGGCGCTCCTGCAGCTCGATACCGGCCAGCGGGCCACCTGGGTAGTCGCGCTCGGGGTCGATACCGACGACGATGCCGGAGTTGGCGTTACGTTCATTGCGCGAGTATTGGCTCATGCCATTGGTGACCACGCGGCCAGGTTCGCTGGTGGCGGCGACCACGGTACCGCCCGGGCACATGCAGAAGCTGTAGACCGAGCGGCCGTTCTTGGCGTGGTGCACCAGCTTGTAGTCGGCGGCGCCGAGTTTCGGGTGGCCGGCGTACTTGCCCAGGCGCGCCTTGTCGATCAGCGACTGCGGGTGCTCGATGCGGAAACCGACCGAGAACGGCTTGGCCTCCATGAACACACCCTTGGCGTGGAGCATGCGGAAGGTGTCGCGGGCGCTGTGCCCCAGGGCCAGTACCACATGGCGCGAGTGCAGCTGTTCACCGCTCTGCAGTACCACGCCCGTGAGCTGTTCGCCGTCCACCAGCAGGTCGGTGACCTTCTGCTCGAAGCGCACCTCGCCACCCAGGCTGATGATTTCCTCGCGCATCTTCTCGACCATGCTGGTCAGGCGGAAGGTACCGATGTGCGGCTTGTTGATGTAGAGGATCTCGTCGGGCGCACCGGCCTTGACGAACTCTTCCAGCACCTTGCGACCGTGGTGGTTCGGATCCTTGATCTGGCTGTACAGCTTGCCGTCGGAGAAGGTCCCGGCGCCGCCTTCGCCGAACTGTACGTTGGATTCGGGGTTGAGCACGCTCTTGCGCCACAGGCCCCAGGTGTCCTTGGTACGCTGGCGCACCTCTTTACCGCGCTCGAGCACGATCGGCTTGAAGCCCATCTGCGCCAGGACCAGCCCGGCGAAGATGCCGCAGGGGCCGAAGCCGACCACGATCGGGCGCGCAGGCAGCTCGGCCGGGGCCTGGCCGACGAACTTGTAGCTGACGTCCGGGGCCACGCCGATCTTGGCGTCGCCTTCGAAGCGGCGCAGCAGTTCGTCTTCGTTGCTGGTTTCAAGGTCGATGGTGTAGATGAACAGCAGCTCGCTGTTCTTCTTGCGCGCATCGTAGCTGCGCTTGAACAGGGTGAAGCCGAGCAGTTGCTCATCGCTGATGCCCAGGCGCTGGACGATGGCGGCGCGCAACTCGTCGTCGGAGTGGTCCAGGGGCAGCTTCAGTTCGGTGATTCGTAGCATGGCAGGGTCCAGTATCCCGGCCATGGGCGGCCGGCGGCTTTACACAAACCGCCAAGTATAAGCTGTTAGCCGCCCTGACTGGCAGGATAAAAGCACCCGGTGATCAGAGGTCACGGGCGCCGCCGTAGTAGGCGCAGCCTTGCAGGGTCTTGCCGTCGATGCGCAGCTCGGCCTTGAGGTGGCGGATGGCGCCGGTGGCGCCGTCGACGCAGCGCTGGGGCGCGACCCACAGTTCGACACGCTGGCCGTTAGCCTCGCTGGACAGGCTCAAGCCGCCGCCGGGCAGTGCTTCCTCCAGGTAAGGCAGTGGCAACGGCTCCTGGCCAATGCGGTTGAGCACCATGCCCTTGCCGCTGGCCTTGATGTCCCAGTCCGGCTCGTGGCCGCCGGCGCGGAGGGTCAACTGCTTGAAGTTGGGGTCTTCGCAGCCACGGTATTCGGAGGTGTCGAGGCGGTACAGGCGGGTCACGTCGAGCTGGCCGTCGCTGCCTGCCTGCTTGCTGCCGGCCATGCGCGCACGGACATCGGCGAACAGCTTGTCACCGGCGTCGTCGGCCAGGGTGGCGGCTTCTTGCAGGATGCCGGTGCCAGCAGCGTCGTTGACGATGAAGCGGCGGCTTTCGTTACAGGGTTTGAACAGCAGATGGCCGCCGGCCGCGCTCAGTTCGCCTTGCAGGCGGGTAGTGCCCAGGTTCGGGTCGACCGGTTTTTCGGCCAGCATCTGGCAGCCTGCGAACAGCGGCAGCAGGGCGGTGAGCAGCAGGGAAGGGGTGAGGCGCATCAGGCGGGCTCCGGTTTTCGGGCAAAAAGTGCCGGTCACGTTACCGAGCCTGCCGGGCCTCTACAAGAGGCACGGCCTCATCGCGGCGCAAGAAAAAAGGGCCCGAAGGCCCTTTGATCATTCAACCCCCGAGGTACGCATCGCGTACCTTCGGGTCGGTCAGCAATGCTTCACCGGTACCCTGCATCACCACCTTGCCGTTCTCCAGCACATACGCCCGATCGGCGACCTTCAGTGCCTGGTTGGCGTTCTGCTCCACCAGGAACACGGTCACGCCATCGCGGCGCAGCTGTTCGATGATGTCGAAGATCTGCTGGATGATGATCGGCGCAAGGCCCAGCGATGGTTCGTCCAGCAACAGCAGCTTGGGCTTGCTCATCAGTGCCCGGCCGATGGCCAGCATCTGCTGCTCGCCACCGGACATGGTGCCGCCACGCTGGATGTAACGCTCCTTCAGGCGCGGGAACAACTGCAGGACCTTGTCCAACTGCTCCTGGTAGTCGCCCTTGTTGGTGAAGAAGCCGCCCATGGCCAGGTTTTCCTCGACGGTCAGGCGGGCGAACACACGGCGGCCTTCCGGCACCACCGCGATGCTCTTGCGCATGATGTGCGAGGACGGCTGGCCGACCAGTTCCTCACCCAGGTACTTGATGCTACCGCTGCTCGCCTGGGGCGAGCCGCACAGGGTCATCAGCAAGGTGGACTTGCCGGCGCCGTTGGCGCCGATCAGGGTGACGATCTCGCCCTGGTTGATCTCCACGTTGACGCTGTGCAGCGCCTGGATCTTGCCGTAGAAGGTGGAAACGTTCTCGAACTTCAGCATTTACGCCTCCCCCAGGTAGGCCTTGATCACATCAGGGTTGCCGCGGATCTCTTCCGGCGTACCGTCGGCCAGGGGCGTGCCCTGGTTGATCACCACGATGTGGTCGGAAATGCTCATCACCAGCTTCATGTCGTGCTCGATCAGCAGCACGGTCACGTTGTGCGATTCGCGCAGGTAGGCGATGAGGGCCTTGAGGTCCTCGGTCTCCTTGGGGTTCAGGCCGGCGGCCGGTTCGTCGAGCATGATGATTCGCGGTTGGGTCATCATGCAGCGGGCGATTTCCAGGCGCCGTTGCTGGCCGTAGGCCAGGGTGCCGGCGGTACGGTTGGCAAACTCGGTCAGGTTGACCTTCTCCAGCCAGTACTGCGCGCGCTCCATGGCCTCTTTTTCGCTGCGGCGGAAGCTCGGGGTCTTGAACAGGCCGGCGAAGAAGTTGGTGTTGAGGTGGCGGTGCTGGGCAATCAGCAGGTTTTCCAGCGCGGTCATTTCCTTGAACAGGCGCACGTTCTGGAAGGTTCGCACCACGCCCTTGCGGGCGATCTGATGGCCGGCCAGGCCCTGGATCGGCTGGCCGTCGAGCAGGATGGTGCCGCCGCTGGGCTTGTAGAAGCCGGTCAGGCAGTTGAACACGGTGGTCTTGCCAGCGCCGTTCGGGCCGATCAGTGCCACCACTTGTTTTTCCTTGACGGTCAGGGCCACGCCGTTGACCGCCAACAAGCCGCCAAAGCGCATGCTCAGGCCGCTGACTTGCAGAATTTCGCGGCTCATCGAGGCAGCTCCATGTGCGGACGTTGCATGGGCAGCAGGCCCTGCGGACGCCAGATCATCATCAACACCATCAGCGCACCGAACATCAGCATCCGGTATTCGCTGAACTCACGCATCATCTCCGGCAGCAGGATCATCACGATGGCCGCGAGAATCACGCCCAACTGCGAACCCATGCCCCCCAGCACGACGATGGCGAGGATGATCGCCGACTCGATGAAGGTGAACGACTCCGGTGTCACCAGGCCCTGGCGGGCGGCGAAGAAGCTGCCGGCGAAACCGGCGAAGCAGGCACCCAGGGTGAACGCCGAGAGCTTGATCACGGTGGGGTTCAGGCCCAGCGCGCGGCAGGCGATCTCGTCTTCGCGCAGCGCTTCCCAGGCACGGCCGATCGGCATGCGCAGCAGGCGGTTGATCACGAACAGCGCCAGCAGGGCCAGCAGCAGGGCGACCAGGTAGAGGAAGATGACCTTGTTGATCGAGTTGTATTCCAGCCCGAAGAACTCGTGGAAGGTCTGCATCCCCTCGGCGGCGCGGCGCTCGAAGGTCAGGCCGAAGAACTCCGGCTTGGGGATGTTGCTGATGCCGTTGGGGCCGCCGGTCCAGTCGGTGAGGTTACGCAGGAACAGGCGGATGATCTCGCCAAAGCCCAGGGTCACGATCGCCAGGTAGTCACCGCGCAGGCGCAGCACCGGGAAGCCGAGCAGGAAGCCGAAGGTGGCGGCCATCAGGCCGGCGATCGGCAGGCAGACCCAGAAGCTCCAGCCCAGGTAGTGGGAGAGCATGGCGTAGCTGTAGGCGCCGACGGCGTAGAAGCCGACGTAACCCAGGTCGAGCAGGCCCGCCAGGCCGACCACGATGTTCAGGCCCAGGCCCAGCAACACGTAGATCAGGATCAGCGTGGCGATGTCGACCGCGCCGCGGGAGCCGAAGAACGGCCAGATCAGGGCGACGACGATCAGGCCCATGATCACCCAGCGCTGGGTTTTCGGCAGGGTGAGGAAGTTGCTCACCGACGACGGTACCAGTTTGCGGTCGGAGCGGCGGCCCATCACCGAGCTCCACTGCTTGTCGAACAGCACGCGCAGGAACATCAGCACCGAGCACGCGGCGATGATGCCGATGGTGAACGAACCCTGGCTATGCACCACCAGGCTGATGCCATCGATGCTGAGTTTCAGGCCCAGCACCGGGAAGGCCACGGCCCAGACCAGCAAGGCGCTGAAGAACGCCTGTTTGAGATTTCTGTTCATACTTTTTCAACCTCCGGGCGGCCCAGGATGCCGGTCGGCCGGAACAGCAGGACAAGAACCAAAAGACCGAATGCCACCACGTCCTTGTACTGGTCGCCGAAGATGTCGGCGCCGAACGCTTCGGCCACGCCCAGCACCAGCCCGCCGAGCATGGCGCCCGGGATGCTGCCGATGCCGCCCAGTACCGCCGCGGTGAAGGCCTTCAGGCCCACCAGGAAACCGGCGTTGGGGTTGATCACCCCGTACTGCATGCTCAGCAGCACGGCCGCCACCGCCGCCAGCGCGGCACCGATGACGAAGGTCAGGGCGATGATGTTGTTGGTGTTGATGCCCAGCAGGTTGGCCATCTTGATGTCCTCGGCGCAGGCGCGGCAGGCGCGCCCCAGGCGGGAACGGGAGATGAACAGGGTCAGGCAGGTCATGGCGACGAGGGTTACCACGAACACCAGGATCTGCATGTACGAGACCAGCACTTCCTCAGCGCCCCCCGGGCCGAACGAGAAGCTGCCGGGGATCAGGTTGGGGATGGACTTGTCTTTCGAGTCCTGTGACAGCAGGACGGTGTTCTGCAGGAAGATCGACATGCCGATGGCGGAGATCAGCGGGATCAGCCGGTTGCTGTTGCGCAGCGGCCGGTAGGCGACCCGTTCGATGCTGTAGCCGTAGGCACTGGTGACGAAGATCGTGGCGACGAAGGCCACGGTCATCAGGATCGGCAACGAGTGGATGCCCATCATGGCCAGCCCGGCGAGGGCGATGAAGGCCACGTAGGAACCGATCATGTACACCTCGCCGTGGGCGAAGTTGATCATGCCGATGATGCCGTACACCATCGTGTAACCGATGGCGATCAGCGCGTAGGTACTGCCGATGGTCAATCCGTTAACCAGTTGTTGTAGGAAATGGTAGATCTCAGGCATTACAGCGCTCCTAAAAACCTGATTTGCATTTCTCTGGCGGGGGATGACCCCGGCCCCTTGTTCTCGTGGTCTTCGCCACGTGATCTTTTTGCGGGCACGGCCAGGAAACCGCGGGTGACGGTTTTAAGATTTTCAGGTGAACCGGCTCCCGGATCACGGGAATCAGGCTCATGAACCTCGTAAAACAAAGCCCACTGCTCGCACAGTGGGCTTCTCGGTCAGCTATTAGTCACGCAGTTACTGAGGGGAGACTTCGGTCTTCGGCTTGCCGAAGTGCCATTCGTAGACCACGAACTTGAAGTCTTTCAGGTCGCCCTTTTCGTCATACGACAGGTCGCCGGTCGGGGTCTTGAAGGTGCCTTTGTGAATGGCGGCGGCCACCTTGTCGGTGTCTTCGGAGCCGGCAGCCTTGATGCCCTGGGCGATCAGTTCGACAGCCGAGTAGGCCGGGAACACGAACGGACCGCTTGGGTCCTTGCCGTCGGCCTTGATGGCGTCGACGATGGCCTTGTTCTCAGGTGCAGCGTCGAACGACTTGGGCAGGGTCACCAGCAGGCCTTCGGAGGCGCCTTGGGCGATCTGCGAGATGGAGTCGTTACCCACGCCTTCCGGGCCCATGAACTTGGCTTTCAGGCCTTTCTCTTGTGCCTGGCGCAGGATCAGGCCCAGCTCCGGGTGGTAGCCGCCGTAGTAGACGAAGTCGACGTTGTTCTGCTTGAGTTTCTGGATGATCGAGGAGAAGTCCTTGTCACCGGCGTTCAGGCCTTCGAAGACGGCGACCTTGGTGCCTTTGCCTTCCAGGGTGGTCTTGACTGCGGTGGCGATGCCTTCGCCGTACTGCTGCTTGTCGTGCAGCACCGCAACGACCTTCGGCTTGACGTGGTCGGCGATGTAGTTGCCGGCGGCCGGGCCCTGGGCGCTGTCCAGGCCGATGGTGCGGAAGATCAGCTTGTAGCCACGGGCGGTGATTTCCGGGGAGGTGGCGGCTGGGGTGATCATGATCACGCCTTCGTCTTCGTAGATGTCGGACGCAGGCTGGGTGGAGCTGGAGCACAGGTGGCCGATCACGTACTTGACGCCATCGTTGACCACTTTGTTGGCGACGGCCACGGCCTGTTTAGGGTCGCACGCGTCGTCGTATTCCTTGGCTTCGAGCATCTTGCCATCGACGCCGCCCTTGGCGTTGATGTCCTTGATGGCCTGTTTGGCGCCAACGAACTGCATGTCGCCGTACTGGGTCACCGGCCCGGTCTTGGGACCGGCGATGCCGATCTTGATGGTGTCGGCGGCAAACGAATGGCTGGCGACTCCGGCCAGAACCATCGCGGCAAACAGCTTGGAAATCTTGATCATAGTGCTCCACTCATTCTGTTGTAATTCTTATAGTCCTGAGGCCAGGGCTACAGACCGGGCGGGATTCGCGGCCTGGCTACGCCAATGCCGTAAGCCCACCTTCCCCCGGAACATGTCCCGGAACTGTACCGGTACAGTGTAGAGCGCTGTCCGAGCGCTTGAAAAGCGGGCGAAAAGCGTCTGTCTCAAGGGGTGTCGCGTAATCGACATAAAGATACAGAAAAGCGCCATCACTTTGCCTGTATTCCCGGCCCGCCTCCACAAGTTCGGGCCTGATCGACCAAATTACGTATTTGAAACCGGGTTTTTCTGCAAAAATGCCGGCCTTTTTGTTGGCCGATCTTTGCGCAGGTAAACCCATGACTGATCAAGTAAGCACCCTCTATGCCAAACTGCTCGGCGAGACCGCCGTCATCGAGTGGAAAGCCCTGGAGCGTTTCTGGGCCAAGGGTGACCTGATTTGGGTCGACCCCAGCCTCGACCTGATCGCCGTTGCCGAGGCGATGGCCGAGAATCGCGGCGAGATCTTCGCCAAGTGGCGCAATGATGGCACTGTCGGGCCGGTCTCCGCCGAGCAGGCGCTCGACCTGCAAACCCGCGATCCAGAGATCTGGGCGGTGGTGGTTTCGCCGTTCATCGTGATCCAGGCGAAGAAAGCGGAATAAGCGCGGGCTTTTTTAGTGCGTGAAAACGCGCAAACGCTCCGCAATGGTGCGCATTGACGCTCACGTAAGGTGGAAGTTGGTAACAGTGGCGGGGTGATTCGGCGGGGCGGTAACAGTTTACGGGATGCGTAAATGGGGCCGCTTTGCGGCCCCAACTGGATCAGTAGTCCACACGCCCGGTATGGCTGTTCAGCGAAATCACCCGGGTCTTGCCGATGCGGTGCCTGAAGATCTCGCGCAGGTACTTCACCGCCTTCTTCACGCACTCGCGCGACAGGCGGATATCGTTGATCGAGACGAAACGGCTCTTGTCGTTGATCAGCTCGCGGTACTTCTTCTCGTACATCGGCTTGATCGCGTACCAGTTGGTGTCGAGGATCTTTGCCGGGTTCTCGAACTCGTTGAGCAGGTCATCGATGCTGTCTTCATCGAAGTGCTCGCTGGTGATGAACTCGAGGATCGCATTGTCCATGGTGTCGTCGAAACGGTACGGGTTGCGCGCGAAGCAACGCTTGATGAACGCCACGATCAGCGTGAGGAAATCGTCCGACAGGCACGGGCTCTTGGCGATCAGGGTGGTCAGCGACAGGTTGGCCGAGGCGCCGATCACCAGCGCATAGCGCTTGAGCGTGGTGTTGGGGAACAGGCTGTTGAGGTGGGTCTTGAGCCGGTTCAGGTCCATGTACGACAGTTTGTAATCCTTGGGCAGCGACACGATCGACACCACCGACGAGCAGTTCTTGAAGAAATGCAGGTCGTGCAGCGCCGCGGCGTCGTAGCCCGAGGCCTGGTACTGCTCCAGCGCGGCGCGGTAGCGGCGCGACTCGATTGGCAGCAGGCTGATGCCTTCGATGGCCTGGGTCTGCTTGTTGAAGTGCGGCAGGTCGATGGAGCGGAAGAACAGGTCGTCGATGTCCAGGCGCGGCTGCTCGCGCTCGAACACCTTGAACTTGTCCGACCCTGCCGGCGGCACTTCCGGCACCACCGACTCGGCATAGGCGATGGCCACGGGGCCGGCCAGGCTCATGAACAGGTCGTTGGCGTCCAGGCGGATGGTCTCGCCGATATCGATGCCGGCGCGGCGGAAGTAGTTCTGGTCGTAGTCGGTGGTCACCGCCTGCGCCGTGAGGATGTTGAAGATCTGCTGGGAGATGTACTGGTTGGCGTGCTTCTCCATGGCATTGACGTCGATGTTCTGGATCGTGCCGTCGTCGCTCTCCTCGGCGTAGCGCATGATGTCGTTGGAGATCAGCATCATCGCGTTCCACGGGCGGATGCGGCCCATGACGCTGGCTTCGCTGCTGTCTTCATTGTCGAAGTTGTACGAGAAGTCCCATTCCTCCGACAGGTATTTGCACAGCAGGCGTCCGGCGTTGATGTGCAGCGCCTCGGACATTTCGCTGCGGTGATCGGACGCATTGGGCAGCACGCAGATACCGCTGGTGAAGATCGGCTCGAACACGAACGAATGCCCGCTCTTGCCGTCGTTCTCGTCGGCCGGTTTGGTATCGAAGGTCTTGTTCATGTACGAGTACTGCTGGGCCAGGCCGAATTCCGAGGCCATGCCCGAGCCGGTGCCGCCGCCGGCGCTGAAGATGTAGAAGTACAGGCGCGACTGGTTGGCCTTGATGCCGCAGGAGTCGATCAGGTACGAGTGGATCAGCTTCCAGTCGGCGCTGGAGAAGCGCTGGGTGTCCTTGTTGAGGATGATCTTGGCCAGGTACTGGCCGAGGATCGGCGCGTTGCCGGCGCCGCCGGCATGCACCTCGGACAGGTCCATGATTTTCATCTTGCTGTAGTCGCGCAAGAAGCCGCCGCGCTCGCCCTTGCGCGAGAAGCGGATGCGCCCGGCGATGTCCTTGTCCAGGTCGCCGAGCATCACCAGCGGCTCGACCAGGAACACCGGCTTGGCCGCCTTGTTCTGTACCAGGCGCAGGTTCTGGCGGATCCAGCGCGCCGGGCTGTAGCCGGCCTCGCCCTTGAAGCGGTCCTCGTTGTTGTACTCGTTGAGGAAGAAGGTGCGGGCGTTGTAAACCAGTTCCGCCACGTCCAGGGCGATGTTCGAGCCGCAGCGACCCAGGCCGATCAGGCACACCGACGGGAACTGCTGCTCCAGGCGCAGCTGGTCCTCGTCCTCCACGTGCAGGTTTGGCGGGAAGACCAGGTCGCGCAGGCCATCGAGGTTGTCGAGGATGCGCTGGATGTCCTGTTCGGTGAAGTACAGGTACTGTTGCGCCGGCATGCTGCGCGCCGTGGGCAGGTCTCGAGCACTGCCGGCGGTCAGCGAGGTGGTGCTGAGGGAGGGCTCGGGAGCCGCATTGGCAGAAGTGTTCGTAGAAGTCATAGTGCGCCATTTGCCTGGAGTGGTTGGCTTCCCGGTGAGACATGTCATCTAGCCATCACGGAGAAATTTCGCGACTTTATCAGTGCGTCTTTTTCTTGTGCGATAGGGGGTTTCCTTAGTCGTTCTAAGGTTTTTCCTTTCTCACCCGCATTGCATCGTCCGTTTGTCACGCTTCTTTAATCTGGAGTTGCTCATGAGTACTGCATTGCCTTCGTTGGGGTTTGCCGGGATCGGCCTGATGGGCTTGCCGATGTGCCGTCGTCTGCTGGCTGCGGGGTACCCGCTGACCGTGTGGAACCGCAGCCCGGACAAATGCGCCGAACTGGTCGCCGCCGGCGCCCATCTGGCCGGTAGCCCTGCCGAGCTGTGCCAGGCGGCGGACATGGTGCTGCTGTGCCTCGCCGACACGGCGGTGGTGCGCGAGGTGGTGTTCGGTGAGCAGGGCATCGCCCGTGGCGGGCGCAGCGGTCAGCTGCTGGTGGACTTCTCCAGCCTCGAGCCGACCGCCACCCGCGAGATGGCGGCAGAGCTGGCGGCCCTGTGCGGCATGGCCTGGCTCGATGCCCCGGTGTCCGGCGGCACGCCGGGGGCCGAGGCCGGCACCCTGGCGATCATGGTCGGGGGCGAGGCGAGCGATCTGCAGCGGGCGCGGCCGGTGCTGTTGACCCTGGGCCAAAGGGTGACGCACATGGGCGCGGTGGGGGCCGGCCAGGTGACCAAGGCGTGCAACCAGATGATCGTGGCCTGCAACGCGCTGGTGATTGCCGAGGTGGTGGCGCTGGCCGAGCAGTCAGGGGTCGATGCGCGGCTGATCGCCGAGGCGCTGGCCGGCGGGTTTGCCGACTCGAAACCCTTGCAGATCCTCGCCCCGCAAATGGCCGAAAGCCGCTTCGAGCCGGTCAAGTGGCACGTGCGCACCTTGCTCAAGGACCTCGACAGCGCGGTGAAATTCTCCCGCGAGCAGGGCTCGGCGACGCCGCTCAGTGGCCTCGCCGCGCAACTGATGCGCCTGCACGGTAGCCAGGGTTATCTGCAAAAAGATCCGGCGACCCTGGTAGCGCTGTATCGCAGCAAGGACTGAGCTCGCCCGGCTGGCGGTCGAGCCGTTCGAGGATCGGCCGCAACTCGGCCAGCGGCACTGGCCGGCTGAGCAGGTAGCCCTGGAGGTAGTCGCAGCCGTGGCTGGCGAGGAACTCGTGCTGCTCGACAGTCTCGACGCCTTCGGTGACCACTTTCAGGTGCAGGGTATGGGCCATGATGATGATCGCCTGGACGATCTCGCGGTCTTTCTGGCTGCCGGGCACGTCCTGGATGAACGAGCGGTCGATCTTCAGCACGTCCAGCGGCAGGCGCTTGAGGTAGGCCAGCGATGAATAGCCGGTGCCGAAATCATCGATCGACAGCGCCACACCCTGGGCACGGATGCGCTTTAGCAGGCTGATGGTGTGGTGGATGTCACCCATCAGGGCGTTTTCGGTGACCTCCAGCTCCAGCTGGCGCGGCGCCAGGCCGGCCTGGAACAAGGCCATTTCCACCTCGGTGGCCAGCTCCTCGCGGCCAAGGGTGAGGGCCGAGCAGTTCACCGTGACCTTGAGATCGCCATAGCCATGACGATTGAGCTGGGCCAGGTCCTCACAGGCCCGGCGCAGCACCCACAGGTCCAGCTCGGCGATCAGGCCGTTGGCTTCGGCAATACAGATGAAACGGTCGGGGCTGAGCAGGCCATGCTGTGGGTGTTGCCAGCGCACCAGCGCCTCGAGCTTGGCCACCTGGCCGCTGCGCAGGTCGAAGATCGGTTGGTAGTGCACGCACAGGCCACGCTCTTCGAACAGCGCCACGCGCAGTTCTTCTTCCAGTTGCAGCTCCAGGGTGGCGCGGGTCTTCAGGCCGTTGTTGAAGAAGTTCAGGCTGTTGCGCCCGCAGCCTTTGGACTGGTAAAGCGCCAGGTCGGCGTTCTTCAGCAACTCTTCGGTGCTCTGGCCGTCGTCGGGGAAGATGCTGATGCCGATGCTGGTGGTCATCACCATGCGCCGGCCGGCCAGATCGATCGGCTCCTTCATGCGCTGCATGATGCGCTGGGCCAGGTGGCGTGCCTCGTCACGACTGTTGAGGCTGGTAACGATGCAGAACTCGTCGCCGCCGAAGCGGGCCACCAGGTCCTGGCCACGGGTGGCGGCCTTGATGTGATCGGCGATCACCTTGAGCAACTCGTCGCCGGCGGCATGCCCGAGGCTGTCGTTGATCCGCTTGAAGTGGTCGATGTCGAGGAACATCACCGCCAGCATACCGTCATGGGCAGCCTGCTCGGCCAGGCGCTCGGCGAAGACCTGGTTGAAGCCGCGGCGGTTGACCAGGTTGGTCAGGGCGTCGTAGTGGGCGGCCTGCTGCAGCGAGGCGCGGGCTTGGTCGAGCTGGCTGAGCAGTACATTGACCCGGCGCAGGTCGTGCTCCTTGCTCTGCAGCTTCTTGTCGGCCAGCGCCGCGCTGATGCTGCCAGCGCTGATAAGCAGGGTTATGACGGCAATGGTCAGCGCCAATTGCAGGCTGTTGTCGGCCGAAGGCAGTCGCAGCGCGGTCTCGCTGGGGATCACCAGGGTCATCGCCGCCATGCCGGTGAAATGGGTCAGGACGATACCTGCGGCCATCAGCAGGCTGGCGCCGTACTTGAGCAGCAGGTGCAGGGTGCCGCTGCCCTTGTTGAAATAGCGCGCCATCAGCAGTGCCACCAGGCTGGTGAGCACGGCGATGCCGACGGAGGCAAACAGCAGGCCGGTCTGGTAGTACTGCAGGGCGCTGGTCTGCAGGGCGGCCATGCCGGTGTAGTGCATCACACTGATGCCCAGGCCGATGAACAGCGCGGTCTGCAGGTAGTGGCGCAGGCGCATCTGGCTGCGGTTGAGGCTGTTCATCGCCAGCCAGGCGGCCAACAGGGCCACCAGCAGCGACAGGCCGGTCAGTGGGGCATCGAAGTGGATTTCCAGGGGCGCCTGGAAGGCCAGCATGCTGATGAAATGCATGGCCCAGATGCCCCCGGCCAGACAGCAGGCGCCGAGCACGCGCCATTGCCGGCGGGCGAAGCGGTCTTCGCATTGGCTCTGGCGTTCGCTCATGTCCAGGGTGGCGAAACAGGCGGCGCTCGCCACGATGAAGGCAAGCAGCACCAGGAAGGGGTTGTGTCGGCAGTCGAGGATGATCTGTCCGTTCGCCGGCAGCTCAGCGAACAATTGCAGTCCCAGCCACTCCATTGCAGGCCTCTTCGTCGAGTCTTCACTCGTCCCCAAAAAGCACGGATGGAGACTGTTCCTGCTGGAGTATAGGAACCAGTACCTAAGCCTTCCTGATTAATGGCAATTTGATTTCTACCATTTGGATATGAAAGCAATAGCCAGATGGTCTAAATGGATGGCTTTCAGGACGAAACGAGCGCGGGGCAAGCCGGCTCCCACCAATCCCGAGCCGGAATTGTGGGAGCGAGCTTGCCCCGCGATGGCCTCTATGGCGATCAACCGGCGACGAGCACCCGGATCGCCTCGAGGCGCAGTGCCGCTTTTTCCAGCGCCGCCAAGCCCTCTTCGCGCTGCTTGCGCAGGGCGTCGATCTCGCTGTCGCGCACGCTCGGGTTGACGGCCTTCAACGCGGTCAGGCGCGCCAGCTCCTCGTCGGCTTCGGCGGTCAGGCGTTGCCGGGCCTGGGCCACACGCTCGTCGTGGGTTGGCAGGACCTTGGCCTCGCCAGCGGCGATGCGCTTGGCCAGCACGTCGCGCTGGGCCTGGATGAACTTGTTGGCGCTGGCCTTGGGCACGCTTTCGAGCTGGTCGTTGAGGGTTTCGAAGGCCACCCGCGGGCCCAGGTCGTTGCCGTTGGTATCGAGCAGGCAGCGCAGCGCGGCCGGTGGCAGGTAGCGCCCCAGCTGCAGGCTGCGCGGTGCCACCACTTCGCTGACGTAGAGCAGTTCGAGCAGCACGGTGCCGGGCTTGAGCGCCTTGTTCTTGATCAGCGCCACGGCGGTGTTGCCCATCGAGCCGGACAGCACCAGGTCCATGCCACCCTGGACCATCGGGTGCTCCCAGGTGAGGAACTGCATGTCCTCGCGCGACAGCGCCTGGCCACGGTCGTAGGTGATGGTCACGCCTTCGTCGTCACCCAGCGGGAAGCTGGCGTCGAGCATCTTCTCGCTCGGCTTGAGGATCAGGGCGTTTTCCGAGTGGTCCTCGCTGTCGATACCGAAGGCGTCGAACAGGGTTTCCATGTAGATCGGCAGGGCGAACTGGTCGTCCTGCTCGAGGATTGCCTCGACCAGCGCCTGGCCTTCGCCGGCGCCACCGGAGTTGAGTTCCAACAGGCGATCGCGACCGGTGTGCAGCTCGGCTTCCAGGCGCTCGCGTTCGGCACGGGCCTCGCCGACCAGCTGGGTCCAGCCTTTGTCGTCGCCACCGGCCAGCTGTTGCAGCAGGCGCGGGCCGAACTGGTGTTGCAGGGCGTTGCCGGTCGGGCAGGTGTTGAGGAAGGCGTTGAGGCCTTCGTGGTACCACTGGAACAGGCGCTCTTGCGGGCTGTCCTGCAGGTACGGGATGTGCAGTTGGATCGTGTGCTTCTGGCCGATCCGGTCGAGGCGGCCGATGCGTTGCTCGAGCAGGTCCGGGTGGGCCGGCAGGTCGAACATCACCAGGTGATGGGCGAACTGGAAGTTGCGGCCCTCGCTGCCTATCTCGGAACACACCAGCACCTGGGCGCCAAACTCTTCGTCGGCGAAGTAGGCGGCGGCGCGGTCACGCTCGAGGATGCTCATGCCTTCGTGGAACACCGAGGCCGGGATGCCGGAGCGCACGCGCAGGGCGTCTTCCAGGTCCATGGCGGTCTCGGCGTGGGCGCAGATCACCAGGACCTTGGTGCGCTTGAGCATCTTGAGGGTGTCGATCAGCCAGTCGACCCGAGGGTCGAAACGCCACCAGCGCTCGTCGTCGCCGGTTTCGCCCTGGGCCTGGAAGGCCACTTCCGGGTAAAGCTCGGCACGCTCGCCCGAAGGCAGGTCGGCGTAGGCCTCGGGGTTGGCCAGCGGGTAGGGGTGCAGTTGGCGCTCGGGGAAGCCCTGGATCGCCGCACGGGTGTTGCGGAACAGCACGCGGCCGGTACCGTGGCGGTCGAGCAGTTCGCGGATCAGGCGCGCGCTGGCCTGGCTGTCGCCATCGCTGACCGCGGCCAGCAGTGCTTCGCCTTCGGCGCCGAGGAAGCCCTGGATGGTGGCGTGGGCTTTCGGCGACAGGCGGCCTTCGTCGAGCAGCTCCTGTACCGCTTCGGCCACCGGGCGATAGTGCTCGCTTTCGGCGCGGAAGGCGGCCAGGTCGTGGAAGCGGTTGGGGTCGAGCAGTCGCAGGCGGGCGAAGTGGCTGTCCTGGCCGAGCTGTTCAGGCGTGGCGGTGAGCAGCAGCACGCCGGGAATCACCTGGGCCAGCTGCTCGACCAGCGAGTATTCGGGGCTGGCCTGCTCTTCGTGCCAGACCAGGTGGTGGGCCTCGTCGACCACCATCAGGTCCCAGCCGGCGGCGAACAGCGCGTCCTGGGCCTTTTCGTCCTCGACCAGCCACTCCAGCGCGACCAGCGCCAGCTGGGCATCCTCGAACGGGTTGCTGGCATCGCTCTCGATGAAGCGCTCGGCGTCGAACAGCGCAACCTGCAGGTTGAAGCGCCGGCGCATTTCCACCAGCCACTGGTGCTGGAGGTTTTCCGGCACCAGGATCAGCACGCGGCTGGCGCGACCGGACAGCAGCTGGCGGTGGATGACCAGGCCGGCCTCGATGGTCTTGCCCAGGCCTACTTCGTCGGCCAGCAATACGCGGGGTGCGATGCGGTCGGCCACTTCACGGGCGATGTGCAACTGGTGGGCGATAGGCTGGGCACGCACGCCACCGAGGCCCCACAGCGTGGAGAGCATCTGCTTGCTGGTGTGCTGCAGGGTGTTGTAGCGCAGTGAGAACCACGACAGTGGGTCGATCTGCCCGGCGAACAGGCGGTCGCTGGCCAGGCGGAACTGGATGAAGTTGGACAGCTGCGTCTCGGGCAGCGTGCGTGGCTGGTTCTGCGGGTCGATGCCGTGATAGACCATCAGGCCGTCGATGTCCTCGACCTCCTGCACGGTCAGCTTCCAGCCTTCGAAATGGGTGATCAGATCGCCTGGCGAGAAGCGCACGCGGGTCAGCGGCGCATTGCGTAGCGAGTACTGGCGCGTGTCGCCCGTGGCCGGGTAGAGCACGGTCAGCAGGCGGCCATCCTGCGCCAGGATGGTCCCAAGACCGAGCTCGGCCTCGCTGTCGCTGATCCAGCGTTGCCCCGGTTGATACTGCTGCGCCATACTGCCAAAACTCCCGCGGTGAAAAAGCTGGCCATGTTACCGGATCGGCTGCGCCAGACCAAAGAATCTCAGTGAGTCTAGCGTGTTCATCGACGAACACCCGTCACGAGGGCCATGCGCCAACATGTTTGCCAAGCACCGCTGGTTGAACGTCACCTTGGGCCTGGGCAGCCTGGCGCTGCTGGCCGCCTGTGAACAGAAAAGTTTCGAGATCCTGCCGCCGATCCCGGTCGAGCAACTGGAAGTGCTCGGCGTGCAGACGCCGATCAAGAGCGTGCATTTCCATGACCGCGAGGGCGAGGGCCTGCTGGTGCTGAGTCGGGTCGACGGCCAGGCCACCGACCCTGATACCGAGGAGGAAGTCGACAAGGTGGTGCTCAAGGCCACCCTGTATGGCCGCGCTGCCGACGGCGATGCCTTCAAGGCGCGCTGGCAGATCGAGCAGGAGACCACCTGTGCCGGCCTCGATCTCGACGTCGACTTCTATACCGATGTCAGTGATGTCGGCGACCTGAACAAGGACGGTGTCGCTGAAGTGACAGTGGCCAACCATGCCTTCTGCGGTGGCGGTATCGACCCCCACGACATCGCCATCGAAATGCGTGAAGGCCAGGCGATCTACACCATCACCGGCCAGTCGCTGATCAGCCCGCCCGGTGAAGACCCGTTCGGCGGCGAGCGCGAAGACAGCGCCTCGTTGAAGAACGCACCGCCAGGTGTGCGCGCACATATGGATGCGGTCTGGCAGCAGGTCTACAAGCGGCCATGGAGCGAGTCGAGCCCTTCACCCGACGACCCGGACGAAGACGCCGAGTAGGCCCGCGCTATACTCCAGCCCGATGCGGCGTTGTGACACGCCGCACACCTTCGACCGCAGGCATTCAAGGCGGCGCGCCACCAGCCGACAACAAGGCTACAGGAGACCTCCCATGCTGCCGCCGATCATCCCGCTCAGTGCCGCCCCCGTGACCTCGCAACACGACCCGGTCAAACCACCGCCGACCATTCCACCGGTGGTGCCCACCCAGCCGACATCCAGCGATGGCACCATCGACCTGAAGAATCATCGTGATCCCGAAGAGCAGGCCTTGCTGCTGCGTGACGAGCAACGCCGCCAGCAAAAAAGGCGCAAGCAGGCTGAAGGCGATCGGTACGAGGCGGTGCCGGGTGAGGAGCTCAATGCCGACAACACCGTGCCGGTGGCGCCGATGGGCGAGCGCACGCGCCAGGGGTTGCTGGTGGATATCGAAGTCTGACTAGTCAGCGCCCTGGCAAGCCTTCATTATTGGGGCCTCTGCTGTCCGTCGAGCCCACCATGAGCCAAGACAACCTGATCGATTTCGGCGCCGAACGCGCCAAACGCATTCACGACCTCAATGACAAGCGTCTGGACGACATGCGCCAGGCCTTCGAGCAGGCCATGCCGCTGACCCAGGCCAAGAAGAAAAAGCCCAAGGGCAAACCGAAGAAGCGCTGAAACTTGATGCAGGTCAACCCTGCACCCGCCTTCCGCGCCCGGCTCCGGGCGCCATTGACTCCGGTCAATTTTCCTCCTCCTCGCATTGGTTACCTTGCACCCATCGGATGACGGCACATCAAGGGAGGAGCCGACATGTTCTTCGACAACGTGGTTATCGCCGGGGTGGTAACAGTCGGGTTGATGTTGGCCTTCTTCGCCGGTCTGGGCATTTTCATCTGGAAGGACTCGAAAAAGCGCAACCAGCGCTGATCCTTCCCGATACACGAGCACGCAAGGCATTTAGGGCGACTTCGGTCGCCCATTTTTTTGCCTGCGAAAAACTGACTGCTTAGATGATTAGCTAGCTAATTACTCGTTTGCGCTTTATCCTCCCTCCCGTTGTCTATCTTTCTTCCTATTACCCCAGCGCGCCCAAGGTCCGTTTCGTGCCCATCACCTTCCAGGCCCTGTTTGCCCCCAGCAGCCTTGCCCTCAAGTTCGCCATCAAGACCTTGCTTGGTGGCGGCCTGGCGTTGTGGCTGGCGATGCGCTGGGGCCTGGAGCAACCGGCGTGGGCGCTGATGACCGCCTTCATCGTCGCCCAGCCGCTCTCGGGGATGGTGGTGCAGAAGGGCCTGGCGCGGTTGGCCGGCACCCTGGTCGGCACCTGCATGTCGGTGGTGTTCATCGGCCTGTTCGCCCAGACCCCGTGGCTGTTCCTGCTGACCCTGGCCTTGTGGCTGGCCCTGTGTACCGCTGCCTCGACCCAACTGCGCAGCGCCTGGGCCTACGCGTTCGTGCTGGCCGGCTACACCGTGGCGATCATCGCCCTGCCGGCGATCGACCACCCGCTGCAGGTATTCGACCAGGCGGTGGCGCGCTGCACCGAGATCTGCCTGGGCATCGTTTGCGCCACCGTCACCAGCGCGCTGCTCTGGCCCATGCGCGTGGAGCAGCAACTGGCCGACCAAGCCCGCCAGGCCTGGCAGAACGGCCTGCAGGCGGCCAACGCCATGCTTGGCGGCGAAGACGAGGCCCGCAGCGGCCTGCTCGACAGCCTCGGGCGCATCGTCGCCATCGATGCCCAGCGCGAACACGCCTGGTTCGAAGGCAGCCGCGGCCGCCAACGCGCCCGGGCAATCAGCGGCCTGAGCCAGACACTGATGGTGCTTTTGCGCATCTCACGCTCGGTGCGCAGGCAGTGGCGCCAGCTTGACGAGGGTGAAGCCAGGCATCTGGCGCCATGGCTGGACGAGGTGCGCGCTCACCTGGCCAGCCCCGAGCAGCCCAGCTTGCTGGTGTTGCGCCAGCGTGTCTGGGACGCCGCCCACGACGAGCGGATCAGCCCCGCCGAGCATTACTGCCTGGCGCGCCTGAGCTTGCTGCTGGACTACACGATGTCTTGCGCCCAGGCCCTCGACGACGTCGAGCAGGGGCGGGCGCCAAGGCAGTCGACGCAGAGCCTGGCAACCCATCGCGACCTGTCCCTTGCCCTGTTGTTCGGTTCGCGCAGCGCCCTGGCCTTCCTGGCCATGAGCAGTTTCTGGCTGGCCACGGCCTGGCCATCGGCGCCAGGCGGCCTGGTACTCACCTGTGTGGTCTGCAGCCTGTTCGCCAGCCGCGAGAATGGCGCGCAAATCGGCCTGAGTTTCCTGCGCGGTATTCTCCTGGCCATCCCGGTGGCGTTTCTGGTGGGGCAGATCCTGCTGCCGCAATGGAGCAGCTTCGCCATGCTCTGCCTGGGTATGGGCGTGCCGCTGTTCTTCGGCGCCCTGGGCATGGCCCACCCGCGTACCGGGGCGACCGCCACGTCCTATTGCCTGCACTTCATCGTCCTGGTCGCGCCGCTCAATGCCATGCATTTCGATGTGGCGACCATGCTCAACAGCGCCCAGGCTATGCTGCTGGGCGTGGGCGCAGCGGTAATGGCGTTCCGCTTGCTGGTGCTGCGCCACCCGGCCTGGCTTGGCCGGCGCCTGCGCGCGGCCACGCAAGGCGACCTGGTGCGCCTGACCCGGCGCGACCTGCGCGGCGCCGACAGCTGGTTCGGTGGGCGCATGGCCGACCGCCTGATGCAACTGGCGCGGCATGCCAGCGAGCTGCCCGAAGCCGAGCGCAAGCGCTGGGACGACGGCCTGCACGGCCTGGATATCGGTGACGAACTGGTGCACCTGCGCATGTGCCTGGCCGTGGCCAAGGCACCGCTGGGCAATGCCGAGCGCCAGTACCTGCAGCAGTTGCAGGCGGTACTCGCCAGCGGCCCGGCGCCGGGGCGGGGCCAGCGCCTTGACGCCGCCAGTGAACAGTTCATCGAGGCCCTGCGCCGCCAGCCGCCCAGTGACCCGCTGCGCCTGGCCATCGGCGCGGTGCTGCAATTGCGCAAGAGCTGGGGCAAGTGGTGCCGCTGGCAGGAGGAAGCCCATGGGGTTGCGTGAGTGGGCACTGGGCGGCGTGCTGCTCAGCCCGTTTCTGATCTATGTGTTGCTGGCGCTGGTGCTCACCGGGCTGTTGCGCTTCGTTGTGCAGGCCACCCCCCTGGGGCGCTGGATCTGGCACGAGGCGTTGTTCGACGCGGCGCTGTTCGTCTGTGTGCTGTATGGGGTGGTGCGCCTGTCAGGCCCTTTGTAAGGAGTAAGTCCATGCGTACAGTCGTACGTACCTTGGTCACCCTGTGTGTGGTGATCCTCGCTGTTTTTGCCGGCTATCAACTGTGGCAGTACTACATGCTCACGCCCTGGACCCGGGATGCCCGGGTACGTGCCGATGTGGTGGTGATCGCCCCCGACGTGTCGGGCTGGGTCAGCGCGTTGAAGGTGCATGACAACCAGCAGGTGAAGGCCGGCGACCTGCTGATGAGCATCGACCGCGAACGCTTCCAGGCCGCCTACGACCAGGCCACCGCCGTGGTCGAGACGCGTACCCAGCAGTTGCGCCTGCGTGAGCGCGAGGCCGCCCGGCGCACCGCGCTGGGGCCGGAGGCAATCAGCGCCGAGCTGCGCGAAAACGCCCAGATCAACGCCGCTGTCGCCCGTGGCGAACTGCACGAGGCCGAGGCTCAGTTGCAAGTGGCGAAGATCAACCTGGCCCGCAGCGAAGTACGCGCCCCGCGGGGCGGGCATATCACCAATCTGCGCCTGGCCGAGGGCAATTTCGTCAACACCGGGCAGTCGGTGATGGCGCTGGTGGACGATGCCACTTTCTATATCCAGGCGTATTTCGAAGAAACCAAGCTGCCGCGGATTCGCGTCGGCGACCCGGTCAAGGTCTGGCTCATGGGCGCCGGCGACGCGATGCAAGGGCAGGTAGAAAGCATCAGCCGGGGGATCACCGACCGCAACTCGACGCCGGATGGGCAGTTGCTGCCAGAGGTGGAGCCGACGTTCAACTGGGTGCGGCTGGCGCAGCGCATACCCGTGCGCATCCGCCTGGACCAGGTGCCGGAGGGCGTGACCCTGAGCGCCGGCATGACGGCCAGCGTGCAGGTGCATGAAGCGCCTTGAGGGGGCAGGCCAGCTCCCACTGGGATTGCACATGACTTGAGGCCGGCGCGGTCGGTGTGGGAACCGCCTGGCCGGCGAAAGGGGCGCATGGCGCCCCCGGTACTCAGCCTCAAGGCTGCTGGGCAGTCGCTGCCAGCACGATCTCGCGAATGCATACCTGCTGCGGCTGCTGGTAGGCCCAGACGATTGCCCCAGCAACATCTTCCGCCGACAGCACCACGCCGCCCATGTCATTAGCCTTCCAGGCCTCGTAGTCGCGCTTGATGCCCGCGTCGGTGGTATGCCCGAGCAGCTCGGTCTCCACTGCGCCCGGCGCGATGGTCACCACTCGCACATTGTGTGGCGCCAGCTCCTCGCGCAGGTTCTCCGACAATCCGTGCACGGCGAACTTGCTGCCTACGTAGGCCACATGGTTGGGGAAGGTCTTGCGTCCGGCCACCGAGCTGACGTTGATCAGGGTGCCATGGCGCCGCTCGACCATCCCGCCGACCAACGCGTGCACGCCGTTGAGCAGGCCTTTGACGTTGATGTCGAACATGCGCTCCCATTGTTCCGGGTCCTGTTCGTGCATTTGCCCCAGCAGCATCACCCCTGCATTGTTCACCAAGGCATCGGCGGGCCCGTACACGGCTTCGGCCTCGGCCACGGCGGCGACCAGTGCTGCGCGGTCGCGGATGTCCACGGCGCGGCACAGGCAATCGGGCAACGCCAGCGCCTCCAGGCGATCCAGGCGGCGGGCGATCAGCAACAGCGGATGGCCCGCGGCGGAAAAGCGTTGGGCGGTGGCGGCGCCTATGCCGGAGCTGGCGCCGGTGATGATGATCAGGGGTTTGTTCATGGTTGCCTCCCAGGCATAATCGCTTTCGATGGCCAGGATTCTAGATAGCCCTTTCGGCCATGAAAAACGGCTTATTTCTCTGGCTGGCATCGGTTCTATCTATGGATATCCGTCACCTCAAGGCATTTATCGCGGTCTTTGAAGCGCGCAACATCACGGTAGCCGCCCAGCGCCTGTGCGTGGCGCAACCGACCTTGTCGGTGACCATCCGCCAGCTGGAGGACGACCTGGGCGCCGAGCTGTTCCTGCGTCAGGCCCGTGGGGTCGAAGTCAGCGAGCAGGCGCGTGAGCTGTATCCCCAGGCCTGCCGCATGGTGGCCGAGGCCGACGCGCTGCGCCTGCGCTTTCGCCAGGGGCAGGAGCGGGTGCCTTTGGCCCTGGGCATCGAGGCGGACATCGCGCCGGCCCAGGTCGAGGCTTGCGTGCGCCTGGCCAGCCAGGCGGTTGCGGGCCTGCAATTGACCTTGCTGGCGGGGTGCGACGGGGATGCGCGGCTGGCCGACGAGGCCCAGCGCTGCGAGGACGAACTGTTCCTGCCGTTGTGGGAGGAGGCCTTCGTGCTGGTAATGGCGACCGGCAGCCAGCCGGACGGGCGCTGGATCACCTGCCCGCAGCATCCTTCGCACCAGCGCCTGATGGGGTTGTACGGCGAAGGCGAGCAGGTTGGCCAGGCCGGTTCGCTACAACTGGCGCTGGCCATGGTCGCCGCCGGGCTGGGCGCGGCATGGTTGCCGCAGTCCCTGGCCGAGCGCTGTCCCGGGGTCTACTGGCGGCCCGGCAGCGGCCTGGCACTGCGGCGCCGGGTCGGCCTGTGCATCACCCATGAGGCTTTGTCACTTCCTGCCGTCGCTGCGCTGCACCAGGCCTTGAACCGAGCTTGAGCGCATTGCGCAGCGTGCGCCTCAGAGGAACATGCCCCCCGACACCTCCAGCCGCTGCCCGTTGATCCAGCCATTGCCATCTTCCAGCAACAAGGCGATGGCCGCGCCGATATCGTCGGGCAGGCCGACCCGGCCCAGCGCGGTGTTGCCGGCGATGTAGTCATTGACCTGCTGGTTGTCACGCACCACGCCCCCGCCGAAATCGGTCTCGATGGCGCCCGGCGCGAGAATGTTCACACGGATGCCGCGCGCGCCCAGCTCCTTGGCCTGGTAGCGGGTCAGTACTTCCATGGCGCCCTTCATGGCCGCATAGGCGGCATAGCCGGGCAGGGCGAAGCGGGTCAGGCCGGTGGAGATGTTGACGATGCGCCCGCCATCGGCCAGCAGCGGCAGAAGGCGCTGGGTAAGGAAGAACGGGCCTTTGAGCTGGATGTTCAGCAACTGGTCGAACTGCGCCTCGCTGGTCTCGCTGAATGGCACGTTCAGGCCGATGCCGGCGTTGTTCACCAGGAAGTCCAGCTGACGGCGCCCGAACTGCTGTTCGAGGGTGTCGCCCAGGCGTTCGGCGAAGCCTGCGAAGCTGGCGCTGTCGCTGACATCCAATTGCAACATGGCGGCGCGCCCGCCGGCCTGCTCCAGCGTGGCCGCCACGGCGCGGGCTTCGTCGGCCTTGCTATGGTAGGTGCCGATGATGTCGATGCCACGGGCGGCCAGGTGTTCGGCGGTGTTCCTGCCCAGGCCGCGGCTGGCGCCGGTGATCAGTGCGATCTTGCGAGTCATGTCGGTTACCTTTGATGGGTGGCTGTGGCTGACAGGTTATTGGTCGGACAGGTGCTGTTAAATCCAGGAGATCCGGAAATACTGTTCGCGCCAATTGGACAATCAGAGGCCGTATGAACAAGTTGGAGCTGCTGCGTACCTTTGTCAGGGTCAGCGAGCTGAGCAGTTTCACCCTGGCCGGCGAAAGCTTGGGCCTGCCGCGCTCGACCGTTTCCGAACAGGTGCGGGCGCTGGAAAACCTGCTCGGCACCCGCCTGCTCAACCGCACCACGCGCCGGGTGCGCACGACCCAGGACGGCGCCTTGCTGTACGAGCGCAGCAAGGACCTGTTGTCGGGCATGGACGAGATCGAGAGCCTGTTCAGCGCCGACGACGCCGAGCTGGCCGGGCGCCTGCGCATCGACCTGCCGACCATGATGGCGCGGCGGGTCATCGTGCCGGCGCTGCCGCGTTTTCTCGAGCGTTTCCCGCGCCTGGATGTAGAGATCAGTTGCACCGACCGCCAGGTCGACCTGTTGCGCGAAGGCTTCGATTGCGTGATGCGCATCGGCGCGCTCAGCGACCTTGACGTGGTGGCGCGCCCGGTCGGGCGCCTGAGCATGCGCAATTGCGCCAGCCCCGCCTATCTCGAACGCCACGGTGTGCCGCGCCGCCTGGAGGACCTGGATAGCCACCGGCTGGTCCACTACGTGCGCAACCTCGGCGCGCGCAGTGCCGGGTTTGAATACGAGCAGGGCGGCGAACTGCGCTTCCAGGCCATGGCCGGCGTGGTCACGGTGAACAACGCCGAGGCCTATTCCGCCGCCTGCCTGGCTGGGCTAGGCCTGATCCAGGTGCCGGCGGTAGGTGTCGATGAACACCTGCGCGCGGGTGAACTGGTGTCGCTGCTCGAGCCCTGGCAGGCGCGGGCCATGCCGGTGTCGCTGTTGTATGCGCGGCAGCGCCATGTGCCGCGCCGGGTCCAGGCGTTCATGAACTGGCTGGCGGTGCTCCTGGAGTCCCAGGTCGATCCTTCGGCAGGCGAAAACTGAACAGGGTGCCGCCCTCGGCACTGGAGGTCACCTCCATGCGGCCGCCGTGGGCGAGGGCGATCTGCTTGGCAATGTACAGCCCCAGGCCCAGGCCGGGCTGGGGCGCGCCAGAGATCGGCCGGCTGAAAGGTTCGAACAGCAAGGGCAGGGTTTGCGGAGCGATCGGCGTGCCCTGGTTGTGCACGCTCAGGTCGAACGTACTGTCGCTGAGGCTGGCGCGCACGGTCACCGGGCCTTGTGGGTCGCCATGAAGGAGGGCATTGGCGATCAGGTTGGACAACAGTTGCATGATTCGCTCGCGGTCACACAGCAGGCCGCCGACCTGGCCGATGTCGAGGATGATGCGCCGCTGCGGGTGGACACGCTGCAGCTCGGAGGCCACATGGCCGAGGGCGTCCGGCAGATCGTGGCAGGGTTGCAGGTTCAAGGGGATCCCGGCACCAAGGCGGCCACGGGCGAAATCCAGCATGTCGCGCACCAGCTCGGTGGCTCGCTGGCCGCAGGTGAGGATATGCTGGGCAATGGCCCGTTGCTTGTCGTGCGTCAGGCGCTGGCTGAGCAGTTCGGCACCGGCGGTGATGGCGAACAGCGGGTTGCGCAGGTCGTGGCCGAGCACGGCAATGAACTGCTCGCGCACCTCGGCCATGGCCCGCTCTTTGTGCAGGGCGAGCTCGGTGCGCTGGGCGTTTTCCTCGCTTTCGATCTGGATGGCCAGCAGGCGGGCGAACGATTCCATCATTGGCTGGATCGCCGTGCCCTTGAGCGGCGTTGGTTTGGCGTCCAGGGCGCAGATGGTACCGAAGAAGCTGCCGTCGGTACGTAGCACCGGAACCGAAATATAGCTTTCGAAGCGGTACTGGCGCGGGGCGTGGTGACGGCAGTACTGCTCGTCCTCGCTGGCCTTGTCGATCACGATGGTCTGGCGTGTGCTGCGGATTTCGTGGCACAGCGTGGTGGCGACCTCGAGTTCGCCGCCTACCTCGAGGCCGAATCCCAGGGTGTCGAGCACCGCGCAGGCCGTCCAGCTGCTCTCGGTCACCCGGGCCACGGCGGCAAAGCGCAGGCCAGTGGTCTCGCAGATGACCTGGAGGATGGCCGGCACTGCGTTGATGCGACCAATGATGGCGATGTCGGCGATGACGGCCTGGGTCATGAGGGGCAGATCCGATAACGACGAAGGGGCTCGAAAATCCAGTCTAGCGGGCCTTGGCGCGAGGGGTGAAAAACCTTGGCGAACGGTCTGGCACTTGGGTTAGGCTGGCACTTGCGCGTTGCCCGCCAGAGGCGACCGCCCCCTCTGCGTGCGTCACTTCCGAATTCTTTGCGAGGTTACGCCATGGCCATCACATCCCAGGACATCTGCATCGCCGCCGACCAGCTCAAGGGCTTCGTCGGCTTTCACGGCAAACGTGGCACCCATATCGTGCGGTTTTCAGAGGACGCGTTCGGCATGGACGTGGCCGACGACAGCATCACCCCCTGCAGCGAGTTCGTCTGGCGGCCCGAGGCCGATGCGCGCATGGCATTGAGCCGGGAGCGCCTGGCGTTGCTGCTGGAGCAGCATGTGGACGATCGGTTGAACATCGGCGAGCCATTGCGCATCTACCTCAACCGTACCGACCTGCCCGAAATCGTCGCCGAGCGTAACCTGCGTTGACGCCAGGGCAGTGCATTCAGGACGCATCCTGGCGAACTTCGCGGTTCGCCAGCAGCGCCTCGAACCCTGCCCGGTCCACGGGCTTGCTCAGGTAGTAGCCCTGCACCTCATGGCACTGCTCCTTGTCCAGCGCCTTCAATTGCTGCTCGGTCTCCACGCCCTCGGCGGTCACCGTCAGCCCCATGGCCTTGCCCAGGTTGATGATCGCCTGGACCACGGCCCGGTCGTTGCCGCTCTGGCTGCTCAACCCGGCGATGAAGCGCTTGTCGATCTTGATGCTGTCGAAGGGGTAGGTGCGCAGGTAGCCCAGTGACGAGTAGCCGGTGCCGAAGTCGTCCATGTTCAGGCGCACGCCCAGTTCCTTGAGTGCGAGCATGGTGCCCAGGGCGCCTTCGATATCGTTGAGCATCACGTTCTCGGTGATTTCCAGCTCCAGGCGCTGGGCCGGGAAGCCGGTGTCCAGCAACACCTGGCGCACATCGGCGACCACATCGCTGCGGGAGAACTGCGCGGGCGACAGGTTGACCGAGACCAGCAGTTCTTCGGGCCAGTCACGGGCATTGCGGCAGGCTTCTTCGAGCACCCAGCGACCCAGCGGGACGATCAGGTCGCTCTGTTCGGCCAAGGGAATGAAAGTGTCGGGCCCGATCAGCCCTTCCTGGGGATGCTCCCAGCGCAAAAGGGCTTCCACCGAAACGATGCGCAGATCGTCCAGGCGGTAGCGTGGCTGGTAGTGCAGCACGAACTCGTGCTGCTTGATCGCCCGGCGCAGGTCGTTTTCCAGTTGGCGACGGTACTGGATCTGCTGGTTCATCTCCAGCGAGAAGTAGCGCCAGGTGTTCTTGCCGTCGGCCTTGGCCTGGTACAGGGCGATGTCGGCGCAGCGGATCAGTTCGCCGGCATCGTAACCCTGGGCCCGGGTCTGGGCGATGCCGATGCTGGCGCCGATGTGCAACTGGTGTTCCTCGAAGCCAATGGGCTGCTGCAAAAGGTCGAGCAGGCGCGCGCAGAAACGGTCGATTTCACTGCGGTTGTCCAGGCCGTGCAAGACCAGGACGAACTCGTCGCCGCCCAGGCGAGCGACCAGGTCATTGTCGCGGGTGGTGTCGCGTAGACGGCCGGCCACCTCCTGCAGTACTGCGTCGCCGGCCGGATGGCCGAGGGAATCGTTGATGGGCTTGAAACTGTCCAGGTCCAGCAGCAGCAGGGTCAACGGTGGTGAATCGCTGCCGCGCAACAACGCCTGCTCGAGGTGGCGCGACAGTTTGTTGCGGTTGGCGAGGCCCGTCAGGGCATCGTGCATCGACAAGTGCTGGATGCGGGCATGGGCGGCGACCTCGTCGGTGATGTCGCTGGCGGTGCCGCGAAAGCCGGCGAGCTTGCCCTCGTAGACGATCGAGCGCGCCGAGACGCGGCAGTAGCGGTTCTGGCCGCTGGCGTCATCGTAGTTGCAGCGCAGGTTGGCCAGTTGCTGCGGGTTGTCGTCGGCCTGGCTGTCGAGCCACGGCAGCAGGGGCGTGGTGTCGCAGGCCAGCAACTGGTTGAGCGGCTGGCCGAGCCAGTCCTCGATGCGGTAGCCGGTGACGCTGACGAAACGCTGCGACAGGTAGGTCAGGCGGTGATGGCGGTCGGTTTCCCAGATCCAGTCGGAGGCGGCTTCGGCCACTGCGCGAAAGCGCTGCTCGCTGGCTTCCAGGGCGCGGTTGCTCTGCTGCAATCGCAGCAGGCTTTCATCTATTGCCCGGGAACTGCGCAGGGCGTGGCGGAACAGGTAGAGCAACACCAGGCCAAGTACCAGCAGTACTGCCAGCAGCGGCGGCAGGAAGGCATGAAGCAGTTGGCGGCCCGGCAACGGTGTGTTCCAGACCAGGTGATAACCGGTTTCGCCGAGGGCGATATGCGGTTGCCCGGCCTGGGCAACAGCGTTTTTCTCCAGGCGCATGCCGGTCAAACCCGCGCCTTTGCCCAGCACTGCGAGCTTGGCTTCGGTCAGTTGGTCGACGAACACCATCACCGGTGCCTGTTTTACATCTGCTTCGGTCACTTCCTTGTCCGGGCGTACTGCCGCGGCGCTGAGCACTGCGGGCCAGCCGTTGAAGCGTACGAAGTGGGTTACCTGCTCGCGGGCCGGGGCCGCCTTGCGCGCCGCGTCGATGATTGCCGCCAGGGGGCTGTCGATATGGGCGCTAGCCGGCGAATCGGTGGGTTTGCCCTTGAACAGGGCGTAGGTGGTGCGGCCATCCTCGACCACGAACACGCCTTCGTAGCCGCTGGCGCTGTACAGCGACTCACCGACGTTCTTCTGGTCATACGCCCACTGCCAGTCGACCTTGCCCACCAGATGTTCGTAGGCGGCGTCCCAGACGGCGTAGCTGGAGAGAAACTGGCGCGAGGCCACCAGCCGCTGTTCCAGCGCCTGGGAGGCCTGGAAGGTGCTTTGCTCCAGCGCCTGGCGGTCCAGCGTGGCGGCGATGTTGAACAGCGCCACCAGGGTGAACACGCAAGCGAGCCCGAACAGCGCGCAGAAACCGCCGACCAGGCGGCGCACCTGCAGGCGTGAGGTGGGGCTGGAGGGTGAAAGGTCGACGTTCCTGTCCATGTACGGGCGACTCCTTCAACTGCTGTCTTGCGCCCGAGGCCTGGGCGAAGGTTCAGTCAGGATAGGCCAGCCTGAGCGTGGCGGCCTCGCCGCGAGCGAAATTGACCTGGTCGCGACCCTGGCGCTTGGCGGCATACAGGGCCTTGTCGGCCTGTTCCAGCCAATGCTCGGGCGAGGCGAGGTCGGGTCGAAAGTCCGCCAGGCCGATGCTCAGGCTGATGCGCAAGCCCGGCAAGTGCGGGTTGCGGTAGGCGGACACGCGTTCGCGCAGGCGCTCCATGGCCTGGCAGGCCTGGGCTTCGTGGGTGCCGGGGAGGATCACGCAGAATTCGTCGCCGCCATAGCGCCCGGCCAGGTCGTCCTCGCGCAGGGTGCGCTTGAGCTCCTGGCTGAGCTGGCGCAACACGCAGTCGCCGACCACATGGCCGTAGGTATCATTGATGCTCTTGAAGTGGTCGATGTCGATCAGCGCGATGACCGCTGGCAGCCGCTGCTGCTGGCAGATCTGGAACTTGAGCAGCAGCAGGTCTTTCCACGAGCCATGGTTGAGCAGTCCGGTGAGGCTGTCGGTACGGCTCAGGGCGCTGAGGCGGCGCTTGTGTTCGGCCAGCTTGATCGCCAACTGGTAGCACACCCAGCCCAGGGCCAGGGGGTAGAGGGTCAGCATCGGCAGGCAGGCGAGGACCTGCAACTGCGTGGCCTGTGCCTGCAGGCCGGTGCCGAGCAGCGTGGTGGCCAAGAGCATGCCGCACAGCTGCGCCAACAGGCCGCGCAGCAGCACGCGTTTGCCACCGGCGGCGACGTTGTTCATGGTCATCATCGACAGGATGGTGACGCTGGGTAGCGGGTTGAAGTGGATAGCTGCGGTCCAGAAACCGCCCATCAGCGAATCCAGCAGGATGTTGCGCTGCTCGGCCTGGTACGGGGAGGCCGAGCGCAGGGCCCACTGGTAGGCCACGTGTGGCCAGGCCAGGCCATTGAACAGCAGCAGGGCCCAGGCCCAGGGCGGTGGGGTCAGCGGGGCGATGGCAGCCATCACGCTGAACAGGCCGATTCCCAGGCCGATGATGCGCGGCAGGTAGATGCGCCTGACGAAAGAGAGCCCCTTGCCGCTGCGATTGTCGATCATGGTTGTCGTTCTTCTGTGGAGCGCCGTTTATCGCATAAGTAATGTGAATATTGTTGAACAATCGTTCATCGGCGAAAAATGACCTTACAAGCCATTTCACGGTTGATCCGACCCTGTGGAGTAATATGAAGGCTTTCCTCTTTTGCGGAGTGCTGTTGCTCATGGTCTCCATGGCTACCCCCGCTGGCGAGCCGGCTCCGTATCGGGACGGGCGCTTTCACAACCAGGTCGAACTGCCCAAGGACGGCGTGCTCAAGAAGTTGCGCATCGGCGTCAAGTACCTGCTGCTGCGCAAGCCACCACAGACCCGGCCAGACGCAGCGCTCAGCCTGCAGCCGATGACGCGCCAGCAGGTGGCTGACGCACCGGATCACAGCTTGTGGCGCCTCGGCCATTCCACTGTGCTGCTCAAGTTACGCGGGCGCTTCTTCATTACCGACCCGGTGTTCGCCGAGCGCGCCTCGCCGGTGCAGTGGGCCGGGCCGTTGCGCTTCCATGCGCCGCCGCTGGCGCTGAGCGACCTGCCGCCTCTGACCGCGGTGATTCTCTCCCACGACCATTTCGACCATCTGGATGAGCAGGCCATCCGCCAGCTGGCACCGCGCACCGAGCATTTCCTCGCGCCGTTGGGCGTGGGGGACCTGCTCGTCGAGTGGGGCGTGCCGCCGGCCAAGGTGCGGCAACTGGACTGGTGGCAGGAAACCGAAGTCGAAGGCGTGCGCTTCATCGCCACGCCTGCCCAGCACTTTTCCGGGCGCGGGCTGTTCGACAGCAACCGCAGGCTCTGGGCGTCCTGGGTGATGATCGACGAAGGGCTGCGGCTATTCTTCAGCGGCGATACTGGCTATTTCGACGGTTTCCGTGAAATCGGCGAGCAGTATGGGTCGTTCGACCTGACCCTGATGGAGACTGGCGCCTATAACGTTGCCTGGCCCAATGTGCACATGCAGCCGGAGCAGACCCTGCAGGCGCATCTGGACTTGCAAGGCCGCTGGTTGTTGCCGATTCATAACGGCACCTTCGACCTGTCCATCCACGGTTGGCAGGAGCCCTTCGAGCGTATCCTGGCCCTGACCAACGCCGCCCAGGTGCAATTGAGCACGCCGCAGATGGGCGAGCGGGTCAGCCTCGACTCGCCACACCCCGGGCAGAACTGGTGGCGGCCACGGCCATTGCCGCAGCGGGGCAGGGGAGCCGAGCGGGCGGTTGCGGCGCGCTAGTCCTTTTTCGGCTTTTCATCCTTGAGCAATTGCGAGGGGGGCTTGCCGCTGTCGCTGCGAACCTGGGCGTGGCTGATCAGGGCAAAGATGAAGCTGCCGCCGATGATGTTGCCCGCCAGGGTGGGTAGTGCGAAGTCCAGCCAGAACGCCTGCCAGGTTTCATCGCCGGCCCAGACCAGGTATGACACTTCCACCGAGCCCACGACAATGTGGGTGAAGTCACCCAGGGCCATCAGGTAGGTGATCACCAGGATGATCCAGATCTTGGCGTGCTCCATGGAGGGGATCATCCAGACCATGGTGGCTATCATCCAACCGGAGACGATGCCTTTGGCGAACATCTGGCTGATGTCGTTGGTCATCACCTTGCGGCCCACCTCAAGGAAGGCGATGTCGGTCTTGCTGTCGAAGATTGGCAGTTCGAGCATCACCCAGGCCACCAGCAGCGTGCCGGCCAGGTTGCCGAGCAGCACGACGCTCCACAGGCGCAACAGCCGGCCGAGGTTGCTCAGGGTGGGCGCGGTCATCACCGGTAGCACGGCGGTCAGGGTGTTCTCGGTGAACAGTTGCTGGCGGGCCAGGATCACTGCCAGGAACCCCGCGCTGTAGCCCAGGCTGGCGATCACCTGGGCGCTGTCGCCTTCCGGCAGGCGGGCATAGAACAGCCCCATGGCCATCAATGACAGGCCCATGGTCAGGCCTGCCGCCAGTGCCGACCACCACAAGGCGGCGAGGGTGCGTTCCAGCTCCTGGTCACCCTGGTAGCGGATGATCTCGTGCAACACTGCCGCCCGCGGCGGCTGGTTGTGGCTGACTTCCTGCTCTTCGTCCGCCGACAGCCCCGGGGTCTTCTCATTCTGTGCATCGCTCATGGCAAAGCCGCTCCGCTTGCGTGTTTCTCTACAGAGCGGCAAGCGTGGCGAATAGTTGCCGACGTGCCGCTGGATGGTGATCGAAAGTTTTTTCAGATCAAGGTGTTGACTCTGAAATCAAACCGCGTATTATTCGCCTCCTCGCAGCGTTGAACGCCACGAGGCAAGCGGTAAGTTGTTGAGGTAGAAGGTGTTTTGCAAAAAGCGACTTCTGAAAAACTTCAAAATAAACGCTTGACAGCAAATGAGGAAAGCGTAGAATGCGCGCCTCGGTTGAGACGAAAAGCGCTTAGCCAAACGCTCTTTAACAAATTGAATCAAGCAATTCGTGTGGGTG
>NZ_QKZD01000023.1:0-31275 GCF_003253945.1 Pseudomonas sp. 2848
GCATGGTCAGATCCTCGAAAACCGACCCTGCCAGTTAAAGACTGTTACCTATGTGCGTGAACTGATTTGTAACCCATGTGGGTGAGTCATACCGCCAGCGGTTTTTGCCTACTTTTGCCCAAGAGCAAAAGTAGGTCGCCGTAAAGGCGAAAAGGTGACTAGATGTCGACATATTTCAAGAATATGTATGCAGAATCAAAACAATCGAGCCAGAGCCAGAGCCAAATCCCTACCCAAACCAATGCTGCCAAGCCAACCGCACAGTCAACGCCAACACCACAGTAATAAACACCGGCCGAATGAACTTGCTGCCCCCACTGATCGCCGTCCGCGCCCCAAAAAACGCCCCGACCATCACCGACACCCCCATGCACAGCCCAACGATGTAATCCACCTGCCCGGAAATGACAAACACCGTCAGCGCCGCAATGTTGCTGACAAAGTTCATGCTGCGCGCCACGCCACTGGCTCGAACCAGGTCGATGGGATAGAGCAGCAACGTGCTCACTGTCCAGAAGGCACCGGTACCCGGCCCGGCAACGCCGTCGTAGAAGCCCAGGGTGAAGCCCTGCGGAAACTGCCACTTCCTTTTGATCGGAGCATCGGCGTCCACCGGCGCCTTCGGTGTACCGCCGAACAGCAGGTAGACGCCACAAGCGAACACGATCACCGGCAGCATCTTGTTCAGCCACTCGGCCGGCATGTAGTGAGCCACAACCGCACCGATCAGTGCGCCCACCAGGGTGCCGACAATCGCCAGGCGCCATTGCGCCGGATGGAACAGCTTGCGCCGGTAGTAGGTGATGCTGGCCGTGGCGGCGCCGAAGGTCGAGCTGAGCTTGTTGGTGCCCAGCACCAGGTGCGGTGGCATGCCGGCGGTGAGCAGCGCCGGGGTGGTCAGCAGGCCGCCGCCGCCGGCGATGGCATCGATGAAGCCTGCGACGAAGGCGACCAGGGCGAGAATCAGCAGCGTGAGCGGTTCTACGGTGAGTTCGAAAGGCATGAGGGCACGGGCAGGCTGGACGGGAGGGTGCGGCAAAAGGCCGCGCTAGAGGTGGTGCATGGTAATGCCCTGTGGTCGGTGTTACCAGTTTTGGCCTCATCGCCGGCAAGCCGGCTCCCACAGGGATCGCGGTCCATCTGTGGGGCTTGGCAATGATGAGTCCGGTGAGGCTTACAGGAACCAGCGATACTCCCGCGCACTGACCTCCTGGAAAAACGCCAGATGGTCCTGGCGCTTGTTCTCGCAATAGACCATCACGAACTCCGCGCCCAACCCCTCGTTGACCGCCGGATGCCCACGCATCGCCGCCACCGCGCCGAGCATGTCCTTGGGAAAATCGATCCCGCTGCCACGGTCCTCGTTCAGCGGCGCGATGGGCTCCTGCGCGGCATCCAGCCCGTGCTCCATGCCGCACAGGATCGCCGCCAGTACCAGGTACGGATTGGCATCCGCCCCGGCCAGCCGGTGCTCGATCCGCAGGTTGCGCGCATCCGACTCGGGGATGCGGATACAGGCGTCGCGATCCTCGAAGCCCCAGCTGGCACGGCTGGCGGCGTTGACCATGGCCCCGTAGCGGCGAAACGCATTGTGGTTGGCGGCGAAAATCGGCATGCAATGCGGCAGCAGCGCCAGGCAACCGGCCACGGCGTGGCGCAGCGGCCGCTGGTTATCGGCGGACAACAGGTTGTTGCCCGCCGGGTCGTACAAGCTGACATGCACATGCATGCCGCTACCCGGCGCGTGCAGGTAGGGTTTGCTCATGAACGAGGCGCGCAGCCCGTGCTTGCGCGCCACGCCCCGGGTGCTGCGGCAGAACAGTGCCGCCCAGTCGGCGGCGCGCAGGCCATCGTCGCAATGGCCGAAGTTGATCTCGAACTGGCCGGGACCCAGTTCGGCGGTAATGACGTTGGCGTCCACCCCCTGGATGTTGGCAGTCTCGACCATTTCGCGCAGCACATCGGCAAAGCGCGACAGGCGCTCGATATGCATGTTCGGCTGGTCGTCGGCATCGCCACTGACCGGGTCGCGGGGGAACTGCGGCAAGCCCTCTTTCAACGCTTGGTCGAACAGGTAGAACTCCAGTTCGAACGCCACCACCGGGCGGATGCCGCGGCATTCGAGGCGTTGCAGGACGCGGGCCAGCACCTCGCGGGGTTCGAACTCGATGGGCGCCGCAGTGCCGTCCGAGGTGATCAGCATCTGCCCCAGCGGCTCTCGCTCCCAGGTCACCGGCTTGAGCGTACCGGGGACCAGGCGGCGCGGAGCGTCCGGGTCGCCGTCGTTGAAGCAGTAGTCGCCGATCGGGAACAGCCCGCCCTGCACGCCGAGCAGGACGCAGTTCTGCGGCAGCTTGAGCGGGCTGCCGGCGGCGACTTTTTCCAGCATGTCGATGGGATAGCGCTTGCCGTAGAAATGCCCGGGGATGTCCAGGCTGATCAGGTCGACGTAGCGCACGTCGGGGTGTCGGGTGCGCAAGGCACGTACTTCGCTGAGCAGATCGGGGAAGCCTGTAGTACTTGTCATTGGCATGCTCTCAACGGAAGACCCAGAGAACCCGGGTCGTTCGGGCGGTCAGGTTGGCGTAGCGGAACTGGCTGTGGGGTGGCAGCTGGAAGCTGTCGTTGGGGATCAGGGTGACGGCGCCGTCCTGGCCTTCGAGCCACAAGGTCAGCTCGCCCTCAAGGACGAAACCGCCTTGTTCCGAGCTGTCGTCCAGATGCCCCTCGCCACTGCTGGCGCCGGGCGCCAGGTGGCTTTCGAGCATGGCGAAGCGGCCACTTAGCGTCGGCGAGACCAGCACGTCGGTGATCCCGGCGGCGTAGTACAGGGTGCGCCGCTCGTCGGGGCGGGTCACCCAGTCGATCTCTCGGGGCGGCACGGCCTGGTAGAAATAGGTGGTAGGCACGTGCAGCGCTTCGCTGATGGCAGTCAGGTCAGCCACCGTGGGCCGCGACAGCCCGCGTTCGACCTGGGAGAGGAAGCCCAGCGAGCGGTTGACCCGAGTTGCCAGCTCGTCAAGGGTCAGGCCGCGGTGCTTGCGCAGTTCGCGCACCTGACGGGCGAGGGCGTGGGTATCGTCAGACATGATCGCGCATCCTGTACCAGGCCTTCGCAGCCGCTTCCAGTGGCGCGGCCAGCAGGTCGCCGCCTGGGAAACGGCCATTGTCGATGGCCTGGTACAGTTTCAGCAGCTCGTCGTCACCGAGGATTGCGTCGCTGACCGCGCGTGCACCAGCCAGGGTCGGCAGTACGCCGTGGCCGGAAAAACCCTGCAGCCAGTAACGTTGGCCCTGGCGACCGATATCCGGCGTGCGCTGGATGCTGCAATCAATGTGGCCGCCCCAGGCATGCTCGATGGCTACCCCTCGCAACTGTGGGAACACCCGCTCCAGGTATGGCCGGGTGGCGCCGGCGACGTCCTTGGGGATACCACCGAGGTACGTGCAGCCACCGCCGAACAGCAGGCGGTGGTCGGGGGTGAGGCGGAAATAGTCGGGGACGAACTGGTTGTCGATCACGCAGCTGTTGCGCGGCAGCAACGAGGCGGCGAAGTCGGCGTCCAGCGGCGCCGTGGCCACCTGGTAGGAGCCCACCGGCAGCAGGCGACGCGAGAGCGCGCGGTCGAGGCGGTCGATGTAGGCGTTGCAGGCGAGCACCATTACGCGGCTGCGCACCTCGCCCTGATCGGTGCGGGCGGCGAAGCCGTCGGCGTGTTCCTGGTAATCGGTCACCTGGCTCTGCTCGTAGATCCGCCCGCCGTTCGCTTCGATCACGCCGGCCAGGCCCTGGGCCAGCTTCAGCGGGTTGAGGTGGGCGCCATTGGGATCGTACAGCGCGGCCTGGTAGCGGGGGCTGTCGATCCACTCGGGCAGTTCCTCGCGGCCGATCAGGCGCAGGCAGTCGTAGTCGAACTTCTCCTGTGCTTCACGCCGGGCCTCCTCCAGCAGTTTTACGCGGCGCGGCAACACGGCGGTCCACAGGCTTCCCTGGCGATAATCGACGTCGAAGCCATGGCGCTGGGGCAGTTCGTGCAGCTCGCGGGCGGCCCAGCACATGCTGTCCCACAGGCGCCGGCTGCGCTCCAGGCCCAGGGCTCGCTCCAACGGGGGCATGTCGCACGACCAGCCCAGCAGTGCCTGGCCACCGTTGCGGCCCGAGGCGGCCCAGGCCACCCGGCTGGCTTCCAGCAGGGTCACGCGCTGGCCGGCCAATGCCAGGCGCAAGGCCGTATGCAGGCCGCTGAAGCCGGCACCGACGATCAGGACGTCGGTGTCGTGGGCGCCCTGTAGGGTGGGGCGCAAGGGGATAGTGGCGGGGTAGGTGCGGGCGTAGTAGCTGGCGACGTGCTGGGCGGATTGCTTGAACATGTCGGGGCCTCGTGAAATTTTTTCTGATTATTTTCATGAAAAAATAGCAGAGGATTTTCATGGCGCCAGTCGGGGATGCCCTCGCGAGGCGTTAGGTCGCCGCCTTGCGGCGCGTCTGCCTGGGTTTGCTGGCTGCGGCTTTGCCCTTCGCCGCGCTTTTACGCTTCTTTTTCCATGGCGTCGCAGCCTTGCCCGCCGTCGGCCCGCTGATGGTCAGGCGCATGCCGCTGCAACGTTGCACCAGCTTGCCCATCCACGCCGATTGCCGGGCGACGAACTCCTCCAGGCTCATTTCCCCGCTCTGCACCATGTCCAGCGCCTGTTCCCAGATCGCCGTGGTGCCGGGGTCGGCGATGGCCCGGGGCACGGCGTCGATCAGGCTGAAGGCGGCGGGTGTGGCCGCGAGGGCCTTGCCGTTCTTGACCAGGTAGCCACGGTCGAGCAAGCCCTGGATGATGCTGGCGCGAGTCGCCTCGGTGCCGATGCCGGTGGTTTCCTTGAGCTTCTGCTTGAGCCTGGGGTCGTCCACCAGCTTGGCGACGTTTTTCATCGCCTTGATCAGGTCGCCTTCGGTGAAAGGCTTGGGTGGCTGGGTCCACAGGTCTTTCAGTTGCAGGTCCCGCACGGTGCAGTCCTGGCCTTCGCGCAACGCCGGCAGCACCTGGGCCGGTGGCGCCTCGCGACCCTTGGCCGGAGTCAATGCCTCGGGCAGCGCACGGCGCCAGCCGGGCTCAACAATCTGCTTGCCCACCGCGCGTAGCGCATGGCCGGCACAATCGAACTCGGCCTGGGTGCGGTCGTACTCGTGGTTGGGCAGGAACTGCGCCAGGTAGCGGGCGCGGATCAGGGTATACACCGCCTTGTACTTGGGTGGCACGCGCGCCGGGTCACTGGCGGCGGCGGTGGGGATGATGCCGTGGTGGGCGCTGACCTTCTGGTCGTTCCACGCCCGCGAACGGCGCTGTGGGTCCAGGTAGTCCCGCAGTGGCGCGAGGCTGCTGTCGGCGCGATGCAAGGCGGCGAGGATGGCAGGGGCCTCGCCATGCTGGCTGAGGGGCAGGTAACCGCTGTCGCTGCGCGGGTAGGTGATGAGCTTGTGGGTCTCGTACAGGGCTTGGGCGATATCCAGGGTTTCCTGGGCGCCGAGGCCGAGCTTCTTCGAGCACACCTCCTGCAGGGTGCCGAGGTCGAAGGGCAGCGGCGCGGTTTCGCGCACCCGTTCGGTGGCGATCTTCAGCACCCGGGCGCTACCCGCGGCCTGCATGTCGGCCGCGGCTTGTTGCGCCATGTCCTGCTTCAGGCAGCGGCCCTGATCGTCGCAGGCGTCCTCGGGGGCGCGCCACTGGGCGTTGAACACGGCGCCCGCGCTTTCCAGTTGCACGTCGATGGCCCAGAACGGCACGGGCACGAAGTCGGCGATGCTGCGGTCGCGGTCCACCACCAGGCGCAGTGTCGGGGTCTGCACCCGGCCCACTGGCAGTACGCCCTGGTAGCCGGACTGGCGGCCGAGCAGGGTGAACAGGCGGCTCATGTTCATGCCGATCAGCCAGTCGGCCCGCGAGCGGCCCAGGGCCGAATGGTAGAGGCTGAAGGTCTCCTGGCCGGGCAGCAGGCGCCCGAGCGCCTTGCGGATCGAGGCATCGTCCAGCGCCGACAGCCACAGGCGCTGGATCGGCCCGCGGTAGCGGCAGTGCTCGACCAGTTCGCGGGCAATCATCTCGCCCTCGCGGTCGGCATCGGTGGCGATCACCAGTTCTCGGGCTTCGCCCAGCAGGCGCTTGACCGCCTTGTACTGGCTGGCGGTCTTGGGCTTGACGGTCATCTTCCACTTTTGCGGGATGATCGGCAGGTCTTCGAGGGTCCAGCGTTTGTAGCGCTCGTCGTAGCTGTCCGGCGGGGCGGTCTCCAGCAGGTGGCCGATGCACCAGGTCACGCAGACATCGGTGCCCTGCCAGCAGCCATCGCCGCGGCGCTGGGCACCGAGGACCTTGGCGATGTCTTTTGCCTGGGAGGGCTTTTCGCAGAGAAAGAGGCGCATGGCCGAAAACGCTTCATCGTGAAAGTTGGCCCCTAGGATGCGCAAGCCAGGGCGCGCAGGCAAGTTTTATCTGTATGCATGTACAGGTTTTTTGCCCGCATCTTTGGCAGGGACGTCATCCCTTCGGGTTGGACGAGGTGGCAAATGCGTGCCAGCTTTGCCTTTCGCCCGTCAGTCGTGTCACCGGACGATGTCGCTGGGGTGTCCTTCCTACAAGAACAACAGGGATGTAAACCAATGCCCGTATTCGATTACCGACAGCTCGACAGCACTGCCTCTTATGCGCTTTACAAGGACGCCATGGCGCTGGCCACCTACGCCTACCATGGCATCGACGATGGCTTCGGCGCCGGCTACCAGAAGTACGGCTTCGGTCTAGGTCTGCCGGCCACGCTGGTCAAGGCACTGATCGGCGGTACCGACAGCCAGGGCGTGATCCCCGGCATCCCCTGGAACCCGGACGCCGAAGCCAGGGCCCTGGCCCAGGTGAAGGCCGCCGGCTGGTCGCCGATCAGCGCGGCGCAATTGGGCTACCAGGGCAAGACCGACGCCCGCGGCACCTTCCACGGCGAAGCGCAGGGCTACACCTCGGCGCAGGTGGAGATCCTCGGCCGCTACGATGCCGCCGGCCAGCTCAGCGGCATCGGCATCGCTTTTCGCGGCACCAGCGGTCCGCGTGAGAACCTGCTGGGCGACACCATCGGTGACGCCATCAACGACCTGCTGGCGGCGATCGGCCCGGCAGGCTATGCCCGTGATTACGCCGGTAACGCATTCGGGCAGCTGCTCGCCGATGTCGCGGCCTTTGCCAAGGCCAACGGCCTGAGCGGCGCGGATATCACCGTCAGCGGCCACAGCCTTGGTGGCCTGGCGGTCAACAGCCTGGCCGACCTGAGCGGTTCGCGCTGGGGCGGCTTCTACCAGGATGCGCGCTACGTCGCCTTCGCCTCACCGACCCAGGCTGCCGACGCCAACAAGGTGCTCAATATCGGCTACGAGAACGACCCGGTGTTCCGCGCGCTCGATGGCACCTCGGCGACCTGGGGCACCCTGGGCGTGCACGACGGCGCCAAGGCCTCGGCCACCAACAATATCGTCAACTTCAATGACCACTACGCGTCCGACGCCTGGAACCTGCTGCCGTTCTCCATCGGCAACATCGCCACCTGGCTGTCGCACCTGCCGACGGCCTACACCGATGGCCTTGGGCGTGTGCTGGATTCGTCCTTCTATCAGTGGACCAGCCGCGACTCGACCATCCTGGTCAGCAACCTGTCGGACGTGACCCGTGGCTCGACCTGGGTCGAGGACCTCAACCGCAATGCGGAGCCGCACAAGGGCAGCACGTTCATTATCGGCTCGGACAAGGACGACCTGATCCATGGCGGGCGCGCCAACGACTACCTCGAAGGCCGGGCCGGCAACGATACCTTCCGCGATGACGGCGGTTTCAACCTGATCGACGGTGGCGCCGGCCATGACACCCTGAAGCTGCAGGATGCCTTGGCCAACCTGAGCATCGCCCGGGATGGCGAAGGCACGCTGTACGTGCGCGACGCCGAGGGTGGCATCAGCCTGGTGCGCAATGTCGAAAACCTGGTGAGCAAGGAGTCGAGCCTGCTGATCTTCAGCAAGGAGGTCAGTCACGCGGTGGCGGCGCAGGGGCTGTTCGAGAGCGGCAAGATTACCCCCTATGCGTCTTCGCTCAACGGCACTCAGGCAGGCGACCAGCTGGTGGCGGGCAACCAGGGGCAGTGGCTGTTCGGTCTGGGCGGTGACGACCGGCTGCAGGGCGGCGCCGGCAATGACGTGCTGGTCGGTGGCACGGGCAACGATGTGCTGTTAGGTGGCGGGGGACGCGACACCTTCCTGTTCAGCGGCCATTTCGGCCAGGACCGGGTGCTGGACTTCACCGGCCAGGACCGGCTGGTGTTCATTGGCGTGGGAGGCGGCACCGCCGCGCCGGACTGGCGTGCCCATGCCAGCCAGGTGGGGGATGACCTGGTGCTGAAGTTCGGCGGGGACAGCGTGACGCTGGTGGGGATTGCGGGGCAGGGCGTTGGGGATGGGCAGATCGTGATCGCCTGATCAGGCGCGAGACCCGCTCCCACGTTGTGGAAGCGGGTTTGCCCGTGAAGGTGATCAGGCGATCTCGCGCGAATCCCGAACCATGTCCACATGCGGGATGCCGGCCTCGAGGAACTCCTCGCTGACCACGCGGAACCCCAGGCGCTCGTAGAACGGCGTTGCGTGCACCTGGGCGCTGAGCATCTGCTGGCTGAGGTCGCGGTTCTGCGCCTCGATGATCACCGCGCGCATCAGCGCGTCGCCCACGTTCAGGCCGCGCCAGTCCTTGAGCACCGAAACCCGGCCGATGGTGCCGTCAGGCAGCAGGCGGGCAGTACCGATCGGGTAGTCGCCCTCCAGGGCCAGGAAGTGCACGGCGGTCGGGTCTTCTGCGTCGAATTCCAGCTCCGGCGGTACGTGCTGCTCGGCGACGAACACGGCGCTGCGGATGCGGTGGATGTCGGCATTGTCCTTGTGCCAGTCGGCCAGTCGAACACTGATCTTATTCATCGGCGAATCCCAGGCTGCCTTGCATGACCAGCTGTTGTACCAGCATCAAGCCGTCTTCATCCTCCATCCACTGCCCAAGGTTTTCGCTGTGCAGGGCATCGGCGGAGCAGATCAGCTTCAGCAGTTCGCGCAGTTTGCCTGGCAGCGGGCAGCTGCGACCGCTGGCGAACAGCAGCAGGTCGTCGCCGAACTCGGACCAGGCCAAACGTGCGCTTGGGTTGCGAATCAGGATGGCGCCTTGGCCGAGGTAGTCCAGCAGCTCTTGTTCGGAGAGATCTTCGCCCACCACCTGCTCAGGGTAGCGCGGCTCGGTCATGAACTGGCCGAACCAGGTCAGCAGCAGGTCCTTGTCGGACATATGCTTGTCGATCAGCGCCTTGAGGCGGTCGAGGGCATCGTGCTGGATCTGGTGCGGGTCGCTGACCGGCTGGGCGTCGGCATCGCTGTAGCGCTCTTCATCCGGCAGGAACTGGCCGAGGAAATCGGTGAAGTGGGTCAGCACTTCGGCGGCGCTCGGGGCGCGGAAACCGACCGAGTAGGTCAGGCACTCGCTCTCGGCGACACCGTAGTGGGCCAGGCGCGGCGGCAGGTAGAGCATGTCGCCGGGTTCCAGGGTCCACTCGTCGCTCTGTTCGAAATCAGCGAGGATGCGCAGGTCGGCGTGGTCGATCAGCGCGCTATCGCTGTTGCACATCTGGCCGACTTTCCAGCTGCGCGTGCCGTCGCCTTGCAGCAGGAACACATCGTAGTTGTCGAAGTGCGGGCCGACGCTACCGCCGGGCGCGGCGTAGCTGATCATCACGTCGTCGATGCGCCAGCTCGGCAGGAAGCGGAACTCTTCCAGCAGCTCGGCCACTTCCGGCACGAATTGGTCCACGGCCTGCACCAACAGGGTCCAGTCACGCTCGGGCAGGTCGCTGAAAGCGTCCTCGGCGAACGGGCCGCGGCGCAGCTCCCACGGGCGCTCGCCGTGCTCGAGCACCAGGCGCGACTCGACTTCTTCTTCCAGGGCCAGGCCGGCCAGCTCGTCGGCGTCGATGGGGCTGACGAAGTCAGGGAAGGCCTGACGTACCAGCAGTGGCTTCTTCTGCCAGTAGTCGCGCAGGAATTCACGGGCCGTGAGGCCGCCCAACAGTTGCAGTGGAGTATCAGAATTCATGTTCAACCTATTGAAAAAACGTAATTTTCGTACGGGAATAAAAACGCCCGGCCAGGCCGGGCGTTGCACGCGACGGTCAGCTTAGATGCGTTTGGCCTGGGCCACCGCGTTGCCGATGTAGGTCGCCGGGGTCAGCTGCTTGAGCTCGGCCTTGGCTTCGGCCGGCATGTCCAGGCCGTCGATGAAGGTCAGCAGCGCGTCAGGGGTGATGCCCTTGCCACGGGTCAGCTCCTTGAGCTTCTCGTAGGGGTTCTCGATGTTGAAGCGGCGCATCACGGTCTGGATCGGCTCGGCCAGGACTTCCCAGCAGGCGTCCAGGTCCGCGGCGATACGGGCTTCGTTGACTTCCAGCTTGCCGATGCCCTTGAGGCTGGCCTCGTAGGCGATGACGCTGTGGGCGAAGCCCACGCCCAGGTTGCGCAGCACGGTGGAGTCGGTCAGGTCACGCTGCCAGCGCGAGATCGGCAGCTTGCTGGCCAGGTGCTGGAACAGTGCGTTGGCGATACCCAGGTTGCCTTCAGAGTTCTCGAAGTCGATCGGGTTGACCTTGTGCGGCATGGTCGAGGAGCCGATTTCGCCGGCAACGGTCTTCTGCTTGAAGTAGCCCAGCGAGATGTAGCCCCAGACGTCGCGGTCGAAGTCGATGAGGATAGTGTTGAAGCGGGCGATGGCGTCGAACAGCTCGGCAATGTAGTCGTGCGGCTCGATCTGGGTGGTGTAGGGGTTGAACACCAGGCCCAGCTCGTCTTCGATGAAGGCGCGGGCGTTGGCTTCCCAGTCGATCTGCGAGTAGGCCGACAGGTGGGCGTTGTAGTTGCCCACGGCGCCGTTGATCTTGCCCAGCAGCGGCACGGCGGCCACTTGCGCGATCTGGCGCTCCAGGCGGTAGACGACGTTGGCCAGTTCCTTGCCCAGGGTGGTCGGCGAGGCCGGCTGGCCATGGGTGCGCGACAGCATCGGCACGGCAGCGTGGGTGTGGGCCAGGGTGCGGATCGCTTCGGCGATCTGACGCATCAGTGGCAGCAGCACTTCGTCACGGCCGGCGCGCAGCATCAGGGCGTGGGACAGGTTGTTGATGTCCTCGCTGGTGCAGGCGAAGTGGATGAACTCGCTGACCTTGGCCAACTCAGGCAACTGCGCGGCCTGCTCCTTGAGCAGGTACTCGATGGCCTTGACGTCGTGGTTGGTGGTGCGCTCGATTTCCTTGACGCGTTCGGCGTGCTCGAGCTTGAAGTCGGTGGCCAGGCTGTCCAGCACGGCGTTGGCTTCGGCGGAGAACGCCGGCACTTCGCCGATCTGCGGGTGGGCGGCCAGGCGCTGCAGCCAGCGCACTTCGACCAGGGCGCGGAAACGGATCAGGCCGAATTCGCTGAAAATGGGGCGCAGGGCCTGGGTTTTGCCGGCATAACGGCCGTCTACAGGGGAAACCGCAGTGAGCGAGGAGAGCTGCATGGGGTGTTCTCGGACAGTCAGGCTTTTGGAAGGGCGCATATCATACATGAAAAACGCGCCCGGGTCGGGTGGCTGACCAAAGGTCGGGCCATTTCGAAGCGTGTGGTGTCTGGCGCGGGAGCGGCGGCGCACCGCCGCTCCCACGGTTCATTTCAATCGGCGGTACGCATCATGCCGTACAGCTCGTTGAGCAGCTTGCGCCGGCTGAACACCAGCTGCCAGCGGTGCCCGCCCAGCTGGCGCCACAGGCGCGCGGCGCGGATGCCGGCCAGCAGCAGGGCGCGGATCTTCGAGGCGTTGCTGGCCTGCTGCAGGAAGCGCATGTCGCCATGCACCTGGATACGCTGGCGCAGGGTGCTCAGGGTGTCCTGGTACAAGGCTCCGCTGGAGGCGATGACGTTTTCATGAACCAGGCCGAAATGCTTGGCCTGGGACTGGATCTGCGGCAGGCGGTTGCCGATGGTATCGAGCATGTCGCCACGCTTGTTCAACTGGCGCTCAAGGCCCAGCATCGACAGGGCGTAGCGCAGCGGCTCGCGTTGCAGGCTGCTGGGATCGCGCTCCAGGGCGCCGACCAGCGCCCGGTAGCCGTCGCGCAGGTTGATGTCGTCGCCACCGAACACTTCCAGGGTGTCCTTGGGGTCGACCACCAGCAGGCTGCCGAGCATGCAGCCTATATTGGCTTCGCTGGCCTGGCCGGTGCGGGCGATGCGGTCCACCAGCACGGCGGCCTGGAACACGCCGCCCAGGGCAATCAGTTGCTCCTGGAGGTTGTTCATGGGCGCGGGCTCCAGGGCTCGGCGACTTCGATCACGCCGCCGCCCAGGCAAACCTCGCCGTCATAGAACACCACCGACTGGCCCGGGGTGACAGCGCGCTGCGGCTCGTCGAACACTGCGCGGTAGCCGCTGGCGGTCTGCTCCAGCGTGCACTGCTGGTCGCCCTGGCGGTAGCGCACCTTGGCGGTGAGCTTGCGCGGGCTGGACAGGTCGATCGGGTTTACCCAGAAAATTTCCGAGGCCAGCAGGGCGCGGGAGAACAGCCACGGGTGCTCGTTGCCCTGGCCGACCACCAGCACATTGCGCGAGAGGTCTTTTTCCAGCACGTACCACGGCTCGTCGCTGGCGTCCTTCAGGCCGCCGATGCCCAGGCCCTGGCGCTGGCCGATGGTGTGGTACATCAGGCCGTGGTGCTGGCCGATCACTTCACCCTCGGTGGTCTGGATCTCGCCCGGCTGGGCCGGCAGGTACTGCTTGAGGAAGTCGCTGAAACGGCGCTCGCCGATGAAGCAGATACCGGTGGAGTCCTTCTTCTTGGCCGTGGCCAGGCCGTGTTTCTCGGCGATGGCGCGTACCTCGGGTTTCTCCAGTTCGCCTACCGGGAACAGGGTGCGGGCGATTTCCTTGCCGCCGACGGCGTGCAGGAAGTAGCTCTGGTCCTTGTTCGGGTCCAGGCCCTTGAGCAGCTCGGTCAGCTCGCCAGTGTCGCGGCGTCGCACATAGTGGCCGGTGGCGATCAGGTCGGCGCCCAGGGACAGGGCGTAGTCGAGGAAGGCCTTGAACTTGATTTCGCGGTTGCAGAGGATATCCGGGTTCGGCGTGCGGCCGGCCTTGTACTCCTCGAGGAAGTGCTCGAACACGTTGTCCCAGTATTCGGCGGCGAAGTTGGCGGTGTGCAGCTTGATGCCGATGCGGTCGCACACGGCCTGGGCGTCGGCCAGGTCTTCGCGGGCGGTGCAGTATTCGGTGCCGTCGTCCTCTTCCCAGTTCTTCATGAACAGACCTTCCACCTGGTAGCCCTGCTCCATGAGCAGAAGGGCGGAGACGGAAGAGTCCACGCCGCCGGACATGCCGACGATGACGCGGGTCTTGGCGGGGTCTTTGAGTGCTGGGCTGGTCATGGCTACCGATGTGTATCAGAGGGGAAAAACGCCGATTCTATCAAACCGGCGTCAGTCGCGCAGCAGGTCAAGGCTGTGCAGCGGGCCTTTGAGGTAGTCGTCGAGGCAGCGCGGGACCAGCTCGCTGCGCCAGCGCGACGGCTCGGCCAGCAGTTCGTCGCGGGTCAGCCATGCGGCGCGGACGATGTCGCTGTCCAGTGCGCGGCCTTGGTGGTGGCGCACGGGGCGGGCGGCGAAGCAGATGCGCTGGTAGGTGACGCCGTTGCTGGGGGCGGTATATAGGTAGATGCCGACCACGCCGGTGAGCTCGACTTCCCAGGCGGTTTCCTCGAGGGTTTCGCGCAGGGCGGCCTGGGTGATGGTTTCATTGGCTTCGAGGTGGCCGGCGGGCTGGTTGAAGACATGCCGGCCGGCCTTGAACTCCTCGACGAAGAGGAACTTGCCCTCGTGTTCGACGACGGTGGCGACAGTGATGTGGGGTTGCCAGGTCATTGGGGTTGTCCTTTTGCATGCAGGGGGATGCGCAGCAGTCCCAGTCCCAGAAAGCACAAACCCCGGTGCGTGGCCGGGGTTTGTGCTGTTACTTCAAGCGAACCTTACAGTGCGGCAATGGCGCTGTTCAGGGTCTGGCTTGGGCGCATCACCTTGGCGGTCAGCTCGGCATCCGGGGCGTAGTAGCCACCGATGTCGGCCGGCTTGCCCTGGACAGCGTTGAGCTCGGCGACGATGGTCGCTTCGTTCTCGCTCAGGGTCTTGGCCAGCGGGGCGAAGCGCGCCTGCAGGGCGGCGTCATCGGACTGGGCGGCCAGTGCTTCTGCCCAGTACAGGGTCAGGTAGAAGTGGCTGCCACGGTTGTCGATACCGCCAACCTTGCGCGAAGGCGACTTGTTGGTGTCGAGGAACTTGCCGGTGGCCTGGTCCAGGGTGTTGGCCAGGACCTTGGCGCGCGGGTTGTCGTAGGTGTTGCCCAGGTGCTCCAGGGAAGCGGCCAGGGCCAGGAATTCACCCAGCGAGTCCCAACGCAGGAAGTTCTCTTCAACCAGCTGCTGTACGTGCTTCGGTGCCGAACCACCGGCGCCGGTCTCGAACAGGCCACCGCCGTTCATCAGTGGCACGATCGACAGCATCTTGGCGCTGGTGCCCAGCTCCATGATTGGGAACAGGTCGGTCAGGTAGTCGCGCAGCACGTTGCCGGTCACCGAGATGGTGTCCTTGCCTTCGCGGATGCGGGCCAGGGAGAACTTGATGGCGTCGACCGGGGCCAGGATGCGGATATCCAGGCCGGCGGTGTCGTGATCCTTCAGGTACTGCTGCACCTTCTCGATCATCACGCCGTCGTGGGCGCGGGCCGGGTCCAGCCAGAACACCGCCGGGGTGTTGCTCAGGCGGGCACGGTTGACGGCCAGCTTGACCCAGTCCTGGATCGGCGCGTCCTTGGTCTGGCACATGCGGAAGATGTCACCGGCTTCGACGTTCTGCTCCAGGACGACCTTGCCCTTGCCGTCGACTACGCGCACGACGCCGTCGGCCTTGATCTGGAAGGTCTTGTCGTGGGAGCCGTACTCTTCGGCTTTCTGCGCCATCAGGCCAACGTTCGGCACGCTGCCCATGGTGGTCGGGTCGAAGGCGCCGTTGGCCTTGCAGTCTTCGATGGTAGCCTGGTAGATGCCGGCGTAGCAGCGGTCCGGGATCACGGCCTTGGCGTCCTGCAGCTCACCTGCGGTGTTCCACATCTTGCCCGAGTCGCGGATCATCGCCGGCATCGAGGCGTCGACGATGACGTCGCTCGGTACGTGCAGGTTGGTGATGCCCTTGTCCGAGTTGACCATGGCCAGGGCCGGGCGAACGGCGTACAGGGCCTGGATATCGGCTTCGATCTCGGCTTGCTTTTCAGCAGGCAGGTCCTTGATGCGGGCGTACAGGTCGCCGATGCCGTTGTTGGCGTTGAAGCCCACTTCGGCCAGCGCGGCGGCGTGCTTGGCGAGCACGTCGTTGTAGAACTCTTCGACGATCACGCCGAACATGATCGGGTCGGAAACCTTCATCATGGTGGCTTTCAGGTGCACCGACAGCAGCACGCCGGAGGCCTTGGCATCGGCGATCTGCTCGGCGATGAAGGCTTTGAGGGCCTTGCGGCTCATGGTCGCGCAGTCGATCACTTCGGCGGCTTTGACGGCGGTCTTTTCTTTCAGCACGGTGGTGCTGCCGTCCTTGCCGACCAGCTCGATGCGCAGGCTGTCGTCAGCCTCGATCAGCGCGGCCTTCTCGCTGCCGTAGAAGTCGCCCTGGGTCATGTGGGCAACGTGCGACTTGGAGTCGGCGGCCCAGGCGCCCATCTTGTGTGGGTGCTTGCGGGCGTAGTTCTTGACCGACAGCGGCGCGCGGCGGTCGGAGTTGCCTTCGCGCAGGACCGGGTTCACGGCGCTGCCCTTGATGCGGTCGTAGCGGGCGCGCGATTCTTTCTCTTCGGCGCTGGCCGGCTCGTCGGCGTAGTCGGGGATGTTGAAGCCCTTGGCTTGCAGCTCCTTGATCGCGGCCTTCAGCTGTGGAACCGAAGCGGAAATGTTCGGCAGCTTGATGATGTTGGCTTCAGGGGTGGTGGCCAGCTGGCCCAGTTCCGCCAGGTGATCGCCTACCTGCTTCTCGGCGCCCAGTTGCTCCGGGAAGGCGGCGAGAATACGGCCGGCCAGGGAGATGTCGCGGGTTTCGACGGCGATGTCGGCGGAGGCAGTGAAGGCCTCGACGATCGGCAGCAGCGAGTAGGTGGCGAGGGCGGGGGCTTCGTCGGTGAAGGTGTAGATGATCTTGGAACGGGTGGGCATGCGGGTTAACTCTCTATGTGCTGAGCGTACTCGAGTCTCGAGGTGCGCAGGGTAGGCGCTTCGCCCTGGCGACGCCATGAGCGGAAAGTCGAGAGGCTGCGAGCGGTGATGGTGGATGCATCAGTCGAGCGTCAAGTGCTGGGCCGCGGTAACGACCCAGGCTTTGTGGCCATTCATGACCAAGGGCGAGCCGCATTTTCCTAGGGTTCGCCCCGATGACCCTATGGTCGCGCCGGAGTATATCAAACCCTTTGGGCTAATCAGCAAGGCGAAGTGGTATCAGCGCATTTATAAGACCAAAGACGTAGGGGCAATGTGGCGTGTTGCCGCAGGCATTTGCCAGCTGTTTGCCGGTGTTGGCGGGCTCCTCCCTTGCAGGTCGGCGGATGTGGTTTAGGCTCAGTGGATCGCACGATTTCCAATCACCCAGGAAAAGCGGAGTAGTGCAGCATGGGATACCAGAAAATCAAGGTTCCGACCGATGGTGCCAAGATCACCGTCAATGCAGACCATTCGCTCAATGTTCCCGACAACCCCATCATTCCCTACATCGAAGGCGACGGCATCGGCGTGGACGTCTCGCCGGTGATGATCAAGGTGGTCGATGCCGCCGTGGAGAAGGCCTATGGCGGCAAGCGCAAGATCGCCTGGATGGAGGTGTACGCTGGCGAGAAGGCCACCCAGGTCTATGACCAGGACACCTGGCTGCCCCAGGAAACCCTGGATGCGGTGAAAGACTACGTGGTGTCGATCAAGGGGCCGCTGACCACGCCGGTCGGTGGCGGCATTCGTTCGCTCAACGTGGCGTTGCGCCAGCAACTCGACCTGTATGTGTGCCTGCGTCCGGTGGTGTGGTTCCAGGGCGTGCCGAGCCCGGTGAAAAAGCCAGGCGACGTCGACATGGTGATCTTCCGCGAGAACTCCGAGGACATCTATGCCGGTATCGAGTGGAAGGCCGGCTCGCCCGAGGCGAACAAGGTGATCAAGTTCCTCAAGGAGGAAATGGGGGTCACCAAGATCCGCTTCGACCAGGACTGCGGCATCGGCGTCAAGCCGGTATCGAAGGAAGGCACCAAGCGCCTGGTGCGCAAGGCCCTGCAATATGTCGTGGATAACGACCGCAAGTCGCTGACCCTGGTGCACAAGGGCAACATCATGAAGTTCACCGAAGGTGCCTTCAAGGACTGGGGCTATGAGGTGGCCCGCGACGAGTTCGGCGCCGAACTGCTCGATGGCGGTCCGTGGATGAAGTTCAAGAACCCGCGCACCGGCCGCGAGGTGATCGTCAAGGATGCCATCGCCGACGCCATGCTCCAGCAGATCCTGCTGCGCCCGGCCGAGTACGATGTAATCGCCACGCTCAACCTCAATGGTGACTACCTGTCCGACGCCCTGGCGGCCGAGGTGGGCGGTATCGGCATTGCGCCGGGGGCCAACCTGTCGGACACCGTGGCCATGTTCGAGGCCACTCACGGTACCGCGCCGAAGTACGCAGGCAAGGATCAGGTCAACCCAGGGTCGGTGATCCTGTCGGCCGAGATGATGCTGCGGCACATGGGATGGACCGAGGCGGCGGACCTGATCATCAAGGGCACCAATGGCGCCATTGCGGCCAAGACCGTGACCTACGACTTCGAGCGCCTGATGGATGGTGCGACCCTGGTCGGCAGCTCGGGCTTTGGCGAGGCGTTGATCAAGCACATGTAAGCGTGGCAAAAAAACCGGTCGCCTCTTTAATTAAAGGAGCGACCGGTTTTTTCGTTTACCGGCAGACAGGCCAGAGGTCAGGCTTCGACGGTGCTGCTTGGGTTCGTGGCGCTGGCCTGGACGTTGCTGGTGGCGCTTCTGATGTCGATCGCATGCAGCCCTTTGGGGCCCTGGATGATCTCGAAGTTCACGGTTTGGCCGGCTTTCAGCGTCTTGTAGCCTTCCATCTGGATGGCAGAGTAATGGGCGAACAGGTCTTCGCTCTTACCCTCCTCATTGATGAATCCGTAGCCCTTGGCATTGTTGAACCACTTGACTTTACCGCTTGCCATCCCTATGTCCCTCTGCAAAGGACTCCATCACTGGAGTATCATCCACTTCATCCGCATACGAACCTTGCGAGAAAATCTGGTTGACTGCGCGGATCTTTATCGACCACGGTGGGTTCTTATTGGTTGTAACACCGTTTTGCCGATAGTCAAGGTCAGCCGGCGCCCGCGCCGGGAGGGGCCTGCGCAGTCAACCCACAACCTTAACCTGTCGATCATGATGAAATTCTTTCCATGCATGTACTCAGTGAGATTCGACTAACATTCAATCAGGATCGCCCGCAGTCGCATGAGGACGGGCATGAGGACGATGGCGCGGGCCTTGCCGTCCAGGAGGCCAAGCCGATCCTGCAGGCGCCACCGATGTACAAGGTGGTTTTGTTCAACGATGACTACACGCCAATGGATTTCGTCGTCGAAGTGCTCGAGACGTTCTTCAATCTGAACCGCGAGCTGGCGACCAAGATCATGCTGACCGTCCATACCGAAGGGCGGGCAGTGTGCGGATTGTTTACCCGTGACATCGCCGAGACAAAGGCCATGCAGGTCAACCAATACGCCAGGGAAAGCCAGCATCCGCTACTCTGTGAAATCGAGAAGGACGGTTAATCGCCGACCACTTGGGTATGAGGTGAAGCTATGTTAAACCGCGAGCTCGAAGTCACCCTCAATCTGGCCTTCAAGGAGGCCCGTTCGAAACGTCATGAGTTCATGACCGTCGAACACCTGCTGCTGGCACTCCTTGACAATGAGGCTGCCGCGACCGTTCTGCGCGCCTGTGGCGCCAATCTCGACAAGCTCAAGCACGACCTGCAGGAGTTCATCGATTCCACCACCCCGCTGATCCCCGTGCATGACGAGGACCGCGAGACGCAACCGACGCTGGGTTTCCAGCGCGTGCTGCAGCGTGCCGTGTTCCACGTGCAGAGCTCCGGCAAGCGCGAAGTGACCGGCGCCAACGTGCTGGTGGCGATCTTCAGCGAACAGGAAAGCCAGGCGGTGTTCCTGCTCAAGCAGCAGAGCGTGGCGCGTATCGACGTCGTCAACTACATCGCCCATGGCATCAGCAAGGTGCCGGGCCATGGGCCGAACACCGACAGCGACCAGGACATGCAGGATGAGGAGGGCGGCGAGGCTTCCTCTTCCAGCAACCCGCTGGACGCTTACGCCAGCAACCTCAACGAACTGGCCCGTGCCGGTCGTATCGATCCGCTGGTTGGTCGTGAGCAGGAGGTCGAGCGCGTCGCGCAGATCCTTGCCCGTCGGCGCAAGAACAACCCGTTGCTGGTCGGCGAGGCCGGCGTGGGCAAGACTGCCATCGCCGAAGGCCTGGCCAAGCGCATCGTCGATGGTCAGGTGCCCGACCTGCTGGCACAGAGCGTCGTCTATTCCCTGGACCTCGGCGCGCTGCTGGCCGGCACCAAGTACCGTGGCGACTTCGAGAAGCGCTTCAAGGCGCTGCTCGGCGAGCTGCGCAAGCGCCCGCAGGCGATCCTGTTCATCGACGAGATTCACACCATCATCGGCGCCGGTGCGGCTTCGGGTGGCGTGATGGATGCGTCCAACCTGCTCAAGCCCCTGTTGTCGTCTGGGGAGATCCGCTGCATCGGCTCCACCACGTTCCAGGAGTTCCGCGGCATCTTCGAGAAGGACCGTGCCTTGGCGCGTCGCTTCCAGAAGGTCGATGTCACCGAGCCGTCGGTGGAAGACACCGTGGGCATCCTGCGTGGCCTGAAAGGGCGCTTTGAAAGCCACCACAACATCGAGTACAGCGACGAGGCCCTGCGCGCCGCCGCCGAACTGGCGTCGCGCTACATCAATGACCGGCACATGCCGGACAAGGCCATCGACGTGATCGACGAGGCCGGCGCCTACCAGCGCCTGCAGCCTGAAGCCAATCGCGTCAAGCGTATCGACGTGCCGCAGGTCGAGGACATCGTCGCCAAGATCGCGCGGATCCCGCCGAAGCACGTCACCAGCTCCGACAAGGAGCTGCTGCGCAACCTCGAACGCGACCTGAAACTGACCGTGTTCGGCCAGGATGCGGCGATCGACTCGCTGGCCACCGCCATCAAGCTGTCCCGTGCCGGCCTCAAGGCGCCGGACAAGCCGGTGGGCTCGTTCCTGTTCGCCGGCCCCACCGGCGTGGGCAAGACCGAGGCGGCTCGCCAGCTGGCCAAGGCCCTGGGTGTCGAGTTGGTGCGCTTCGACATGTCCGAGTACATGGAGCGTCACACCGTGTCGCGGCTGATCGGTGCGCCGCCCGGCTACGTCGGGTTCGACCAGGGTGGCCTGCTGACCGAGGCCATCACCAAGCAGCCGCACTGCGTGCTGCTGCTCGATGAAATCGAGAAGGCCCACCCGGAAGTCTTCAACCTGCTGCTGCAGGTGATGGACCACGGGACCCTGACCGACAACAACGGGCGCAAGGCGGACTTCCGCAACGTGATCCTGATCATGACCACCAACGCCGGTGCCGAAACGGCAGCGCGGGCCTCGATCGGCTTCACCCACCAGGACCACTCCTCCGACGCTATGGAGGTCATCCGCAAGAGCTTCACGCCGGAGTTCCGCAACCGCCTGGACACCATCATCCAGTTCGGCCGCCTGTCCCACGAGACGATCAAGAGCATCGTCGACAAGTTCCTTATCGAACTGCAGGCGCAGCTGGAAGACAAGCGTGTGCTGCTGGAGGTCACCGACGCCGCGCGCGGCTGGCTGGCGGCCTCGGGCTACGACGTGCAGATGGGTGCGCGGCCAATGGCGCGGCTGATCCAGGACAAGATCAAGCGGCCGTTGGCCGAAGAGATCCTGTTCGGTGAGCTGGCCGAGCATGGCGGTGTGGTGCACATCGACCTGCGCGATGATGAGCTGGTGTTCGATTACGAGACCACGGCTGAGGTTGCGTAACGACCATCGCGGGGCCAGCCCGCTCCCACGCCAGCAGAAACTGGCGTGGGAGCGGGCTGGCCCCGCGATGCTTTTCAGCGTCCACAAAAAAGCCCGGCACAATGGCCGGGCTTTTTCATGGCTTGAGCTTAGCGCGCACGGTAGGTGATGCGGCCCTTGCTCAGGTCGTATGGCGTCAGTTCGACGCGGACCTTGTCGCCAGTGAGAATACGGATGTAGTTCTTGCGCATCTTGCCAGAGATGTGCGCGGTAACGACGTGCCCGTTTTCCAACTCCACGCGGAACATGGTGTTGGGCAGGGTGTCGACGACAGTGCCTTCCATTTCGAAGCTGTCTTCTTTCGACATGCAGTAAAGCCCTCGGTATCCAGTGATGGCCCGACGCGCAACTGCACCGGGCAAAAAAGTGGCGTGGATTATGCCCGAAAATTGTGTTTCAAGCCAATGCCTTTCAGTTGAGGGTGACCCAGCGCTGGTTGATCAGCAATTCGATGGGGCGGTACTGGGTCTTGTAGTTCATCTTCTTGCAGTTCTTGATCCAGTAGCCGAGGTAAACGGCCTCCAGGTTCTGGCGCAAGGCTTCGGTGATCTGCCAGAGGATCGCGTAGCGGCCAAGGCTGCGGCGCTCTTCCTCGGGCTCGTAGAAGGTATAGACCGCCGACAGGCCGTTGGGTAGCAGGTCACACACCGCCACGGCCAGCAGCCGGCCTTCCAGGCGGAACTCGTAGAACCAGCAGAACGGCAGGTCGCGCACCAGGAAGGTGGAGAACTGGTCGCGGCTTGGCGGGTACATGTCGCCGTCGGCGTGACGCTGTTCGATATAGCGCCGGTACAGGTCGAAGTACTCTTCCTTGTACGCCGGGCGGGCGGCGCTGACGGTCAAGTCGGCGTTGCGCTTGAGGATGCGTCGCTGCTGGCGGTTGGGAATGAACCGCGCGGCGGGGATGCGCGCCGGCACGCAGGCGTTGCACTGCTGGCAATGCGGGCGATAGAGGTGGTCACCGCTGCGACGAAAGCCCATTTCCGACAGGTCGGCGTAGACGTGCACATCCATCGGTTGGCTGGGGTCGAGAAACAGTGTGGTCGCCTGCTCATCCGGCAGGTAGCTGCAGGAGTGGGGTTGAGTGGCATAGAACTTCAACCGCGCCAGCTCTGTCATGATCAACCCCTTAGGTGAGACGTTGTATCTAAGTGTAAGCCAGCTCCGGGAACTCGCCTAGGCAACCCAGCTGGCCGCACTGGGCTGGTCCAGATGGCGCGCCAGGTAATCGGCGAAGCTGGCCCGGCTGATGGCGCGGGCACCCAGGCTGTGCAGATGGTCGGTGGGCATCTGGCAGTCGATCAGCACGAAGCCTGCCTGCTTCAGGTGCTCGACCAGTGTCACGAATCCCACCTTGGAGGCATTGTCGGCGCGGCTGAACATCGATTCGCCGAAGAACAGCTGGCCCATGGCCAGGCCATACAGTCCGCCGACCAGTTCACCCTCCCGGCGTACTTCGACCGAGTGGGCGATGCCGCGGCGGTGCAGCTCGCAGTAGGCGGCGCGCATGGTGTCGGTGATCCAGGTGCCATCGGCGTAATCCCGGGGCGCGGCGCAGGCGGCAATCACCGCCGGGAAGTCGCTGTCGAAGCTCACCTGGTAGCGGCCTTGGCGGATCAGCTTGGCCAGCGAGCGCGAAACATGCAGTTCGTCCGGAAGCAGAACGGTGCGCGGGTCGGGCGACCACCAGAGGATGGGCTGGCCGTCCTGGTACCAGGGGAAGCAGCCGTGGCGGTAGGCTGCGACCAGACGATCCGGGGTCAGGTCGCCGCCGGCGGCAAGCAGGCCGTTGGGGTCGTGCAGGGCCTTTTCAAGAGGCGGGAAGGTCAGTGAGTCGCGGGTCAGCCAGGTGAGCATGGTGTTCTTGGGCGGCGGGGGAGGGGAGAGCGCCCAGCATGGCGTGACGAGTGGATGAGGTCAACGACCGTCATCCCGGGGCATGCCCAGCGACGGGGCTGCCCAGGCAAAATCGACTGCCGATAGTTCACGCATTCACACCGCCATCGGCACCATCTGGCACATTTGCTGTCACACCTGTGCAAAAACACAGCATAAGCCTTTGTCACAAAAGAAAATGCATGCTCAAATTGCATCCATATGAAAGTCGCCCCGTTCACGCGCCATACAGCGTGCCGCCATGGCGGCGGGTGAGCAGTAATGTTAAAAGTAGTGGTTCATTGGCCGGTGATCGGCCAATCACTATTGGACGCGCAGCACGCGCAGGAATAGACGCGTTTTGAAGAAATCCACCGCAACCCCAGCCCCCTTGCCAGTGCCCCTGTGGCGGCAGCAGCTGCACTACCGCCTGAAGGAAGGTGCGCTGATTGCCGTCGGCGCACTGTGCCTGTACCTGTGGATGGCACTGGTCACCTACGACACCGCCGACCCGGGCTTCAGCCACACCAGCAACGCCGAGCAGGTGCAGAACGCCGCCGGCCGCGCCGGGGCCTATTTCGCTGACATCCTGTTCATGGTGCTCGGCTACTTCGCCTACATCTTCCCGCTGCTGCTGGCAATCAAGACCTGGCAGATCTTCCGCGAGCGCCATCAGCCCTGGCAGTGGAGCGGCTGGCTGTTCTCCTGGCGTCTGATCGGCCTGGTGTTCCTGGTGCTGTCGGGCGCGGCGCTGGCGCATATCCACTTCCATCCAGCGGCGAACATCCCGTTCTCCGCTGGCGGCGCCCTGGGCGAAAGCCTGGGCGATCTGGCGCGCAACCTGTTGAACGTGCAAGGCAGCACGCTGATGTTCATCGCCCTGTTCCTGTTCGGCCTGACGGTGTTCACCGACCTGTCCTGGTTCAAGGTGATGGACCTGACGGGCAAGATTACCCTTGACCTGTTCGAACTGGTGCAAGGCGCAGCCAGCCGCTGGTGGGAAGCACGCAACGAGCGCAAGCGCCTGGAAGCCCAGTTGCGTGAAGTCGACGACCCGGTCTTTGACCTGGGCGGCAAAGGCGACAGGCGCGAGCCGGCCAAGGCGCAGCTGCGCGAGCGCGCCGAGCCTGTGATGACGCGCGACGAGCCGCCGGCCCGCCCGGTGGTGCCGCGCGAAGTGGCCGTGGCCCGCGAATCGGTCGTGCCGCGCGAAACCGTGGTAGCTCGCACCCAGCCCGCCGCCCCGGTGATCATCCCGCCGACCGCGGACAAGGCGCCGGAACCGAGCAAGCGGGTCATGAAGGAAAAACAGGCACCGCTGTTCATCGACAGCGCGGTGGAAGGTACCTTGCCGTCCATTTCCATCCTCGACCCGGCCGAGCAGAAGAAGATCGAGTACTCGCCTGAGTCCCTGGCCGGTGTCGGTCAGTTGCTGGAGATCAAACTCAAGGAATTCGGCGTGGAAGTCGCGGTGGACTCGATCCACCCGGGGCCGGTGATCACCCGTTACGAAATCCAGCCGGCCGCCGGCGTGAAGGTCAGCCGCATCGCCAACCTGGCCAAGGACCTGGCGCGTTCGCTGGCGGTGACCAGCGTGCGCGTGGTCGAGGTGATACCCGGCAAGACCACCGTGGGCATCGAGATCCCCAACGAGAACCGCCAGATGGTGCGCTTCTCCGAGGTGTTGTCGTCGCCGCAGTTCGACGAGAACAAGTCGCCGGTTACCCTGGCCCTGGGCCATGACATCGGCGGCAAGCCGGTGATCACCGACCTGGCCAAGATGCCCCACCTGCTGGTGGCCGGTACCACCGGCTCCGGTAAGTCGGTGGGTGTGAACGCGATGATCCTGTCGATCCTGTTCAAGTCCGGCCCGGAAGACGCGCGGCTGATCATGATCGACCCGAAGATGCTCGAACTGTCGATCTACGAAGGCATCCCGCACCTGTTGTGCCCGGTAGTCACCGACATGAAGGATGCCGCCAACGCCCTGCGCTGGAGCGTCGCCGAAATGGAGCGCCGCTACAAGCTGATGGCGGCCATGGGCGTGCGCAACCTGGCGGGCTTCAACCGCAAGATCAAGGACGCCCAGGAAGCCGGCGAAGTCATCCACGACCCGCTGTACCGTCGCGAGAGCATGGACGACGAGCCGCCGACGCTGAAGACCCTGCCGACCATCGTGGTGGTGGTCGACGAATTCGCCGACATGATGATGATCGTCGGCAAGAAGGTCGAGGAACTGATCGCGCGTATCGCCCAGAAGGCCCGTGCCGCCGGTATCCACCTGATCCTCGCCACCCAGCGCCCGTCGGTGGACGTAATCACCGGCCTGATCAAGGCCAACATCCCGACCCGCATGGCGTTCCAGGTGTCGAGCAAGATCGACTCGCGGACCATCATCGACCAGGGCGGCGCCGAACAGTTGCTCGGCCACGGTGACATGCTCTACATGCCGCCGGGCACCAGCCTGCCGATCCGCGTGCATGGCGCCTTCGTCTCCGACGACGAAGTGCACCGCACCGTCGAAGCGTGGAAGCTGCGTGGCGCGCCGGACTACAACGACGACATCCTCAATGGTGTCGAAGAGGCCGGCAGCGGCTTCGACGGCGGCGGTGGTGGCGGCGATGGCGAAGACTCGGAAAGCGATGCCCTGTACGACGAAGCGGTGCAGTTCGTGCTGGAAAGCCGCCGGGCATCGATCTCGGCGGTGCAGCGCAAGCTCAAGATCGGCTACAACCGCGCCGCGCGCATGATCGAGGCGATGGAGATGGCCGGTGTGGTTACCCCCATGAACAGCAACGGCTCGCGGGAAGTGATTGCTCCGGGCGGCCCACGCGATTGATGAACAACCTGTCGGGCGCCATAGACGGCGCCCGGCCCCTTCACTGTGCAATGAGGATTTCCATGCGCGCGATTCGCATGCTGTTGGTTTCTGCCCTGGCCACGGCCAGCCTGTCGGCCCACGCCGGCGAACAGGACGTCCAGCGCCTGACGCAATTGCTGGAGAAGTCGCAGACCATCGAAGCCAATTTCTCCCAGTTGACCCTGGATGCTGGTGGCACCAGTCTGCAGGAGACCAGCGGCAAGATGACCGTCAAGCGTCCGGGCCTGTTCTACTGGCATACCGACGCGCCCCAGGAGCAGGTGGTGGTGTCCGACGGCAAGAACGTCACCCTGTGGGACCCGGATCTGGAGCAGGCCACCGTCAAGAAGCTCGACGTGCGCCTGAACCAGACGCCGGCGCTGCTGCTGTCCGGTGACGTCTCGAAGATCAGTCAGAGCTTCGACATCACCTCCAAGGAGCAGGGCGAGGTCATGGACTTCACCTTGAAACCCAAGACCAAGGACACCCTGTTCGACTCGCTGCGCGTGTCGTTCCGCCGGGGGTTGATCAATGACATGCAGCTGATCGACAGCGTCGGCCAGCGCACCAACATCCTGTTCAATGGCGTCAAGGCCAACCAGGCGGTGCCGGACAGCAAGTTCAAGTTCGACATCCCCAAAGGCGCGGACGTCATCAAGGAGTAAGCGGAGCCTGTGATGGACCTGTTTCGAAGCGAACCCGTCGCCCAGCCCCTGGCCGCCCGCCTGCGCCCGTCGAACCTGGACGAGTATGTCGGCCAGGAGCACCTGCTGGCGCGCGGCAAGCCGCTGCGCGAGGCGCTGGAGCAGGGTGCGCTGCACTCGATGATCTTCTGGGGCCCGCCCGGGGTGGGCAAGACCACCCTGGCGCGGCTGCTGGCGCAGTTTTGCGACGCCCACTTCGAAACGGTCTCGGCGGTGCTGGCCGGGGTCAAGGAGATCCGCCAAGCCGTCGAGGTGGCCAAGCAGCAGGCCGGCCAGTATGGTCGGCGCACCATCCTGTTCGTCGATGAAGTGCATCGTTTCAACAAGTCGCAACAGGACGCTTTCCTGCCCTACGTGGAAGACGGCACGCTGATCTTCATCGGCGCGACTACCGAAAACCCGTCCTTCGAACTGAACAACGCGCTGCTGTCGCGGGCGCGGGTCTATGTACTCAAGAGCCTGGACGAGGCCGCGCTGCGCAAACTGGTCGATCGCGCCCTGAGCGAGGAGCGCGGCCTGGGCAAGCGCAACCTGCGGGTGGGTGACGAAGCCTTCAAGATGCTCATGGCCGCCGCCGACGGCGATGGCCGGCGCATGCTCAACTTCCTCGAGAACGCCTCGGACCTGGCTGAAGATGGCGGCGAGATCGGCGTCGAGCTGCTGCAGAGCCTGCTCGGTGACAGCCGCCGCCGCTTCGACAAGGGTGGCGAGGCGTTCTATGACCAGATATCGGCGCTGCATAAGTCGGTGCGTGGTTCCAACCCTGACGGTGCGCTGTACTGGTATGCACGTATGCTCGATGGTGGTTGCGACCCGTTGTACATCGCCCGGCGTGTGGTGCGCATGGCCAGCGAGGACATCGGCAACGCCGACCCCCGCGCCCTGAGCCTGTGCCTGGCAGCCTGGGACGTGCAGGAGCGGCTGGGCAGCCCAGAAGGCGAGCTGGCGGTGGCCCAGGCCATCACCTACATCGCCTGCGCGCCAAAAAGCAACGCGGTGTACATGGGCTTCAAGGCGGCGATGCGCGAGGCGGCCGAGCACGGCTCGCTGGAAGTGCCGCTGCACCTGCGCAACGCGCCGACCAAACTGATGAAGCAACTGGGCTATGGCGATGAGTACCGCTATGCCCACGACGAGCCGGACGCCTATGCCGCCGGCGAGGACTATTTCCCCGAGCAGCTCGAACCGCGCCAGTACTATCAGCCAGTACCCCGCGGCCTGGAACTGAAGATCGGCGAGAAGCTCAAGCACCTGGCCGAACTCGATCGCGCCAGCCCGCGCCAGCGGAGAAAACCGTGATTGCACTGATTGCCGCAGTCAGCGCCGGCGGCATCGCCGGCACGTTGTTGCGCTTCGCCACCGCCAACTGGGTCGCGGCCCACTGGCCACGGCACTTCTATGCCGGTACGCTGGCGGTCAACCTGGTCGGCTGCCTGCTGATCGGCCTGCTGTACGGGCTGTTCCTGCACAAGCCGCTGGTGCCGGTCGAGCTGCGCGCCGGGCTGATCGTCGGCTTTCTCGGCGGCCTGACCACTTTTTCCTCCTTCTCGCTCGATACCGTGCGCCTGATGGAAAGCGGGCAGGTCCCGCTGGCCTTGGGCTATACCATTATCAGCGTGGTGGGCGGCCTGCTCGCGACCTGGGCCGGCCTGTCCCTGACCCGATTCTGAACCAACACCTACTTATAACGAGAGAACGATATGCTCGATTCCAAACTGTTACGCGGCCAACTTCAGGAAGTGGCTGACCGCCTGGCCTCCCGTGGCTTCAGCCTGGATGTCGCGCGCATCGAATCGCTGGAAGAGCGCCGCAAGGCGGTGCAGACCCGCACCGAGCAACTGCAGGCTGAGCGTAACGCCCGCTCCAAGTCCATCGGCCAGGCCAAGGCCAAGGGTGAGGACATCGCCCCGCTGATGGCCGACGTCGAGCGCATGGCCAACGAGCTGGCCGCCGGCAAGACCGAGCTGGACGGTATCCAGGCGGAACTGGACGGTATCCTGCTGACCATCCCCAACCTGCCCGACGCCAGCGTGCCGGTCGGCGCCAGCGAAGACGACAACGTCGAAGTGCGCCGCTGGGGCACGCCGAAGGCCTTCGATTTCGAGATCAAGGACCACGTCGCCCTGGGCGAGGTCAGCGGTGGCCTGGACTTCGAGGCCGCGGCCAAGCTGTCCGGCGCCCGCTTTGCCGTGCTGCGTGGCCCGGTGGCCCGCCTGCACCGCGCCCTGGCGCAGTTCATGATCAACCTGCACACCGGCGAGCACGGCTACGAGGAGCACTACACCCCGTACCTGGTGCAGGCCCCGGCCCTTCAGGGCACCGGCCAGCTGCCGAAGTTCGAGGAAGACCTGTTCAAGATCACCCGCGAAGGCGAGGCCGATTTCTACCTGATCCCGACCGCCGAAGTGTCGCTGACCAACCTGGTGGCGGGTGAAATCCTCGACGCCAAGCAGCTGCCGCTGAAGCTGGTCGCCCACACCCCGTGCTTCCGCAGCGAGGCCGGTGCCTCGGGCCGTGATACCCGCGGCATGATCCGCCAGCACCAGTTCGACAAGGTCGAGATGGTCCAGGTGGTCGAACCCGCGAAATCCATGGAAGCCCTGGAAGGCCTGACCGCCAACGCCGAACGTGTGCTCCAGCTGCTGGAACTGCCGTACCGCGTACTCGCGCTGTGCACCGGCGACATGGGCTTCGGCGCGGTGAAGACCTACGACCTGGAAGTCTGGGTGCCAAGCCAGGACAAGTACCGCGAGATCAGCTCCTGCTCCAACTGCGGCGACTTCCAGGCGCGCCGCATGCAGGCCCGCTGGCGCAACCCGGAAACCGGCAAGCCGGAGCTGGTGCACACCCTCAACGGGTCGGGCCTGGCCGTTGGCCGTACCTTGGTCGCGGTGCTGGAGAACTACCAGCAGGCTGACGGTTCGATCCGCGTGCCTGAAGTGCTCAAGCCGTACATGGGTGGCGTCGAGGTCATTCGCTGAATGGACTACCTGCCGCTGTTCCACAAGCTGCAGGGTGGCCGTGTGCTGGTCGTCGGCGGCGGCGAGATCGCCTTGCGCAAGGCGCGCCTGCTGGCCGACGCCGGCGCCGCGCTGCGGGTGGTGGCGCCTGAGGTCGACGGTCAGCTCGCCACGCTGGCCCGTGAGGGCGGGGGCGAGGTCCTGGTGCGTGGCTACCAGGCCTCGGACCTGGACGGCTGCCGGCTGGTGATCGCGGCGACCGACGACTCGGCGCTCAACGCCCAGGTCTCGACCGAGGCCCAGGCGCGCAGCCTGCCGGTCAACGTGGTGGACGCCCCGGCCCTGTGCACGGTGATCTTCCCGGCCATCGTCGACCGTTCACCACTGGTGGTGGCGGTTTCCAGCGGTGGCGACGCCCCGGTGCTGGCGCGGTTGATCCGCGCCAAGCTGGAGGCCTGGATCCCCTCTGCCTATGGCGAACTTGCCGGCCTGGCCGCACGCTTCCGTGAGCGGGTCAAGGCCTTGTACCCGGATGTCAACCAGCGTCGCGGCTTCTGGGAAACCGTGTTCCAGGGCCCGATCGCCGAGCGTCAGCTGGCCGGGCAGGGCGCCGAGGCCGAGCGTCTGTTGCAGGCGATGGTCGACGGCGCGCCGGTGCAGCAGGGCGGCGAGGTGTACCTGGTGGGCGCGGGGCCGGGCGATCCGGACCTGCTGACCTTCCGCGCCCTGCGCCTGATGCAGCAAGCCGATGTGGTGCTGTACGACCGCCTGGTGGCCCCGGCCATCATCGAGATGTGCCGGCGTGACGCCGAGCGCATCTATGTCGGCAAGCGCCGCGCCGATCATGCCGTGCCGCAGGATAAGATCAACCGCCTGCTGGTCGACCTGGCTCGCCAGGGCAAGCGCGTGCTGCGCCTCAAAGGTGGCGATCCGTTCATCTTTGGCCGGGGAGGCGAGGAGATTGAAGAGCTGGCCGACGAGGGTATTCCGTTCCAGGTGGTACCGGGCATCACGGCAGCCAGTGGTTGTTCGGCCTATGGCGGGATTCCGCTGACCCACCGGGACTATGCCCAGTCGGTGCGCTTCGTTACTGGCCACCTGAAGGATGGCACCAGCAACCTGCCCTGGAATGACCTGGTGGCTCCGGCCCAGACCCTGGTGTTCTATATGGGCCTGGTCGGCTTGCCGACCATCTGCGCCGAGTTGATCCGCCATGGCCGTGCGGCGAGTACGCCGGCCGCGCTGGTGCAGCAGGGGACCACTCGCAACCAGCGGGTGTTCACCGGCACCCTGGCCGACCTGCCGGCGTTGGTGGCACGCCACGAAGTGCATGCGCCGACCCTGGTGATCGTCGGGGAAGTGGTGCAGTTGCGCGAGAAACTGGCGTGGTTCGAAGGCTCGCAAGACGTCTGAAATGACTGGGGCCGCCTTGCGGCCCATCGCCACGATAGGCCGGCTCGCATAGGATCATACAAGCCCCTGTGGGAGCAACTGTCTTGAGGGGATTTTTTTAGAAAGATCCTTTCAGACATAGCTTCGCCAGCGACTCCCTCCAGATGGAGTCGCTGGCGA
>NZ_QKZD01000024.1:0-9861 GCF_003253945.1 Pseudomonas sp. 2848
GGTGCAGCCAGCCAGGCCCCCGCCATTACCGTGGCGGATCGCAACCAGCCGCTGGTGCTGTCGTACGCCCAGCAGCGTCAGTGGTTCCTCTGGCAACTGGAGCCGGATAGCGCCGCCTATCACATCCCTGCAGCCTTGCAACTGAAGGGGCGGCTGAACCCCGAAGCGTTGCGTCAGGCCTTCGAGAGCCTGATCGCTCGCCATGAGAGCCTGCGCACCACCTTCGATCAGCAAGGTGGCGAGGCGCAGCAGCGTATCCACGCGCCCGCGACGTTCACCCTGGTCATGGAATCGCTGCAGGACACCTCCACCGAGGCGGTCCGCGAGCGCGTGGCTCGTGAGATCCAGCGCCCGTTCGACCTGACCCAGGGGCCGCTGCTGCGAGTACGCCTGTTGCGCCTGGCCGAGGACGATCACGTGCTGGTGCTGACCCTGCATCACATCGTCGCCGATGGCTGGTCGATGCCGATCATGGTCGATGAAGTGGTCGACGCCTACCTGGCCTTGAGCCAGGGCCGGCAACCCGAACAGCCGGCCTTGCCGGTGCAGTACGCCGACTATGCCGTCTGGCAGCGCCAGTGGATGGAGGCCGGCGAGCAGGCCCGCCAGCTGGACTACTGGCTGGCGCAGCTGGGCGGCGAGCACTATGTGCTGCAACTGCCCACCGATCATCCACGGCCCACTGTGCAAAGCCACGCCGGTCGCAGCCTCGCCATCGAGGTACCGGCGCCGCTGGTCCAGGCTTTGAAGGCGCAGGCGCGCCAGCAAGGGGTGACGCTGTTCATGCTGCTGCTGGCTTCGTTCCAGAGCTTGCTGCACCGCCAGACCGGGCAGGCCGACATCCGTGTCGGCGTGCCGATCGCCAACCGCACCCGGGCTGAGACCGAAGGCTTGATCGGCTTCTTCGTCAACACCCAGGTGCTCAAGGCGCAGTTCGAGCTGCACACGACCTTCAGCGCGTTGCTGCAACAGGTCAAGCACGCCGCCTTGCAGGCCCAGGCGCACCAGGATCTGCCGTTCGAGCAACTGGTCGAAGCGCTGCAGCCGGAGCGCAGCCTGAGCCACAACCCGCTGTTCCAGGTGATGTTCAACCACCAGGCCCAACGCTCGGACCAGGGGCGCGAACTGCCTGGGCTGAGCATCGAAGGCCTGAGCTGGGGCAACCCCACGGCGCACCTCGACCTTGCCCTGGATACTTTCGAAAGCGAGGACGGCCTCGGCGCGACCCTGACCTACGTCAGCGACCTGTTCGAGCACGCCACCATCGAGCGCATGGCCGCGCACTGGCTCAACCTGTTGCAGGCAGTCAGCACCCAGCCTGCCCAGCGGATCGTCGAGCTGCCGCTGCTCGATGAGGCGCAGCGCCAGGTCATCCTCGGGCAGTGGAGCCGCCACGAGGCGGTCTACCCTGACCAGCGCACCGTGCAGCAGCTGATCGCCGACCAGGCCGCGCGTACCCCGCACGCCACGGCGCTGATCTGCGAAGGGCAGCAGCTCACCTACCAGGCCCTGGACCTGCGCGCCAACCAGCTGGCCCATTGCCTGCGCGAGGCGGGCATCGGCCCGGACGTACGCGTGGGCATCGCCCTGCCGCGCAGCCTGGACATGGTGGTCGGCCTGCTGGGCGTGCTCAAGGCCGGCGGCGCCTATGTGCCGCTGGACCCCGACTACCCGCACGAGCGCCTGGCCTACATGATGGAGGACAGCGGCATTGCCCTGTTGCTTGGCCACAGCGCCCAGTTGCAAGCCCTGGCGGTGGCACCGCAGGTGCGCAGCCTGTGCCTGGACAGCGAGCCGCTCGATGCCTGGCCGAGCCATGCGCTGCCGGCGCTGGGCGACCCCGACAACCTGGCGTACATCATGTACACCTCCGGCTCCACCGGGCGCCCCAAGGGCGTCGGCATCAGCGCTGCGGCGCTGAGCCGACATGCCCATGTCGCCCAGGGTTTCTGCGGCCTGTCGGCGGCCGACCGGGTGCTGCAGTTCTCCACCTTCAACTTCGACGCCTTCGTCGAGCAGCTCTACCCGGCGCTGATCTGCGGCGCCAGCGTGGTGCTGCGCGGCCCGACGCTGTGGGACAGCGAGACCTTCTACCGTGAAGTGGTGACCCAGGGCATCACCTTCGCCGACCTGCCGACCGCCTACTGGTATCTGCTGGCCAAGGACTTCGCGGCCAAGGGGCCGCGCGACTATGGTTCGCTGCGGCGCATCCACATGGGGGGCGAGGCCATGGCCGCCGATGGCGTGCTGGCCTGGCAACAGGCCGGGCTAGGCCATGTGCGGCTGCTCAACACCTACGGGCCGACCGAGGCCACCGTCAGCGTCATGAGCCACGACTGCAGCGCCTATGTCACCGGCGAGCAACCCCTGCCGGTGCAGATCCCGATCGGCAAGGCCCTGGGCGGTCGCTCGATCCACCTGGTGGACGCCGATGCCGACCTGGCCCTGCCGGGCGCCATCGGTGAACTGCTGGTCGGTGGCGAGCTGCTCGCCCGCGGCTATCACAATCGTCCGGGGCTGACCGCCGAACGCTTCATCCCCGACCCGTTCGCGACAACGCCGGGCGGGCGCCTGTACCGCACCGGCGACCTGGCACGCTATCGCGAGCACGGCGTGGTGGAGTACGCCGGGCGTATCGACCATCAGGTGAAGATTCGCGGCTTCCGTATCGAGCTGGGCGAAATCGAGGCGCGCCTGCGCGAGCACCCGGCGGTGCGCGAGGTACTGGTGGTCGATATCGATGGCCCCGGCGGCAAGCAACTGGCGGCCTACCTGGTACCCAACACCATGCCCGAGGCCGAGGACGCCCTGCGCGCCGAGCTGAAGGCGCACCTGGGCGCCAGCCTGCCGGACTACATGGTGCCGATGTACCTGGTGCTGCTCGAACGCATGCCGTTGCTGCCCAACGGCAAGCTCGACCGCAAGGCACTGCCGGCCCCCGATACCCGCCAGTCGCAGCCGGCCTACGTGGCCCCGGTCAGTGAGCTGGAACAACAGCTGGCGGCGCTCTGGGCCGAGGTGCTGCAGGTCGAGCGGGTGGGCCTGGGCGATGACTTCTTCGAGCTGGGCGGGCACTCGCTGCTGGCGGCCCAGCTGATTTCCAAGATCAACTCGGGCCTGGGCATCGACATCCCCCTGCGCCTGCTATTCGAGAAACCGCAATTGAATGATTTTGCCCAGGCCTGTGCCAGCACCGGCTTGTCGTTGAGCGAGGACGGCTTGTCCGATATCGAAAGAATGATGAATGAAATGGCGGGCGTCTGAGATGGACAAGAGCACAGCAGAACGTATCGCCAAGCGCTTTGTGGGCCTTGCCCTGGAGCAGCGTCGGCAGATTCTCGACAAGATGCGCGAGACCGGGCAGAGCTTCCGCTTGCTGCCCATCGCCGTGACCCGTCACGACAGCCCGCGCATCCCGCTGTCCTATGCCCAGCAGCGCATGCTGTTCCTCTGGCAGCTGGAGCCGCACAGCAGCTTCTACAACGTGCCGATGGCGGTGCGCCTGAGCGGTGCGCTGAACCAGCAGGCCTTGGCCCAGGCCCTGGAGGCGCTGGTGCAGCGCCATGAGAGCCTGCGCACGCGGTTCGTCTCCGAGCAGGGCGAGTTCCACCAGCAGGTCCTCGAACTACCGGGCGTTGGCCTGGAGGTGCGCGAGGTGCAGGCCGGGCCGGGCGAGGACATCGAGCAGTGCCTGCGTACTGCGGTGCGCGAGGCGCTGGATGCGCCGTTCGACCTGCTGCAAGGCCCGCTGCTTCGGGTCCGGCTGTTGCGCCTGGCTCCAACCGAACACGTGCTGACGGTGTGCATGCACCATATCGTCTCCGACGGCTGGTCGGGCGAGCTGATGGTGCAGGAGTTCGTGCACCTGTACGAAGCGCTGTCGCAGGGCCGTGACGCCAACCTGCCGCCGCTGGAGGTGCAATACGCCGACTACGCGATCTGGCAACGCGCCTGGCTTGAGGCCGGCGAGGGCGAGCGCCAGTTGCAGTACTGGAAGCAGCAGTTGGGCGATGAGCACCCGGTGCTGGACCTGCCGCTGGACCACGAGCGCCCGGCGCACCCCAGCTACCGTGGCGCGACCCTGCGCAGCGATGTGCCGGCGGCGTTGTCGGCCAAGCTCAAAGCCCAGGCGCGCAGCCAGGGCCATACCGTGTTCATGCTGACCCTCGCGGCCTTGGCCGTGACCCTGTCGCGCTACAGCGGCCAGGCCGACATCCGCATCGGCGCGCCCAACGCCGGGCGCAACCGCAAGGAAGTCGAAGGCCTGATCGGCTTCTTCATCAACACCCAGGTGCTGCGGGTGCAGGTGGACGAGCGCCAGAGCGGCGCGGCGCTGCTGGAGCAGGTGAAACAGGTGGTCAGTGGCGCGCAGTCGCACCAGGAACTGCCGTTCGAGCACCTGGTCGACGCCCTGGCGCCGGAGCGCAACCTGGGCCACAACCCGCTGTTCCAGGTGAAGATCAACCAGAACATGGCCGACACCGAGGCCGGCGCCCAGGCCCGGCAGACGCTGGGTGAGCTGAGTGTCAGCGGTTTTTCGGTCGAGGGCAGCGATGCGCGCTTCGACCTGGCCTACGACTTCACCGAGACCCCCGACGGCCTGCAAGGCTACTTCACCTACAGCACCGACCTGTTCGAAGCCGCGACCATCGAGCGCATGGCCGCTTCGTTCCAGGCCGTGGTGCGTACGCTTGTCGAGCACCCCGACGCGGCGTTGCTCGACCACCCGGATGCCCAGGCCGCGCAGGTTGAAACCGCTGCCCAAGGCTGGCCGCAGCAGGATTTTCTCGCCCTGTGGCGTCAGGGCCTGCAAGCCGGGGCCGGGCAGCCGGCATTGCGCGCGGGGGATCGTACGGTCACCTATGCCGAGCTGGAGCAGCAGGCCAACCGTTTCGCCCATTACCTCAAGGCACAGGGTATCGCCCCGGGCATGACCGTGGCGCTGTGCCAGGAGCGCTCCATCGAGTGGGTGACCAGCCTGCTGGCGGTGCTCAAGCTGGGCGCGGTGTACCTGCCGCTGGACAGCCGCCAGCCGGCCGAGCGCCTGCAGCAGTTGCTGCAGGCCAGCGCCGCGCAGCTTTTGGTGCATGCCCAGGGCGACGACCAGGCGGCGGGGCTGGGCGTTTGCCGCGCCGTGGCCCATGACACTTCACTGTATGGCGACTACGACGAGCAGCCACCGGCGGTGCGTGTCTTGCCGCAGCAGGCGGCCTATATCATCTACACCTCGGGCTCTACCGGGCAGCCCAAGGGCGTGGTGGTCAGCCACGGGGCGCTGGCCAACTACCTGCAGGGCGTGTTGCAACGCCTGGACGTGCAGCCCGGTGCCAGCCTGGCGATGGTATCCACCGTGGCCGCCGACCTTGGCCATACCGTGCTGTTCGGCGCGCTGGCCTCGGGCCGGCTGCTGCACCTGCTGGGCCACGACCAGGGCTTCGACCCCGATGCCTTCGCCAGCTACATGGCCGAGCACCGCGTCGATGTGCTGAAGATCGTGCCCAGCCACCTGCAGGGCCTGTTGCAGGCCGCGCAGCCGGAGCGGGTGTTGCCCGAGCAATTGCTGATCCTCGGTGGCGAGGCCAGTTCCTGGGCCTTGATCGAGCAGATCCGCCGCCTGAAGCCCGGCTGCCGGATCATCAACCACTACGGCCCGACCGAGACCACCGTGGGCATCCTTACCCACGAAGTCGGCGCGCGCCTGCCTGGCTGGCGCAGCGTGCCGGTGGGCCGGCCGCTGGACAACGGCCAGGCGCGGGTGCTGGACGCCTACCTCAATCCGCTGCCCGAGCGCGTGGCCGGCGAGCTGTACCTGGGCGGCCAGGGCCTGGCCCAGGGTTATGTCGGCCAGCCGGGCCTGACCGCCGAGCGCTTTGTCCCCGATCCGTTCGGTGACAACGGCCAGCGGCTGTACCGTGCCGGTGACCGCGCACGCCTGGACCAGGGCGTGCTGGAATACCTGGGCCGTGGCGACGACCAGGTGAAGATCCGCGGCTACCGGGTCGAGCCGGGCGAGGTCGGCCAGGTGCTGCAAGGCCTGCCCGGCGTGGCCGAGGCCGTGGTGCTGGCACTGCCCCTGGACAGCGACCCCACGCGCCTGCAACTGGTGGCCTGGGCCGTGCCGGCGGCGGGTGTCGAGCTGCAGGCCGAGGCCCTGCGCCAGGCCCTGCTGGCGCGCCTGCCGGAGTACCTGGTGCCGGCGCAGGTGCTGCTGCTCGAGCGCCTGCCGCTGACCGCCAACGGCAAGCTGGACAAGCGTGCCCTGCCCAGACCCGGGGTGGTGGCCAAGCAGCGCTTTGTCGCGCCGGTGGGGGAAATCGAAGAGAAACTCGCCGCGATCTGGTGCGAGGTGCTCAAGCGTGAGCAAGTGGGCAGCACCGACAACTTCTTCGAGTTGGGCGGCGACTCGATCCTCAGCCTGCAGATCATTGCCCGCGCCAAGCGCCAGGGCATCAAGCTGAGCCCCAAGCAGCTGTTCGAGAAACAGACCATCGGCCAACTGGCGGCGGTGGCCAAGCTGATCGAGAAGAAACCGGCGGCCGAGGTAGTCGAGCAGGTCAGCGGCAGCCTGCCGTTGCTGCCGATCCAGGCGCGTTTCTTCGACACCGTGATTCCCCAGCGCCACCACTGGAACCAGGCGGTGCTGCTGACCCCGCGCCAGCCGTTGACGGCAGCCTTGCTGCAACCTGCGCTCAAACTGCTGCTGGAACAGCACGACGCCCTGCGCCTGCGTTTCAGCGAGGATCAGGGGCAGTGGCAAGGCCAGTTCTCGCCGGTCGACGCGCAGCAGTTGCTGTGGGTACATCAGCTGGACGATGCCGCACGCCTGCCGGAGCTGGCCGATGAGGCCCAGCGCAGCCTGGACCTGAAGAATGGCCCGCTGCTGCGCGTGGTACTGATTGACCTGCCCGCGGGGCAACAGCGCCTGCTGCTGGTGATCCACCATCTGGTGGTCGATGGCGTGTCCTGGCGTGTCCTGCTCGAAGACCTGCAGCTGGCCTGCCAGGCACTGCTGGCCGGCAAGGCGCCGGTGCTGCCGGCCAAGAGCAGCTCGCTCAAGGCCTGGGCCGAGCATCTGCGCGAGCATGCCCGCAGCCCCGCGCTGGTGGCCGAGCTGGCCTACTGGCAGGCGCAGTTGCAGGGTGTCAGCGACGTCCTGCCTGGGGCGAACCTGCAGGGTGGCCAGCAGCGCAAGCATGAAATATCGGTGCGCACCCACTTGAACGCCGAACTGACCCGGCAACTGCTGCAGGAGGCGCCGGCCGCCTACCGCACCCAGGTCAACGACCTGCTGCTGACGGCGCTGGCGCGGGTCATCCGCCGCTGGACCGGCGAGGCGCACGCACTGATCCGCCTGGAAGGCCATGGCCGCGAAGACCTGTTCGATGACCTCGACATCACCCGCACGGTCGGCTGGTTCAGCAGCCTGTACCCGGTGAAGCTGACCCCCGCCGATGACCTGGGCGCGTCGCTCATGGCGGTCAAGGAGCAACTGCGCGCCGTGCCGGCCAAGGGCATCGGCTACGGTGTACTGCGTTACCTGGGTGACGCGCAGGCCCGCGAAACCCTCGGCGCCCTGGCCCAGGGCAGCATCGTGTTCAACTACCTGGGGCAGTTCGACGGCAGCTTCGACAGCGAGCAAGGGTTGTTCACCCCGGCGCCGGAAGGTGCGGGGCAGGGGCAAAGCCCTGAGGCGCCGCTGGGTAGCCTGCTCAGCATCGATGGCCAGGTCTACGCCGGTGAACTGGCGCTGGACTGGAGCTTCAGCAGCGCCGTGTTCGAACGTGGACAGATCCAGCGCCTTGCCGACGAGTACGCCGAGGAACTGCGCCTGTTGATCGGGCACTGCACCACCCCAGGGGTGGCGGGGGTGACGCCTTCGGACTTCCCGCTGGCCAGCCTCGACCAGCGCCAGCTGGCGGCGCTGCCGGTGGCGGCGGGCAACATCGAAGACATCTACCCGCTGTCGCCGATGCAGCAGGGCATGTTGTTCCACAGCCTGTACCAGCAGGAGACGGGCAACTACATCAACCAGACTCGCGTCGAAGTGCAAGGTCTGGACGTACCGCGCTTCATCGCGGCCTTGCAGGCTACCGTGGACAACCACGAGGTGCTGCGCAGCAGTTTCTTCAGTGGCTACGACCAGTCCCTGCAAGTGGTGCAGCGCCAGGCGCGGCTGCCGCTGGTCGAGCTCGACTGGCGTGACCAGGCCGATCTGCCGAGGGCGTTGCAGGAATGGGCCGAGGCCGACCTGCGTGCCGGTTTCGACCTGGCCAGCGGTCCGCTGCTGCGCCTGGCGGTGATCCGCAGCGCCGAACAGCAGTACCAGCTGGTGCTGACCAACCACCATATCCTGCTCGATGGCTGGAGCAGCTCGCGCCTGTTCGGTGAGGTGCTGCAGCGTTACGCCGGTTTCACCCCGGCAGGCAAGAACAGCCGTTACCGCGACTATATCCAGTGGCTGCAACGCCAGGACCAGGCCGCCAGCGAGCGCTTCTGGCGCGAGCGCACGGCGGAACTGGACGAGCCCACGCGGCTGGCCCAGGCCTTCAGGTCCGAAGCCCAGGGCCACGGGCAGGCCGAGCATCAGATCAGCCTGGATGCACAGCGTACCCAGCGCCTGGGCGAGTTTGCCCGGGACCAGCGGATCACCCTCAACACCCTGGTCCAGGCCGCGTGGCTGTTGCTGTTGCAGCGCTACACCGGGCAGGCCTGCGTGACCTTCGGCGCCACCGTGGCCGGCCGCCCGGCCGAACTGCCGGGCGTCGAGGAGCAGCTGGGGCTGTTCATCAACACCTTGCCGGTGGTCGCCAGCCCACGCCCGGAGCAGACCGTGGGCGACTGGGTACAGCACGTGCAAGGGTTGAACCTGGCCCTGCGCGAGCACGAGCACACGCCGCTGTACGAGATCCAGCGCTGGGCCGGCTGGAGCGGCGAGGCGCTGTTCGACAATATCCTGGTGTTCGAGAACTACCCGGTGTCGGAGGCGCTGCAGCAAGGCGCTCCCCAGGGATTGGTGTTCGGCGAGGTAGCCAGCCAGGAGCAGACCAACTATCCGCTGACGCTGGTGGCCCAGGTGGGCGAAAAACTGTCGGCCAGCTTCAAGTTCGAACGCGCCAGCTACGCCGAATCGGCTGTCGGGCAGATTGCGGCACACTTCGTCGAATTGTTAGAAGGGTTGGCGGACTCGTCGCAGCGGGCTTTGGGTGAGTTGGTGCTGAGCACAGCGCCGCTGCAGGTCATTGACAGCTATCCGAGCTCGGCCTGCGCCCACGCGCTGATCGAGCAGCAGGCGGCGCGCACGCCTGAAGCGATCGCCGTGACCTTCGCCGGGCAGACGCTGAGCTACGACCAGCTCAATCGCCGCGCCAACCGCTTGGCGCATAAGCTGCGCGCGCAGGGCGTGGGGCCGGATGTGCTGGTGGGCATCGCCGTGGAGCGTGGTTTCGAGATGATCGTCGGCCTGCTGGCGATCCTCAAGGCCGGTGGCGCCTATGTGCCGCTGGACCCGGAATACCCGCAGGACCGCCTGAGCTACATGATGGAAGACAGCGGCATTCAGTTGCTGTTGACTCAAGACCATCTGCTGGCAGGCCTGCCGGTGCCGGCGCACGTGCGCAGCTTGTCTCTCGAAGATGATCTGACCGGCTACAGTGGCGCGAATTTGGAGCACCTGACTCAGCCGGACAATCTGGCCTATGTGATCTATACCTCGGGCTCCACCGGCAAGCCGAAAGGCACCTTGCTGCCGCACCATAACCTGCTGCGCCTGTTCAAAGCCACCGATGCCTGGTTCGGCTTCGGCCCGCAGGATGTGTGGACGCTGTTCCACTCGTACGCCTTCGATTTCTCGGTGTGGGAGAT
>NZ_QKZD01000025.1:0-8650 GCF_003253945.1 Pseudomonas sp. 2848
TTGGAGGCGAACGCCACGCGGTCCTGGCTATTGAAGTCGGCAAAACCGTTGTTGATCACCAGGCGCACGATGGCCCGGTGCGGCACCTGCACGCCTTTCGGCATGCCGGTGGAACCGGAGGTGTACATGATGTACGCCGCGCTGCCGGCGTCCACCGCCAGCCCCAGCGGCGCAGTCGCATAGGTGTTCAGGTCGAGCCGGTCGACTTCGACCCGGCGCGCCCCCACCACTTCGGGCTGGTCGCTGTGGGTCAGCAGCAGCGCCGCCCCGCTGTCGCCGACCATGAACGCCTGGCGTTCGACCGGGGCATTGCCGTCCAGCGGCACGAACACCGCCGCGCACTTGCTCACCGCCAGCTGGGCCGCCAGCAGGTCGAAGGAGCGTGGCAGCAACAAGGCCACGCGATCACCGGCGCGCACGCCCAGTTCCAGCAGATACCCGGCCAGCCGATTGGCCTGCTGGTCGAGGGCCTGGTAACTCCAGCGCCTTGTGCCATGGGCCACCGCCAGCGCATCCGGGCTGGCCTTGGCCTGCGCCTCGAACAACACATGCACGGGCAGATCACGTGGGTAGTCGGGCCCGCCGGCGTTGAATTGGCGCAGCACCCGCTCGCGCTCGGCTTCCGGCAAGCCATGCAGCCGGCTCAGTGGCATTGCCGGGGTATCCGCCAATGCCTCGACCAAGCGAGCCAGGGCCTCCTGCAACAACTGGCAGACCAAGCCGCCGTCCACGGCCGACACCGCTTGCACTGTCAGGGCGAACCCATCCCCCAGGTCGTCGACGCTGACCACCAGCGGGTAGTTGCTGCGCTCATGGGCGGCCAGCAGTTCGATCCCCTGCCAGGCCTGGGCCTGCTCCGTGCCGCCAGCCGCGCTGTGGCGGTAGTTCAGCAGGCTGGTGAACAGTGCCTGTGAGGCCGGAACACCGCTGCAGCGCTGGGCCAGGGCCAGGGAGGCCTGTTCATGGGCCAGCAGGCGCGCCAGGCGCTGGTGGGTCAGGCGCACGCCTGCGACCACGTCCATGTCGCCCACGCTGACCCGCAACGGCAGGGTGTTGATGAACATGCCCAGCGCCCGTTCGGACCCTTCGCCGCCTTGCAGGCGGCCAAGCAGCACGGTGCCGAACACCACCTCCTCACGGCCGGACAGCTGCGCCAGCACCTGCCCCCAGGCCTGGTGCACCAGGCTGGCGACACTGATCCCCAGCGCCCGCGCCTGACCGCGCAAGCGTTGCGCCAGGCTGTCGTCCAGGTACTGGCGATGGTCGAGCACATGGCTGCCATCGCCCAGCGCGTCACGCAGGCCGAACACCTCGGTCGGTTCGTCGATATCGCCCAGCAGCTCGCGGAACATTGCCTCCTGCGCCTGATTGTCATCGCGCAGTCGCGCATGGGCCACATAGTTGCGGTACGGCACGCTGTCGCCCTGAGGCTCGCGGCCCAGCAGCACATCGCCGACCTCCGCCACCAGCAGCTCCATGGCGGCATGGTCGAGGAGGATATGGTGCAGCAGCAGGGTTGCCTGCAATCGACCATGCTCCACACTGCTGCTCAGGTGCATCAAGGGTGCGCGCCCCAGGTCCAGGCGCACGCTGTCCAGTGCTGGCTGGATGTCCAGGCGCGCTTGGCGCCAGACCACCTGCACGGCCTCATCGAGCCCCTGCCAGTGCACGCTGGTGCGCAGGATGTCGTGACGGGCGATGACCTGGTTCAGCGCGGAAACGAAGGCGTCCAGCTCGGCCTGGCCGGCGAAGGCGAAGCCCAGTTGCAGCACATAGGGGTCGACCTCGGCGCTGGCCAGGTGGTGGTAGAGAATGCCCTGCTGCAACGGCGCCAGGGCATAGAGGTCCTGGACATTTGCCGCGCCGCCGGGGATCTGCCGCACGACCTGGTCGAGCGCCGCCTGGTCCAGTTTCGCCAGTGGCAGCATATCGACAGTGATGCGCTGACAATCGGCCGGAATGCGGTTGGCCGGCACCTCCACCACCACTTCGCCACCCACCGCCGCCGCCAGCGCCGCCAGGGTCGGCTGGCCGAACAGCACCCGCACATCCGCCGCGAGGCCCGCCTGGCGCATGCGCGCGGTCAGGGTAACGGCCAGCAGCGAGTGGCCGCCGAGCTCGAAGAAGTTGTCGTGGCGACCGACCGGTTCGACACCCAGCAACTCACGCCAGAGTTGCGCCAACAGGGTCTCGACCTCGCCTTGCGGCGCCTCGTAGACCTGCTGCGTCGCCTCTGGCTGCGGCAGCGCCTTGCGGTCCAGCTTGCCGTTGGGGCTCAGCGGCAGCGTCTCGAGGTAGGTGAACGAGGCTGGCACCATGAACTCCGGCAATTGGCCGAGCAGTGCCGCGCGCAAGGCCTCCGGCGCCTGCCGGGCGCCGGTGTAGTAGGCCAGCAGGCGCTGGTCGCGGGCCAGCACCACGGCTTCCTTGACCCCGTCGACGCGGGTCAGGCAGGCCTGGATCTCGCCCAGCTCGATGCGCAGGCCGCGCAGCTTCACCTGGTCGTCGTTGCGCCCGAGGTACTCCAGGTTGCCGTCGGGCAGATGCCGGGCCAGGTCGCCCGTGCGGTACAGCCGACCACCGGCCTGGCTGGCGAACCGATCGTCGAGGAAGCGCTCGGCAGTCAGTTGCTCGCGGTTGAGGTAGCCACGCGCCACCTGCACGCCGCCGATATACAGCTCGCCGGCCACGCCCCGCGGCACGGGCTGGCCGTGGGCATCGAGCACGTACAGCGTGGTATTGGCGATCGGCTTGCCGATCGGCGTGTTGTCCGGCGCCGTCACACAGTGCCAGGCGCTGACGTCCACCGCCGCTTCGGTCGGGCCGTACAGGTTGTGCAGCTCGACCATCGGCAGCTGTGCCTGGAAGCGCCGCACCAGGCTGCCGGGCAAGGCTTCGCCGCTGCACAGCACGCGCTTGAGGCGGTGCGGCAGGACATCGCCATGGGCGAGGAACACATCGAGCATCGACGGCACGAAGTGCAAGGTGCTGACCTGCTCGGCGCGGATCACCTCGCGCAGGTACTCGGGGTCGCGGTGCCCGCCAGGGCGCGCCATCACCAGCCGTGCCCCGGTCTGCAGCGGCCAGAGGAACTCCCACACCGACACGTCGAAACTGAACGGGGTCTTCTGCAGTACCACGTCGTCAGCGCCCAGGCGATAGGCGTCCTGCATCCACAGCAGGCGGTTGACCACTGCGGCGTGCTCGTTCATCACCCCCTTGGGCAGGCCGGTGGAACCGGAGGTGTAGATCACGTAGGCCAGGTGGCGCGGGGTCAACCCGGCCACCTGTGGCGCCTGTGCCGGTTGCTCCAGCCAGGTCGGCAGGTCGAGGTCGATCACCGGCACCGCGCCGGCCGCCGGCACATGGCGTGTGGCCGCGTGCACCAGCACCGCCAGCGGGGCGCTGTCGCCGAGCATGTGCCGGATGCGCTCGGCCGGGTACTCCGGGTCCACCGGCACATAGGCGCCACCGGCCTTGAGGGTGGCCAGCAGGCCGACCACCATCGCCAGGCCCCGCTCGACGCAGATCGCCACCCGGTCGTCGGGTTTCACGCCCAGGGCGATCAGGTGATGGGCCAGGCGGTTGGCCTGTTCATCCAGCTGGCGATAGCTCAGCTCGCCCTCCTCTGCTTTTACCGCCACGGCATCAGGGGTGCGCCGCACCTGGGCCTCGATCATTCCGTGAAGGGTCTGGTCGAGGTCGTAGGCCTGGGTCGTGTCGTTGAAAGCGCCCAGCACCTGGCGCCGTTCATCGGCGCTCAGCACGGGCAGACGCTGCAGTTGCTCCTCGGGGTGCTGTTCAAGCGCCAGCAGCAGACCGTCGAGCACCTGCAGCATCTGCGTGCAGACTCTTTGCGCGCCAACCTGGGCAGACACCTGCACGCCCAGGCGCAGGCCGTCGCCGAAATCATCCACGTTCAGGCTCAGCGGATAGTTGGTGCGCCCCTCGCTGCCCAGCGCCTCGATACCTTCCCAGGCTTGCGCCTGCGGCGCGGCCCGGCTGCTCTGGCGGTAGTTGAGCAAGGCGCTGAACAGCGGCAGCGGCGCCGCCACCTGGCTGCAGCGCTGGGCCAGGGCCAGCGAGGCGTGCTCGTGAAGCAACAGCGCCGAAAGCTCGCGGTGCGTGGCCAGCACGCCTTCGCGCACGCCGAGCTCACCCAGGTCGACCCGCAGCGGCAAGGTATTGATGAACATGCCCAACGCCCGTTCGCTGCCCTCGCCGCCCTGCAGACGGCCCAACAGCACGGTACCGAATACCACCTGGTCCTTGCCGCAGGCACTGCCCAGCAGGCGCGCCCAGGCCAGGTGCACCAGGCTCGCGGTGCTCACCCCCAGCTGGCGGGCCTGGTCACGCAGGCGGCCATAGCGGGCCCCCTCGAACTCGACCTCGGCCTCATCGAGCGCCAGCCCTTCGCCTTGTACCTCGCGCAGGCCGAACGGCAGGCTCGGCTCGTCGATATCGCCCAGGCGGGCGCGGAAGAACGCTTCATGCTCGGCCTCGCTGACGCCCTGGCGCGCCTGCACCACATAGTTGCGGTACGGCACCGACGGCGGCAGCGGCTCGTCGTGGCCCGACAGATAGCCGCGCAGCTCGGCCTGCACCGCCTGCATGGCGATGTGGTCGAGCACGATATGGTGGAACTGCAGCACCGCCTCGATCCGCTGGCTGCCCGGCACGGTGCGGTGCAGCAGCCTGATCAGCGGCGCCTGGCCCAGGTCCAGGCGTGCCAGGTGCTGCGCGTCGAGCGGCGCCAGTTGCAGCGGCGCCTGGCGCCAGACCACCTGCACCGGTTGCGCCAGGCCGTCCCAGAGCACCGCGGTGCGCAGGATGTCATGCCGGGCGATGACCTGCTCCAGGGCCTGGGCGAACGCCTGCAGGCGCGCCGGGCTGTCGAAGCGCAATTGCGCGCGCAAGGCGTACGGATCGGCGTCCGCGCTGCTCAGGTGCAGGTAGAGGATGCCTTCCTGCAACGGTGCCAGCGGGTAGATGTCCTGCACGTTGGCCGCGCCGCCCGGCACCGTGGCGATGATACGGTCGATGGCGGCCTGCTCCAGCGCCACCAACGGCAGCATGTCCGGGGTGATACGGGTGCAATCGGCCGGGATCAGGTTGGCCGCAACCGGCACCTGGCGGCTGTGCCCCAGGGTGGTTGCCAGCGCCGCCACCGTCGGCTGGCCGAACAGCGTGCGCACATCGGCTTGCAGGCCGGCCTGGCGCAGCCGCGCGGTCAGGCTCACGGCCAGCAGCGAATGGCCGCCCAGTTCGAAGAAGTTGTCGTGACGCCCTACCCGCTCGACACCCAGCAACTGCGCCCAGATTTCGGCCAGCAGGGTTTCCGTCTCGCCCTGTGGCGCTTCGTAGCCGCCCGCCTGCAGATCCGGCAGCGGCAGTGCCTTGCGCTGCAGCTTGCCGTTCGGGGTCAGTGGCCAGCTGTCGAGATGGATGAACAGCGCCGGCACCATGTACTCCGGCAGCTGTGCCAGCAAGGCCCGGCGCAGCGCGTCGGCCTGTTGTGGTTCACCCCGGTGATAGGCGACCAGGCGCGCACCGCTGTGCGGATGCGCGTGCACCAGCACCAGCGCCTCACGCACACCCGCGATCCGGTTCAGGCAGGCCTCGATCTCGCCCGGTTCGATACGCAGGCCGCGCAGTTTGATCTGGTGGTCGGTGCGGCCGAGGAACTCCAGTACGCCGTCCTGGCGCTGGCGTACCAGATCGCCACTGCGGTACAGGCGCTCACCGTCGACGAACGGGCTGGCGATGAAACGCTCGGCCTGTTGCTCCGGCAAGCCCAGGTAGCCCCGCGTCACCCCGGCCCCGCCGATGTGCAACTGACCGGCAACGCCGTACGGCACGGGCTGGTCGTGGGCGTCGAGGACGTACAGGCGGGTGTTGTCGATCGGCCGGCCAATCGGCAATGCGCCCGACGGCAGCGGGTCCCGTGCCTCCAGGGTCCAGACGCTGCAATCCACCGTGGTCTCGGTGGGGCCATAGACGTTATGCAGGCGCACCTGCGGCAAGCGCTCGCGCACCTGGCGGGCCAGGGCTTCGGTCAGCTCGCCACCACCGCAGACGATGTCGGTGAGGCTGGCGCAGGCGGCGCTGGCGTCCTCGTCGAGGAACTGCTGCAGCAACGCCGGCACGAACTGCACGACGCCGACTTGTTGCCGCTCAATCAGCTCGGCCAGGTACTGCGGATCGCGCTGACCATCCGGGCGTGCCAATACCAGGCGCAACCCGCTGCACAGCGGCCAGAACAGCTCCCACACCGAGGCGTCGAAGCTCACCGGGGTCTTGTGCAGCACCGCGCCTTCGCTCGGGAACAGCCCGGCGCTCCAGTGCACCAGGTTGGCCACGTTGCGGTGCTCGACCATCACCCCCTTGGGCACGCCAGTAGAGCCGGAGGTGTAGATCACATAGGCCAGGTGCTGCGAGGTCAGGCCAGGCACCTGCGGGTTGCTGTCCGGCAGGTCGCCCCACGTCGGCTGATCGAGGTCGACCAATGTCGCCGACGAACTCACCAGGGCGCGGGTGGCCTGTTGCACCAGCAACGCCCGCGGTTGGCTGTCGGCGAGCATGTGGCCGAGGCGCTCGGCCGGATAGTCCGGGTCGAGCGGCACGTAGGCGCCACCGGCCTTGAGGATCGCCAGCAGGCCGACCAGCAACGGCAGGCCGCGCTCGACGCAGATCGCCACCCGGTCATCGGGTTTCACACCCAGTTCGATCAGGTAATGGGCCAGGCGGTTGGCCTGGATGTTGAGCTCGCGGTAGCTCAGTTGCCCCGCCTCGGCGTGCACCGCAATCGCTTCCGGGGCGCGTGCTGCCTGCCGCTCGAACAGTGCCTGGATCGGCTGCTCGGAATCATTGGCCCGCGCCGTGGCGTTGCAGCCCTGCAACAGGTAGGCGCGTTCCTCGTCCTGCAGCACCGGCAGTTGCAGCACCGTCTGCCCGGTTTGTGCCTCCAGGCCTTCGACCAACGCCAGCAGTACCTGCCGCAGCTGCCCGCAGACCCGCTGGGCGCCAACCGTCGCCGGGGTCATGGCCACCAGGCGGAATCCTTGGCCCATGTCGTCCACGCTGAGGCTCAACGGGTAGTTGCTGCGCTCCTGGCCGTCGAGGAACTCGATGCCCTGCCAGTCCAGGCGCCGGGCTTCGCTGGCCTCCTGGCCGTGGCGGTAGTTGAGCATGGCGCTGAACAGCGGCGCCGGCGCCGGTACGCCGCTGCAACGCTGGGCCAGCGCCAGCGACGCGTGCTCGTGGACCAGCAAGGCGCTCAGGCGCTGCTGGGTCTGGCGCACCGCTTCGGGCAGGGCCGCGCCCTGCAGGTCCAGGCGCAGCGGCAGGGTGTTGATGAACATGCCCAGCGCCCGCTCGGCGCCCTCGCCGGCCTCCAGCCGGCCCAGCAGCACGGTGCCGAACACCACGCTGTCGCGGCCGCTGGTGGCGGCCAGCAGGCGGGCGAAGGCCAGGTGGAACAGGCTCGCGGGGCTGCTGCCCAGTTGCCGGGCCTGTTGGCGCAGGCGCGCGGCCAAGGTCTCGTCCAGCCACAGCTGGGCTTCCTCGATAGCCTGGCCATCGCCCTGCACGTCGCTCAGGCCGTAGGGCAGCGTCGGCTCGTCGATATCACCCAGCAGCTCGCGGAAGAACGCCTCGTGCTCGGCCTGGCTGACGCCCAGGCGCGCCTGGGCCACGTAGTTGCGGTAAGGCACCGGGGCCTGCAGCGGTGCCGTGGTGCCTTGCAGGTAGCCCAGCAGTTCCGCGCCGATGATCTCCAGGGCGGTGTGGTCGAGGACGATATGGTGGAACTGCAGCAGTGCCTCGACCCGTTGGCTGCCGGCATCGGCGCTGTACAGCAGGCGAATCAGCGGTGCCTGGCTCAGGTCCAGGCGTTGCAGGTCCTGCCCTTCGAGCGGTACGACCAGTAGCGGCGCCTCGCGCCAGACCACCTGCAGCGGTTGCGCCAGGCCCTCCCAGAGCACGGCGGTACGCAGCACATCGTGGCGTGCGATGGCCTGGCGCAATGCAGTGGCGAAGGCTTCGAGCCGCGCCAGGCTGTCGAAGGCCATGGGCGACTGCAGCACATAGGGGTCGTGCTGCGGCGAGCTGAGGTGGTGGTAGAGGATGCCTTCCTGCAACGGCGCCAGTGGGTAGATGTCCTGCACGTTGGCCGCGCCGCCCGGCACCGTGGCGACGATGCGCGCGATAGCGGCCGGTTCAAGATCCACCAGTGACAGCATGTCCGGGGTGATCCGGGTGCAGCCGCTCGGGATCCGGTTGGCCGGGACCTCGACCTGACGGCCCTGGCCCAGGGTCGCCGCCAGCGCCGCCACCGTCGGCTGGCCGAACAAGGTGCGCACGTCGGCCTGCAGGCCGGCCTGGCGCAGGCGCGCGGTGAGGGTCACCGCCAGCAGCGAGTGGCCGCCGAGTTCGAAGAAGTTGTCGTGGCGACCGACCTGCTCGATACCCAGCACTTCGGCCCAGAGCCCGGCGATGGCGGTTTCCACAGGACCTTGCGGCATGACGTAGTCCTGGGCGGCGAGCATGGCCGGTTGCGGCAGCGCCTTGCGGTCCAGCTTGCCGTGGCTGGTCAGTGGCAGTGCGTCCAGGCGGACCAAGGCCTGCGGCAGCAGATGCGCCGGCAGGCTGG
>NZ_QKZD01000026.1:0-8513 GCF_003253945.1 Pseudomonas sp. 2848
ATCTCCCACACCGAGAAATCGAAGGCGTACGAGTGGAACAGCGTCCACACATCCTGCGGGCCGAAGCCGAACCAGGCATCGGTGGCTTTGAACAGACGCAGCAGGTTGTGGTGTGGCAGCAAGGTGCCTTTTGGCTTGCCGGTGGAGCCCGAGGTGTAGATCACATAGGCCAGGTTGTCCGGCTGGGTCAGGTGCTCGGGGTTTTCGTCGCTGTAGCCGGCCAGATCATCTTCCAGCTTCAAGCCGCGCACATGCGCCGGCACCGGCAGGTCGGCCAGCAAATGGTCTTGAGTCAGCAGCAGTGCGATGCCGCTGTCCTCCATCATGTAGCTCAGGCGGTCCTGCGGATACTCCGGATCCAGCGGCACATAGGCGCCACCGGCCTTGAGGATCGCCAGCAGGCCGACGATCATCTCGAAACCACGCTCCACCGCGATGCCCACCAGCACATCCGGCCCCACGCCCTGCTCGCGCAGCTTGTGCGCCAGGCGGTTGGCACGGCGGTTGAGCTGGTCATAACTCAGCGCCTGCCCGGCAAAGGTCACGGCGATCGCTTCAGGCGTACGCGCCGCCTGCTGCTCGATCAGCGCGTGAGCGCACTCGGTGCTTGGGTAACGCCGCACATTCGCTTGCCACTCCTCCAACTCGAGCGCATCGAGCAATGGCAACTGCGCCACGCGTTGGGCGCTGTCCTGGCAGATGCCCTGCAACAGATTGCGCCAGTACCTACCCAGACGCTCGGCAGTGGCCGGATCGAACAATGCAGTGGCGTAGGTCAGGATGGCGTTCAACCCCGCGTCGTGCTCGACCGTGTTCAGGACCAGGTCGAACTGGGTGCTGCGGTCTTCCCAACCCAGCCCCTCGATCCGCAGCCCGGCCAGTTCCTGGGCCATGCCGGGGTTTTCCGCCTTGTGGTTGAACAGCACCTGGAACAGTGGGCTGTGGCTCAGGCTGCGTTCGGGTTGCAGCGCCTCGACCAGTTGCTCGAACGGCAGGTCCTGGTGCGCCTGGGCCTGCACGGCGGTGTGCCGGACCTGTTGCAGCAATCCGGCGAAGGTGGTCTGCGGCGCGAACTCAGCCTTGAGCACCTGGGTGTTGACGAAGAAGCCGATCAGGCCCTCGGTCTCGGCCCGGTTGCGGTTGGCGACCGGGACGCCGACGCGCACCTGCGATTGACCACTGAGGCGGTGCAGCAGCACCTGGAACGAGGCCAGCAACAGCATGAACAGGGTCACGCCCTGTTGCCGTGCGGTGACTTTCAGCGCCTCGGCGAGTTCCGGCTCCAGGCGGATATCCAGGCGTGCCCCGGCATGACTCAGCTGCAACGGGCGTGGGCGGTCGGCAGGCAACTCCAGCACCGGTTGCTCCTCGCCCAGTTGCTGACGCCAGTAGTCGAGCTGGCGCGCCTGCTCGCCCGCCGCCATCCACTGGCGCTGCCAGGCAGCATAATCCGCGTACTGGAACGCCAGGGCCGGCAGTTGCGCCTCGGCGCCCTGACGGTACCCGGCATACAGACGCACCACTTCATCGACCATGATCGGCATCGACCAACCATCGGCGACGATATGGTGCAGGGTCAGGACCAGCACATGCTCGTCGGCGGCCAGGCGCAGCAGGCGGGCACGCAGCAACGGGCCGTGCTCCAGGTCGAACGGCTGCGCGGTCTCCTGCGCAACTCGCGCCTGAAGCGCCTCGCTCGCCACCGTCTCGACCGGCAGGTCGAAATCACCTGCGACATGGATCCGTTGCCAGGCCTGTTCGCCTTCCTGGTGGAAGGTCGTGCGCAGGGTTTCGTGGCGGGCGACCAGCGCGGCGAAGCTGCTGCGCAGTGCCTCGATATCCAGTTCGCCCTTCAAGCGCAGGGCCGACGGAATGTTGTACGCGGCACTGGCCGGCTCCAGTTGCCAGAGGAACCACTGGCGCTGCTGGGCGTAGGACAAGGCCAGCGGCTGGTTGCGGTCCACGACGCTGAACGCCGGCACCTGGCTGGCCGCGCCTTCGCCAGCGGCCTGAGCGAAGGCTTGCAGGTCGGCGGATTCGAACAGGCTGCGCAGCGACACTTCCACATTCAGGCGCTGGCGGATCCGCGAGGTGACCTGGGTGGCCAGCAACGAGTGGCCGCCGAGCTCGAAGAAGTTGTCGTGCAAGCCCACCTGCTCGACTTTCAGCACCTCGGCCCAGATCGCCGCCAGTTGCTGCTCCAGCGCCGTGCGTGGGGCCACGTAGCCTTGTTGCAGCTGGCTGGCATCCGGCTTGGGCAGGGCCTTGCGGTCCAGCTTGCCGTTGGCGGTCAATGGCCACTGGTCCAGCACCAGGAAATGCGTCGGCACCATGTAGTCCGGCAGGTTGGCTTTCAGGTGCTGTTTCAGCATGTCGCGCAGGGTTGCCTGGTCTGCATTCGCGTCCTGGGCGATCAGGTAGGCGGCCAGTTGCTTGCCCCCTGCCCCGTCGATATCCAGCACCAGCACTTCACGCACCGCCGCATGTTCTTGCAGACGCGCTTCGATCTCGCCCAGCTCGATACGGAAGCCACGGATCTTCACCTGGTGGTCGATCCGGCCCACGTACTCGATCACGCCCTGTTCGCGGTAACGCGCCAGGTCGCCGGTGCGGTACAGGCGTCCGCCCTCACTGGAAAACGGGTCCGGCACGAAACGTTCGGCGGTCAGCGAGGCGCGGTTGTGGTAACCCCGCGCCAGGCCGGCGTGGCCGACATGCAGCTCGCCGGTGCAGCCCTTGGCCACCGGGTTGAAATCGGCGTCCAGCACGTACATCGACAGGTCCGGGATCGCCGCACCGATCGGGCTGCCCGCCTGTTGCGTGTCGGCGAAGCGGATCGGCCGGTAGGTCACGTGCACCGTGGTCTCGGTGATGCCGTACATGTTGATCAGGTTGTCGCAATCCTCGCCGAAGCGCTCGAACCACGGCTGCAACGCGGCCACATCCAGGGCTTCGCCGCCGAAGATCACATAGCGCAGCGCAAGGCCGGATGCACTGTCACAGGCCACGCGCATCAGCGGTTTGAATGCCGACGGGGTCTGGTTCAGCACCGTCACGCCCTGCTCCACCAGCAACTGGTGGAAGTCCTCCGGCGAACGGGTCACCTCACGCGGCACGATCACCAGACGACCACCGTGCAGCAGCGCACCGAAGATCTCCCACACCGAGAAGTCGAAGGCGTACGAGTGGAACAGCGTCCACACGTCCTGCGCACCAAAGCCAAACCAGGCGTCCGTCGCCTTGAACAGGCGCAGCAGATTGTGGTGCGGCAGCAAGGTGCCTTTCGGCTTGCCGGTCGAGCCCGAGGTGTAGATCACATAGGCCAGGTTATCCGGCTGGGTCAGGTGCTCCGGATTCTCGTCACTGTAGCCAGTCAGATCATCTTCGAGAGACAGACTGCTCACCTGCGCTGGCACCGGCAGCCCGGCCAGCAAATGGCCTTGAGTCAGCAGCAACTGAATGCCGCTGTCTTCCATCATGTAGCTCAGGCGATCCTGCGGGTATTCCGGGTCCAGCGGCACATAGGCGCCCCCGGCCTTGAGAATCGCCAGCAAGCCGACGATCATTTCGAAACCACGCTCCACCGCGATGCCCACCAGCACATCCGGCCCCACACCCTGCGCGCGCAGCTTGTGCGCCAGGCGGTTGGCGCGGCGGTTGAGCTGGTCATAGCTCAACGCCTGGCCGGCGAAGGTCACAGCGATCGCTTCAGGCGTGCGCGCCGCCTGCTGCTCGATCAGCGCGTGAGCGCACTCGGAGCTTGGGTAGCGCTGCACATCGGCCGTCCACGCCCCCAGCTCTGCCGCATCGAGCAACGGCAACTGCGCCACGCGCTGGGCGTAATCCGCGCAGATGCCCTGCAACAGGTTGCGCCAATGCCGGCCGATGCGCTCGACCGTGACCGCATCGAACAGCGAGGTGGCATAGGTGAACGCCGCAATCAGCCCACCCTCGTGCTCGGCCGTGTTGAGGATCAGGTCGAACTGGGTGGTCTGCCCTTCCCAGCTCAAGCCCTCGACCTGCAGCCCGCCCAGCTCACGGACCATGCCCGGGCTTTCGGCCTGGTGGTTGAACAGCACCTGGAACAACGGGTTGTGGCTCATGCTGCGCTCGGGCTGCAGCGCCTCGACCAGTTGCTCGAACGGCAGGTCCTGGTGCGCCTGGGCCTGCAGCGAGGTTTCACGCACCTGCTGCAGCAACGCGGCGAAGGTGGTCTGCGGCGCGAACTCGGCCTTGAGCACCTGGGTGTTGACGAAGAAGCCGATCAGCCCTTGGGTTTCGGCACGGGTACGGTTGGCCACCGGCACGCCGACACGGATGTCGGCCTGCCCGCTGTAGCGATGCAGCAGGGTCTGGAAGGAGGCCAGCAACAGCATGAACAGGGTTACCCCCTGCTGGCGCGCCAGGGCCTTGAGCCCCTGCGCCAGGGAGGCATCGATATCGATGGCCAGGCGTGCGCCCTGGAAGTTCTGCACCGACGGCCGCGGGCGGTCGACAGGCAGTTCCAGCAGCGGCTGCTCGCCCGCCAGCTGCTCGCGCCAGTAACCGAGCTGACGCTCCTGCTCGCCCGCCTCCATCCAGTCGCGCTGCCACAGGGCGTAGTCGGCGTACTGGATCGGCAGCTCGGCCAGGGTTACCGGCGAGCCCAGGCGCAAGCCTTCGTACAGGCGGATCAGCTCGTCCACCAGGATCGGCGTGGACCAGCCATCGGAAACGATATGGTGCACAGTCAGGATCAGCACATGCTCTTCAGGCCCCAGCACCAGCAGCCTGACCCGCAGCAACGGACCATGCTCCAGGTCGAACGACTGCTGCACCTCGGCCTCCACGCGCGCGCGGATGGCTGCCTGCAGATCCGTCGAATCCGCAGGCACGAAGGGCTCCACCGCCAGCGCCACGGGCATTGGCGGATGGACGATCTGCAGCGCGCCGTCACCTTCCTGGCGGAAGGTGGTGCGCAGGGTTTCGTGGCGCGCCACCAGGCTGTCGAAGCTGCGCTGCAACGCCTCGACATCCAGCGCGCCCTTGAGCCGCAGCGCCGCCGGGATGTTATAGGCGGCGCTGTGCGGGTCGAGCTGCCAGAGGAACCACTGGCGCTGTTGTGCATAGGAAAGCGCTGCCCCGTCCGCCGATTCCCTTCTGAAGATCGGGGTGACCCCGTAGAGGTTGACACCCTGGCGCTTGAGCAAGGCTGCCAATGCCTTGCGCTCCCTGGTGGACAGCGACTTTACGGAGTCGAGCAGCTCTTGCACTTTGAATGTCTCCCGCTAAGCGATCAGATTATCTATTTCCTGTGCAGTAAGACGTTTCAAGGCCTCCAAGGATTTAGTCAGCTCGTCATGGGCGTTGGCGACCTGCCCCGACTTGCGCTCCACCACCTGGCTGAAGTCGGCCAGCGTGGCCTGCTCGAACAGCTCGTTGAGGCTCAGGTCGACGCCCAGTTGCTCGCGCACCCGGCCGATCACCTGGACGATCAGCAGCGAGTGCCCGCCGAGGTCGAAGAAGTTGTCCTGCAGGCCCACCCGCTCGACCTGCAGCACCTCGGCCCAGATCGCCGCCAGCTTGCGCTCCAGCTCCGTGACCGGTGCCACGTGGGCTGCCTGCAACTGGCTGGCATCTGGCAGCGGCAGGGCCTTGCGGTCGAGCTTGCCGTTGGGGGTCTGCGGCATTCGCGTCAGGCCGACCAGATGGCTCGGCACCATGTAGTCCGGCAGGCCGGCCTTCAGGTGCGCACGCAGCTCGCCGCGCAGCGCTTCCACGCTTTGCTGCGCATCGTGCAGCACCAGGTAGGCGGCCAGCTGCTTGCCGGCCGGGCCATCGATATCGATCACCGCGGCCTCGCGGATCGCCGGGTGCAACAACAGGCGCTCCTCGATTTCGCCCAGTTCGATACGGAAGCCACGGATCTTCACCTGGTGGTCCAGGCGCCCGACGTACTCGATCACCCCGTCCTCGCGGTAGCGGGTCAGGTCGCCGGTGCGATACAGGCGCGCGCCCGGCTCGCTGGCGAACGGGTCCGGGACGAAACGCTCGGCGGTCAGGCCCGGGCGGTTGTGGTAGCCCCGCGCCAAGCCGTCACCGCCGATCAGCAACTCGCCACGCGCACCTTGCGGCAGCACGTCGAGCTCACCGCTGACCACGTGCAGGCGGGTGTTGGCCAATGGCCGCCCCAGCCACACGTCGTCGCTGCCGGTCAGGTAATGGCAGGCCGACCAGATGGTGGTCTCGGTCGGGCCGTACACGTTCCACACATGACCGGCCTGGGCGATCAGGCGCTGGGCCAGCTCGGCGCTCAGCGCCTCGCCGCCGCACAGTACCTTCTTGCCGGCAAAGGCGCCGGGCGCCGCGGCGTCCAGCAGCATGCGCCAGGTCGACGGGGTGGCCTGGACGACGCTGACCGCCTGGGCCTGGATCACCGCCAGCAATGCCTGCGGGTCCTTGTTCACCTGTTCGCCCAGCAGCACCACGCAGGCACCGCGCAGCAACGGCAGGTACAGCTCGAGGCCGGCGATGTCGAACGACAGCGAGGTCAGCGACAGCACCTTGTCATGAGCATCGATACCCGGCTGGCGCGCCATGCTGCAGAGGAAGTTGACCAGCGCGTCGTGGCGGATGGTCACGCCCTTGGGCTTGCCGGTGGAGCCGGAGGTGTAGATCACATAGGCGAGGTTTTCCGGGTGTGCCAGCGGACGCGGGTTGTCCTGGCTGTACTCGCCCGGCAGCGCCTGGTCCAGGCACAGGCAGCGCACCTGCGGCGGGACCGGCAGGCGTTGCACCAGGCTGGACTGAGTCAGCAGCAGCGCAATGCCGCTGTCCTCCATCATGTAGGCCAGGCGGTCCTCGGGGAACTGCGGGTCCAGCGGCACGTAGGCGCCACCGGCCTTGAGCACCGCCAGCAGGCCGACGAGCATGTCCAGGCTGCGCGCCACCGCGATCCCCACCAGCACATCGGGGCCGACGCCCAGGCTTCGCAGGTGGTGGGCCAGGGCGTTGGCGCGCTGGTTCAGTTGCGCGTAGCTCAGCGACTGCTCGCCCAGCACCGCGGCGACGGCCTGCGGCGTGCGGGCAGCCTGTGCCTCGATCAACTGCTGGACGGTCTGCCCGCGCGGGTAGTCGGCGGCGCTGTCGTTCCAGGCGTACAAGGTGCGTTCGCGCTCCTCGCGGCTCAGCAACGGCAGTTCGGCGACGCGCTGCCCGGCGTCCTGGCAGATGCCCTGCAACAGGTTGCGCCAGTGCTCGGCCATGCGCGCTACGGTCGCCGGCTCGAACAGGCTGGTAGCGTAGGTCAGGGTCGCGCTCAGGCCGCCTTCGTGTTCGGCAGTGTCCAGGGTCAGGTCGAACTGTGCGGTCTGCTTGTCCGACACCAGCCCCTGCAGGCTGAGGCCCGCAAGTACGCGGGATTCACCCAGCACCTGGGTCTGGTGGTTGAACATCACCTGGAACAGCGGGCTGTGGCTCAGGCTGCGCTCGGGCTGCAGGGCTTCGACCAATTGCTCGAAGGGCAGCTCCTGATGCGCCTGGGCGCCCAGGGCGGTGTGCTTGACCTGTTGCAGCAGTTCGTCGAAACGAATCTGCGGCTGGAAGCGCGCATCCAGCACCTGGGTGTTGACGAAGAAGCCGATCAGGCCTTCGGTCTCGGCCCGGGTGCGGTTGGCCACCGGCACGCCGACACGGATGTCCGACTGGCCGCTGTGGCGATGCAGCAAGGCCTGGAACGAGGCCAGCAGGAGCATGAACAGGGTCACGTCATGCTGCCCGGCCAGCGTCTTGAGCTGGGCAACCAGGCTTGGCTCAAGGTCCACCGGCAGGCGCGCACCCTCATATTGCTGCACCACAGGGCGCGGGCGATCGGTGGCCAGTTCGAGGATCGGCTGGGTGCTGCCCAGGCGCGCCTGCCAGTAGTCGAGCTGGCGCTGTTGTTCGCCGGCTTCCATCCACTGACGCTGCCAGGCCGCGTAGTCGGCGTACTGGAAGGCCAGCGCCGGCAGTTGCGGGGCCTGGCCTTGCAGGTGGCTTTCATAGCCGCGCACCAGTTCGTCGACCAGGATCGGCATCGACCAGCCGTCAGCAACGATATGGTGCAGCACCAGTACCAGCACATGCTCGTCGGCGCCCAGGCGCAGCAGGCGGGCGCGCAGCAACGGGCCGTGTTGCAGGTCGAACGACTGGCGCACCTGGGTCTCGACCCAGGCCTGCACGCCGGCTTCGTCCAGGCCTGCCGTGGTGATGTCCAGCGGCGTTTCCAGCCGCGCATGCACCACCTGCTCGGCACTGTCGCCCTGCTGGCGGAAGGTGGTGCGCAGGGTTTCGTGACGGGCGATCAGCGCGGCGAAGCTGCTGCGCAGTGCCTCGATATCCAGTTCGCCCTTCAAGCGCAGGGCCGACGGGATGTTGTAGGCGGCACTGCCCGGTTCCAGCTGCCAGAGGAACCACTGACGCTGCTGGGCGTACGACAGCACCAGCGGCTGGTTGCGATCCGCCACGGTAATGGCGGGGGCCTGGCTGGCTGCACC
>NZ_QKZD01000027.1:0-2983 GCF_003253945.1 Pseudomonas sp. 2848
GGAAACCCCACACTACCATCGGCGATGCATCGTTTCACTGCTGAGTTCGGGATGGGATCAGGTGGTTCCAATGCTCTATGGTCGTCAAGAAATTCGGTTGCCAGTACGTCCTTGCAGACATGCCAGCCAATTCGGATATGCGATATGTGTGGTTCGTCGCGAACTTTCGGTTCGTTTCGTCTTCACCACCACAATTTGGCCTCAGCGCAAATTGCTTGGGTGTTATATGGTCAAGCCTCACGGGCAATTAGTATTGGTTAGCTCAACGCCTCACAGCGCTTACACACCCAACCTATCAACGTCGTAGTCTTCGACGGCCCTTCAGGGAGCTCAAGGCTCCAGTGAGATCTCATCTTGAGGCAAGTTTCCCGCTTAGATGCTTTCAGCGGTTATCTCTTCCGAACATAGCTACCCGGCAATGCCACTGGCGTGACAACCGGAACACCAGAGGTTCGTCCACTCCGGTCCTCTCGTACTAGGAGCAGCCCCTCTCAAATCTCAAACGTCCACGGCAGATAGGGACCGAACTGTCTCACGACGTTCTAAACCCAGCTCGCGTACCACTTTAAATGGCGAACAGCCATACCCTTGGGACCGGCTTCAGCCCCAGGATGTGATGAGCCGACATCGAGGTGCCAAACACCGCCGTCGATATGAACTCTTGGGCGGTATCAGCCTGTTATCCCCGGAGTACCTTTTATCCGTTGAGCGATGGCCCTTCCATACAGAACCACCGGATCACTAAGACCTACTTTCGTACCTGCTCGACGTGTGTGTCTCGCAGTCAAGCGCGCTTTTGCCTTTATACTCTACGACCGATTTCCGACCGGTCTGAGCGCACCTTCGTACTCCTCCGTTACTCTTTGGGAGGAGACCGCCCCAGTCAAACTACCCACCATACACTGTCCTCGATCCGGATAACGGACCTGAGTTAGAACCTCAAGGTTGCCAGGGTGGTATTTCAAGGATGGCTCCATGAGAACTGGCGTCCCCACTTCAAAGCCTCCCACCTATCCTACACAAGCAAGCTCAAAGTCCAGTGCAAAGCTATAGTAAAGGTTCACGGGGTCTTTCCGTCTAGCCGCGGATACACTGCATCTTCACAGCGATTTCAATTTCACTGAGTCTCGGGTGGAGACAGCGCCGCCATCGTTACGCCATTCGTGCAGGTCGGAACTTACCCGACAAGGAATTTCGCTACCTTAGGACCGTTATAGTTACGGCCGCCGTTTACCGGGGCTTCGATCAAGAGCTTCGCTTGCGCTAACCCCATCAATTAACCTTCCGGCACCGGGCAGGCGTCACACCCTATACGTCCACTTTCGTGTTTGCAGAGTGCTGTGTTTTTAATAAACAGTCGCAGCGGCCTGGTATCTTCGACCGGCGTGGGCTTACGCAGCAAGTGCTTCACCCTCACCGGCGCACCTTCTCCCGAAGTTACGGTGCCATTTTGCCTAGTTCCTTCACCCGAGTTCTCTCAAGCGCCTTGGTATTCTCTACCTAACCACCTGTGTCGGTTTGGGGTACGGTTCCCAGTTATCTGAAGCTTAGGAGCTTTTCTTGGAAGCATGGCATCAACCACTTCGCGCTCTAATGAGCACTCGTCATCAGCTCTCGGCCTTGAGATCCCGGATTTGCCTAAGATCTCAGCCTACCACCTTAAACTTGGACAACCAACGCCAAGCTGGCCTAGCCTTCTCCGTCCCTCCATCGCAATAACTGGAAGTACAGGAATATTAACCTGTTTTCCATCGACTACGCTTTTCAGCCTCGCCTTAGGGACCGACTAACCCTGCGTCGATTAACGTTGCGCAGGAAACCTTGGTCTTTCGGCGTGCGAGTTTTTCACTCGCATTGTCGTTACTCATGTCAGCATTCGCACTTCTGATACCTCCAGCAAGCTTCTCAACTCACCTTCACAGGCTTACAGAACGCTCCTCTACCGCATCATCATAAGATGATACCCGTAGCTTCGGTGCATGGTTTGAGCCCCGTTACATCTTCCGCGCAGGCCGACTCGACTAGTGAGCTATTACGCTTTCTTTAAAGGGTGGCTGCTTCTAAGCCAACCTCCTAGCTGTCTAAGCCTTCCCACATCGTTTCCCACTTAACCATGACTTTGGGACCTTAGCTGACGGTCTGGGTTGTTTCCCTTTTCACGACGGACGTTAGCACCCGCCGTGTGTCTCCCATGCTCGGCACTTGTAGGTATTCGGAGTTTGCATCGGTTTGGTAAGTCGGGATGACCCCCTAGCCGAAACAGTGCTCTACCCCCTACAGTGATACATGAGGCGCTACCTAAATAGCTTTCGAGGAGAACCAGCTATCTCCGAGCTTGATTAGCCTTTCACTCCGATCCACAGGTCATCCGCTAACTTTTCAACGGTAGTCGGTTCGGTCCTCCAGTCAGTGTTACCTAACCTTCAACCTGCCCATGGATAGATCGCCCGGTTTCGGGTCTATACCCAGCGACTAAAGCGCCCTATTAAGACTCGCTTTCGCTACGCCTCCCCTATTCGGTTAAGCTCGCCACTGAATATAAGTCGCTGACCCATTATACAAAAGGTACGCAGTCACCTAACAAAGTAGGCTCCCACTGCTTGTACGCATACGGTTTCAGGTTCTATTTCACTCCCCTCTCCGGGGTTCTTTTCGCCTTTCCCTCACGGTACTGGTTCACTATCGGTCAGTCAGTAGTATTTAGCCTTGGAGGATGGTCCCCCCATGTTCAGACAAAGTTTCTCGTGCTCCGTCCTACTCGATTTCACTGGCAAGAGATTTTCGTGTACGGGGCTATCACCCACTATGGCCGCACTTTCCAGAGCGTTCCACTAATCTCAAACCAGCTTAAGGGCTGGTCCCCGTTCGCTCGCCACTACTAAGGGAATCTCGGTTGATTTCTTTTCCTCAGGGTACTTAGATGTTTCAGTTCCCCTGGTTCGCCTCTTGCACCTATGTATTCAGTACAAGATAACCAGCTTGT
>NZ_QKZD01000028.1:0-2198 GCF_003253945.1 Pseudomonas sp. 2848
GCCGGCGGCAGGTGCAGCACCGCCCCGGCGCACAGCGCCGGCCAGGCCTCCCAGGCCATGGCGTCGAAGCCGAAGCCGGCGACGCTGGAGGTGTGGCTGCCGGCGCCCAGGTCGAAGGCCTGGCAATGCCAGTGGACCAGGTTAGCCAGGGTGCGGTGCTCGACCATTACTCCCTTGGGCTGGCCGGTGGAACCGGAGGTGTAGATCACATAGGCCAGCTGATGCTCGTCCAGGCCGGTAACGACGGGGTTGCTGTCGGCTTCATAAGCCCAGTCATCGCCATCCAGCGCAACCTTGGCCACCTCGCCCACCAGCGACTCAGTGCTCGATTCGACCAGCACCAGCGTCGGCGCACTGTCACTGAGCAGATAGGCAATACGCTCCGCCGGATAACCCGGATCGACCGGCACATAGGCCGCGCCGGCCTTGAGCACGGCCAGCATCGCCACCAGCCGCTGCGGACCGCGCGGCAGGCACAGCGCCACGCGATCCCCCAGGACCACGCCACGCTTGATCAGGTAATGGGCCAGACGATTGGCGCGCTGGTTCAGCTCGCCATGGCTCAGGCTCACCTCGCCCTGTACCACGGCCAGCGCCTCGGGCGCCTGGGCCTCGACCAGCGCATGCACGGTGTGGCCTTTCGGGTAGCTCGCAGCCGTGGCATTGAAGCCTTCGAGCACTTGGACCTGCGCTGTGTGATCGAGGATGGGCAATGTGTCGACCTGCACCGCGCCATCTTGCTCCAACGCCAGGACCAGCCCGGCCACCGCCGAGTTCATCCAGCCCGCGACCCGCTCGGCGCCGATACCCAACAGGGCCAGCACACTGAAGGTGAAGCCTTCGCCGTGGTCATCCACGCTCAGGGTCAACGGATAGTTGCTGCGCTCCTCGCCGCCCAGCTGATGCATGCCCTGGAAGCTGTCGCTATCAGCCGCGGTCACATCAACCGGGCTGTGACGGTAGTTGAGCAACGCACTGAACAACGGCGACGAGGCCGCCACGCCACTGCAACGCTGGGCCAAGGCCAGCGACGCGTGCTCATGGCCAAGCAGCGCCGACAGCCGCTGGTGGGTAAGCCGCACCGCGTCACTGGCCCCCTTGGCCGTGTCGATGCGCAACGGCAAGGTATTGATGAACACGCCCAACGCACGGTCGGCGCCCTCGCCGCCCTGCAGGCGGCCCATCAGCACGGTGCCGAACACCACGTCGTGACGCCCCGCCAGCACGCCCACCACGCGGGCCCAGGCCAGGTGCATCAGGCTCGCGGCGCTGACACCCTGCGCCCGCGCCTGTTCGCGCACCCGGCGCGACAAGGCCAGGTCCAGTGGCAGGCGGGCTTCCTCGATATCACGCCCGTCGCCCTGCACATCGGCCAGGCCCATGGGCAGGGTCGGCTCCTCGACATCGCCGAGCATGTCGCGGAAGAACGTTTCGTGCCCCGCCTGCGCGGCGCCCAGGCGCACCTGGGCCACGTAGGTGCGGTACGGCACAGGAGGACTCAGCAGGTGCTGGCGCCCAGACAGCAACGCCTGCATTTCATGGACAATGACCTCCATCGCCGTGTGGTCCAGGGCCAGGTGATGGAAGTGCAGGACGGCGACCACGCGCTGCCCGGCCGGGTCCATGGCGTAGGTCAGGCGCAGCAGTGGCGCCTGGGTCAGGTCCAGGCGCTGCGAACGTGCGTCGAAATGATCGTGCAGGCGCTCGATCACCGCCTCCTCGCCCAGCCCAGTGACTTCGTGCACGTCCAGGCGGGCTTGGCGCCAGACCACCTGCACCGGCTCCGCCAAACCTTCCCAGACCACCGAAGTGCGCAAGATATCGTGGCGGTCGATGACCTGTTGCAAGGCACCGGCACAGGCTTGCAGCCGCTCCAGGCTGTCGAAAGCCAGGCGGGTCTGCAGCAGATAGGGATCACCCTGCTCCGCACTCAGGTGGTGATAGAGGATGCCTTCCTGCAACGGCGCCAGCGGGTAGATCTCCTGCACGTTGGCGGCGCCGCCCGGCACGCCGGCGACGATGCGGTCGATGCTGGCCTGGTCCAGTTCGATCAGGCTGAGCATCTCTGGGGTGATACGGGTCGCATCGTGGGGGACACGGTTCTCGGGTACGGCCACCTCTCGTCCAGCGCCCACCGCCGCTGCCAGCGCGGCCAGGGTCGGCTGGGCGAACAGCACGCGCACGTCGGCAGCCAGGCC
>NZ_QKZD01000029.1:0-2046 GCF_003253945.1 Pseudomonas sp. 2848
CGAACTGGACCAGGCCAGCATCGACCGCATCGTCGCCGGCGTGCCGGGCGGCGCCGCCAACGTGCAGGAGATCTACCCGCTGGCGCCGTTGCAGGCGGGCATCCTCTATCACCACCTGAGCGCCGAGCAGGGCGATCCGTACCTGCTGCAGTCGCGTCTGGCCTTTGACAGCCTCGAGCGCCTGCGTAGCTGGGCAACGGCCTTGCAACAGGTCATCGACCGCCACGACATCCTGCGCACTTCGGTGGTCTGGGAAGGCCTGGCGGAGCCGGTGCAGGTGGTCTGGCGCCAGGCCAACCTGGCGCTCAGCGAAGTCACCGGCCTGGGTGAGGAGTCAGTGATCGAGCAGTTGCTGGCGCGTTTCGATGCCCGCCAGCAGCGTCTGGACCTGACCCGGGCACCCTTGCTGCGGCTGGTCTATGCCGAGGATCCGCGCCAGGGCGAGTGGGTGGCGCTGTTGCAGTTCCACCACCTGACCCTCGACCACGCCGCGATGGCCGTGGTCGGCGAGGAGATGCAGGTGCTGCTGGACGGGCGTGGCGCCACGCTGCCTGCCGCGGTGCCGTATCGCAATTATGTCGCCCAGGTCTGCCTGGGCGACGATCAGGCCAGCCATGAGGCGTTCTTCCGCGCCCAGTTGGGGGATGTCGAAGAACCGACCCTGCCCTTTGGCCTGGCCGATGTGCAGGGCGATGGCGGACGGGTCGAGCATGCCGCCCTGATGCTGCCTGACGCCCTGGCCCAAGGCCTGCGCGAGCAGGCCCGGCAGCGTGGCGTCAGCGCCGCGAGCCTGGTGCACCTGGCCTGGGCCCGGGTGGTGGGTGTGCTGGCAGGGCGTCGCGATGTGGTGTTCGGCACCGTATTGATGGGCCGCCTGCAAGCCGGCGAGGGCGCCGACCGCGCCCTGGGCATGTTCATCAACACCCTGCCACTGCGGGTGGACACCGCGCTGCCGGTGGAGCAGGCCGTGCGCGTCACTCATCAGCGCTTGTCGGCCCTGCTCGGTCACGAGCATGCGCCCTTGGCGCTGGCCCAGCGTTGCAGCGGCGTGGCGGCTTCGGCGCCGTTGTTCAGTGCCTTGCTCAACTACCGGCACAGCGCCGAGGCGGCCCGGGACGGTGAAGGTATCTGGCAGGGTGTGCGCCTGCTGGGCGGCGAGGAGCGCAGCAACTACCCGTTGACCCTGAGCGTCGATGACCTGGGCGAGGGTTTCTCGCTGAGCGTGCTGGCCGCCGAGGGATTGCCTGCGGCGCAGGTCGGCACGTGGATGGCCAATACGCTAGGCCAACTGTTGCAGGCGCTGGAGCGGGCGCCGGGCCAGGGAGTCGATCATCTGCCGATGCTGGATGACGAGGCTTTGCGCCAGGTGGTGGAGGGCTTCAACGCCACTGCCGTCGATTATCCGCAAGGGCACACCGTGCATGCGCTGGTCGAGGCCCAGGCGCCCGAGGCGCTGGCCGTGGTACAGGGCGAGGTGAGCCTGAGCCATGGCGAGCTGAACCAGCGCGCCAATCGCCTGGCCCACTACCTGATCAAGCGTGGCGTGGCACTGGGCGACCGCGTGGCGCTGTGCCTGCCGCGCGGTCCGCAGCGGCTGGTGGCGATGCTGGCCGTGCTCAAGGCCGGCGCGGCCTATGTGCCGGTCGATCCGGGCTATCCGGTGGAGCGCATTGGTTATCTGCTCAGTGACAGTGCGCCGACGCTGGTGCTGGTCGAATCGAGCACTGAGTCGCTGGTGGGCGCGGTGGCCAAGGTGGCGCTGGATGGCGATGACTGGCTGGACCAGGCCGATGACAATCCGGTTGTCCAGGGCCTGGACGAGCATCAGCTGGCCTATGTGATCTACACCTCCGGCTCCACCGGCCAACCCAAGGGGGTGATGGTCGAGCACCGCACCCTGGCTAACCTGGTCCACTGGCATTGCCAGGCCTTCGAACTGGGCGCCGGCAGTCACACCTCCAGCGTCGCCGGCTTCGGCTTCGACGCCATGGCCTGGGAGGCCTGGCCGGCGCTGTGCGCCGGGGCGGTGCTGCACCTGCCGCCGGC
>NZ_QKZD01000030.1:0-1305 GCF_003253945.1 Pseudomonas sp. 2848
GGTATGACTCACCCACATGGGTTACAAATCAGTTCACGCACATAGGTAACAGTCTTTAACTGGCAGGGTCGGTTTTCGAGGATCTGACCATGCCTTGGCGAGAGCTGAAACCTATGGACCTTAAAATGCTTTTCATCGCGGATTACCTGCAGGGGCCGCCCAGCTTCAGTGCCCTGTGCCAGGCCTACGAGATCAGCCGAAAGACCGGCTACAAATGGGTCGAGCGATATGAGAAAGAGGGGCCTTCGGGGCTGGAAGAACGCAGCCGCCGCCGGTTGAACCAAGATTGGGTCGTACCCGCCGCAGTTCGCGAAGCCATCATCGAATTGCGCAGTCGAGGCGAAACGGAACCGGGGCCGAAAAAGATCCAGGCTGCGCTGCAGGAGCGTTTCCCTGATCAGGCGCCGCCCTCGAAGACAGCGATCTACAACATCCTCAAGAAAGCCGAATTGGTCAAACCACGCCGCTTACGTCAGCGTGTAGCGGTCTATCCCAAGCCACTGGAGAAGGCCGAGTCGCCTAACCAGCTGTTCAGTGCGGACTACAAAGGTCAATTTCTGACAGGTGCAGGCGTCTGGTGCTATCCGCTGACGATCATGGATCACGCCAGTCGTTTCCTCCTCGCCTGCCACAGCATGCCCAATACCAACCTGCTGGAAACCCAGGCCGTTTTCACCCAAGTGTTCCGAGAGAATGGCTTGCCTGAGCGGATTCGTACCGATAACGGTGTGCCGTTTGCCAGTAAGGGGCGTGCGGGACTTTCTCAGCTGTCGATCTGGTGGCTGCGTCTAGGCATCATTCCCGAGCGCATTGCGCCTGGTCGGCCTGAACAGAATGGCCGCCACGAGCGCATGCATCGAACGCTCAAAAGCACGCTCCCATCGCCGCCGGCAGTGGCCTGGGAGGCTCAACAACGGCACTTTGATCGCTTTCGGCAGCACTACAATCACGAGCGCTTGCATGAAGCGCTGAAGCAGAAAACACCGGCGTCTTGCTACCAGCCATCTCCACGCCCATTCCCTGAAAAGCTCCCCGAAATGACCTATCCCAGTCATATCGAGAGCTTGCCGGCTGATAGCTCCGGCATCATCAATCGCCGGGGCTTGAGGATCTACGTAGGTTATGTGCTCAAGCACCAGACCATTGGACTGGAGCAGGTTGGGGATGGCGTCTGGGATGTTATTTTCGGTCCCATCATCCTTGGCAGGGTCGATGTGCGGGATGCCACTGATGGTTATGTAACGCTCAAGGTGTTGTCACCTATGTGAGTGAACTTTTGTGTAACCCATGTGGGTGATCCGTACA
>NZ_QKZD01000031.1:0-1286 GCF_003253945.1 Pseudomonas sp. 2848
GGGAGCAACTGTCTTGAGGGGATTTTTTTAGAAAGATCCTTTCAGACATAGCTTCGCCAGCGACTCCCTCCAGATGGAGTCGCTGGCGAAGCCCGCTATCAGTAACTACCTCTGAGAAATGTCAGGCTGCGGGCGCCTGGGTTTTATGGTCCTTCCATGGCGTACCGTCCCTCAGCATGGCATTCAGCCGCACCAGCAACACGCGCATGCAAGCCACCACGGCTACTTTGGGGCGCTTACCACGCGCTACCAGTGCGTCATACCGGGTCTTGAACTCAGGGACGTGCCTGATCATCACCCAAGCCGCCATGTAGATAACGCCACGAACTTTGTAGCGCCCGCCCTCGATCTTGCGTGGGCCGCTCTTGCTCCCACTGTCCTTGTTGTAGGGCGCCAGCCCCACCAGGGCGGTGATCTTCCGTCCGCTCAGCGTGCCCAGCTCGGGCAAGTAGGCCATCAGCTTGGCAGTCGTAATCAGGCCTACGCCTTTGACTGATGCCAAGTGCTTGGCTTTCTCGCTGTTCAGCGCCTTTGAGGCCTGCGCAAGGTGTTTGTCCAATGCCTTGATCTGAGCGTTGAGAGACGCAATGTGCTCAGTGAAGAAGGTGATTGCTACAGGGGAAGTCGCTTGCTTGATTCGACGTCTGTCATCGTCGCGATGCTCAACGATCTGATCCCGTAGCTTGACCAGCTCGCTCAGCTCATCACGTGCCTGACTGGGCTCGATCTTTGATGGGGATGCAAGATGCTGAGCAAACTTGGCCAGCATCAAGGCATCGATCCTGTCGGTTTTGGCCAGTTGACCTATTGCTTGGGCATAGTCATGAGAGCGTTTGGGGTTGACGCGGACCACATCCAAATCAGCGATGCGTAACGCCTTGAAAACCGCTTTCTCATAGCCCCCCGTAGCCTCGAGCACGATCCGCTCGACCTCAAGCTCGTTCAAGCAGGCAATCAGCTGGGCAATCCCCTCAGGGTCATTCCTCAGCTGGAATGGCTTGGAAAGTTCAGGCCAGAACCCCACGTCCAGGGTCGCTTTCGAAACATCGATACCAACGAAACAGGAAATCATGGCCAAGCCCTCTTACACTGGGAAGTGAGAGCGCTCTGACCTATCCCACGCTTGTGATTTCGAGCTCGCACCTCATCCAACTGTTCGGGCTTCAGGTCAGAGTGAGGGGTGGATGGCGACTATGCTCCCACACGTGCTCTAGGGCACCGCCGGCTTGCAGTCTGCCATCCACCGCTCTCACCCCTTCAGTCTAAGAGCCTTTCAAGACACAAGC